>JBGVIP010000060.1:0-72525 GCA_045123335.1 Treponema sp.
CTGCCTCCTTGTATATAAAAATAATACCGCCTGATTGTGGCAAAAATATGACAAAAACCGCAATTTTATCCAATTCCCGCTTTTTATTTTCTGTTAGGCTCAAAATATACAAATAAACGGGGGTATAATTATGAAAAATAAAGTTTTTGAATCTTTTAACAACGGTCAGCTGCGTCTGCCGGAGAAAACGGTATCTTTTGAACAAATTCCATGGTCAAAGCATCCGGTTTTTGAAGGGGTTGAACTTAAGCACATTATTACTGGTAAGGAAACTGACGGAAAATACAGCTATCATCTTGTACGGATCGCACCTGGAAAAGTATTTTCGATCATATTCATGAAACTCAGCTTGAAACACATGAAGTAATTGCCGACGAAGGAATCTGCGTAAACAATGGTGTTGAAATTGCTTATGAACCTAGCGTTATTTCTGTAATGCCAGCAAAAGTGCATCATGAAGTTCGTGCTGGTAAAGACGGCTTATATTTATTTGCAAAATTCTTCCCGGCACTCTGCTGATAAGGAATTCTGGTATTGCAGGGGAGTAAGACCGAACGCTTTTTTAAACTTTCTTATCATGTGGAACGGACTGATTCCAGCATCTTTTAACATTTCTTCTATATAAATAGATGTTTTCAGGATTTTCAAGAATTGCTTTTTGCAAGGTCTGAAGATTTTCATTTGTTTTTGTTGCATCCGCTTCAATCTTTATGCACAAAACCATCATGGAATATGAACTGTCATCCACAGTCTTGATTTCGTGAAGAACGTTCGGTTTAATTAAGAATTCTTCGCCTGACTCATAGATTCTGCTTTCGCCGTCCATTACAATGCATATTTTTCCCTTTTCTATGCAGCCTACAGTCAGATGCGAAGCATGTGTATGAGGTTTATAACTTTTCCCGCAATTTTTGTATAGGATACATTCTATTTCTTCGTTTTTTCTGCTGTAGGTTATTTCATTCATGATTTCCTCTAAAACAAATCGGAATCGCTAAACTCAGTGTCCGCGTTTTTTTTCTTTGCGTTTCTGCTGTTTCAGTTCAAAACAGCGTTGTTTTTCTGCCTCTCGTTGTTCTCTGCTGATTTGTCTGCGCTCTGTCTTTATTTCTTCATGCTGCATTTTTAATGCCTGCTGGGCTTTTGTTCCCAGCCCAGTATTCAGCATTTGTTTTCTTGCATTGCGCTGCCTTCGCTTGGGATTATCTGCCGTCTGCTTTACTTCAATTTCTACCGCCGGACTGAATTTCAGCTCGCTGTAGTGTTTCAGCATAAAGTTCATTACTTCATAGTCTTTTGGTTCTGCGCCGAAAGTCACTTTTGAAAAGGACAGCTTTCCGTTTTCAATGCGCTCAAAAAGTCCTATCCAGAATGGATCTTCAAATAATACGGTCAGGCTTCCGGTTGCTGCTTCCATAACTTGTCTCTCGACGCAACTTGTGCTCCTGTCTGTTTTGCTTTTATAAGACACAGAACAGCAATTACCGCAATATAAATTACAGATAGAATTACATAGAACCAGATGTCTACTTTAAGGAAGCAGTACAGGAAATTAAAACAGAAATGAACCACGATTCCGTAAACAAGATTGTCATGTTTTTCCATAAAGAAATTCATGATAAAACAAAGACCGCTCATTACAATTACATTTGAAAGAATGTAAGGAATCATCTGTAATCCCATAAAATCTGAATCTACGAACCAGAGGACTGTATGCCAGAATGCCCATATAATTCCCTGAAGTAACGAAGCTTTAAAGAAACTGTATTTTGCATTCAGATAAGGGCGTACGTATCCACGCCAGCCGGATTCTTCTCCTGTGGGGCCTGTTGTTATAGAAAACAGGAATGAAGCCCAAAACGGATAGGTTCCAAGGCTAAAATATGAAGAAAGCGTTTTTCCCTGAATTGCAGAAAGAATTGATACAGTTCCCATGGTTGCGCATACAGTTATAAATGCAGCAATCAAAAGAGTTGCAATGCTGATTTTTCCGCCGAATGCTTTTTTATAAAACTGCTTTACAGTAATTCCCGGGCAGAATTTTTTAAATCCGACAAGAAGAACGATTGTAGGTGCCCACGCGCACACATTTGAAAGAATCCTCATTACAACAGGCGGGCAATGGAATACCATACTGGCTGTTCCGCAGATTCCTAATACCATAAACCAAAAAACAAGATAACTTGCAATAATGTATTTTTTCATCATTTTATTATATTCCTGAATTAAACGCTCTGATTGACGATTTTTGCATATTCTTCTTCTGGGATCATAGGAGAATTAATTTCTGCCAGCAAATCATCGGAAATAGAACCTGCTTCTGCATACTGCAATCCGGCTTTTTTTACTAATTTCAGTCTTGGCCCTGTTACAGGAGCTGCTTCCAGTACATTAAACATAGGGCTTTCCGGGACAGTTATTATTGTACGCTTTTCATTGTCCGGGAAACTTAATTTGAACTGCGCAACGGCAGGTTCAAAATTATGCCTGCTGTTCGGAAATCCGCAGCCGCAAATCATTATATATTTGAGTTTCGAAAAATCAGCCTGCCCGACGTGTTCGTAGCGGTCGCCTGTTTTTTGCATTGCCATAGAAGAAAGGGGAAGGGTGCGGTCAATCAGCGCTTTAAGCGGAGCCGGCATTCCGTAGGCATATAAGGGGAAACTCAGCAAAAGAACATCGCTCTCCAATATTTCATTCAGAATGTCACGCATGTCGTCTTTATGCTGACATGTTCCCCCGTTCCGCATGCAGGCAAAGCAGCCCCTGCAGAATTCAATGTGCTTTTCTATTACATTTATAATATGCACATTCTGTTTTGATTTTTCATTCATACCTTCGATAAACGCATTTGTAATTTGCATTGTATCGCTCTTTTCGCATTTAGGACTTCCGTTCAGAACAAGAATTTTCATATAATCCTCTCATAAAATATAAAACAAATGTTGCACAACATATATAATTTATATTACAGAAATTATAATCTGACAAGAAAAAAAATAGAATGAGATTGATACAAGATGCAGGCAAAACCGTATGAAATGCAAGCCTGATTATTTGTGCGGCGTTATATCTAGCAGGCCATTGCTTCTTTTAGAGCAGGAGCATATTTGCGGCTTATGAGCACTTCTTCACCGTTTGGCATTTTTGCATAAAGCCTGCTGTTAAGTGCCGTGCGTACCGACTGAATTTTGTTAAGATTTATAAGGTAAGACTTTGAAGCCCGTACTATTCCTGTATTGCGCGAAAGTGATTCTACCTGATAAAGCCTTTGCTTTACCTGGAATATTTCTTTTGTTGTATATGCAAAGACAAGATCTGCATCTGCTTCAAAATAAAGAATTTCTTCAAGAGAAAGTTTTGTTCGGCTGTCGTGGTCGCCGTAGACTTCTATTTTTTCAGTTTTGGCTTCAGTTCCGCGTGCAGTAGCCTGCTGTTTTGCCTCATTTTTAGATTTCTGTTCTTCCAGTTCCTTGATTTTCTTATTGATGCGTTCTGTTTCTGCTTTTTCCATTTTATAGGCAGTAAAATATGAAAGGGCGTCAAAAATCAGGACGCAGGCACCAACAGCGCAAAGCCCTAGTTTTCCAAGAAATTCTCCTGCAAGCAGCTTTGCGTTCCAAATGCACACAAATTCAAGGACAATCAGTTCTGCTCCGCGCTGTATAATAACTTGCGGAATGGTCATGTTTTCTAGAAGATAAACAGGAATGCATGGAATCATGCAGATAATTCCCATCAATATAGGAAGAAAAAAATATGAATATGAAATTGGCGCAGTTTTGGCAAAAATAGTTCCAATTATAGCAAATACAAGTGTTGATTCGCTTATAACTAAAAAAAGATCCCTAAAAAACGATGTAAGATTAATATTAACTTTCATAACGCTAAATTTACTAAATATATGCTAATATTTGCAGATTTATATGTCAAGAATCTGTTACAGACGTTTATAACCTTGTATTTCATCCCCGCAATTCTGCATCTTGTTAAAAATGTATTCTACTTCTTCAATTTAATTTCTAATATCTGATTCTGGCTTGTCTGAACAGACGTGAGTCGTTGTTGACATAGTATTCCGTATGTTGTATAACTAATGTTGCGCAACATATAAAACATTTAATACTGATAGTTTTAAGGAGCTTACCCATGAAAAAGGTCTTGGGGATGATTTTATTGGTTTTGACATCTTTTGTGTTTGCCGGTGAACTAAAAATTTCAGTTATAGATAAAGAACTGGATTTTCCTCTTGAAGGGGTTAAATTGGCGCTGGAATCAAATTCCAAAATCAATGCTGTAGCAGACGAAGATGGAAATGCGGTGCTCAATCTGCCGGATTCTGTTTCTTCTGGAAAAGTAAAGGCAAATCTTCCGGGATATAAGGAAGTTGTTGTTGAATTTTCGGGAATAGAAAATACTCTTTTAATCAATATGAGTATTTCTGATGTTATAGAAGGCAAAGAACTTATTGTAAATCGCAATGCACCGGAAAAAACAGAAGAAAAAGTCGGCGTTTCTACAGTAATGACAAAAGAACAGATGCATACTACTGCAAACATAGGTATTGCAGAAGACTGTATGACTTCTGTCCGAACATTGCCTGGAATTTCTTTTAGCGGAGCGTGGGGATCGGAACCTTCTGTTCGCGGCGGTGAACCAAGGGAAACTGCCTGCCTGCTTGACGGCATGTATACTATTTTCCCGTGGCACTGGGGCGGGGGAGTTTCAATTTTCAATCCTTCCATTATAGATTCAATTAAACTTTCTAACGGTGTCTTTCCTGCAAAATATGGACGTGCAAGTGCCGGCATTATGGAAGCAACAACGCTGACTCCTGATTATGAAAAATTTCATATGAATGCCTGTGTTTCCACAACCTGCGCAGATGCATTCGTACAGATTCCTTTTGGGAAAAATATTGGCGGAATGATTGCCGGAACCCATCTTAGTTATCTTGATCCTGTTGTATGGGCTTATCAAAAATTAGGCAATGATGATCTTGATATGATTGAACGCGCTCCTTATATACGCGACGCATTTCTTAAGGCTAATTTTACTCCGAATCCGGAACTGTTTATTTCTCTGGTAGGATTTTTTGGGAGCGATGGTCTTGGAATTGATCAGGAGGAAGAAGAAGACGGACTTAAGACTAGGGCAATAATGGATTATGACATCTATCAGGCTTTGGGCGGAATCAACGTAAAATATCTTCCTAATGACAAACTTATGCTGCATGGGCTTCTTTCTTATAACTGGATGTCGGAAGATATGGATATGAGCGTAAAGGAAAGCGGAACTGTCAGATATAACTTTGATTTTGTAAATAAGTATTCTTCAGTTTATCCAGGTGTAAAAAACGGTGCTTCATATACAATTCCTGGTTTGGAATCAAGTTATGGGGAAATAATTACTTCTCATCTTTTTACAGGAAGATTTGAAGCAGAAATTGAACTGAACGCCCGCAATCATCTTTGTGCCGGAATTGAAGAAGTCTTTGTTTTCGGTGATACAGAAGAAAAAGTTGACGGCTGGAACGATATTGAAATTAACGGCGAAAATCTTTTCAGGCATGCCAAATTTTCAACTACAGCCGAGGGAAACTATATTCTTGATAATTCAGCATTTGTTTCATGGAACTTTGGTGCAGACAATGATTTAATTCAGTCAGAAATCGGTATTAGGGGAGAATTTATTACTCTCTGGAACCCGACAGAATGTTACAGCATAAATTTTGTTCCTGATGTATGTCCTCGTGCTACTGTAACTGTTACGCCATGGAGACAGATTGGAAGTATTGATAAAGTTGCATTTACTGCCGGCTCAGGATTGTTTGTTTCTATACCGCGCGAAACAATGATTCTTACTGATGAAATGGGTATGGGCAAGTACAGCGAACATCCTAATCGGGCAATTTTTGCAGTTCTGGGTTCAAATCTTGCTCTTACAAACGGCTGGAATTTCAAACTCGAATCTTACTATAAATATTACCTTTCAAGAATCTATACTTATTCCTACACAACGGCAGAAAGCGACTATCAGGTTGCAAAGTTCAGCGCAGATTCAGACGGAAAAGGCCATGTATTTGGTATAGACACAATGATAGAAAAGCAGGCCGGCAACAGATGGGACGGATATCTTTCATATTCATTTACTTATGCACGCATGAACAATCCGGCAAATATAAAATCAGATGTACATGCTGAATCTACAATTTACGGAGAGCCGATGGACGAATGGTATTATCCAAGCTACCACCGCTTTCATACATTGAATCTTGTAAGCAACCTTCATTTTGGCAAGGGCTGGACATTTACAGTAAAGGGAACACTTGCATCAGGTGCGCCTCTTGATGACGTTGGAAACATAACCTGCTATGCTGCAAGAATGGAAGATGGAACTGTAATTCAGCGTTACACAAGAAGCTCTGTTTACAGTGATTCTTTAAGAACAGATTTGTCTTGCCCGGTTGATCTGCGCCTTTCAAAAACCTGGAAAACAAAGAACAACAAGGCTGAATGTGAAGTGTATTATGCTCTGCAGGACGTATTCGTAAACCTGTATTCGCCGAAGACATACAAATCTTACAACAAGTATACGGGAAAAAAGAGCGATGTTTCAGAGTCAGCAGACTTTAGCATAGGAATGCCGATTCCGTCTGTTGGCTTTAAGGTAAAATTTTAGGAAATTATATTAGGAGATAATTATGGAAAAAGGATTTAGTTTAATCGAATTGTTCAAACTTGGCGGACCGTTCATGTGGGTTCTCCTTGCATTTTCAGTTGCTACAATCTCTATTGTAATCGAACGCTGCATATATCTTGCATGGCATGACTGCGAAGTTGCTTCAATACGAGATAAAATAAAGTCTTTTCTTCAGGAAGGAAAAAAGCATGAAGCCGAAGAATTTCTTGCTTCATGTACGCACAAACAGACTGTAGCATCAGTTCTTCTTGCACTTTTGCAGAATGCAAAATACGGCGAAAACCGAATGGAACGCGCCGCAGAAGCAGAAGCTCAGGAACGCCTTCGCCGAATGGAAAACGGTTTTAATTATCTTACATCGCTTTCTTCACTTGCGCCGCTTACAGGTTTTTTGGGAACTGTTTCCGGCATGATCGGAGCTTTCCAGTCAATCGCAGTTGCAACCGACGTTAATGCCCAACTTGTTGCAGGCGGTATTTATGAAGCCCTGATTACAACTGTATTCGGCCTTATCATTGCAATCGTTGCGCTGGTTGCCTACAACCTTCTTATTCAGAAAGTAGACAAATTTGCCGCAGAAACATCAAAGGCAATTAATGATCTTGTACCGGAATTGATTGAATCCTAGGACAGAAAAATGATCAAGCGTTTTGTAAGACATAATGTTGAAGATGCCGGAAGTTCCGGTTCGTTAAACGACCTTTCATTCCTGCTGATAATTTTCTTTATCGTAATTGCGGGATTTAACGTAAACAAGGGCTTTCTGCTGAATCTACCTTCAAAAGACAAGCCGATTATTGTAAATACAGAGGACATTATAAAATGTACTCTTAAGGCAGACGGCACAATATTGATGGACGGAAAGAACATATTAATAGAAGAATTATCATGCAAAATCGAAGAAAAGCTAAAAAAATGGCCTAACATGACATTTCTTCTTACAATTTCGCCAGAAACTCCATATCAGAATGTTGTAGACGTCATTTCAACAATACGAAGGCTGAAGGTTGAAAATTTTTCGTTCCGAATGGATAACGGAGCATAGCTTATGGTAAACGTAAAAAGAAAAAGAAGAAATCCTTCGATTGCGACTTCTTCAATGTCAGATATCGGATTTCTGCTGCTCATATTCATTATGCTGATTTCGCTTATGAACCAGCGCTATGAAGAAAAAATCAATTATTCAGAGAGCGCTGTTCTTGAGCGGACACAGGCAGATTCGAACTTTGAAATATGGGTTCAAAAAAACGGAATTATTTCTGCAAATGGCGAACAGCTAGACATGCTTTCATTGGAAAGAGCCATTGTAAGTGCCGTTTCTGAAAATCCGAATGTGCGTGTTCATATAATTGCAGATAAAGATACGCCTTATAAATATGTAAATTCCGTGGTCTGTGTTTTGCAGTCGCTTCAGCACAGAGTAGTAAGTTTTGTCGTTAAGGAAAAATAAAATGCATTTTGACATAATTTCAAACTATACAAAATTTGCCCGTCCGCTGGTTTTTGCATTGGTGTTAATTCTTCATGCGGCTGTGTTTTTAATCTTCAATTTTTCAGAAAGGGAAGATAACGCAGAAACTATAGATTTCCGGGAAGCAGATGTTTTTAAACTTGTAGACATTCAGGAATATGTTCAGCCTCCGGTTCAGCAGAAAGAATCTGTTACGGTTGCAAATCAGCCAAAGGCCGCAGAAAAAGTTTTAGAGACAGAAAAGGAAGTAAAAGAAGAAATTGAATATCTTCCGCAGCATAAAATTTCTTCGATTCCAGTCATTCCTACACGAGAAGTGCTTTCTAGAATTGTGTATCCGCCAATGGCTCTGAAACAGGGAATTGAAGCAATCGTTTATTTGGAACTTTTTATAGACAGCAATGGAACCATAAAGAAAATCAAGGTTTTAAAGGATCCTGGTCACGGTTTTGCAGAGGCTGCCGTAAACGCTCTGCAGGGACTTTCCTGTATTCCCGCAAACGTAAACGGCAAAAATTGCGCTGTAAAATACAGGTACCCGGTAAAGTTCACATTAAATTAGGGTTTTCATACTTCAAAAAAAAAGCGGGCTACATTCTGCAATGTTGCGATGGCCCGCTTTTTTTTTTTGCATTTTGTGAAAATCTAGAAATTTTTGCTATATTCTGTCGTCGTGTATATCTGAAAAAAGCTGTTTAAAATCAAAGGTGCCGTCTGCAAGACCTTTTAATTTTTTATATCCGAGATAAAGTGAAGCGTTTACTTCGCACATAATCTGTTCCATTTCTTCATCACTATATGGGCAGCTGCCCGTTACAATCAGAGTTGCAAAAGTTGTGGTCAGAAGCCACATATTCCGCATGAATTTGTTTGCAGTTGCTTCGTTAAGATTGTAGTTTTTCATAATTGAAGCTTTTGCCGATTCCATAGTCATTTTTATAGCTTCAATGGCACCGTTTGTCTTTCCGATTGGTGCAGAAAGGAATAAAAGTTTGTATAAATTAGGTTCTTCCCTGGCAAATCGAATGTACTGTTTTCCTGTGCCTAAAAACGGGCGGGGAGAGGCGAGTCCCTGCTGAAGGTAGTTTTTCCATATATCAATAGCGGCTTCACAAACGGACTCTTTAAGCTGTTCCATTGAATCAAACCATGTAAAGATTGGCCTTGAAGATACTCCTAGTTCTGCTCCTACGTCACGTGCTGTTACAGCATCAATACCATTTCTTCTTGCGATTTCCAGGGCAGCGGCTGTTATTTCATCTTTTGAAAATTTTACTCTTGGTGGCATCGCGATTACCTCCAAAATAATAGAAATGTTATGCAACAAAGGTTGCATAATCAATGTAACGTTTTTCCCTCCCTTTGTCAAGTTTTAAATGTAAAATCCTAAACTTATGTTATACTTATTGTATGTTTCAGGAAAATATAAACTCAGGAAGACAACTTGAATTTGACATTGCAAAATTCTTGGTAGTTATAAATCTTGCTCCAATTCATTCGGTAATTGAATGTTCTACAGATGAGGTTTTGGCGCATGGTTTTCCTTTTTTTTATGACTCCGTCCTTGGAGGTCCTCTTGCTGCCCCTATGTTTCTTTTTGCAATGGGGGTTGGGTTTGTTTATTCAAAACGTCATTCTGCTAAAGGATTTTTTTACCGTGGCTTAAAACTTTTACTTGTCGGCTTTGCCTTAAATATCCTGCGTTTTTTTCTTCCATTTATTACAGGTTATTTAATTACTCACAGTGCAGAACAGTATATTGAACCTTTATGGTACAGGGTCTTTGGAAACGATGTCCTTCAGTTTGCTTCATTAAGTCTGATTTTAATGGCACTGCTAAAAGCCTTAAAACTTCCTGATTTGGGGATTTTATTGACGGCCGTAATTATGAGGATTGCAGGAATATTTTTATCCGGTTTTGATGCTAACAATCAGATTTTAAATGTATTGCTTGGTCATTTTATTGCAGTTGAAGATTCTGCAGAAATGGTTTTCAGCGATTTTCCTCTATTAAACTGGTTCATTGTTCCTGCTTCCGGCTATATTTTTGGAAAAAAACTTATTTCCTGTTCAGATGCAGACAAGAAAAAGCTCTATATGATTTTATCTGTTCCGTGCCTTATCTTCGCAGTTATCTGGTTTACAAAAGGAATCATAAATGCAAGCGGAATGTTTGACGAAGGGCAGAATAGTTACTATCACATGGGGATTGCAGACACTTTTGCTTCAATCTGTGCCGTTCTTGCTTTGCTTGGAATTTATAATCTGTTTGCAGCAAAACTTCCCGAGCGAGTTTTATACCTGATTGTTCAGATTAGTCGGGCAACAACGCATGTTTATTTTATCCAATGGGTTCTGGTTATGTGGTTGACTGATTTTCTTCTATATATAATAAGGGGAAATCAGTTTTTGCCGCAGTTATATTCAATTCTGCTTGGCTACTTAATCAGCCTTATTTCTGTTGGGTTTGCACTTTTTATCAGAAAGAAATCAATTCAGGGGAAATAATATGAGTAAAATTCAGAAGAAAATGCTTCGCGGCGTTTTTATTATGTCGATGGTGATTCTTGTTTTAACCGCAATCAATGTAGGAATTCAGTATTACAGGGAAAAAATGAAGTCCTATACAAAACTGGCATTCGGTTATACAAAGGCTGCTTCTGAATATATTGATGGAGACAAAATTGCCGCTTATCTTGAAAATCTTGAAGAAGATGATTATTACCGCGACGTAAAAAGTTTTCTTCGCTCGTTTCAGGCAAATACAGAAATCCTTTATTATTATATCTACGTTCCAAAAGAAGATTATCTTGTCTATGTGTGGGATGCAGACACTTATGAAGGCGCCTGTCCGCTTGGTTATCAGGAAGAATATATGGAAAACGGCAAGAAAATGTCTTTTTCCGTTATGAAGAAAGACCCACCAGAAAAACTTCTTATTACAAAAGATGATACTTACGGTTTTATTGCAATTGCAAGTTCCCCGATTTTCAACAGCAAAGGCGAACCTGTTGCAATTGCCGCTGTTGACCTTTCCATGCCAGGAATCAGACATACCCTGTTAATTTATCTTCTTGCAATTATTTTAAGCGTTTTTGTAGTTGTTTCTGTTGGAATGTCTATTTTCTATCTTTTTATAAAGCGCGGAATCATAAAGCCTGTAAAGCAACTGGGAAATGCCGCAAAAAGCATGGCTTCAAATATGGAAAGCGGTGAGCACATAAATCCTGATATTCACACCGGAGATGAACTTGAAGAGCTTTCGGACTGTTTTGTTACCATGGAAAAAGAACTACGCGAATATATACAGGAAAATTCCAGAATTCTTTCAGAAAAAGAAAGAATCAGTACGGAGCTTAATGTTGCGACACAGATTCAGGCGGATATGCTTCCTCAGGTTTTCCCAGCTTTCCCAGATCGGAAAGAATTTGACATTTATGCTTCAATGACTCCAGCCAAAGAGGTTGGCGGTGATTTTTACGACTTCTTCTTTGTTGATGACGATCATTTGGCTATTGTTATGGCGGATGTTTCCGGAAAGGGCGTTCCAGCAGCTCTCTTTATGATGATGGCAAAATGCCAGATTCAGACTTATGCTTTAAGCAGGCAGAGCCCTAAGGATGTCCTTGAAACCGTAAACAAAAAAATCTGCGAAAACAACAAAGAAAACATGTTCGTAACTGTCTGGCTTGGCATTCTTGAAATTTCTACTGGAAAAATCATCGCTTCAAATGCCGGTCATGAATATCCTATCATTAAAAATGCAGACGGAGATTTTACCGTTCTTAAGGATAAACATGCATTTGCTGTAGGTGGAATTGACACAATGAAATATTCGGAATACGAAATTCAGCTTGAGCCGGGTTCAAAAATTTTCCTATATACAGACGGTGTCCCGGAAGCAACAAATTCAGGCAATGAACTTTTTGAGATGGAAAGAACGGTAGGTTCCTTAAATGAAGTAAAAGACAGTAGCCCGCAAGAAATTGTTGAACATGTCGGCGAGGCGGTAAGAACTTTTACCAGCGAAGCGCCGCAGTTTGATGATGTAACAATGCTCTGCCTTGAATATAAGGGAAAGGTTTAAGATATAATTGCAACATGAAATTACCAATATGAATATTATTTTTCTTTACTTCTAATTTAAGTCTGATACAATTTTGTCTGAAGATTTTTATTTTCTGGAGGGCAGAATGGATCAGACAGCTTTTTATAATCTTTCCTATGGCGTTTTTGTTTTGGGAACGGCGGCAGAGGGAAAAATTAATGCATGCATTACAAATACGTGCTTTCAGGCGGCGGTGAATCCAGTAAGGCTTGCAATATCGTGCATTAATCAGAACCTTACATGCGAAATGATTAAAAAATCCGGAGTTTTTTCGCTTTCGGTTTTGAGCAGGGATTGTACGTTCAGTACGATTGAGCGCTTCGGCTACCAGTCCGGACGGAATGCAGACAAATTTGCAGAAATTGAGTATAAAACTGACGCAAACGGCTGCCCTTACATTACTGATCAAGTTTGCGCGGTTTTTGAATGCAAGGTTGTTTCTGTTCAGGATTTGGGAAGTCATAGTCTTTTTATTGCAGAAGTTACGGATGCTCGGACTGTTGGAGATAAAAAGCCGCTTACGTATGCTGAATATCAGTCGGATGTAAAGCCTAAAAAGAAAGATTCTGTTCCGGAAGGAAAAAAGATTAAGGGCTGGAGATGTAAAATTTGCGGATACGAATATGAAGGCTCAGAACTTCCACCGGATTTTGAATGTCCGATTTGTGGGCACCCGGCGGAAGATTTTGAACCGATTTATGAATGATCAGTGGTTAGCGTTGTGCCGGAACGGCGGCTTTTGCGGCTGTTTCCGGCATAATTGCTTTTAAAGTCTAGTTTTCTTCTTTTGAAAGCATTACATTTGTAAGGATTCCAAGAATAAGGGCACAGGCTACTGTTCGGATTTCTATCTGACCGAATTTAATTACCATGCCGCCAACACCAGTAATAAAGATTACGCTGGCAACAAAAAGGTTTCTGTTTTTGTTGAGATCAACTTTCTGGAACATTTTGAAGCCGGAAACAGCGATAAATCCGTAAAGTGCAACGCAGACTCCGCCCATTACGCATTTTGGAATTGTTTCTAGGAATGCAACAAGCGGACTGATAAGGCTTACAATGATACAGAGGAATGCACAGCCCCAAATTGAAATTGTTGAGGCGTTGCGTGTAATTGCAACACAGCCGATTGATTCGCCGTATGTTGTGTTAGGACAGCCGCCGAAAATTGTAGAAACAAATGTTCCGACTCCGTCTCCAAGAAGTGTGCGTGTAAGACCAGGTTCTTTTAAAAGGTCTATTCCGATGATTGCAGAAAGGTTTTTGTGATCGGCAAGGTGTTCTGCAAAAACCACGAATGCTACAGGCACGTAAGCGGCAAAAATTGTAAGGAGGTATGAGCCTGTAATTCCTTTAAAGCCTTCTGATCCGCCTAAAAGAACGGCGAATTTTGGCATTGAGAAATATCCTGCAAGCGATTTGAAATTGAGGCTTGTTACTGCGCTGTAGTCAATTACGATAAGGGAAGGTTCGTCCAGAATGTGACCGAGCAAGGCAAAAACAGAAGCGGCTCCATAGCCAGCAAGGATTCCGATGATGAATGGAATAAGGCGGCCGGCGCGTTTTCCGTAAGTAGAGCAGAGCATTGTTACAGCGAGTGTAAGAAGTCCGCAGATTATTGCTATGTAAGGGCTGCCGCCTTTTACTGTAGGGTTCATTAAGTCGGCGATTGCATTTGCAGAAAGACTTAATCCGATTATTGCGACTGTTGGTCCGATGATTACAGGCGGCATAATGCGGTCAATCCATGAAACTCCGCAGAATTTAACGACTGCTGCAATGATGATGTATACGATTCCGGCCATTCCTGCACCGATTATAAGTCCCCAGTAGCCCACAGAAACCGAAGCGGCACCACCAAAGGCACTGAACATTGAACCGATAAAGGCAAACGAACTTCCAAGGAAGACAGGGCTGGAACTTTTTGTGAACAGCAGGTAAATTATTGTTCCGACGCCGGCTCCAAACAGGGCTGCAGAAGCGGTAAGGCCGTTTCCTACAATAGCCGGTACTGCAATTGTTGCTGCCATGATGGCAAGAAGCTGCTGAACGGCAAACAGAAATACTTTTAAAAATCTCGGGCGGTCTTTAATTCCATAAATTAAATCCATTTTATTTATACTCCTATAAAAAGTCAGCGTAGCACTGTATGAATACAATGTACGCTGTATTTTGCTTATCCTAAAACTGTACGTTCAATTTCGAACATTTGTGAACGGTAAAGGCTTGAAATGTTGTGACCGTAATCTGCAAGCAGCTGAATGATGTTGCGTGCGTGGTCTTTTGTGTCACAGCCGTTAAGGCGGTCGCCGGCATCTCCAAGACCAGGCATGATGTATGCCTTTTCATTCATTACCGGGTCAAGCCACAGTGTATAGCAAGTGCAGTTTTTTAATGCTCTAGTTACGCGGATGCTTCCCTTAAGTGTAGAAATAGTGTTAAAGAATGCAATTGATTTTGGCTCAACGCCCTGACTCTGAAGGTATTTTACTACAGTGACAAGGGAACCGCCGGTAGCATTCATCGGGTCTGCAAATATAAGGTCTTTGCCGTTCAACTGTTCAAGGTTGAAGAAAGATTTATCCAGATCCAGAACATATTCCATGTCGGATTCATTTTTTGTGTCATTTCTGCTGATTTTGAAAAGTGCAAAAGGCGTAATGTATCCTTTTGATGAAAATTCTTCGATTTCTTTTGAAACAATCATGCTTGGAAGGAGGGCTCCTCTTAACATGACGCACATTACTGTGTTTTCTATTTTATGATCAATGTCCGGGATTTTGTGCACTGCGTAATTCTGAACAGGATAGGTAACTGGTGTTTTTACTACAATATGACCTTTTTTGTCTGTTGACTGGTTTGTATATGCCATTCGGAAAAGCATTTCGTATGCCCTTTGGCTGTAATACATGAATTCCTGATGATCAGTGCGTTCATCCCTTAGTTTTGAAATTACACGGCTTGCTTCGGCCTGTGCTTGAACGTCTGTTTCAAAGGAATAGACTTTAACCTGTGGGTGTGATTTACAGATTTTCTGCATTTCATGACCCATTTTGTCATATCCTTCTATGATTTTAGCTTCGTTTTTTGGTTCAAAGAATTTCATTGTTTCCTTGAACATTTCATCCAGCCGGTTAAGATCTTCCTGATCTTCTTTTGTCAGGTAGCCGTCCAAATCTTCTGCTTTTAAGATAATTTTGTTGCTCATAAAACACCTTGTTATTTTTATGTAAATTTTCCATATACATGATATCAAATAATTTGCAATAAATAAAATTATTTTTTTATTTATTGCAAAATTTTCATTACACCTTATAATTTTAAATATGAGTACACATATTAATGCGCCGGAAGGGGCTATTGCACCTCGTGTTATTCTTCCTGGCGACCCGTTAAGGGCAAAGTTTATAGCAGAAAATTTTTTGGAAAATCCAAAATGTTATAATGAAGTGCGTGGAATGTTCGGTTTTACTGGAACTTACAAAGGCGTTCCGGTTTCTGTTCAGGGCTCCGGCATGGGGCAGCCGTCACTTTCAATTTATGCAACGGAACTTTATCAGTTTTATAATGTTCAGAAGATTATACGCACAGGAACCTGCGGTTCAATTCAGGAATATGTAAAGGTTCGCGATGTAATTGTTGCGAACGGAGCATGTTCGGATTCTTCTCTTTTGAATCAGCGTTTTGGCGGGCTTCATTATGCGCCGGTTTCTGATTTTGGGCTTTTGTATGATGCATACACAAAGGCAAAGGAAGCAGGGCTGAACGTTCACGTTGGTCTTGTTACCAGCAGTGATTTTTTCTATGACATTAATGAAAACTGGCGGCTTTGGAAAAAGTATGGTGTTCTTGGAATAGAAATGGAATCTGCGGAACTTTTTACGCTTGCGGCTCAGTTTAAGCGCAAGGCGCTTTCTATTTTTACTGTAAGCGACAACATTCTTACGGGCGAAAAAACTTCGGCAGAAGAAAGGGAAAAGACATTCAAGGATATGATGGTGCTTGCCCTGGAAACTATAATTAAGGATTAATTTATAAAGAAAAAAGGGGCTGACTAATAAGTTTAATTTGCGGTGGTTGAGCTTGTCGAAACCACATTTGGTCATTTCAAAAAGTCAATGACCACCAAATACAACGAACTTATTAGTCAGCCCCTTTTTTTTGAACTGGTTTGTTTTTATGCCTTGAACAGATCGATTTCCTGCCCGATTTTTGCGATTGATTCTCGAACCTGGGTAGAGATTTCGGAGAGCGAAGCGCTTGTTTCGTTCATGTTTTTTGCGCCCTGCGACATTTCTGTCATGCTTTCTTTGATTACCATTGTTGTATTCTGAAGGTTGTTTACTTCGTTCAGAATCATCTGGTTTCCTTCCTTCATTTCTCTTGAAGCTGTTTTTACTTCAGAAGTACTGTCGTTCATAAGCTTAAGCGATTCAAGAATCTGTTTTGAACCTTCGTCCTGTTCTTCCATTGCGGCACGAATCTGGCGGACAAGTTCATCTGTTGCAGAAATAAGGGTCGAAACCTGATTGAAGCTGGACGTGCTTTTTGCCGACGCCGCCACAACCGCATTAATGGTTTCTACAATATTATGAAGCTCGGCACCAATCTTTTTTGACTGCTCCGAAGAAGTTTCCGAAAGTTTTCGGATTTCGTCAGCAACAACTGCAAATCCTTTTCCTGCCTCGCCGGCGTGTGCAGCTTCGATTGCGGCGTTCATTGCAAGAAGGTTAGTCTGACTTGCTATGTTCGCAATTGCATAGTTTGCGTCCTGCAGCGTCTTTGACTGTTCAGAAACTTCTGAAACCTGCTGGTCAACAAATTTCTGCTGATCAATTCCGTTTTTGGAACTTTCTTCAAGCTGGGCAAAAGACTGAGCCATTTTTTCTACGGACATGTTTACTGAGCTGATGTTTCCGATCATTTCCTCTACGGCAGAGCTTGCGCTTGAAACACCGTTTGCCTGTTTCTGAATCATGTTTTCAAGGCTGTTGATGTTTTCTGCAATTTCGGCAACTGCGGCAGATGTCTGTGAAACGGCATTAACCTGGTTTGTAACCTGATTTCCTACGCTTTCAATATTGGAAAGAATCTGAGTAATTGAACTTGATGCGTCATTTACGCTGTCTACAAGCTGAACTTCTACATTTTTAAGTTCAGAATTTGAACCCTGAATCTGAGAAATAATGGTCTGGAGCTTTTCTACGAATTTGTTGAATCCTGTTTCAAGGCTTCCAATTTCGTCATTGCTGTCTACCTTAAGGCGCTGTGTAAGGTCTGCGTTTCCAGAAGCAATTTGGTTTACGGTTGAATCTACTGTCTTGATTGGAGTTACGATTTTTGCCGAGAACAGATATGCAATTGCAAGAGAAACACAAAGGCTTATTACTGCCATTAATACGATGAGAATGATGTTGTTGCGAAGGGAAGCATAAAGTTCTGCAGAAGGTCCGACTGTAACAAGAATCCAGCCTGATTCTTCACTGATAATCTGACCGCAGAAGTAATAGCCGCCTGCAGCGTTTGTCTTTATAAAAAGGTCATTTTTAAGGTTTGACTTGTATTTTGCAAGGCTTTTGTAGTCGTCAAAAAAGTTTGTATTAACGATTTTGTTAAAATCGCTGTTTGTAAGGTACTTTCCGCTTGCGTCGAGAATAAAAGTCTGTCCGTGCTTTGAAAGCTTTTTTCCAGAAACCATGTCGTTAAGAACTTCAAGAAGAATATCAATTCCGACTACACCAATAAATTTTCCATGGTCATCTTTTACACCTAAAGAAATTGTTGTAATCAAAGAATGAGATGCCATGTCAACATAAGGTTCTGAAATTTCAGGTTTATTTGATTTTTTTGCGGCTGCATACCATCCGCGGGTTTCTTTGTTGTAATCATCATCCGGAATCCAGCCGTCTCCGGAATAGAACATACCGCCCTGATTCATCGGGACAGGGTCTGCGTAATAAAGGCTGAATAATGCCGGATCATCTTTTATCAGGGAATCAAAATCTTTTTGAGCAGTTTCAAGTGAAAATTTTCCGCGTTTTGGATAAAGCGTTATGTCTTGTACGACTCTTGCTGCTTTGTTTATGAAAGCATTTACAGAATCTGCAGCGGCTGACAACTGCACTGCGGCGGATTCATTAATATTGCTCTTGATTTCTGAAATCTGTGTTTTAAGCATAGGTACAGAAAGAAGCAGAATTGAGAACAAGACAATTACGGAATAGCTTAAAATAAGTTTATTTTGAATTTTTTTCATAACGTACTCCTTTGTATTAAGCTTGAAAATATAAATTTTTAAAAAGATTCTTTTGAATATATCAATGCTATTACTGAAATTTCTATTTGTAAAGAAAATTTATAGTATATCTTGCAGAAGCCAGAGGGGCCCCCGCTGAAAGGGGTAGGTAAAAATCAACGGTGATTGAGCTTGTCGAAATTACCGTTGATTTTTACCAAGAGGGAGACATCCTCTTCCTTGGTATTGTTATCTTCTGAATTTATTCGCGCACTTTTCCGTTTTTTTTACTGCCCATTCAGGGAGTCCGTTTTTACCTTTTGTGCCGGAAAGTGCTATTTTTGAGCAGATTTTGAAGCCGGAGGATTTTAGTATTTCTTTTAGGGCGCGTTCGGCACCGGTACTCTGGTGTGCGAGTATGTTGAAAGGGAAGGGTGTTGTGCACGCGGTTATTACAGCTGCTTTTTTGCCTTTTTGGAGCGGAAGGGGGATTCCGTATTTTGATTCGCCCATTAGGATTCCGACCAGGCGGTCAAAAAGGCATTTTAGCTGACCGTTCATGTTTCCCCAGTAAACCGGGGTTCCGATTATAATTCCATCGCAGTTTTTTATGGATTCTGCAATTTTGTGTCCGTCGTCTTCCGGCAAAACGCATTTTTCTTTTGAGCGGCATGCCATACAGGCGGTGCAGGGTTTTATGCCGGCAGAGCATACGTCAATAAATTCAACAGAATTTCCGTTTTCTGTAAGTTTTTCTTCAATATAATGAAGCAGAGTGGAGATTTTTCCATTTTTGCGCGGGCTTCCGTTCAATATTATGATATTCATATTTCCCCGGTTTTAGTTAAAGTCTGTGAGTCCAGCTTAGGGCTATGCGCCTGAAAAACCATTCGCTTCCTGTTGTTTTCATAAATAGTTCTTCTTCTGTTTTTTCCCATTCGGAATCAAAACTGCGTCGTGTTGAAAAACAAAACAGGCAGAAAAGTTCATCTTTTTTTCCAAGATTAAATTGAATCAGAGGATTAATTGAATGAGTTATAAAATCGCCGTCATAGTTTTTGTCGTAAACTCCGTAGTCGCTGCCGCAATAATATCCGCCGGCAGTATACATGACTCCAATGCGCGAAAGGGCAAGCGGCATCTGATATGCAAGAAGTCCAAGCGCTTCGAATTTTGCACCGCAAACTTGATTTTTAATGCACTGCCATTCATAAGGTTCGTACATTCCAAGTCCTGCAACTCCCGAGTAAGAAGACGTAAATGAAGCCACCATTACAACGTGATTCCAGTCGCTCTTTTTAGGAATTACGGCTCCGGTGTCAAACATAAGCATTGCCTGTCCCCAAAATTCATAGTATGGATGCTTAAAGGCTGAAAGATTTTCGTATTCGTGAGTTTTAGGGTTGAATTCACAAAGGCCTTCAAAGTCCATAAAATTCCATCCGAAACCAATTGAACTGCCGCCTTTGAGCACAAGAAAGGGCAGAGGCTGAAAACCGATGCTTAACTGCGGGCGTACAGAAACTGGCGAAAGTTCACAGGCTCCTGTAAAAAGAATGTTTGCGTCTTTTAAAAGCCAGTGTTCGCCAAGCGGGGTCAAAAGCTTGTAGTCTGCGGTAAAAGTCGTGCGGAATTCAAGGTGATCATATATTCCAGTTACTGGTGCAAAGTGATTTCCGCCGGTTTCCGGTTCTGTTTTTGGATAAAATGCAAAATCTGTTGTAAGCCGCATGGAAAACAGAGAATCGGCTGCATTTTCCTGCGCAAAAAGTTGAATTGAGCATAATGCCAGCAGAAATAAGGTCAGGAAAATTTTTGTTATTTTGATTTTCATTTGATTGATTTCTCCTAAAAAAATCTCGTTACGGTGTAGTGGTTAAGCCTGTAGACTCGTAAGAGCACGAAGTAAACCACCTTATAATGCCTTAAAAACTTACAGTAGTGATTTTTACTATATTCATTGCTGTTGTAAGTCCTTCTGTGCCTTTATGAATGATACCGTCTTTTCCGTCGATTGAACCGGTTCCAGCAAAGTCAAGTTTTATTTCTTCTACGGCATTTTCTGGAATCAGGGCTTCGTAAATTACAGAAGGCTGGCCGTTATCATTTGAATTCTTTTTTGTATAAAAATCATTGTAGTCAAAACTTGTATTGAATTCTGCTTTTATTACACAGTTTTTATCTGTGATTTCAGCATTAAAAACAACACCGCCTTTTGGAGTGGCCCTTGTTACGGCATCGATTTTTAAAGATTTATCCGTTTTGTTTTCTACCTTTGATTTTGTAACTTCGTGTCTGGAAGCGTTATACCATACAGGAAGGCTTTCCGGGCGACCGGCTTTTGGACAGAAAATCCATGTTCTTTTGCTTGCCTTGCGGGTAACATAAAGAGTCTGAATATAATTTCCGTCTGTATCTTCAAGCCAGACTGCAAACTGGGCTGTATGTGCGGCTTTCCAGTTTTTTCCGGCACCAACGGAGACTGTAATGTTTCTTGCGCTTACAGAATTAACAGCGATTGCCGCAAGGATTAAAAATAAACTGATTTTTTTCATATCATACTCCTATATAAATTCCGCTAGTCTTTATCGTTCTTGTCGTTTACAAAAATTGATTTTGTCCAGATTTTTATGAATCTGTCGGTAAATGCTTTTCCGTCTTCCCAGTATTCTGTTTCGCTTTTTTTAAGAAGAATTGCTTCAATGCAGCCCCACAAGCCGGAAATCAATATGCCGATGTCAAGCCGCGGATTTTCTGAGCGGGCTTCGCCCAGACTGACGGCTTTTTTAAGCAGTTCTTCGCCGGTTCTGTTGCAAACATAGTATTGTTCTATAATTTCCGGCATTGCATCATCGGCAGATTTAATTCCCTGCATGATAAGGAGCGAAAGCCGCGGATTTTCAAAACACCAGTCGCGGAAAGATTTGATTGCGTTTTTAATCTGCTTTTTAGCCGAATTTCCTGTGTTTGCGGCGTCTTTTATTCTTTTGTTGAGCTCATAAAGGCAGTCCAAAGAAATTTCCTGAAAAAGCTTGTCCTTATCCCTGTAATAGTGATAAATCGAAGTCGCAGTAATTCCGCAGTTTTCTGCAATATCGCGCATTCCAATCTGATCAGGATTTTTTTTCATCAACATTTCTAAAGTCCGCTGTTTTATAAGCGGCATAATTTCTGTATTCGCTTTTCGCATAAATTACCCTTGTTATAATAACAGTGATAATTTAACGGTGTTAGATTATAATGTCAACTGTTTTCCTGCTTTTTAAATCTGAGGGGAGTGAGTGCAGGGGAGAAGGGGCATTCCGGCACATTAACTGTAATTTTTGTGCATTATGCATAAAAATTACAGTTAAATTTAGTAAATTTGCACATTGAATGTATTTTTTTATTTCTGTAGCATAAAGACCATAAGACAAAGGTGTCAGAGATTTCTTCAAGGAAGAACAAATCTCTGACACCTTTTTTTTTGCTGCGAGACGAGATTTATTGGCGGTTTGCATGATGTTTGTGCCGGAGCTTTTAGCAAACCGGGTTCTGGACGGACAAATAATTCTATAAAAGCGAGGACTACGCTGATGAAAAAAATTATTTCTACTGCTCTGGCTGCTGTTGCAGCACTTTCACTTGCCGGATGTTCAAAAAAAGATGCAGGTGACACTGTAAAGGTTGGTATTCTTCATTCTTTGAGCGGAACAATGGCAATTTCAGAAACTTCTGTTCGTGATGCAGAAATGCTTGCCATCAATGAAATTAATGCCGCTGGTGGTGTTCTTGGTAAAAAAATTGTTGCAGTTCAGGAAGATGGTGCTTCTGAACCTCAGATTTTTGCAGAAAAAGCACGTAAACTTATTCAGAATGATAAAGTTGCTACAATTTTTGGATGCTGGACTTCTGCCAGCCGTAAAGCTGTAAAACCTGTTGTAGAAGATACTGGTGCCCTGCTTTGGTATCCTGTTCAGTATGAAGGTATGGAAATGAGCCCTAACATCATGTATATGGGTGCTGCTCCTAACCAGCAGGCTGTTCCGGCTGTTGATTTCTGTGTTGAAAAATTCGGAAAGAAAATCTTCCTTGTTGGTTCTGATTATGTATTCCCAAGAACTGCAAATAAGATTATTAAGGCTCAGCTTGCACATCTTGGCGGAACTTGTGCCGGTGAAGAATATACTCCGATGGGACATACTGACTATGCAACAATCGTTTCTAAAATTGCTGCTGCAAAACCTGACTGTGTAATCAACACATTGAACGGTGACTCAAACGTTGCATTCTTTAAGCAGCTTACAGATGCAGGTCTTACTGCTGCAAAATGTCCTGTAATGAGTTTTTCTATTGCAGAAGAAGAAGTTGGCGGTGTAGGTATTGATAACCTTAAAGGTCACTATGTTGCATGGAACTACTATCAGACAACAGCTACAGAAAAGAACAAGAAATTTGTTGCTGATTACAAGGCTGCTTATGGTGCTAAGCGTGTAACAGATGACCCGATCGAAGCTGGTTACATTGGTGTATACCTTTGGGCAAAAGCTGCAGAAAAAGCAGGTTCATTTGATGTAGAAAAGATTAAAAAAGCAGCAAAGGGAATGACTTTTGATGCTCCTGAAGGAACTGTTACTTTGGATGGTGACAACCAGCACATCTACAAGCCTGTTCGTATCGGTAAGATTAACGGAGAAGGTCTTATTGATGAAGTTTGGGCAACTTCTGGTGCTGTAAAACCGGATCCATATCTTTCTACTTATTCATGGGCTAAAGGCCTGTAACAGTTAATTTGTTATAGGAGTGATAAAAGCATAAATCATGGTGGTTAGCATTCGACATCCCTCAGTTCGAAAGGCTTAACCACCTGGTTTTGGAAACATATTGATTTTCTAACAGTTTTTTATTTACGGTAGTTGGGTTTGTTCTTTTTTTAGGAAGGTTTTTATGACCTCAGTTTTAACAGTTTTATTTAACGGTATTAGTTTAAGTTCCATTCTTCTGCTTGCTGCGCTGGGGCTTTCAATCACTTTTGGATTGATGCGGGTAATCAACATGGCTCACGGCGAATTTATAATGCTTGGAGCTTATACAACATATCTTGTTCAGAATTTCTTCTTGAAATTTGTTTCAAAGGGTGCATTTGATTTTTATTTTCCAGTAGCAATCGTTTTTAGTTTTGCTGCTGCATTTGGTTTTGGGCTTCTTCTTGAAAAAATAGTAATTAGAAGACTTTATGGCCGCGAAACAGATTCGCTTCTTGCTACCTGGGGTGTTTCGCTTGTACTTCAGCAGCTTGCAAGATCAATTTTTGGAGCTCCAAATGTTAACGTTTCTGCTCCATCATTCTTAAACGGAAACATAACGTTATTTGCTTCTGCAGATGATGCAGGACTTGTAATGACTTATAAAAGACTTTTTATCATCGGGCTTGTAATTGTCTGCATGATTTTAATGTATTTTCTTATGTATAAATCGGGCTACGGTAAAAAAGTTCGTGCCACAATGCAGAACAGGCCTATGGCTCAGTGCCTTGGAATAAGGACAAATCTGATAGATTCATATACTTTTGCAATCGGTTCCGGACTTGCAGGCGTTGCGGGCTGTGCATTGTGTCTTTTGGGTTCTGTTGGACCGACTTTGGGGCAGAACTATATTGTAGATACTTTTATGGTTGTTGTTCTTGGCGGTGTAGGCCGTCTTGCCGGTACTGTTGCAGGAGCTTTATTGATTGGCATGAGTAACTCGGCAATTCAGGCGGGAACTAGTGCAAATATTGCAAAGGCGCTTGTACTGTTGCTGGTAATTCTGTTCCTTCAGAAAAAGCCACAGGGGCTTTTTGTAATTCATTCCCGTGCGCTAGACGAATAGGGAAAGCTTTACCTTAATTATGGAGGCTTGATGTGAGATTTGAACTGGGTAATTTATATAAAACTTTTGCGGCCGGTCCTGCCAATACTATAGATGGGCTTACGCAGAAGGGAAAAGACCTTGCTTTTGGGGTTGTTGTTTTAATTGTGGCTGTTCTGCCGTTGTTTATCACTCCTTTCAGGGTAAGTCTTATTGGTAAATACATTACTTATGCAATTGTTGCCATGGCGCTTGATCTTATATGGGGATATACGGGGATTTTAAGTCTTGGTCACGGCGTATTCTTTGGGCTTGGCGGCTATGCATTCGGCATGTATTTAAAGCTGATTGCAAGCAATGGAAAACTTCCTGATTTTATGAGCTGGTCTGGAAGAACGACTTTGCCGTGGTTCTGGGAAATTTACGAATATGCTCCAGGGGCAATTCTTATGGTAATGCTTGTGCCGACTGCACTTGCGTTAATTTTAGGATTCTTGACTTTTACAAATCGCATTAAAGGCGTTTATTTTTCAATTTTAAGTCAGGCGCTGGCGCTGGTTTTTGTAACTCTTTTTATAGGTCTTCAGCAGTATACGGGCGGAACAAACGGACTTACAGATTTTACCTACGTGTTCGGGCTTTCCCTGCATTCAAAGATGACAAAATACATATGGTACTATGTTGCGCTTTTGTTCATGGTGCTTACGTATCTTCTTTTTTCATGGGTTCTTAAAAGCAAGTGCGGGCGTGTTCTTGTAGCAATCAGGGATGGAGAAAACAGAACACGTTTTTCCGGATATTACGTTGCCCAATACAAGACTTTTGTTTACGGATTAAGTGCGCTTGCAGTCGGAGTTGCCGGTGCGCTGTTTGTTCCGTTCAGCGGAATTATAAGTCCTAGCGAAATGAGCATTGGAAACTCCATTGATATGGCTATCTGGGTTGCGGTAGGAGGAAGGGGAACTTTAATAGGTGCCGTAATAGGGGCTTTTGTTGTAAATCTGTGCAAGACTCTTGTAAGTGAAAATTTACCTGAAATCTGGTCGTACTTTATAGGTCTATTGTTTGTTGTAGTCGTAATGTTCTTGCCAAGGGGGCTTACAGGCGTATACATGGATTTAAAGCTTTGGCTTGGAAGGACACTTGAAAAAAAGATGGGAAATAAAACGGATTCTTCTGCTGTAATGGAGGTGTAATATGAGTTTGAAGAAGGCAATTATTGACGCATTTACTCCAGAAGGTCCAATCAAAATGCCTATGCATAACGAAGGTTATGTAATGGAAAAGCCTAAGGAATATAAAATTCCGCCTGTAGTTACAATTAATCATATTTCCGTTGAATTTGACGGATTTAAGGCTGTAAACGATGTTTCTACGGCGATTTTTCCACATGAAGTTCACTTTTTTATCGGGCCAAACGGTGCCGGCAAAACGACAATGCTGGATATTATCTGCGGAAAGACAAAGCCGAGCGAAGGAAGCGTTGTGTTCCACGGAAATCCACTTATGGCCGGACTGGGCGTAAATATCAATCTGACGGAAATGCGCGAATTTGAAATTATTAACCTGGGATTTGGAAGAAAGTTTCAGGCACCTAGCATTTACAAGAGCTTAACGATTTACGAAAACATGGAGCTTTCTCTTAAAGGAAACAAGGGAGTTTTCAGCTCGCTGTTTTTTAAGGCAACAGAGGAGCAGAAGAATTTTATTGATACAATCCTTACAAATGTTGAATTGATTGATAAAAAGAACGAAAAGGCAAGCGGACTTAGTCATGGCCAGAAGCAGTGGCTTGAAATTGCAATGCTTCTTGTTCAAGAGCCGGAAGTTCTGCTTCTGGATGAACCTGTTGCTGGTATGGGTAAGCCTGAAACTGAACGCACTGGCCGGATAATCCGCAATATTGCAAAAAAGCATGCGGTTGTTGTTGTTGAGCACGATATGGAATTTGTAAGGAAGGTTGCAGATACGGTTACTGTCATGCACGAAGGCAAAATCCTTGTAGAAGGAACTCCCGCAGAATGCCTTGCCGACGAAAAAGTAAAAGCCGTTTATCTGGGCCGCGGCAAGTTTCATAAGAGCGGAATCTAAGCCGAGCAGTGCGGAGGCTTAGATGGAGCGCCTAGATAGCAGACTTGAGCGCCGCGAAAGTCTACGTGGATAAAAGGAATCTAAGCCGAGCAGTGCGGAGACTTAGATGGAGCGTTATAGGAGATTAATATGCTTGAAATAAAAGATCTTACAGCCTGTTACGGCGAATCTAATATAATCCCAGGACTTACATTTTCTGTTCCAGACAGGGAAATTGTATGTCTGATAGGGCGAAACGGAGTTGGAAAGAGCACAACCCTTAAATCAATTATGGGACTTGTAAAAACTCCTTCTGGAAGCATTAAGCTGAGCGGTCAGGAAATTATTGGCTTAAAAACTTATGAACGAGCTGCGCTTGGAATTGGTTATGTTCCGCAGGGGCGTGATATTTTTCCGCAGCTTTCCGTTCAGGAAAACCTGGAACTTGGGCTACAGGTAAACGGCGGAAAGGGAAAAGTTGGAGAAGAAGTGTTTGAACTTTTTCCGATAATCAAGGAATTTCTTCACAGAAAAGGAGGAAACCTGTCCGGCGGACAGCAGCAGCAGCTTGCAATTGCAAGGGCGCTGGTCAGTCATCCTAAACTTCTTATTCTTGATGAACCTACAGAAGGAATTCAGCCAAGCGTAATTGAAGATATTGCTGCCGCAATTGAGAAAGTAAATAAGCAGTTAGGAATTACAGTTCTGATTGTTGAACAGTATCTGGATTTTGTCCTTGGGATTTCTGACAGGTATTACGTAATAGATAAGGGCGAAATCTGTCTTTCTGGTCTTACAAAAGAAGCAGATCAGGCATTGATTCAGTCTAAAATGAGCATAGGTTAATGGAGGCTTACAATGGCATGTTTTCTTGTTCCGCTTACAGAAGCGGTTTTGACGAGTGCTGTAAAAGGCATTTACGGAAAGGTTGTTACTAAAAGTACAATCTCTGAGGCAGAAAAGACTCTTAAACTTGAAAAGTTTAACGGCAAAGTTTCTGTTTTGCAGAATATGCTTTACGGCGGAAGTTTTCTTCTGGCTATAGAACATATTTATCATGGAGAAGTAGTTTTTTATCCGCCGTTCCTTACAGCAATGAACGACCCTGCAGACACGGTAGAAATGCTTCATGAAATGTCTTCTGTCGGTGTCTGTATGGCGCTTCTTGTTACTGCGGTTTGGGGAATAGGGCTTGCAGTAAAACATTTTATCAAAAAGGCAGAAAAAGCCCAGCTTTCTTAAAAACGTAATATCAGGAGAATATCTTATGTGTGAAATTATAACAATTATTGCCGCTGTTTTCTGTACAGCAGTTTTCATTGTACAGAAAAACAACGGAAAAACAGACCGCGGCGTATTTCTTGGAATGCTGATGTTTTGGGGAGCGTCGCTCATGTGGCTTATAGACTGTATTTTTAGTGCAGCTGGCGAAGAAGGCTTTTTTGACATAAGCATGGAAGATACAATTCTTGGAATAATTATTCTTGCTGCAGGATTATGCGCCATGTATGTCAGAAAAATTGCTGCAAAGAAAATCAGATAAGCATTAAAGTTCCTTTTTTACCTTATTGAAAATTTCTTGAACTTCTTCTGCATAATTTGCCATAACTCGGACAGCAATTCCGTTTCCTGCCGTCTGAGTTATACTGATTAATGCTTCTCCCTGTTGAAGTTCAAGATTTTCTGCTGTATACAGCAGTTTTTCCGGAAGATTAAGGCATTCAAATAAATCTGACGGTTTAAGGTTTTTCCCTTCTTTAGAATGAAATCCAAAAATCAGCATTGTTCCCAAGTGCGAATAATTTCCGTACATTGCAGGAGACTGCAAAATTTTTTTTCGATCCGGGTAAAGTCCGCAGTCGCTTCCTTCAAAAACGGTATTGTCCCTGTAAATCAGTTCAGGTTTTGCCGTATTTCCGCTGGAAAATGAATCCTTAAATATTTCAATTAAATTGCGGTACTTTCTGTAATCAAATAATTCGCCATGTTCTTTTCTTCCACCGCAAAGAGTATCTACATAAATCAGTCTGCTTGAATTGTCCTGGAGCAGGATTTTTGTATTAGATGAAAAATCGCTTCCTGCAAACGGCATGCAGGGCAGGGGGGTATAAATTAATGTTGCACCGGATGCTACTTCTGCTTTAATGGTTCTTCGTGCTTTTCCGCCGTCTTCCATTTTAAAAATCTTTTCAAATGACTGACTGACCAGTTCTAATGTTGCGTTTTCTTCTATATATATGGAGTGTTCCTGTGTATCTCCTGCAAAAATTCCAGCACTTGCTGTCTGCTGGTAAACTGTAATTCCGCCGTCTTTGCGTTCAAAAGGATTCATTATTTTAAATGGAGACGTAAAATACTTTTTGGAAATGACAGTTTTTCCTTTTGAATTTTGAGAAACTTTTAGTTTAAGTTGCGAAACATGGTCAAAATTATTCATAGTCATATTATTTGAAAGGTCTGGAATCGTTTATTTTTCTAAATCTGAAAAAAATACATCGTGCTCAAGGAAATCAATTACCTTGTCTACGCCTTCACCGGTTCTTATGTTTGTAAAGACAAAAGGCTTTGATCCGCGCATTTTTTTGCTGTCGCGTTCCATTACTTCAAGACTGGCACCTACTAAAGGCGCAAGATCAATCTTGTTGATTACAAGCAGGTTAGAGCGCATTATTCCTGGTCCGCCTTTTCTTGGGATTTTGTCGCCTTCTGCAACGTCGATTACAAAAATGGTTGAATCTACAAGTTCCGGGCTGAAAGTTGCGCTAAGGTTGTCTCCGCCGGATTCGATGAATATAAGTTCAATGTCTGGAAAGCGCCGTCTTAGTTCATCTATGGCTTCCAGATTCATGCTGGCATCTTCACGGATTGCGGTGTGCGGGCAGCCTCCTGTTTCTACACCGATAATTCTTTCTGGAGGAAGAACAGAATGCGCGGTAAGGAATTCTGCGTCTTCTTTTGTGTAAATGTCGTTTGTAATTACACCGATTGAATATTTTTCTGCAAGGCGTCGGGTAAGTGCTTCAACCAGTGCGGTTTTGCCGGAACCTACAGGGCCTGCAACTCCAATTTTTGTAAACTGCATATATACCTCTTAATTTGAATAAAGTCTTGAATATAAAAATTCATGCTGCATTGCGCGAATATCTATTCCGGGTGCACAGCGGCATAAATCGTCTTTTGAAAGTTCCATACATTTTTCCAAAAGATGGGGGAATTTCTGTATGAACTTAAATAAAAGTTGCTGACCTGATGTCTGGCTTAACGGCACAAGTTTTACGCAGGTTGTAATCCGGGCACTGGTCTGACTGTATAAAAATGAAGAAAGAACGTCTTCAAGCGGAATGTTGCGGGCGGCACAATAAGCACCGTAAGCAACAGGAAAAAATAGGGAACCGGCAGATAAATCGCCTTCTGGTTTTTCTTCTGCAAATGAAGATGTTGTCTTTACAAAACGTGCTCCAAGTTTCCGGCTTCCGTCTCTAAGTTCAAAGGGACTTCGTGAAGCACCATATATTTCGTTTAGTTCGCTCAGTTTTTCTGGAAAAGCACTGTATTCCCATGCAAGACGGACGGTAAAAAGTTCGCTGTAAAGAAAACTGGTTTCAAGTTCACTTTCAATGTATAACGCTGTGCTTTGTTCATCATGTATTATTCCCTGCTGGACAAAGGTTTCCAGCCCCCAGGAAAAGGAGTAGCTTCCAATAGGAAAAGTTGCGTCATTCAACTGTAAAAGTTCAAACCAGGCTGCTGTCATAATCTTAGTGATGATGGTGTCCGTGACCGATGATTGAAGAAATCTGCCTTGAAAAATCCAGTTTTTCTGTCTTTCGTTCAACTTTTACACCGTGAAGGTGATGCAGAAGATGTTCCATAGGTTCGTTAAAAATCGTAACGAACTGAAATTCTTCCAGACCGGCAAAAAGGGGAGCGTGGCAGTTTCCTATTTCATAGGCAGCTTTTGCAACGTTAAAGGGCGTTGGTTCAGTTAATGTAACAATAAGGACATCTGCCGGCAGTACATCAACTGCAATCAGGGTTCCGTCTTCATCTATACCGAGAATGTCGCCGGGTTTCATACCTGTTTTAAGGACTTCATCTCCCAGACGGATTGCAACGTCACGTCCGGCGCGGCTGGTTTTTCTTAGAAGCTTGTTGTATGTTTCGTGCCAGTCAATATCAACATAGTCGACAAGTTTCCCTTTATACTGAGGTTCAGAAAGAGTTCCTAGAATTTTTTCGCATAGCATAATTTACTTCCTTTAGTCAGACAGTGAACTGTCTAAAACAAATAATACAGTTGTGTAAGTGGCAGTTTTTTTGCTGGTTTGCTTACAACTGGTTTTCCGTCTGCCGTTACCTTGTAGGTTTCCGGGTCAATTGTGATTTTTGGCGTAGCATCATTGAATTTCATGTCTTTTTTGCCGATGTCCCTGCAGTTTTTTACAGGGAGGCACAGGCGCTTGAGTTCAAGTTTTTCTGGCAGACCTTCTTCTACAGAAATGCGGCTCATAAATGTTGCGCAGGTCATGGGAAGGGCTTTGCCATAGTAGCCGAACATGTGGCGGTAGGTTATTGGCTGACAGGTTGGAATGGAAGCATTTGAGTCACCCATTTTGCTCATTATGATTGCGCCGCCTTTTATGATTATGTCTGGTTTTACGCCGAAAAAAGCAGGATTCCACAGAACAAGGTCGGCAAGCTTTCCTTTTTCAATGGAACCTACGTATTCGCTGATTCCCTGCGCAATAGCAGGATTGATTGTGTATTTTGAAACGTAGCGTTTTGCACGGAAATTATCGTTGTCTCCTGTTTCCTGTGGAAGTGCACCGCGTTCTTCCTTCATTTTGTGGGCTGTCTGCCAGGTGCGGGTAATTACTTCGCCTATACGTCCCATTGCCTGACTGTCAGAACTCATGATGGAAAGGGCTCCTATGTCGTGCATTACGTCTTCGGCGGCAATTGTTTCTGGGCGTATGCGGCTGTCTGCAAAGGCAATGTCTTCCGGGATTTTGTTGTCAAGATGATGGCAGACCATAAGCATATCAAGGTGTTCGTCCAGCGTATTCTGCGTAAAAGGCATTGTAGGGTTTGTAGAAGCTGGAAGGACATTTGAGCTTTCTACAACTTTAAGGATGTCCGGTGCATGTCCGCCGCCGGCACCTTCTGTATGGTAGGTATGGATTGTCCTTCCGTTAATTGCGGCCAGAGTGTCTTCTACACAGCCGGCTTCGTTCAGTGTATCCGTGTGAATACAGACTTGAACATCATATTTGTCTGCGGTTTTAAGGGCTGCATCGATTACAGCCGGAGTTGCACCCCAGTCTTCGTGGATTTTTAGTCCGCAGCAGCCTGCATGAACCTGTTCTTCCAGACTTTTTGTGTCGCCGCAGTTTCCCTTGCCAAGATAGCCGATGTTCATAGGAAAAGCTTCTGCGGCTTTAAGCATCATCTCCATGTTCCATGGTCCCGGGGTACAGGTTGTGGCATTTGTTCCGTCTGCAGGGCCGGTTCCGCCGCCAATCATTGTTGTAATTCCTGCGGCAAGTGCGGTGTCTACCTGTTCCGGAGAAATAAAGTGAATGTGCGTGTCTATTCCGCCGGCAGTTACAATAAGACCTTCACCGGCCAGTGCTTCTGTAGATGCACCGACCGTCATACCGGGAGTAACGCCGTCCATAGTGTCAGGGTTTCCGGCTTTACCGATTCCCGCAATTTCACCGTTTTTGATTCCGATGTCGGCTTTGTAAATTCCTGTATAGTCAAGAATTACGCAGTTTGTGATTACAAGATCCAGGTCTCCGTCGGCACTTGTTGTGTGAACCGACTGTCCCATACCGTCACGGATTGTTTTTCCGCCTCCAAACTTGATTTCGTCACCGTAAACTGTAAAGTCCTTTTCAATTTCAATAAGAAGATTTGTGTCGGCAAGGCGAATCTTGTCGCCTGTGGTTGGGCCGAACATTGCAATGTATTTTTTTCCGTCGATTTTGTTGCTCATACGCGCCTCCTTCTGGCTTACTGCACCTGATGCTTTTGTGGAAGTTTTTTCCCGCCAAGTTCGCACAGCTGCACTGTCTTTTTTTCCCCTGGTTCAAAACGAACGCTCATGCCGCTGGGAATATCCAGTCGGTAACCGAATGCAGCCTTTCGGTCAAACTGAAGAAGCTTATTTGCCTCGCAAAAATGAAAGTGGCTTCCAACCTGAATAGGGCGATCGCCGCTGTTAATTATTTCCAGAGTAATTGTTTTTCTTCCAGAGTTAAGTTCAATTTCTTTGTTGAATGAAATGATTTCACCGATTTTCATTTTTACACCTCCCGGATTGGATTATGCACTGTCACAAGCTTTGTGCCGTCTGGGAACGTGCATTCAATCTGAACTTCGTGCAGCATATCGCAGACTCCTTCCATTACATCTTCAGAAGTAAGATATGTTGCACCAATACTCATAAGTTCAGTTACAGTTTTTCCTTCCCGGGCAGCTTCCATAAGCTCGTAGGAAATGTATGCTACAGCTTCAACATAATTAAGCTTTAAGCCACGGTCTTTTCGCTGGTGGGCAAGAAAACCTGCGTAGCTGAGCATAAGTTTTTCAGTTTCTCTGGGAGAGAGCTTCATTTAATTACCTCCGGAAATGCAAAAAAAAAGACGAATTCCCCAAAAAGGAAATTCGCCTTTGAATATCCTAATTTTATTGCAATTAATTTCTTTGTTCAATAAGAAATCACAAGCATAAAGAATAAATTTCTGAAACAGTTTCTGCGTCAAAGGGCAGGTAACCGTTGGCGGTAAGGCGGGTCTGCTTTTCAACTGTATTCTGTGTAAAAACAGCAACGTCTTTTTCTGTTGCACCGTAATCACTCATCTTTTTAAGGGGCAGGATTTCATTTAAAACCTTATCCATACGATCGTAAACTTCTGTTTCCTGGCAGCCAAGAATTGAAGAAAGCAGCTTGTTCAGCTTTGTGATTTTTCCCGCAGGATTAATTTTCTGATATTTTTTGAAAATTGCCATAAAAAGTGTGTAGTTTGCTTCCCCGTGAGGAACGTGATAAGTTGCACCAAAGGAATAGCTCATGGCATGAACATAACCGCAGCCTGCGTTACCAAAGGCAACTCCCGCATAGGTGCTGGCCACAAGAAAATCGTTTAAAAGATCAAAACGGACGTCTTTTCCGTAAATTACCATTTTCATGTAGCCGGAAAGAATCTTATCGATTGCCTTAAAGCTGAATTCTTCCGAAAAAGTTGTGGCTTTTGGAGAAAGATAGCTTTCCATAGCATGAATAAGGGCGTCTAGAGAGCTGGTTGCAAAAAACTGGTAAGGCAGGTCGTTCAAAAGCTCCGGAATAAGGACTGCGTAATCGGCGTAAAGTGCGTCGCAGGCAAGACCCATTTTTGTGCTTCGCTGTGTAAGCTCAAGAATCGAAATATTTGTAACTTCAGAGCCTGTTCCGCAGGTTGTAGGAACAATCACCAGCTGTTTAGTTTTTTCTGCAGGAATTGACTTGTCAAACAAATCCACCACCGGTGAAAATGTTTTAAGGGCAAGAAGCTTTGCTACATCAACGATTGTTCCGCCGCCAACAGCAATTACACGGTCGTAGTCAAGGTCTTTAATGTCCTTGTAGATTGCTTCTACCATCAGATCAGTTGGTTCACCCTTGCCGTACTCACCCCGGTAAATTACATGGGCACCGTTCAGCTTTTTTTCAAAATATTTTTCTGTAGATTTTGAAAGAAATACAAGATCCTTTGGACCAAGCTCAAAATCTGAGCAGAACTCTGCTGTTGTTGAATATTCAGTGATTTGTGGAACGATTTTAAATGTTTTCATATAGAGCTCCTAGTCTGAATCCTTAAGTTTTGTTGAAAGATATACAAGCCCAAGGGATACAATCAGAATCAATGTTGCAATTGCATTTACTTCTGGTGTGATGCCGTTGTGGGTCATGCCCCAGATTGTTATTGGCAGTGTGCTGAAAGTTCCGTTCAGGAAGTAGGTTACAGGGATTTCATCCATGCTTAAAGTAAATGAAAGCAGGGCAGCAGAAAAAATCGCTGTTTTTACATTTGGAAGAATTACATAGAAAAACGCCTTTACAGGAGTTGCTCCCAGATCAAGGGCGGCTTCCTGAATTGCATTGTCCAGGGTTTTAAGTCTTGTGTAAACCTGAGGCATAACTGTGGCAATCAAAAAGGTTGTGTGACCGATTATTACAGCTCCCATGCTTTGCTGGATTCCCAGAAGCTGGAAGAATGTCAGCATAGCGATACCTGTAAGAATTCCAGGAAGAATAAGTGGCAAAAGAACTACCTTTTCAACAAAGGCTTTGCCCGGAAAATTCTTTCTGTACATAACAAAGGCCAGAGGAACTCCAAGAAGGATGGCACAGCAGGTTGCAAGAATAGCAACCACAACAGAATGCCACAGAGAAGTCATCAGCATGCGGTCGCGGACCATAACTCCAAACCACTTAAAGCTGATTCCTTTCATTGGAAAAGAATTTACGCTGTCTGGGTTCAGGGAATAGATGGCAACAACAACGATTGGAATATAAAGAAACACAAGGGAAAGCACTCCAAGAAGGGTGAACAAAACTTTTCCTCTTGTTGGCTTTTGTCTAACGGATTCCATTTGAACCTCCTGCTGAGTGAACAAGCTTTTTCTGTAAAAGTTCAGTTACGGCAAGCAGACCAATAACCATTATAAGAATGATGATTCCGATAGCTGCTCCGTAAGGCCAGTTATTTGAAGTACCGAACTGCATCTGTACGATATTTGCAATTTGAGTTGAACTTGTAGGACCACCTAAAAGTGAAGGCGCAAGGAAGTCCCCCATGGAAAGAACAAAGGCGTAGGTTGCTCCTGTAATAATGCCGGGAAGACTCATAGGAAAAATCACCCTGCAGAAGGTTCTTAAAGGACTTGCTCCAAGATCGCTGGAAGCTTCGATTAAAGTTTCTGGAAGCTGTTCCAGGCTGGTGTAAATTGGCATAAGCACAAATGGTGTATAAATATGAGTCATAGCAATGATGACAGAAATCCGGCTGTAAAGAAAAACGCTTAAAGGTTCATTTGCCAGATGTGTTGCCATAAGAAAGCTGTTCAGAATGCCGTTTGTTCCAAGAATGATTTTCCAGGAATAAGCACGCATTACATAGCTTACCCATAAAGGAATGATAACAAGCATATAAAGTTGCTGCTTGTATTTTTTTACATAAAAACGAATGTAGTAACTTAAAGGAAAGCTTACTATCAAAGTGAAAAGAGTTACCCAAAGTGAAAGGGTAATAGTGTTCAGAAGAATAAGGTAGGGAGCCCCGCCTGTTGCACTTCTTGTAAAGAACTTGATGTAGTTCTGCAAAGTGAATTCATGTACTACAGAAAAAGCACCGTTCTTCCAGAAGCTGTATACAAAAAGGTTTGCATAAGGAAGAATCAGGAACAGCATAAGCCAGATGGCAGCCGGTGTCATAACACCAAAAATCGCAAACTTTGACTTAAAAATACTCTTCATGGTTCCTCCATAAATGGGCAGGTGATTATGTTCATCTGCCCTGATTTTTTTGTTTTCTATTCAGTTTTTACTTCAGTCCAGATGTCGTTGTACTTGTCACGGGCTTCTACATACTGCCAGAAATTGATTTTCTTAAAGAAAGAATCAAGTTCGTTTACATAAGTAGCTTCCTGAAGTTCCTTTGATTCAAATTCCTTTGCCTTAGGGTTTACAACACAGTACAAGGTAACTTCTGAACTCAAAGCCTGACCTTCTGGGCTGGTGATGTAATCAAGGTACTTCATTGCAAGTTCTGCGTGGCGTGCACCCTTAACAATCATCAGACGGTCCATCCATCCTGTACAGCCTTCTTTAGGAATAGTCCACTTAAGGTTACGGCCCTTTGCGTTTACATCGCTTACAGTCAAAGGCCAGCCTACAGCAACAGAAACTTCTTTGTTGGCAAAAAGGTCGCTAAGCTCACCGGCACTTGCCCAGTATTTGCGCACAGCAGGATTAAGCTTTACAAGTTCACTTTTTGCATAAGCAAGCTGTTCGTCTGTCATGCTGTAGAGGGCTGTCTTGTCATTCTTATCAAGTCCAAGCATCTGACCAATCATGTAGATGTTTGAGATGTCGTCGTAAAGAGAAACCTTTCCGGCATAAGCAGGATCCCAGAAAACACCCCAGGAATCAGGTGCCTTGCTGAAAACATCACCATCGTAAATAAGATAGTCTGGTCCCCAAAGGTATGGAACACCGTAAACCTTTCCGTCTTTTTCAACATCATCCAGAATTACAGTAGGGTTAATATCTTTCCAGCTGGAAATCTGTGAAATATCAATTGGTTCAACCATGTCGCACTGAACAAGGAAGCCGGCCATATCACCAGAAGGGGAAATAAGATCGTAAGATTTTCCGCCGCCAGCCTTAAGCTTTGCAACAAGGTCATCACTTGTGTTGAAGTAAGTTCCGTTTACTTTTACGCCATACTTATCTTCAAATCCCTTTGTAAAAATAGGATCTGCGTAGCCTTCCCATACAAGAAGATTTAATGATTCAGTTTTTTCTTTGCATGAAGAAAGAGAGAAAAAAGCCAGAGCAGCTGTAAGTGCTGCAAAAACAGTTGTGATAGTTTTTTTCATGATAGCCTCCTGCCACAGTTTTATGTTTGTTGGATGAATACTAGCACATAAAAAGCAGTATTTTTAGAAAATCGGGCATAAATATGCATATAAAACTTGTGCAAAATGCACAAAATTTAGTAAAATTAAGTTATGGCAATTTCAGTACAGTCTTTATTCAATTCAACAGCGGATGTTTACCGCCTTAAAATGATTTCCGGAAAGGAAGGCTCTCTTCGTTCTGTAAGCTGGATGTATTATACGGAAGATGTTTCAACCCTGAACTTCCTTCGTGGTGGTGAGCTGGTTATTACAACCGGAATGGAAATAGGACGGCTTGCAGAAAACAACGGCAAAAGTCAGGATTCCTACATCGTTGAATATCTTTCCAGACTTATAAATGCTGTAAGTGAACAGGGAGCCAGCGGACTTATCCTGAACCTGGGAAAATATATTCCTTCAGTTCCAGAGGAAATCCTGCTTTTGTGCCAGCGGCTTCAGCTGCCTCTTTTAACAATGCCCTGGGAAATTCACATTATTGATATCATGCAGGATTACGGAAACCGCATTGTAAACGACCGCCAGAAGGGTCAGAGCCTGGAAAAGACACTTTTTAATGCGATTTTCAATCAGAAGGATTTTAATGTTGTTCAGCTGGAAAATACAGCTTTTGCCGGCGCTAAGGAATTTTCAATTGTACTTCTGGAACTGCCGGAAGCTCTTGCGGAAAAGGATGAAGATGGTTTTACCCGTTACATGGACTATTCCTTCAATGTAAAGACAGGACTTCATGCCGGAGAATATTCTTATTTTCTATACGAAAACAATATTGTTTATGTTTTCCACGATGATGGACATCAGCATTTTGAACAGATAGAAAAGGCTGCCAGAAAAGATAAGAATTTTGAGCAGAGTAGAATTTCTGTTTCTGGAGTCTGTTCTACAGCCCGTGAATTAAAAGAAGAATACCGTCACGCGGAGCTTGCCCTTAAGATGGCAAATCAGGAAACTCTTTCAGGGGATTATGATAAACTTGGTGTTTTTCAGCTTCTAGGAGAAGTGCAGGACCGGCGGGTTCTTGAACGGATGTACGAAAACATTCTTGGCCCTCTTAAGGAATTTGGAAAGGAAAAGCTGGATGATTATCTGAATACATTGCGGCTATATCTTTGTTCCAGCGGAAAGGTTCAGAAGACAGCAGAAGAAAATTCAACTCACAGAAATACAGTAAATTACCGCATCAGAAAAATTTGCGACACTCTGAATGTTGATTTAAGCGACGGTGAAACCAGATACATGATCCAGACAGCCCTTTACATAAAGGAACTGCTGAAAAAAATCTAGAAGAAAAAAGGAAACTAAAAGGTCTGGATTCCAAGAATCTTTGCCAGCTCCTGATTCTGCTTTCGGACCCATTCGCCAAGGTCAACATTTTCGATTGCCTGATGGATTTCGTCTGCAGGTGAGTGGATTACAACGCAGTCTTCCGGCTTCCAGAAAAGCTGGATTTTTTCTCCCGCAGCAGGCAGCTTGCAGGCAGAAAGTCTTGTGATTTTGAATTCAGCACCGTTGGAAAGCTCCACAAAAACCTTTGTAAGACTTCCGCTGAAAATTACATCCTTTACAGTTCCAGTAAAACCAGCGAACCCTTCTGGAATGTTTTTATCAGATTCATCGGAAGAATTCTTCCAGCAAACCTTGTCCGGTCGCACAGAAACATTTACAACCGCTCCGTCACGGAAAGTCTCATCGTCAATTCCAATGCTGGTTCCGGCTTCGCCTTCAAGACTCAATAGCTTTCCGCCGCACTTTGTGGCAACTGCATCAAAAAGGTTAGTTTCCCCAATAAAAGAAGAAACGAACTTTGTCTTAGGATGATAATAGATTTCTGAAGGAGTTCCTTCCTGTTCCACAACACCGCCATTCATGATTACGATTCTGTCGCTCATAGTCATGGCTTCTTCCTGGTCGTGGGTTACGTAAATAAAAGTAATTCCAAGCTTGCGCTGAAGAGAACGAAGCTCGTACCGCATTGCGATTCTAAGCTTTGCGTCCAGAGCAGTTAAAGGTTCATCAAGAAGTAGAAGAGGCGGACGGTTAATTACAGCCCGGGCAATAGCAACCCGCTGCCGCTGACCGCCAGACATTTCTGCAGGATACCGGTCTTCAAACCCCTTAAGATGAACCATTTCAAGGGCTTCCATTACCCGTGGAGCAATTTCCGATTTTTTAACCCCCTGAGCCTTTAAGCCGTAGGCGATGTTTTCAAAAACAGTCATGTGGGGAAAAAGAGCGTAGTTCTGAAAAAGAGTGTTCAGCTTTCGTTTGTGGGCAGGTAGTCCGTCCAGAGGTTTTCCGTTGTAAATTATGGAACCGCTGTCCTGATGTTCAAAGCCAGCAATCATACGAAGACAGGTTGTTTTTCCACAGCCGGACGGACCCAGAAAAGAAACAAATTCCCCGTCGTTGATTTTTAGGTTCACACATTTAATTACCTGAACGCCGTCAAAGGATTTCTGAATGTCTTTAAGTTCCAGCATGGAAAACCTCCTTTGTGTGATTTTTTGAAGGATTAGAGGGCCTTTTCGCCCCGTTCTCCTGTTCGGATTCGCATTACATCTTCAATTGGTTCAACAAAAACCTTACCGTCTCCGACTCTTCCGGAAGGGATCTTTTCGTAGATAGCTTCAAGAATTTTTTCAACATCTTCGGATTTTACTGCAACAATACAGAGGATTTTTGGAATAAGGTTGATGTTGTGAACCTTAAGTCCCTTCAGTGAACTGGAAGCATCGCCTTTCTGGTTTCCGCAGCCCATTACACTTAAGACTGTCATACCGCCAATCTTGAACTGGTTTAGAATGTCCTTAAGTTCTTCAAGCTTTTCTGGTCTGATTACGATTTCAAGTCTTTTCATATATTCCTCCGTTATGCATCCTTTCTGATGCTCTGCTGATTTTCTTTGTCCCATTTAATAAATACCTGATCTCCAGGATTCCAGCTGTTCAAACCGCTTGGTTCAAGGCTGAAAATTTCTTTTCCCTGACAGGTTTCTGCTGTGATTCTAGAAAAAGCTCCCAGAAAACTAACTGATTTAATGAACGCAGGAATTGAATCCTTTTCCTGAACTGTTAGAAGCTGAATAAATTCCGGTCTTACGCTGATTTCTGTTCCATCTTCACTGTCAAAAAAGTTTGATTCTCCAAGAAATCTTGCGCTGAAGGGAGTAGCGGGAGTTCCGTAAATTTCAGAAGGAGTCCCAAGCTGTTCAATGCGGCCGTTATTGATTACGGCAATTCTATCGCTTAAGGTCATGGCTTCTTCCTGATCGTGGGTAACGTAAACATAAGTCATTCCAAGTTTACGTTGAAGCCGCTTTAGGCTGATCTGCATCTGTTTTCTAAGCTGAAGGTCCAGAGCGCCAAGAGGTTCGTCCAGAAGAAGCACCTTTGGAGCATTTACAAGACTTCTGGCAATGGCAACCCGCTGCTGCTGCCCTCCGCTAAGCTTTGAAGGCTTTCTGGAAGCGAGCATTTCCAGCTGGCACATTTCGATTATTTCCTGAACCCTGCGGTCAATTTCTTCTTTTGGAAGCTTTTTCATTTTAAGGCCAAAGCCAATGTTTTCCCGTACATTAAGGTTTGGAAAAAGGGCATAGCTCTGAAATACTGTGTTTACTTCTCGAAGATATGGCGGAACTCCCAGAAGGCTTTTTCCTTCCAGAAGAATTTCCCCGGAATCCGGTTCAAGAAATCCGCCTATCATTCTAAGAAGAGTAGTTTTTCCGCAGCCAGAAGGTCCCAAAAGTGTAAGGAATTCCCCTTCATAAATTGTAAGATTCATTCCCTTGACAATCTGTGTGCCGTCAAAGGATTTTTTTACATCTTTAATCTCAATCAATGGAACTGGCATCAAAACCTCCTGACATGCAGTTTGTTAATCATAAAATCGATTCCGTTACCGCTGCAAAGTCCGGCCGAGGGGCAGGAGCCCCTCATTCAATTTAAGTTTCTTTTATGGAAATACGGGAAGGAAGACAAAGCCTGGCAAAAACATTCGCAGGCCGGAAATGATAGTTTCCTTGCCGGCCTGCGCATGTAGCGACGCTAGCTAGCGGTTTTGTCAGGCTTTGGCTGACTGGTAGTATTTTCATAAGGTGAACAATTATTTTCCGCAAGCCGCAATCGCTTCTTCGTAAATCTTAAGACCTGCTTCAAGCTGTTCGTCTGTCATTACAAGTGGGGCAAGGAAGCGGATTACGTTGTTGTAAGTTCCGGCGTTTTCCATAAGCAAACCGTGATGTGCCGCATACTGGATTATGTCGCTTACAAGCTTTGCATCTGGTTCTTTAGAAGCCTTGTCCTTAACGAACTCAACTCCGATCATGGCACCAAGACCGCGAACATCCCCAACGCATTCGTATTTTTTCTTCCATTCAGTAAAGCGTTCAACAATCTTTTTGCCGATATCATTGGCTCGCTCAACAAGCTTTTCTTTTTCAATAACTTCAAGCACCTTAAGACCTGCAGCACAGGCAAGGGCGTTTCCACCGTAAGTTCCGCCGATAACGCCGCCAGGAACAGAATCAAAAACCTCGTCCCGGGCAATAACAGCAGCTAAAGGCACACCGCCTGCAATAGATTTTGCAGTTGCAAGAATGTCTGGAGCACAGCCGGCTTCTTTCCAGTATTCGCTGGCAAAAAGCTTACCGCTTCGGGCAAAACCGCTCTGAACTTCATCTGCAATCAGCATGATTCCGTTGTCGTCACAGATTTTGCGCACAGCCTTTACATATTCAATTGGAGCAGGAATGAATCCGCCTTCGCCCTGAATAGGTTCAATTACGATGGCAGCGATTGTGTTCGCAGCGGCACATTCTTCAAATACAGCAGTCAAACGGCTAACATAGTAATCAATTGCTTTTTCTTCAGGCATTCCGGCAGGCTTTCTGTAAAGATATGGGAATTCAGCTCTGAAAACTCCGCCAGGAAGTGGTCCCTGACCTGCGGCATAAGCCTTTTTAGAAGTCATGGCCATAGTAAGAAGAGTTCGTCCGTGGAAAGCTCCGCTCATAACAATAATATTTGGACGTCCTGTAAAAGCCTTTGCCACCTTTACGGCATTTTCGTCAGCTTCTGCACCGCTGTTTGCAAACATAACCTTGTTGTGAGTTCCCTTTACAGGAACCTTTGGACCAAGCTTTTCTGCCAGTTCAACATAACCTTCGTGAGTAACGATATTGAACATACCGTGGAAATATTTTTCAGCCTGAGCCTTAACTGCTTCAACAAGAGCAGGGTGAGTGTGGCCAACATTCAAAACGCCAACGCCACCAACCCAGTCAAGAAAAAGGTTCCCGTCAGGATCCTGAATTATGGCCCCGGCAGCCTTTTCCAGCACACAAGGATAGATGCAGCGGATAGCTTTTGGCACAACTGCTTCACGACGCTTAATAATTTCAGCCGACTTAGGGCCTGGAACTTCACTTGTTACGATTTTTGGTAAAGAATCTTTTAATGACATAATTTACTCCTTGGTGTGTAAGGGGGAAGACTCCCCCGCAGTAAATGTTGCGTAAGCAACCACCTATTCAGGGGGTGCGAGGGGGAAGACTCCCCCTGGCTTCAAATCTGAGGTTTTCCGCCACCCCCTTCTGCGAGGACACCCCTGCGATGTTTGCTATGCAAACTCGGTTACAACGCCCCGTGGGCTTTTACTAACGGATAAAACTTTAGCACTAAGAAAAAGGGCTTATAAGGCTTTTTAGCATAAAAATATAGTGAAAATTTGTTCAGTTTGCACAAAGTAACAGACTTGTAAAAACTTATCCTTCACTGTAATATCATGAGCATCAAAGGCGATGAACCCGATTTCCAGTCGGGTTCATCGCCTTTTTTTTTATGTCCATGCAGGAGGTTACACATGGAGGCAAAGAAATTTTACATTGGGGGAAACTGGATAGAAGGCTCGCAGAAAAAAACTTTGGATGTTATTAATCCTGCAAACGGTTCTGTCATAGCAAAAATATATGAATCTTCTGTAGAAGACACAAGAAATGCCATTGCTGCGGCAAAAAAATCGTTTTACAAAACCCGTGAATGGCGCGACATGGACAGCCAGACACGCGCAGACATTATTCTTAAGATTGCAGAACTTATGGAACGCGATGCGGCAATACTTGCTGAACTTGACTGTATGGACTGCGGAAAGCCTTTGCGCGAAGCAGAAGGAGATATTTCTGATGCAATACATTGCTTCCGCTATTATGCAGGCGCCCTAAAAATGCCGTACGGCGGCGGTTACGATGTAAACTCTGGATTTGGAAGAATGCATTCTTATACAGTTCATGAACCGGTTGGGGTAGTAGCGCAGATTACTCCATGGAACTATCCGCTTTTAATGAGTTGCTGGAAACTTGCGCCGGCACTTGCCGCTGGAAATAGCGTTGTCTTTAAGCCAAGTCCAAAGGCGCCACTTTCTACAATTCATCTTTTTGAGATTTTTGAAGAAGCAGGGCTTCCTGCCGGCTGTGCAAATCTTCTTCAGGGAGATGCAGAAGTTGGTGCAGAACTTGGCGAAAACACAGATGTCGATATGATTGCCTTTACTGGTTCAACCCGTGTAGGTCAGAGCCTTATGCGTAGTGCTGCGGCAAACATTAAGAAAATCGGACTTGAACTTGGCGGAAAGTCTCCGAACGTAATTTTTGCCGATGCAGACATTGACGCAGCCGTTGAATGGGCTATGATTGGAATCTTCTTTAATCAGGGCGAAGTCTGTGCAGCCGGTTCTCGTATAATAGTCGAAAATAGTATACATAATAAGTTTGTTTCTAAGTTAAAAGCAAGGGCAGAGCGCATGACAATAGGCGATCCAATGAAAAATCCGGATATAGGACCGATTATTACAGAAAAGGATATGGAGAAGGTTCTTGCATATATTCAGTCCGGCATTGATGAAGGGGCCAAACTTGTGTGCGGCGGTAAACGATATACAGAAAAAGGCTGCGACAAGGGATTTTTTGTTCTTCCAACAATTTTTGATAACTGTACAGGCAGCATGAAAATTGTCCGCGAAGAAATTTTTGGTCCTGTAGTTACTGTTCAGACTTTCGAAACAGAGCAGGAAGCCATAGAAATGGCAAACGATACTCCGTATGGACTTGCAGGAGGCGTATTTACTAGGGATACAGGTCGCGCCCACCGCGTAATAAGCGAAATAAGGGCAGGCATTACATGGATTAACTGTTTTGCGCCTACTTTTAACGAAGCTCCTTGGGGCGGTTACAAGATGAGTGGAATTGGTCGCGAACTGGGAATCCACGGTTTGGAAGAATATCAGGAAATTAAGCAGATTAATATTAATCTGGACGGCGGTTCTCCAGGCTGGTACGTAAACTGACGATGTCAGACTTCTGCGGTGGTTGAGCTTGCCGAAGCATTAAAACCACTTGCAAAAAATATTTCAGAATGCTAGAGTAAGGCTGTCAACGGCGATAACTAGTGTTCTGGTTGTCGCCATTTTTTTTAGTAAAAATTCATCAAAGGCGATGATACTGTTTCAAAAGAAAGCAGTGTCATCGCCTTTTGTTTTTAAGGGGTTACTTATGTCAAAAGAAAGTTACGGTCGAGTTTCAAAGGATTTGGAAAAGGTTATCAGTTTTATTAAGTCGGATTCTATTGATGATGAAACAAAAGAAAAGATTACAGAGCAGACTCTAAATTATTTTGATAATTATGTAAGCCCCGGCTGGCTAAAATACCGCAAGTCAGTTTCTACAAATGATGCAGTTGTAGAATGGAGCGATCATGATGCGGTTTGCGAAGGTCTTTACGGCGAAAAATTCATAGACTGTCTTGGAGGCTTTGGAATTTATACCTGCGGCCACAGAAATCCGGAGATTCTTGAAACAGTAAAAGCCCAGCTGGAACATCAGGCACTTCATTCGCAGGAACTGCTGGATCCGCTACGCGGTTATCTTGCAAAAGCAATGGCTGACATAACTCCGGGCGACTTAAAGTACTGCTTTTTTACAAACGGCGGCGCAGAAGCAAATGAAATGGCACTTAAACTTGCACGCATTGCAACAGGAGGAAAATGGTTCCTTTCTGCAATTCATGGATTTCATGGAAAGACACTTGGAGCCCTTAGCGTTACCGGAAAAGACACTTACCGCAAGCCGTACATGCCGATGATTCAGCAGGTTCTTCATGTTCAGTATGGAAAAACAAAGGCAATGGAACGTTCAATTCAGAATTTACTTAGTGTAGGGGAAAGCATTGCCGGTATCATTGTTGAACCTATTCAGGGAGAAGCAGGAGTAATAATTCCGCCAGACGGATATCTTCAGGATTTAAGGAACCTTGCAGACAAATATGGAATCTGCCTGATTTTTGACGAAATCCAAACCGGCATGGGACGCACTGGAACAATGTGGCGATGCGAATACGAAGGAGTAACTCCGGATATCATGACATACGGGAAAGCCTTTGGCGGAGGAATAATGCCGATTACAGGCCTTATCTGCCGTCCTCATTTGTGGAGCCAGGAACTTATAGACAACCCGTGGCTTTTAGGTTCACCTACTTTTGGCGGCAACCCAGTCTGCTGTGCAGCTGCAATTGCTACAATCAAATATATGATAGATCATGACGTTCCTGGAATGTGCAGGAAAAAGGGCGAAATACTTATAGACGGCCTTAAAAAACTTGCAAAAAAATATCCTAAAATTATAAAGGAAGTCCGCGGAACAGGCCTTATGATTGGCGTAGAATTCACAAAGAATGAACTGGGCTATAAAGTAAGCAAAGGACTTTTTAGCCGCGGAGTAATGACCGCAGGAACATTGGTAAATTCAAAAACAATCCGCTTTGAACCGCCGGCAGTCATAACAGAAAAGCAGATAGACACAGTTCTATCCAGAATGGAACAAGCTCTTGAAGATGTTTCTAAGAACATGATTGCAGACTTTGAAATCAACGAAGCTGAATAAAAAAAAGAGTGCAAAAACATTATTAGGGAGTATGAAGATGTAATGGAGAAATATCAGAGTTATATTGATAATGGCCAAATAGGAAGACTATGAAGATTTTGTTGAAGGCTTAAAACCAGAAGATTGTAGATGGGGATGTAAGATGTAAACGTAGATTCTGATGAAGAGTCAGAAACATCTGAAGTATAGGTCGACAGAATCTTTATTATAAGTAGTAATATGTATACAGTGTATTTAGTGTTTATAACGTATAATAACACTTATTCACACTAAATACAAGAATTATTTACAAATTCCTTCGTAAAATTCTACGGCTTTCTGGATGTCATCAGCATTTGGGCGGTCTCTATTTTTGCCGCCAATAAGCTTAAATGGTCCCCAGGTATCGAACGCAAAGCAAGAATAATATCCTGAAAAAGCAGCTTCTTTAGACTTAATCAGCTCTTCGATAGAGTTTGTCTATCGATTGTATAAACATTGTATATAGCGACACTCAGCTTAAGGTGTCGCTTTTTTTATTTACCGCTTACAAGAGTTGAAATACATTTAAGGACTCATAATTGTTCAAACTCTCTTCATAATACAAAAAATTAGTCATAAAATTTCATTTCTTCTATGTATGATTAGTTATCTAACATAATCAATCACTCCTTTTTGCTGAACAGATAATTGAATAAAGCAATAATCTTTCTGATAAAAGAATAATATAATATTGAATTCTCATTTTATGAGAATCTCATGCTTTATATTTTATCCATTAGAACAGGAGGTTTCCATTAAACAGAAAAAAAATCTGAATAAATGAAATGGTTTAAACGATTATAAAAAAATAATTTTATAAAAATGCTAATTCTCAATTTTTGAGAATAGGACATATTATTATATAAGTATCTTGCAAGATTTTGGGAACAAATAATTAGTTTCCATAACTCTGACGAGAGTTAGAAATCTTATTTACAGGAGGAAAAACTATGGCAGTATTTCACATGGCAAATCATTCTTATGAAATTAATTCATATGCAGATCTGGCTTCAGTACGCGCTCAGCTTGAAGAACTTCATCGTCAGAAACGTGTTTCTGATTCTACATATGAAATGAAAATGAAAGAATTAGACCGCTTTCCACATAATCATCACCTTGCAAAATAGATGATTTAAAAATACTGCCATGAGTCCGGCCAACCTTGGCAGTATAATTCTTTTATCAAGGAGTTTGTTTTATGACTAAAGAACAGAAAAGACAAATTGTAGATTCGCAAGTTCAAATTATTCATGAGTTAATTAGCAAAAAGGACTCTCATGAAGAAAAAGCAAAATTCTTTATTCAAAATATTTCAAATATTACAGACCAGATTTTACACACAAACAGTATAGATAACTACAAAACTAAATCTGCAGCCCTTAAGTCTCTCTTTGATTCTTTTGCCATTATAGATGAATTTGATAATTTTCTCATAATAAACTGCTTCAATGAAATTAAAATCAGCCTGATGAAATGGGACCGTTTTGCAGATAAGACTTCTCCAATTGCATTAGAATTTAAGAAACTGCTCGAGCATTTTTACGAGGTGATGAAAGACCTGTATTTTTATGAAATATTTGGTTTCTTTTCGACAACAGTTCATCCTGAAGATATACCAGAACTAAATCTACCTTGTAAAATCTTTTGTGGCTGTGCAGATGGTTGGCAGAAGGAGCCATATCTTGATAAAAAAGGAAGAGTTCAATACATCGATGTTGTAAGATTCCAAGATCCGAAAAACAAAGAAATACCTCTTTCAATTATCATAGGTGGTTCAGCAGAACTTTTTGAACCTCGTGAAAAATGCAGTCTGAACGATAAGCAATTAAAAATACTATGCAATTTCGTGAATCATCATAGAGGAAGCATAATACTACATAATGCCGGAATTATTGATTCTAAACAGTTTATCGATTCCCTGAAACTTCGGGACAAAATTGATAAATCAACATATTGCACCGAATTCGAGTATATTAAACATATAAGCACCGAACCTCTGCTTACACTTCCATCTGGTGTTTTTTATGTAGATATGAATGATATGTCTTATATTAAAGCAAAAAAGTTTTTTAACAAGATTTGGAAAGAAATTAAAAATGAACCGGAGGATTTAGATGCTTCATATCAATTATTTTCTCTAAAAGTATTAAAAATACGACCATCATTGAATCAATGTTGTTTTTGTAAAGCAATAATGGAAAATGATGGGAACAGCACCTGGCCAATTTATTACAAACGTGATGCAGAATATTACCGTTGCTGCGATGAATGTAATTAAAAATATGTAATTTCAGCACGCGAAGACCGTACATTGATTATGAAATTTCGCAAGCAGTTTGGAATTGATTACACAGAATACCAGGAGTAAGCAATGGTAGATTTATCATTTAAGTTTCGCCTTTCAACAGAAGAAGAAATTCTCATTTTTTCAGGAGAATACAGCAATGAGTGCCGACTTAATCCAGAAGTTAAGTTTATAACGGCTGTTCTACAAGAGGAGAATTATGCAATTTTTGCAATCAAGGAAGAAAATAATGAGGTACGTATTCTATTTTTCTTAATTCTGGATCATTCATTAAGAGACGTTGTAAATCTTTATAACCTGTTCTGCGCTTTTGTCAAAGAAATGACCTATATTGAACCGAATAAAGAAAATTATGGCAAATCTAGACGCATTTGCTGGAATCTGCAGAATAAACAAAACCACATGTATTTTGAAGAAGTAATTTACAAGAAAGGCGGAGAGATTCCTTTAAATTTTCCTGAAATATACAAGGATGGATGTCTGGTAGAATACAATTTACCCCGCTCGGCCTGGAAGGAAAAGGTAAATCTGGTTGACCGGTATTATTATGAACAGACACTCTCTACTTATGATGAAACACCTATGTCGCGTGAAAAATACAGTGACCGTAAATATGCAATCCTGACACTACACATATTAAACGGAGAGATTTTTGAATTGACCCCGTATTTAACTTACAGAAATTATGACCGTCAGACAAAAACAATTATTCCTATATCCAAGAATGTTATTAATACAATAAACATTTATTGTGAAAATATGTTAGCTAACTGTAATGACTATATAACCGGGGATCCTGTTTGGACTGAAACTCTTGAAAAAGAAATGATGCTACTAAAAGAATATGCAGAAAAAGAATACGATGAAATCTGGAAAGTAGCAGACATAAATGAACCTTATCTGGCAGATATTAAAGTAAAACTTGCCAGGATTTTCAGACTTATCCGCGGATTCGAATTACCCGCAAAAGGAGAATAACCATGGATTATAAAATTTGGATTGCCTCATATTTTATTTCACCACCACCCTATCCTATTGAAATTCCTAGCGAGGAAATAGAATCTCACGCCTGTAGCTGGGAAACAGAAGAAACAAAATGGCGTCACATCGGAACCGTAGATTCTCTTGAAGCTGCCCGCTACATGATTGAAAATGACAAGGGCTCGTATAAAGATTCAGAAGACAATGTTTACTACCTTGAATGTGAACCTTCCGACGAATTGTTCTATGCTTTTGCCAAAATCGAGTATGGCGATACAATTGAGTACTACGACTCCTATGTTCCAGGGAAGGAACATAGGTATGGAAGAAGGATGATAAAAAGTTATTTCATTTAATTGATATCTTCGATAGATTCTCTATCAATTTTTATTCCGAGTGTTTTATAAAAAACAACTTTCATTTTATTAAAACGATTTGTTAGGAATTGCTTGTATAATCCAAAAAACTTGTCATAGTCGTTCGGACTATATTTTTTATTTAACCATTCCATACTTTCTTCTGTAGTAAGAGTAAATTTTTCTTCTATATCTTTCAAAGATTTATCATTTTCTTTTAAGTATTTTAAATACTTCTTATCTTGGTAAATAGTGTTATCCTGCTTTTTTCTATTATCATATTCTGGTAGATAACAAATATTTCCTATGGAACTTACTGGTAATCCTTGTTCCCATTTATTTTTAATCATCAAATCTTTCATAAATTTCTTAGTGCAAAGATGTTCTATATCAAAATTATCTTGTGATTTTTCATCTTTTGCAGAAAACTTATCAGAGTAAACATAATTAAGAAATAATTTTTCGATTGGTTGCGGGTTTTTTACCTGCTTATAATCTCTTTTATCTAAAGACGTAATGAACCAATTGTCTAATGTTGAATCCCATCTCTCTCTTGAAATTGGGACTAAATAGTAATCATTGTTATTAATAACGGAATGCAAATTACCTTGATTACCTTCTGACCAGTTTCGGTTAAGAATATCGAAAAAATAAATTTGTGGGATAATGCTCTTTAACTTTTTGTTCTTGTCCGTCCAAATTTGTTTATCTATTCCCTCAAAATGATTTTCAACTCTATGATATTTTTCTTTAAAAACAAAAGCGATAATAGAAATAATCTGATATTTTGAATGATATATTGTAGATGAATTTGCATTTGCTCTTTTATTTCCTTTAAATTCTATAAAAGGACGAATGTATTCAGAAACTGTCTTTATTGATTCTAGAACTTTATTTTCAAAATCATTTATATCATCAAGTTCATAGAGTTCTTTATCCAAGTCTTTAATTCCTGCAGTATCTCTTTTAAAACAAGCATTTAATAATTCAAAACCAATTTGATTAATATCTTGCGCATTTTTGTCTGCCTGAAATAAGTTGTCATATTCTGATGCTATAAATTTACCAAAACCTAAGACATATTCAAACATTGAAAGATTCTTTGAACTTAATAATTCTTCTTTATCATAATTATCTAAAGTATAACCTTCCTCAATAAATGAATCATATTTTTCTATTACTTTTTTTACAATTTCCTCATTTTTTACTGTTATTGGCTTTTGTCGAGTAGCCCATGTTGCAGCATAAATCTGATACTTACTTAATTGAGTTCCATTATTATTTATGCGTTCAAAAACGGTTGGTAAATTTGATTCATCTCCAGTGTAGATAATAGCTGGAACTCGAGTATTTGCTATTGTTTCATATTTTGCTTTGTATTTTTCTATATTATACTTCAAAATTTCCTTAATTACGTGAATAAACTTAATTTGATTAAGTTCAATTTTTTCAGACCAATATTTTTCAACCAAAAACAGTGATATATTTTCTGGTGAAACATCTTTAAATTGCATACTGTTTATAAAGTTTTGTATGTCAGTTCTAACTTTTTCTTCAAAACTTTTAAATTCTAAAGTTATTTTGAAATTGTCATAAAGTTCTTTTATTGTATTTTCGTCAATTTCAGTAAAAGAGTCGAAGTAGAAAGTTGGATTGTTAATATAATCTTTTAAGGTTGAGCTTCTTTGCAATCCATCAATTAGTTTAAATGTTCCGGTTGGTGCATTGTATAATAATAAAGTTCCAATTGGAAATCCTTGCTCAAGTGAGTCGATGAAGAGTTTTTTTTGAGCATCAGACCAAACTAAATTTCGCTGATACATTGGAACTTCAATTTTTTTTATTCCTGAACTATTGATTATTGTTTCATCTGATTTTGAAACTAAAGCTTCAGCAATATCTTTTACACACCAATCTTTTACTTCAACCATGATAACAACTCCAAAGTTATACTATCCTTTTATTATTACATAAAAATGCCATTTTTTCCATAAATACAAAAAAATTGTTCCCCACAAATATCAGGGGGGCCATATTAGTGGGGAATAATGAATTAGGAATCAATTTGTAGACCATCCCCAATGCTGATTAAAGTCAACATTTTTCCACAGTTTAAGCATGGTTCTGCATCTGTTTCGCCTCGAGATAAATTTGCATTTATTTTACCATAATCCATTTCTTTTTGACAAAATGGACAGATAATATAGCAGTGATTCTCAGAGGCAAAGAAATTTAAGTTTTTATACATAAGGACCTACAAATTATTAGGATTAAATTATCGCCAACGGCGTACATATAAAATAGTTACTATTTTTTAGTTTCTATTTTATATATAGAATAAATAGTTAAAACTTCGATAGTGTAATTCCTCTAAGATACCTTTGTCACTTTATATCTGTCATCTTTCATGCTTTAGATAACACATTCCCCCAAATTGCCTCTATTATTCTTTGCAACTATTATCTTTCTTGTTTCATCTTGTTCCTTATGAAGGAAAAGAATTAAATCACAAACGTCTTCTGATCCTCCCCCACCGCGGATATCTTTCATATTTGGAACTTCATAATCTGCAGTTCTAGACAGAGGATTTGTAATAATAATTACAATATTTAGTTCCTTCGCGAGAAGCTTCAGGCTTTTTATTGCTTTGGCATACTGTGCATACAAGGGTATTCTAGATTTTTCATTAACTATGAGCCAAAGATAATCTATGAATACAATCTTTACAGCCTGTTTGTTGACCTTTTTACGAATGATAGAGATTAGTTTTTTTAACTTTATGCGGCTGTCATCAAACAGTTCAATTTTCAAATTTTCGTATACTTTTTCTGCATCAAGAGTAGCTGCCTTTTGTTCTAGAATATCGTTGACCGGAACTCCTGATATGCAGGATAAAAATTTTGCATAAGCCATTTCTTTGTTTATTTGCATACTGAAAAATACACCTTCACGCTCGGAGCAAATATTTTTTGCAAGTTCACAAAGAAGAGTCGTTTTTCCTAGTCCAAGTCGTGAGGCAATCATAACTAATTCTGATGCATAAAATCCACTGATAAGATTATCAATTTCTTTTTTACCGGTTTTAATAAGTTCAATTTTCTCCATTAAAAAAGTCTCCTGGTTCTAATGATTTGTTTATTTACAGTAGCATAGATGATTCTCATTTCTTGAGATTCTCTTTTGCATATCCTTCACAAACCATCTGAAGATCTTCAATAGAATTTTCTGTACCACGAATTAAGTTTGAAGCAATACGAATACATGACCGGTAATAGCTTTCTGTCATATCCTTTATTAATTCTTTTGGAAACTCAGCATATTCTAAATAAATCGCATTAATATGGGCATGATAAAATTTTCCATTTTCAGAAAGAAAATCGATGCGGGTGCAGCCTGTATCGGTCCAGTCTAGACAATCATAAGTTTTCAGGCGATTAAAATCTTCATAGAAAGAATCATCATTCTTGTATCTGGACATTATGCCTAATTCATCTTTTCCAATTTCTTTTATAATATCTCCACTACGGAAAGGATAAGGAACCGGAACATAATCATCATAATAAGCAGGTTCTTCATTTAACTTCAAATAGCGATACAATAATTCCTTGTCACGTTCGCTAAACTGCCAGTTAATTTTTTTAAGATATTCGCGAACATCTTTTGAAGGAATTAATTCGATTACTTCTTCATTTGTAATTTTCTCCATATCAACCTCTTTTATAAAACGCTTTTTACAATGCTGCCATGAAGCTTTTGCAGTTTCCCAGTTGTCGTCGTCATTTGCCCATTGTAATACCGCATTTTTATATTCAAGCGGAACTTCAGGATTTCCTTCGAGTTGTACAATTCCATCAATTGTTTCAGGAAGATTATCAGTCAGTTTCACACAGGTAATTAAATCGTATTTGTTTTCCCAGCCTTCGCGGTCTTTATGTTTGTATGGAAAAAGAGATAAGTGTGGAGTTCCTCTTGCATCGTTTGTGTTATACATAACAATTTCGATACGAAGACCTTGCGGTAAATCTTTTGTAGGAATATATGCAGCTAAACGCTGCCACCATTGGCTGGTGTATTCAGTTTTGTAAAACAGTGACATTAAAAGATAGCGAGGAAAACTGATATAATTTATCTGTGTCTTTTGTTTATTCAAGAAATACATATCAAAGTCACGGTCTTCTTGAAAATCCCACATTCTACAGGCAATATGATGCAGAAGAAGTTTTAACGGATTATGTCCTTTATAAACATCAAAATTGCGAATCCAGATATAAAGTTTTGCAAAAGGTTTATTGCGCGGTTTTTCTTTTTGCATACTACTCCCCTCTTTTATCAATTTCTGTAACGGAGGATAGATTAGGATATTTTTCATTAATTAATCTCTGAATTTCCAGAACTTGTTCTTGATTTCTGATTAACGCATCTTTTATCATGTTCAACTATTGTGATACGATTTCATTCCCCTGATGCTTCAGAAGTTCGATTTGAATATTTTCCAGATATGCTTTTACATCAGCAATATTAAAATCTTCCAAACGTTTTGAAAAATCTTTAATTGTGGTTTCATACTGGTCGGGCAATTTTATATTATCAGCGGTAATCGATTTTTCTTTATTAGATTCAAAAACTTTTTTAACATCTTTGGTCCATCGTTTCATCATTCCAGATACATGGTTTTTCCGTATATTTGAAAAATTACATTTTGCCAAGTCTTCTGCAGCCGAAAGAATCATGAATCTGTCGATTAGACTAAATAATTTATTAAAGCGTTCCGTTATGTATCCAAATGTAATAGCAAGTTCTTTTTCAATAGTCATAATAACACCTCACAATCATTTTTCTGGAAGTTCTTTATTTTCACCAGTTACTGCATCTACAATTTCCTTTACAACTTCATATTGCTTTTGTTTGGGAAGTGTAGAAAGAAACATCAAAAATGCCGGATTGTTCTGCATTTCTTCCCTAAGTTTGGCAAGAGCCTGTTCTTTTGGGAGACCTTCATCTACATAGCCAAAGCCGCATATTCCATTAGATGTAACGGCTGTTCCTGTTATTGTTCTCATAAGCACACTCCTTAATTAAAAAGCAAATGCCTTCTGCCTTACAATGTGTTTTTCTTTACACCACTCTGAATAAGCTTCAAAGGCTTCTCCGTGTAAATGACTGTTGTGAGGACCATAGACCTGGCGTATTGAAAACTTTGGGGTTACCTCTATACAGATTTTATATTTTCCCTGGTGCATTGCATAAACAATTGTTGCTCTACGCTCCTGTACGTCTCGTTTATACCCATAGCCAACACAGTTACTCATTTCGCTGCCAATCACTTTAAGGGTGTAACTGTCTTTGGCTACAAAGAAACAATAACGCTCTTCATCTTTGACAGGTACCATTTCGCCATTTGAGTTTTTCTTAAAAGCCGGACCTGCCTTATATTCAAGGTCAAGGAATGACTTTTCAATATCAAAGGTGACGTTAGTATCCATAGCTTTTTTTAACGAAGAAGCCGTTCTATTTCTTCGCATTTCTTCATTCAGTTCATTATTTCTTCGCAAAAGAAAATCGTGTGTGTATTTATTAAAGCCTTCGCTTAAGATTTCTCGTTTTTCCTTCTCGGTTAGATGCTCTGAAAAACCAAGATACATCTGCATTCCATCAGTTATATAAAAATTTGAAACTGTCTTATCTACTAAGTAGTTTACAGTTCTGTCCAGCGAATTCCATAAAGTTTTTTGAGCTGTAATGGCAAGCATATCCTGTACAAATTGTTTGAGGGCTCCCTGAACTGTATACCTAATTTCTCCATTGTTGCAGGAAATCATATAGTACTTAAAAAATGTATACCATCTGGGATTTGCACTCTTCATTAAAAGATTCACATCTGTAATTCCAAGGTCTTTTACCGCTGCATAGCTTATAATTCCCTGAGGAAATTTCTGATACAGTTTTCTTACGCTTTTTACAGGCTTTATTCCAAGGCAGGCAAACATTTCATTTTCTGCATTTGGTGTATTTCCCGAAGAAAGCGATGTAAAGTCCGCATCATAAGGATTAAGCCCCCAGTGCTGACAAATAATGAAAAAGTTTACATTAAACGGACAAAGCATATATCCAAGCACCAGCGAAAAGCCTTTAAGCGAAGAAGAAACAGTCGGCTTTATTCCATATTGATTTTTGTATTCATTGCCGATTGAGTCCATAATCTGATTTGTAATTTCTTTACAAAGAAGTCCGGAGATTTCTTCACGTTCAAAAGTTTCTATACCGTTTTTATAAAGCTTTCTTTTATTCAGATTAACTTCAAAATAATTTTCTAAGAGCCGGCGGTAATCTGTCGCAGCAATCTGAGACTGAATACGGATATAAAAAGTTTTATCTTTATGTGAGATATCGAAACCGTAAGAAAACACACTATGGTTAGTAGTAAAAGGTCCTGTGTAGAGTTTGCCGCATCCTGCCTTGAGTACATTCTGTGAAAAAGCCTGAATATTCTCCCAGCGATGACAGGAACGGCACCAGACCTTCATGTTTTTTGAATCAATAATAGTCGGGAAAGTTGATAGAGGTTCTGAGACTGTAGGAATGTAATTATTTTTTTTTATATCATAAGCCCAGAATCTCTGCATGGCTTCCTCCTATTTATGAAATTATTGATGCTGTAATTTCAATGGAGCTTTTAATCATCTCCTGAAGATCATCATCTTTCGCTTCCGGTAATTGCTTAAATGCCTTAATTTCTTTTAGAAACGATTTTCCTAAACTAGATGTTTTAGAGCTGCAAATATTTCTAGCTTTTAAATCATTGCGATTTGATTTATCAAAACTACTATAAGCCTTTTTTACCTTTTCACATTCAGGCCAATCATCTCTTATCTCTTGGCAGAGAATAGAAAATGTAAGCATAGTAGCTGCAAGAGTTATTCCTTTTAAACCATTTGTATACATATCTAATGGATCAACATCTGTCTTTTTCATAAGAACCTCCTGACTTATGCCTATAATATAAAACATGATATTCTCATTTTTTGAGAATATCATTTAGATAATTATTTATGATGCTACAACAGCGGGTATTTGAGACTGTTATTTCTTTTGCTGTAAATGTTATAAAATCTGAGATTGTCTGAACACTTTCGGATTTTTTGTACTTTATTTCTGAATATTGCTTATCATATTCTTTTTTAGGAAGTGTTCCGTTTTTCAGCTGCTGTTTAAGTTCGCGCCTCTTTTCGTTGAGTGTTTGTATTTCTTCATGCATCTTGCTTTTCATTTGCATGAGAGTTGTTTCCTTTTCGCTGAAATAGTCCTTGTTTTCCATAATGATTTTGTAAGCAGAAAGGAAATCTGGTATTAATTCTACGCACTTTTTTCTGACATCTTCTTCAGTAAAAAATCTGGGACACATAAACATCATGTGACTGTATTCTGAGAACTGAATCCCGCCTATGGTTGAAGTGACTTGATAGTTTTTCTTATCCCAGTTTACAAAAAGAGTAATTCCATCTTTTCTTAATTCAAAACTTCCATTAGTCTTTTCCATAAGTTTTCTCCTCGTTTTGTATTTTTCTGGTATTCTCAATTTTACAAATTCTTTTACCTTCTTCTATCAGTTCTCCAGCTTCTTTTAACATGTCTTCATAATAATCTTCAATTTCCTTAAACATTCTTTTTACTTTTGTTACAGCATCTTCCATAACTTCACCTCTAGTAATTATTTACATCAATTTATTAAGATTCTTAATTACACGTCTTAGGCGGTAAATCCAATTTTACCCTTCTTTGAATTTCCTTCTTCATGCCACTGATTCTTCTTTTCTTCCTGAAGTTTCTTTAATTCTTCAAGAATGTATTCCGAGTTGACATTATCCTGATTCATAAAGCGAATACGACCGGCTAGAGCTCCAAAATCACCAGGAGTTACGCTTTCAGAATCTTCAAGTTCTTCAATTTCTTTATTCGACAGATGATATGCCGGAAAATATTTTTCCATCATCTTTTTAATTCCTTCAAACTTCATAGGTTTAAACTCGACTAACATATGAAAACGGCGCTGCATAGCTGGATCCATGATGTTACGAAGGTTTGTTGTGCAGATTAAGATTCCGGAAAATTCTTCCATCTGTGTAAGGAATTCATTTACTGTTGAGCGTTCCCAGCTACGCTGAGCCTGGTTTCTATCGGTAAAGAAACTATCTGCTTCATCAAATAACAGAATTGAATCTGATGCCTCAGCTTCAGCAAAAGCATCACGAATATTCTTTTCATTCTGTCCGACAAACATTCCAAAAATATCACTTGCACGTTTTAGAAGAATTGGTTTACCTAGCTTTTCTGCAATGAAGCGGGCAAGTTCTGTTTTACCAGTTCCGCTTAATCCGTAGAAAAGCATTCGAATACCGCTTTCTGTGCCTTTATTTTTTTCTGCAAACTTTGCAGCATTTTGCACCATTTCAACAATTTGCAAAGGATTCATGCTTGCATTTAAAACTGTTGGATCATATTCTGATTTTACAGTTTCCCGCATTTTTGCCTTACCATTTAAAAGAAGGGAGTTTTCTTTCATTACAATATTTACTTTACGAAGAAGGACTTCGTCATCTTCACAATCCATTCCTTCTATGGTTTTTACAATGTTGTCTACACTCTGCCCTGTAAGATGGTATTTATCGAACATGTCCAAAATCTGAAGTTTTGTTTCTTCTGATAGCTTCATTGGTGTAATTTTTGATTTTGCTATTGCATGAAGCTGCGTAACGGGCATTGCTTCAAATTTTATGCTGAAAGTAAAACGTCTGCGGGTTGATTCGTCAATTTGATGCTGATGATTAATAATGTAAATTACTTTATCTTTATTATTCTCCAACATCTTATTGATAGTACCTTTATTTTTAGAAGGAACAGGGCCAAAGAAAGAGAAATCCAGTGTTTTTATAAGGGAATCAGCTTCATCTACAATAATGATTGAATCCTGTCTTTCCATAGAAAGAAGGCACACAAGTCGTCCTAAGATATTCATACGTTCATCAGTTTCAGCTTCATTCTTAAATATATATGCTTTTTTCCCAGTTTCTTTACATAAAGCCTTTGCAAGTTCGGTTTTACCACTACCAGGCTTACCATAAAAAAGAATAGAAACTGGATTATTTCCTTTTAATAAATCTGTACAGATTTCTAATGATTCTTCTTTTACAGAAAACGAATCCATTGCGTAGGCATCATTACAATCAAATGTTTTTAAAAGATCACTGAAATAAGGTTCAATACTCTGTGTTTCAATGCATTCATTTAATGAGGAATCATAATCGCCATCACTATCAACAAAACCATAAGATTTTAATTTCTGGTCACTACGAAGCATAAAAGCCAAATCTTTTTGTGTAATTCCCAAGATATCAGACATAGAATTACGAAGTTCATTTTCACAACTTCGTTTTATATCATGCAATTCATCTATTGAATACAAACGATACTGGAGCAATATATAACGAGCTTCTTCTTCTGAAAGCTTTACATTTTCGATAAGAAATTTTGTTCTTGAAACATCATAAACAAATTCTTTCTGTTTTTTAGAAAGATTTATCCTATTAGATAAAACAATTTCATCTTCTTTTCCAAAAACTACAGTGTTAATAATTGAAGAAAACACAGGCTTTTCAGAACAATATAAAACACGGTGAAGATTAATTAATACTTCATCAACGCGGTCATAATGGCGCATCGTGCGTTCAATTTTTTTATCCAGATCATAAGTGAACGGAATATCACAATCATCAAATACCAACTCTTCTGAAGCAGGTTTGGTTAAAGGACGTAAAATATTCTGCTTTTCAAGATTATTAATTTCGACTTTTAAAACCTGATTGAGACGATCTGTCAAATCTAATGTATTAGTGACCTGAAGAAAAAGTTTAATGGCTTCATCATTATCATTTATGATAGTCAGATTCGCTTTATCATGAAAAATATGGAATAAATAAAATGAAACTGCATAAGTCTCATTTTTAATAAGAGCTTCAGCAGATTTAACTGTTCTACCAGATCTTCTTCTTTTTAATTCCTTTCTAAGAGTATATGCCATAATGATACCTCCATATTTTCTCTTGTTTAATTCAGTTTATGGTCTTATACTATAACTAAGCATTCTCAAATTTTGAGAAACATAAACAAAATACAAAGTTTTTGCAGGATTTTTATGAAAAAAGTAAATATAAGCGATTTTGAACGTGAATACCTTGAGGAGGAGGCCGAAGAAAAATATAGATTTTATGAACGAAAATTTTTTCGAGAACATAATAGAAACCCTTCAAAAGAAGAAAAGCAGGCTTTTATAGATAAATACATCCAAGACAATGCACAAGAAACTGATAAAAAATTACGACCGGCTGAAAATGAAAAAGCCCAAATTGATTTCTTAAAAAAACTCCTTATTCATGAAAAGAAAAGACTTACTATAAAAGAGATGTCCGAAGCTTTAAAAAAAGAAGGATTGGGAAAAGGAGCAAGTGAGAAAAACCTCTACAGACATATCAGACCAACCTTACTGCAAAAAGAATGGATAAAAAGGGATACGGATGGGAAATATTATTTTGATGAAAATAATAGAAAGATAAAATCATTTCGAGAAGTATCTGAACGAATCGAAGATCGTGTACAACAGAGTATTGAAAGTATAAATATTATTTCCAATTTTCTTGAAACAATAAAAGACTCACCCGTTTATGAACAGGCAAAAAAGTTTATTGAATCAGAAAAAGAAGGGTTTACAAGAGGTCGACGAAAAGAATTCAAAAATTGGAACAGTTCTTCGAGAATTGTTTTTTTAGGAGCACCGGAAAAAGACATCGATTCAAATACTTGGAAAACAATTTATGAGGCACTTGATTCTAATTCAGTTATCAATATTACATATCTCGGTGAAGGAAAAGTCGAACCTAATTCATATACTGTAAAACCTTATCAATTAATTTACGACAATGGTCTCTGGGAATTATGGGGCGATTGTATAAGCATTGGTCATAAAGGTAAAAAGCTTTTTAATCTATCAAGAATTTCACATGTCAGTATCAGAGCAATGATTGAAAAATTCACTTTACCTGAGGATTATGACTTTCTGCAAACTATTTCTGGATCATTTGGATGTTACAATGATAAATCTAAGCAGCGTTTTTCCATTAAGCTAAAAAAAGATAGTTATGCTTGGCTTTACTCAAAGGACAGAATTTGGGGAGAAAATCAAACCGTAGAAGAATGTGAAGACAACTTTATTCTTACATTTGAAGCAAGCCAATTTAAACCTATTCTGCGATGGGTTTTAGGCTGGGGTGATGAAGTTGAACCGATTGAACCAGAAGAGTTAGTTTCAGAATGGAAGAATAAAATTATGAATATGTCTAAGAAAATTACTTCTTAGATTTTAATTCGTTTTCCAAATCTGCAATTTTTTTATAAAGAAGCTCTAATGTAATCTCTGATTCTCCATCATTATCTTCTTTATCTATTTCTTTGCGAGTTTCATTTACAGCACCAACTATTACATTCATAATAATTGAAGCTTCGAAGAAATTGTAAGATACAAAATAAAGCCATGACCATGAGAAACGTGCAATTACTTCTGTTGAACTGCAAGGTGTAAGACCAAACAGAGACAAAAATGAAAGTTTAAGAGTTCCAAAATAATCTGGAAAATCAATTCCTGTTAATAGCATTGCCAGCTGCCTTGAATTGATTTCATTTCAAGCTAGGACTTCTCAACTGCCTTTTGTTTCGCGAATAAATTCAAAATAGCCTCCTTCTTGGAGACCATTTTAATATATGATTTTACTGATTTTTAGGTGGTGGTAAATAGACGCTTGCTTTTCCATGCGAATATTATATCTGCTATTTCTTTCAGCAACAATCTATCTTTTATAAAAACAACCGAGTGATTTCAGATGGCTTAGTCACCCGGTTGCGGACATCATAATATTTCAAACTCTAATCTGCACAACAATCTGCCTGCTTAAGCAAGTGCCCGTTCATCCAAGCAGCTTTCCAGTGCAGCCCTGATTTCTTTCTGATTATATCCTTTTCCGATGATAACCAGCTGATTTATACGGTCGCCGAATTCTTCATCCCAGTTCTTTTTTACATCTGGATTGTATTCAAGGTATTCCTGCTTCTGTCTTTCTTCCAGCGCATCTATCCAGTAGGCAACTGTCATTACAGATGAATTGCGGCCTGCCTGCTCAAAAAGCTGAACCTTTGCATCGGCATCGCTGAACCAGATGTAGCCCTTTGCGCGGATTAACTCTTTTGGATAATTGTTATTTACGAAATTCATAAAGCGTTCGCGGTTGAAAGGACGTTTTTCTTCAAAAACAAAGCTTGAAATTCCGTATTCGCCTGTACATCCCTGAGTTGCACGGTTTGGTTCGTTCAAACTGTTGATTGCTTTCTGAATTGCAGACGATGAATCAATCTGTTCGTAATTAAACGGTTCTGTTGTTGTAATCTGGTCAATGTCGATGTTGCCGTTTACGCTGTGGAAAATCGGAGCGCGCGGCTGGAAGTCGCGGATAATAGCTTCAACTTCCCTAAGCTGTTCTTCATTCAAAAGGTCGCATTTGTTAAGAACGATAAAATTACAGAATTCAATCTGGTCAACAATGAGTGTAGAAATTTCTTCTGCAGTAAGATTGTTTTCGTCAGTAGATTCTCTATCTGCCCTCTTTTTAAGGTCATCAAGAAATTCGCGGTAAATTCTGTCTGCATCTACAACTGTAACAACGGAAGTAAGATAAACGTTTGTATCTGGATAGTTTGCTTCGTAGGCAAGGAAGCTTGCAGAAACAGCGCCCGGGTCAGAAATCCCAGATGCTTCTACAAAAACTACATCAACAGTATCAAGATTAGAGATTTTTTCAATCTGCCTGATGAACTCGTCGCGCAAAGTACAGCAGATACAGCCATTCTGCAGTTCGAACATAGGACATTCGGTAACATTTGAACCGTTTTTCTTGAGGATTTCTGCATCTACATTGATGCTTCCCATATCATTTACAATCAGGGCAACGCGGCGTTTTTCCTGTCGCAATAGATTATTGAGCAAAGTTGTTTTTCCAGATCCAAGGTAGCCCGTAATGAGGACTACAGGTTTTTTATTCTTATAATTTTTATTCATAGTGATTTTCCTGTGTATGCCCGCTGGTCAGAGCGGACTTAGTTCAATAACAAAAAGTCTGGTATGCAAGGCAAATCTTGCAGTTTGAAAAAATCAGGCATTAAATCACAAGTTTAACTTTCTGCTTTACAAGGGTTGTCGGTACAATAAGTGCTGCAGAAAGAATAATGATATTTATATAGAAGAAACTTATAAATTCTGCCTTTGGAGCATGTAAAACCGGGCTTGTTTTTTTGTTTGCGCGGATTATCTGAAGAACAAGGCAGACAGGACAGTCTTCTTCGTGACAGGTTGCTTCATGTTCGCAGTGGAAAACTTCAAATGTCAGTGCAGAGATAATTGCAAATATCAGGCAGGCTGCAATAGATGTAAAGAGACATCTTTTATTCAACACAATTTTCTGCTGTTTTGTCCGATAAATCATTTTATGCATTTTTATCTGTAATTTGAGAATGATTATCAAATTACAGAAATTAAAAGAAAAAATCAATAGATTTGAGAATGTTTTTTTACTGCGTCGCTTTGCCTGTAGGGTGTATGGAAAATAATCTATTTGTCCAATTCCAAGTTTTTTATTATATTCAATCATATAACATTTATAAGGGGTCCATATGAAAATCGCCGCAACATACGAAAAAGAAACCGGAAACGTATTCCAGCATTTTGGAAAAACTCAATATTTTAAGATATATCAGATTGAAGACGGAAAAATTGTTTCATCAGAAGTAATTGATAACGGCGGAAACGGACATCATGCTCTTCCTCCATACCTTAAAAGTCTTGGAGTAGAAACCCTGATTCTTGGAAACCGCGGCCAGGGTGCAATCGATGCAATTGCAGCAACAGGATTAAAGGAAATGCCGGGAATTACAGGCAACGCCGACGAAGCCGCAGAGCTTTTTGCAAAGGGTGAACTTAAGCCTAATTTTGCGGCTAAATGCAATCACCATGGGGAACATGCGTAAGCCACAGGTTTAGACTAATGTCATATTAGAAAAAAATAGAGCCTCTGAAAATCAGAGGCTTGTAGCTGACCGAGCTGATATTGCTATCAGAATCCGTCAGTCAAATTCTTTTAAATAAATACCAAAAATTTGGTTGTAGCGAAACTAATTCAAAACAGTTAAAATCAAATTAATGTTCAATTCTTCTTTAATCACCTACGCAGTTTCTCTTCACTTTACGCCGGATGTAAATGAAATCATTACTTCAGCAGTGAATGCCATTGCTGAAGTAACTGGGAACAGCTTTATTATTGAAAACAAGATTCCGCCACATGTAACAATTGGTGCTTTTCATGCTGCAAAAGAAGATGAAGCAAAACTGATTCAGATGGTTGAAGACTTTGCAAAATCTCAGAAAGCTGGAATTATACATTTCGAAGAAATCGGGAACTTCAATGGCAAAGTTCTTTTCTTGAAGCCTGAAAAAGTCGGGTTTCTCGCGCAGATGAATGAGGAACTCCACACCATCCTTCTTCCAGAATTTGAAAAAGCAGAAAACGGCTACTACCTGCCGGAAATCTGGTTCCCTCACACTACCCTTGCCACAAAGCTGAACAAGAGCCAGTTTGAAAAGGCCTTCAAGATTGCAGAAAGCATCAATCTGCCTTTAGAAACTGAAATCAATGAAATTGCAGTGTATCAGTGTTCACCGTTTGCTGAATTGAAGCGTTATAAACTTGATGTTTAATAATTACAAAAGGAATGTCATTATTTACTTTTGAAACGAAGTCTATTTCAAGCCTAAGATTTAAGCATTGCATCGGTTGGATGCTGACCACAAACCCAGCGGGCATATTCTTCCATGCCGGGTGTATTTTCAATCACATTGATGTACTTTTCTCTTACGAGTTCAAAATCTTTTGCAAGTTCAAGCATCTTTATACTCTCCGATGGATTTATAATCTTTTCTATTCCGTAAACGAGCCGATTTCAATCAGGTTGCCGTCAGGATCTGCCACGTAGCAGGTACGCTGTCCCCATGGCTCTGTAGTCGGAGGAAGAACAGATTTTGCCCCATGTTCAAGTGCATTCTGATATTCCTTGTCCACAGAAGCATAATTTGGTACATCAAACGCCAATTCCATTGTACCGTTAAATCCTTGTGGATACTGATATTTTTGCGAAGTCATCTTTTCAAAAGCAAGACGAGGAAAAAGAATAATTTTCATTTCGCCCAAAAACATTTCTACATTCGGCTGAACGCCGTCCCAGTTTGTCGTAAAACCAAAAGCCTTTGTATAAAAATCAACCGTAGCCTTGTTGTCAGTAGTAAAAAGCCCGACTGTATTACATTTAAATCTCTCTTTCATGCTATTACCTTCTGTTTAATTTCCATGCAAATTTTTCAGCGTATCTGGACTATGCTGAGTAATCATAGACAGTGTCTTACAGATTTTCATTTCAGCACAAGCTGCGCAGGTTTCGCAATCCAGACCGCAGTAAGCTATAAAATCCTTCATACCAAAAAGTAAAAAACTATAACCCGTCTGCCGTATGACAGACGGGAACTTTCATTACTCTATCGGAAGCTGAATTTCTGTAAGCCAGTCGTCAACAGAATCCTTATTCCAGATTCCGTCGATGTAACATTCGCGGCTGAGTCCTGCGATTTTGTAGCCATTTTCTTCGGCATATTTCATAATGAAAGCGTATGCTTCGCCAATCTGGTCGTAAGCACCTTTATGGAAAATGCTTAAGACTTTTACGGCAGGAAGTTTTTTGAACTTGATATTCTCGCTCTCCTGTCCAAAGTCGGTAACGGCTTCCACATGGCGGATAAGAACGTTGTTTTCCCGATATTCGCCATCCGGGTATTCACAGAATTCGTAAGGCGGTTCCGCACATTTAAGGTTTGTATTGAGCTTTTTGAATTCTTCGCCAATTGCAGGAATTACATGCATCATATCTGAATATTTTGCGAGCCTCTTTTCTACAACGTAGACAATCTGCTCCGGAATATTTTTTACGGTAACCTGATACTTCATAGTAGTTTTCTCCAAAATATGTTTGATAATTGAAAGACGGACGTCGATTTCTTTCTGCTGAACTTGGAGTTGCAGGGCTTTTTCTTCAAGGATTTTGCGCGCATTATTTCCTTTAAAGATTGCCTTGATTTCTTCAATCGACAAGTCAAGCTGGCGGTAAGATTTGATTTTTGCCGCCTGCCTCAGTTGTTCAGTCGTGTAAAAGCGGTATCCCGTCCATTCGTCAACGGAAGCAGGAATCAGAAGGCCTTCCTTTTCGTAGAATCTGAGTGCTTTTACAGTCATCTGACACAGCTTTGAAAACTCACCGATTTTCAGCATAAGATTTCGTCCTCCAACTGATATGAAGTCTAAGTTATCCCCTAAGGGGAGAGTCAAGAAAGATTCTAAAATATTCTGAGAATTTTTTTGTGCATTTCATCTGCAAAAATATGTATCTTGTAAAAAATACATTCTCAATCCGATTTTTCTTTTGTAAAATTGCCATACTTTGTTATGAAAAACCAGATAAACATGACTGAGGGCACAATTTTCCCAAAGCTGGTGAAATTCTCTGTTCCTCTCATTATTAGCTCTATTCTCCAGCTTCTATTTACTACAGCGGATATTGTCGTCGTGGGGCGTTACGCAGGCGACAATTCTTTGGCTGCTGTCGGGTCCACAAGCTCCATGGTTAATTTGCTGGTCAATTTCTTTATTAGGGCAAGTGTGGGGTGTAGTGTTGTGGCTGCAAATTCTCTGGGGGGCGGGCAATAAAGAGGAACTTAACCGCTCGATTCATACAACGATGGTTCTGAGCGTGATTGCAGGACTTATTCTCACTGTGGTTGGAATCAGCCTTTCTCGTCGGATTTTGATTTTGATGGACTCCCCTGAGGATGTGCTTCCGCTCTCGGCTCTTTATCTCAAAATTTATTTCAGCGGAATCACGGCGACTATTATCTATAATTTCGGTGCGGGTATGCTCAAGGCGAAGGGTGATGCCAAGCGGCCTTTGTACATCTTGCTCGTAGCGGGTATAATCAATGTGATTCTCAATTTGATTTTCGTAGTTTTCTTTAAGATGGATGTTGCAGGCGTCGCCTTTGCAACTGTTCTGGGGCAAACATTCGCGGCTTTTTGCATTGTCTGGATCTTGCTGCACGAAGATGAAGAATTTCGTCTTGATTTGCGCAAATTCCGGCTCGACCTGCCGATTCTCAAGCGGATCATAAAGATTGGAATCCCTGTGGGCTTACAAAGTATGCTTTTCAACTTCTCGAATGTAATGATTCAGTCAGCGGTAAATTCTTTTGGTTCGGTAATGGTAGCTGGAACTTCTGCGGCTCAGAGCATTGAAGAATTTGTTGGCATTTCAATGGGAAGTTTGGGCTATGCAACCCTCACTTTTGCAGGGTAGAATATGGGCGCTCAAAAATTCCAGAGAATCAAGAGACTTGTCGTAATTAGTGAGGCGAGCGTTGTTGTCGTGGGACTCGTGCTTGGATTGGGGGCTTTGGCTTTTGGTAGAACACTTTTGGGAATTTATTCTGAGAATCCGGCGGTCATCGATGCGGGAATGTTAAGCCTCTCGGTGATTCTTGTTACTTGCTTCATGTCCGGCATGATGGACACGATGACAGCTGCGATGCGCGGTATCGGGCAGTCAGTTCTTCCGATGATTATCACGCTGATTGGTGCATGCGGGCTTCGAATCGTTTATCTTTCAACATTTTTCCAGATTCCGCGCTTCCATACATATCAGTGCATTTTCTATTCTTATCCGCTGAGCTGGGGAGTTACATTCGTGTTTTTGACCGTGAGCTTCGTGCTGATTATGCGAAAGATAGAAAGAAGGTAGGTTCCAGGCTCACTGCCAAAAGAAAGCGCGCTTCCTCCCAAAGAAGAAAAGCTTCCTTTGCAAAGTCCAAAAAATCCGTCCCAGACATCTGCGAAGATCATGTAGCCCACAAGACGTTCTCCGTAAAAGGCGGCTTTTTTATATTTTTTTGTCGAAAGCCAGTTCAATAATTCCGCAGTAGACTCCTCCGGCAGCGAAGGAACTTTTTTCTTTTCAGCGGAATATTCTTCTTTAAGAATTCTTTCCGCATCAGGAATATAAGCCGGCTCAAAATCTTTTATGATGAATTTTTCTCCGGCCCGATTTTTGCAAAATCACTTTCAAACATATTTTTACTCCAACTTTTTTCTATATAAAATATTCAATGTCGTCTGCAATTTGTGCAGCTTTATGTTCGCCGAACAAATCCTTTACAAAGCCGAGTGCCATGTCCATTCCTGCAGAAACGCCTGACGAGGTATAAAACTTTCCGTCTTTTACCCAGCGTGGCTCTTTCTGCCAGCTTACGTTCTGCGACGTTGTTTTTACCCAATCAAAGGCTTTTTTGTTGGAAGTGGCTTTGCGTCCGTACAAAAGGCCTGTTTTTGCAAGAAGTGCCGAACCGGTGCAGATTGAAAGCACATATTCCGCGCTCTCACAATAATTTTTAAGCTCGGAAATAAAATGCTCGTCGTTTACAAAAACTCTAGTGCCCTGACCGCCCGGAATCACAAGAACCGCATTTTCTTCAGCGTCTGAAATTGCCGAAGTCTGAATTGCGAAGCCCTGCCTGCTTTTTACAAGCCCGCCCTGCATAGAAACGTAATTGGTTTTTACGCCGTCAATCCTGGCAAGAATCTCAATTGGTCCAAAAATATCAAGAGTCTCATAATTCTCAAAGAAAAGAAAATTGATTGTCATTTTTATCATTCCTCCCATCTATTCCAGAATATTTCCTTCCGAATACAAGACCGCCTTGCCGGACAGTATGATTCGCTCGCCCTTTCGCTCGGCATAAGCCGCAGTAAGCAATAAGTTGTTTCATAATAGTACCCCTTTCTTCTTGATTCAATTATAGTGCGTGAAGGGGAGAATGGAATTACATTTCCGACAAGATGCAAAATTTATCGATGAAATGCAGGAGTATGCAGGACTATGCATTGAGTGACTACCTGCCTTTTATTTCCCTCAACACCTCTTCCGCCCTTTCGTATTCCTCGTAAAGCGGACTGTGGGCTGAATTTTCAAAGAGATAGAAGGCTTTTTCCGGTGCTTTCAAAGAATCATAGTATTTTTTCTGAAGTTCCGTGCAGCAGGTGTAATCATATTTTCCTGCAACAAAATAAACCGGGATTTCCAGTGACTTCACCTGCTCGAACGCGTTGAATCTTGAAATCGCATCCTGAGCAACCGGAAAGTTCTGAGAGGCGATTTTCCCGCGCCAGATATTAATTCTCTCTTTTTGAGTGTATGCCCGGCAGCGCAGGCTGGGAAAGAAAATCTGCATGATTACGGAATGCATGTTCCTTGCCGTTCCAAGTCCCAGTTCGTGCATGGCCTTGTCGCGCAGCCCCGAAAAGAAGTATTCATTGTAGTCTTTGCCTGATTCGCGGATATTGTATTTGCTAAAGGCCTTAATCATCTTCTTGTCGCCGGATTTTTCATAAAGGGACTTCATGTAGTCAAAGGCAAGGTATTCTGACTCACGCTGATTTGTAATCTGAGACATGGCGATGTAAGCCTTGAATTTCTGGGGATGCTGAAAGGCTGCATTCAAGGCGACGTAAGTTCCAAAGGAGTGCCCCATTATGAAAATCTTTTCCTGTGAAAAGCGTTCGCAAAGGTAATCAGTAACGGCAAGAATGTCTCTTACATAGCGTTCCCCGGTCATATCCTGCGCTACAGTATTTTTATCGAAAGAAGTTCCCGTGCCCCGGTAATCGAAATAGCAGACTGTAAATTCTTTAGAAAGTGCAGACGGATAAAAAGACTCCAGAAGATACTGGGGAATTCCAGGCCCGCCGCCGCAAACCAGAAGCAGGGGATTGTCAGTATCTTCTGATAAAAGAATCAGCCCAAGCCTTGCTCCATCCACTTCAAGACTTGTCCGTTCGGAAAGAGAGCGCGGATTTTTTGAGGCAGGCACTTTCCCGCCACCCGAAGGAAGCAGAATCATAAAGCAAATAAAAAGCAGGTTGAGTAGCGAAAGAATACAGATAGCCAGACGAATCATATTTTTCACGCAAGCCTTCCTTTATCCAGCATTTTCTTTATATCCCGAGGTTTTTTCTTGCTTCGTCATTGTTTATGATGACCATTCCGACTGTCGGGCAGTTTTTCACCTGCCCGCAGCTGCCGCAGGTTTCCATCTGTTTTGATTGCGCGCATTTTTTAATCTGGCACAGGCTGTCGCAATAAGGCGTTTTTCGTCCGAGGGCGCGGCATCCGTCGCAGTTTATCATTTCCGGCGTAATTTCAACACCGTTCATCTGGCTCCAAAGCCTTGCAGTTTTTTCACGCAAAGCCTGGTCGTTGTTTTGTGTGGCGATGTAAGCATCACATTTTTCGCAGTCCAAGCCGCAGTAAGCAATAAGTTGTTTCATAATAGTACCCTTTTCTTCTTGATTCAATTATAGTGCGTGAAGGGGAGAATGGAATTACATTTCCGACAAGATGCAGAATCCGGCCGATGAAATGCAGTCAGTTCAAACTCATTCCGCTTCAATCCGTTCTGCACAGGACGACTACACAAAAGCAAACAACACGATTGCAAAACGAGGTAAGAAAACAGATACAACTTCTGCGAAAGAATAAAAGGTAATTTTTGCGCTGATAAATTCTTGAAAGTCCTTTATAATAAAAGAATGTTTTTGCCAATAACCGCAACGCCGTTTTCTCATTCCGGTTACAGCGAACTTTTGCCGTGCAAAAATCTTGCTCCGTTTGTACGCTGCTTCTGGACAACATGGAATGACGGTTCAAATGTAAATGATTTTTCCTCTGTGATTATTCCAGACGCGTGCGCAGATATAATCATTTCCGTAGATGAAAATGAAAACAATTCAGACGAGCGGGAAATTTCCGGCATGGGATTTTGCGGTACTACAGACAAAATGTTTCGCTCAAAAAACTCCGGCATTGTTCACAGGCGGCTTTTTGGAATCAGATTTTACGCGTGGCAGGCTTTCAATTTTTGCGACGAGCCGCTGGCAGATACTGCAAACGGATTTTTCAATCTGGAAGAACATTTTGCAACAGCCAAAAAAATGCTTTGCAGAAAAATTCATGAGAACATGACTCTTTCAGAATTCAAAAACATAAGCGAAGAAGTTTTGCTTGATTTACTCAATATGCCTTCAAGAAAAATTACAAAACAGGATTCACTTGTACTTGATGCCGTAGTTCAGATGATCCGCACGCGGGGTTCACTTCCGCTTTCGTCGTTATTAAAAGACATTCATACAGGCGAGCGGCAGCTGGAAAGGCTTTTTAAAAACACCGTTTCGCTTTCTCCTAAAAAGTTTTCTTCGCTTGTCCGTTATCAAAGCTTGTGGCAGGATATATGCCGTTCAGAAAATTTTGATATTCAGGATGCAGTTTTTAAATACGGATACTTTGACCAGCCGCACCTTCTTAATGATTTCAAGAAATTTCACGGCATGAGTTTTTCTGATGCAGTAAATGCAGCCCTGTCGGATTTTTACAATACAAAAAAGCAAAGCGGCGTTATGCTTTTCTAAAACAACATTATAGGAGTTATTATGAAACTTGATGGATTTGGAATTTTTGTAAAAGATATGGCTCAGATGATTCGTTTTTATCGTGATGTACTTGGATTTGAAATAAAAGAAGATGAAAATACATCAAACGTTTTTCTCGAAAAAGACGGAACCCTCTTTCTTTTTTACGGCAGAAACGATTTTGAAAAGATGACGAATTCCCGCTTTAATTATGCTGACAAAATTCACGGACATTTTGAAACGGCACTGAGCGTTGAAAACTATGCCGCCGTAGACAAGACTTTTGCAGAAGTAACTTCCAAAGGAGCCGGTGCCGTAATGCCGCCAACAACAGAACCCTGGGGCCAGCGCACCTGCTACATTGCAGACCCGGAAGGCAATCTTATTGAAATTGGCTCTTTTGTAAAAGAGTAAGGGAATTTCACCATTGTTTTTACTTCAAAATACTATTATATTTAATTTGTAAAGTTTCTGCACAGAAGACCATATCCAACAATTAATTTGTAGTTTTACTATGTGCAGTTACAACAGCATTTTTATTTCTTTTAATTTTCTTTACCATAATTCAGACCAGAGGTTGGACAGGTGCTGAAAAATTAAGCGACTCATAAGGAATATGGTATGGAAAATGAAACTTGCTCAAATTTCTATTCTTGAAGAAAACTCTATTCGTTCAAAGATTCATGTTATTCGCGGTCAGCAGGTGATGCTGGATTTTGATTTAGCGGAAATCTATGGCTATTCAACAAAAGCATTTAATCAACAGGTTAAAAACAACATAGAACGTTTTGATGAAGATTTTAGATTCCAATTACGTGAAGAAGAAATTCAAGAACTTTCAAGGTCAAAAATTTTGACCTTGAACAAGGGGCGTGGAAGTAACATAAAGTATGCACCTTACGCCTTCACTGAGCAGGGAATCTACATGCTTATGACTGTTCTCAAAGGTGAACTCGCCGTCACTCAGAGTAAAATGCTTATCAGAACCTTCAAAGAAATGAAACATTTTATTCAAAACAATTCTCATGTTTTTGCAGAACTGGATAATATCAAAAAACATCTTTTAGAATCAGATTTGCATCACAAGGAGACGGATAAAAAGATAAAAGAACTTTTTTTCTTAATGGA
>JBGVIP010000061.1:0-69859 GCA_045123335.1 Treponema sp.
GGAAAGACAGAGAGCATACGATTTAGAAGAAGGAGAAGAAAAAGGTCGTAAAGAAGGCATTGAAATTGGTGCTCAGCAGAAAGCAGTGGAAGCTGCCGAACGACTGCTTAAAATGAATTTAGGAACTGCTGAACAAATTGCTACTGCTGTAAATCTACCAGTTGATCAGGTTCTTGAAATAAAAGAAAAGATTTCTGTAAAAATATAATCTGCAACCGACTACACAAACAACCTAAAAAATTACGTTGCAGATGCAAAGCAAAGCACGGAGAACAAAATGCAGTTCATGACATGGGAAAGACAGAGGGCATACGATTTAGATGCAGGGCGCGAAGAAGGACGTGAAGAAGGCATTGCAATTGGTGCTCAGCAGAAAGCAGTGGAAGCTGCTGAAAAACTGATTAAGATGAATATTCTAACAGTTGAACAGATTGCAGAAGCACAAGGTTTGACAGTCGAGCAGGTTCTTGAACTGAAAGAAAAGATTTCTGTAAAATCATAACAATATCCGTACTAAAAAAAGGGCTGACTAATAAATTTGGTTTTGCGGTGGTTGAGGCTCTCAACTCGTAAGAGCTCGAAGTATACCACAAAACATTGCGTACAAGGTCATTTCTATGCTTCGACAGGTAGTTTCTGAGCTTGCCGCAGGCTCAATGACCTTATAGTTCAAACTTATTAGTCAGCCCCTTTTTTCGCATTGGTTTTTAACGCTTATTTCTTCTGGGCTCAGGCTCAGCCTTCACATGGCCTTTTTTAAGGAATAAGCTAAACCAATGCTGGCGCATTGGTTTTTAACGCTTATTTCTTCTGGGCCATTTCGATTGCGCCGGTTGCTACAGCGTAACCTACTACAGGGTTTGAAGTACCGTTACCGTATACAACTGCAGAATCACAGATTGTATACTTAGCAGGTGTATGCTTATATGTATCAGTTTCACTTCCTGCAAAGTCTTCCCATGTACCGTCAGACCAGTTCTTGTTATAACCTACGCTGATTGCATCGCTGATTGACTTATTTGTAGACGGAAGCGTACAAATCGCCCACTTTCCAGTGTAATATCCACTTGCATCTGCACCGGCTTCTGGTCTTGCAGAAGTTCCTGCAGAAGAAGCGAATACTGGATATGCAATCTTCGTTCTTGTTGCAACATTACTCTTATAAGAGATTGTCGGAATCCATGGACTTGATGAATCAGAACGTGCGACATCAATTGTACAGTTGTCACCAACGTCATCGTTTACATCAACAAGAACTTCATTTTTAGTATTGAAATTGCTTGAAACATAGCAGTAGTAGAGGTTTGCGCCGCTGTTGCTCATGTAAGCAAGGTGAATTCCGTCAGAAGAATCTACAGCCATAGAAACATAAGCACCACCATTAGAAGTAATGTTTGTTGACGAAACTGTTATTTCATTCAAACGAGAACCAGAAGTTGTATTAAGCATCTGAGACTTTGTGATTTTTGCCATTTTAAGCTTGCAGCTTACATCATCGTACCAAGCGATTACTGCAGAACCGTCGCTCAAAGCACCTATTGCAACATGGGCATCAGTTACGCCGCTGAATGCTTCAAGAACATTTACATAATGATAAGCACTTTTTTCTCCATCTCTAGTGTCACCTTTATAAGTTGAATCTGTAGAATTGCGGTTTGGATAAGTAGAAGAACCTATTTTTGAATCATCTTCACCTGATCCAGATACATAATCTGTAAAGCCCGCCAAGTCACGCAAGCCAAGACCAATATCATTTGCACTACTTCCTACAGAACCTACACGATAAATAATTCTGTTCTCAAGGTGATCCCAGTAAGCCATGTAGATATAAGTCTTGTTATCCGCATAGTAAGTTGCCATTGCAGGACTCATAACACGGCGCTCATCATATGTACCTGCTGAATTTTTAGTATTTTCAATACGTCGTGCGTTTTTACAGTTCTTATAGTTAAAATTAAGATGATCTTAATTCATTCCAAATCCCTCTGAGAAGAACTGGAAGTTAGCACTCTGGGTATCATTACCTGACGTATCTGAACACAAAGCGGCACCATAAGGTTTACCATTCTTATTCCATGTGAATGTATTATAAGTAAAGCCCTGATAGTTTTCACCAATCTTTGTATGACTGTAAAGAGTGCTTTCACCATACATATATCCAGGCATATTCCATACACCGGCACCATTACGGAAACTGAATCCAATTCGTCCAGCGACAGTAGTAGCAGCATCAGCAGGCGCAACTTTCATATGAACATAGTTTGCAGCAGCTCCTACAGGTGTAATCGGCTGCTTGAAGTTCCATACATCGAGAGCAAGATCATCCGTAAGAGTATTGTTGTTCTGACCGTTCGGACGTCGGTTGTAGTAGCCCGCATAATTTGCAGTATCAGCGGCCGCATTTCCGTGAACATCATTGTCATTAATATTGTTCAGCACAGGAATATTCTGAACAGTAATAGACAAAGCGCCGGAAGTAACATCCGGAACAGTAAACTTAATTCCGCTTGTTGCTCCGCCAAGGCTTGCCAATACAGGTTTAGCCGATTCATCAGTATATGTACTTATGATTGAAGAAGCCGTTCCAACACTTGAAGTTGAAATTGAATAAGAACCAAGTTTTACACTAGGACTGTTATTCAAGTTCCATCCGAATACAGAAATTGCTTCCCCATTTCTTACAACATATTCACCAGTAGAAGCCCGTGAGTACATTGAAGGAGCTGAAGTCTTTGTATTGCTTAAGCCTGTCCAAATTTCTGTTACATAAGGAACAACATCCATTGCATAGTAAGCAGTGGTTGGAGTGTAAACCGTTGCAGTAGAGCTTGTCTTAGAGGTAGTCTGAACTGTACAAGAATTATCTGTGTAATAAACTTTATCAAGTACAGAACTTACATTACCCCAGACGGCAGTTTCTACAGATGTCTGTGCAGATGAAGATTCAGAAACATTGCCCTTCCAGTCTTTTGCAGAAATCTTAATTACCTTTCCTGTTCCTACTACACCGCTCAATTTTTCCGTATCAATAACTACAGAATACTTCACAGAGTGTCCTTTCTGGCTCATATCAAGATCTTCTGCCTCGAATGACACAACACCCGTCGGCAAAGAACTTGCCTGTGACCATGTACCAGTAGAATAATTTCCTACAACAGTACTTGAACCACCGAATACGCTCATAGAAATCGAAGCAAGGCGTACGTCATCGTAAACATATCCTTCAATCTTGACCTTACCAGAAACTTTCGGAAGTCCGCTTGTATAATTTGTATCTGTAAGTATAGAACCTTCAAATTCAACATGACCTGCAGTAGCACCACTTATGTAAACACTGTTATCTGTAGAGCTGTTCCAATGGAAAGGAGCAATCTTAGGAGCAGGTTTATTTGTCTCACCCGTCATATTTGTGAACGGAACGACAAGTGTTGCCCACTGGCTACCGAACGAATCCTGTTTAGAGTCAGTTTCATCCCAGAAAGTAATCTTAAGATTCTTCTGTCCTTCTCCGCTTATAAGATCATCGTTACTGTCAAGTTCAATTCCGCCAAAGTCAGAATAACTTACAGATCCATAAGTATTTATTACAGTAGTTCCATCTTCTGCATAGACCTTAGAAACTTTAGAATTATCAGTTACATCATAAGCAACGGCATTTTCATTGTCACCATCTCCAGAGATTGCAGTATTACCGAACAACGGAAGAGTTCCCTTGTTATTGATATTCAACGAAGACCTTGAAATCATAGATTTAAGAGAACCTGAACTATTCGGTGCAAGAATACCAGATGCAGAAAGATCTGGTACTGTAGTTATATTGTACTTAAGGCTGCCGTTTCCGCCAATAAATTCAGGAACAATACATAGACCGGAAATTACCTTGAATGCAGAAGAAGCAAGAACTTTTGCAGTAACCGCATTTCCATTCTGTCTGTTATATGCAGAATAATAGTTGAATTCTCCATACGAAATACCATCTGCTGTACCTTTCTTACCGGTTTCAATAACCGGTGCTTCATCGGCATCAAAGTCGTATTTTCCACTTCCATTCAAATCTGTTCCAAGGAAAACCTTTGTAATACGAGGTCTGTTATTTGCAACAACAGAAACAACATTACCATAAGAAATATTTCCAGCCTTATCCATTGCAACTATATTCAGGGAAATATTTCCATCTATAATATTATTCGAATTAACATAAGCATTCCATGTGTACACAGAACTTGTCTGAGAAATCGTTTCGCACATTCCATCGCCGTCATCATTCTTAAGAAGCCTGTATTTTTCATAATCAGATGTATATGCAGAATCAAAAGTTTCATCGCCCATGTTATCAACAATCTGAGCAAAAATGATCTCAACATCATCAAATGTCGTTGAAACAGACGGTGCAAATGTTACCGTGATTGTAGAAGAATAATCCGAAACTTCCTTGATCTTATGATAAATTCCAGCAATCTTTACAAGTCCACCCTTTCGTACATGTTTATACGCACTTTCTGTCATTATACTGCTGGAAACTGCAAATGAATCTGAAGAAGGTCTGGAAACACCGCTCAAAGAGTAAGCAGGTAAATGATCATCATTTATGTACAATGAACCAGATCCGGCTGAAGAACTAATATAGAATGTCTCATAAGTGCCGTTTCCTGCATTAATCATTGAATCATAGATGTAACCGTTCTTATTAAAGAAGAAGGCAACCAGATCAAGTCCAGAACCTGATTCCATAACTTTATCACCAAGATTAAAGTAACCGTCACTGTTTTCAATAACAGAATTCGTATCAAGATTTGTTCCCAGATTCTTAGAAGAACCATTTGACTTTATACGAAGATTTCCTTCAGCCGCATAAGTCTGAGCTCCGCTTGTTGTATAAAGACTTGGCGCTGTAGAGTCAATGTTAATCTTTATTGACTGAGTTCCAGTTCCATTGGCACTGTTCACAGCATTAAGCGTTGCAGAAATCATGCCGGATTCAGAAGTCTTCAAAGGAATCAAGAGTCTGTATTTTTTTTCATTATCTTTAGAAGCATAGTTAGCAGCCGCAGAATCCGCTACAAAAACAGTAGTTCCGTCCTCTGCAAGAGGCAGTATATTTACAGTAGTAGAAGTTTCAGCAGAAGCAGTAACACTTGTTATAGTCGAATTAGCTTCTACTGTTACCGCAAGATACCATTTTCCATTAGCAGTCGCAGTAACATTACTTAAATATTGACCCGAAATATAATCCTGCTGTGTAATACGTTCAGACTCTTCATAAGAAGCCGCATTTCCACTTCCAAATTGAACAAGAGCAATATCAGTAAACCAAGGTGCCGAACTGTCAAGCTGAATGTAATTTGGAGCAGTCCATGCACGTGTATTTCCATCATTGTCTATTGCACGCACCTGAACAATAAGATACTTACTGTCTTTATTAAGAGTGAATCCATTTTTAGTAACAGTTGACTGCATTGTTGCAAATCCTGTTGTTGTGTCAATTGCACATTTCCAGCTGTTTGTTCCTTCTGCAAGTATATACCAATTGGAATCAGCTGAAGCTTCTTTTATTGTTGCAGCAGCACCAAAAATACTCTTGCACAAAGCTTCATCACTTGCAACCAGCAAATCCCGGTCAGAACTATCAATTTCACCGTCACCGTTTACGTCAACCTGAATACAAACTTTTGAAACACTGATATTATCGCTTGCGCCACCGAATACCGTTACAATGCCGTTTGTTACAGTTCCAGTTTCTGGCGAATTGATCCACGCCTTAGGTTTTGCCCCATCCGGATCAACGTAAACAAAATTATTTGTATCTACAGCAATATTTCCTACAGAATCTGTTACGCGGAAATACATAGGAACTTTATAGATTCCAAGATTGCCGGATATATCTTCTACACCGTCGTATTGAGTGTTATTTACTGCATAATAAAGCAAGCTGTCTGAAGTTTCTGCCGAACCAGAAGGGAATTCAATTTCCCAAGAAGCACTTGAAACATTTACGCTTGCCCAGTCTCCTGCACTCACTGAATACGTAGCGTTTTTAAGAGGAATTACATATTCCATCTTCTTAATAGAAGAATAACTGTCTGTTACAATACCCTTTACAGTAACTTCGGCATTTACCGCATCTGAAATTGTTGCCGTCGGACTAAGAATTCCTACCTGTGGTGCAGAATAATCCAGGATGATGTTTGTTCCGCCCTGACCTTCCTGCTCAGACAAATCTGCAAGAGCAGCTTTTACGGTTACAGAACCTTCAAAACTTCCGTATGTTGTTTTATCAAGAGTTATCGGCTTAAGAAGATAAGTATACTTATTGTTTTCAGAATCAACAGTGATTGGTTCCAGCAAATCAACAGAAGAAGAGACATCTTTTGTTCCTATCTTAAGCGAAGGCAAAGCGTAAACAGTACCTGTTGCAGGCTTCATGTTCTGCTCTACAACTTCAAGCTTGATGTAAAGCTTATTTTCTGTTCCACCAAATACAGTTCCGGCAGACTTCCATTTTTTGCTTGAATCTGTTTCTGCAGAATCGTCTGCTGCAAGCTCCTGATTAGAAATATACATTGTAATCTGAGGAGCCTGTGTATCTACCTTGAATGCAAGGGCAGAAGTATTATCTGCTTTTGTAGTTGTACCGTATGTAATATATGGAACTTTAAGAAGCGAATCACCGCTTGCGCTCTGAGTCCAGAATGTTCCGCCGTTTTTATCAATTACATAGAAGAGCCAGCTGTGTGCATTTTCTGCTGCATCTGCCGACCATGTTCCGCTTGCTTTAACATCTACAGAAGTCCAGCCATTAGCCTCGCTTGCAGTCGGAACCTTAGTAGTATCAGTCCATGAACCAGACTCAATAATCCACATCTTAAGGCTGTTTAAGTCGCCATCATCATCAGAGATTGTACCGCTTACCTTTCTAAGAGGAATTACATCGTTCATTGCAGTAATTGTAGTAAGTTCAATTACCGGGCGGTCAGAATTCTGATCAACGTCAAGTTTAATTGAATTAGTATTGCTGTTGCCGTAATTATCTACAACTAAAAGGCGTACATAACGGTCGGCTTTTGTTGCAGTTGCATTCAATTTAGTTGTATCAAGACCTGTAATTTCCCATGCAGTGTCTGAATTAGTAAAGTTTACGGCTGTGTAATCTGTGTCGCTTGTCAAATCTGTCCAGTCTGAACCATTTGTAGACCACTGAACTTTTACGGCAGACTTATCAATTCCGCTGTTATTTGCATTACCAGCAGCTACATATACTGTTTTTTCTTCAGAAACTGTTCCGCTTAGTGTAATTGTCTTGTTTACAGTTGCACCAGCAGCGTGGCTTGTGTATTCAACCTTTGGAAGAGTACTGTCATAGTAGAATGTAACAGTTGTCGAGCCAGTGTTTCCGGCATGGTCTGTTACGTTTACTGTAAATTCGTTTATGCCCTGTGCAATGTCCGAAGCCTTAATCCAGAAGCTTACAGGAGAAGATGATTCAATTTTTGTAAGCGCAGTTGCAGCGTCATTAAGTGTAATTGAATTAGCGCCTTCTTCAGAAACATCTGAAGAAGTGTAAAGTTTTATTGCAGTATTATTCTTCTTTACAGAAACTTCTTTTAATCCGCTGACAGAACGAGTACCGTTAGTATCGTTTGCAGCAAGTTTAATTTCATAAGAAGCAGCTGTATCAGTCTTTACACGCTTAAATTCTGTAGTGCCAATGCTTCCTATTCCGGCTGTTACAGTCGGAGCCTTTGTATCAATATTGTAGCTTACAGAAAGTGGAGAATCCTCTGTTCTTCCTGCAGCATCTTTTGCAGTAACCGTAAATGTTGTCTGTCCCTCTGCAAGGTCAGTGAATGGTGAATTGTATTCATAGTAAATCAGACTGCCGCCTGTTGAACCGCGCAGACCGCCTTGTGTCAATTTTCCTGATGCATTTGTAGAATCTGGATTAGCACGGGTAAATGCAACTTCTTCAATTCCGCTTGAATATGCAGTTCCAGCGCTACCCCAGTCGCCGGCAAGAACCTTTAATGTCTGTGTTGCACTGTTCTTCCAGTCTGCTGTTCCAGCCACAGAAAGAAGCTTTATGTTTGTTACATCTACCGTAAAATTATATACATCAGATGTTGTGTAGTTATTTGCTTCATCATAAGCCGTAAACTTAAGGTTTGCGTAGTTTCCGTCACCCGGTACTGTCCATGTCCATGAACCGTCTGCAGCAACAGGAACAGTTACGTTTCCGTCTGAAGCTGTATTTTTTACCTTCTTTGTTGTACTGTCATATTCCGCATAAGTGCGCTTGTATGTAACTTTAAGTTCCTTAAAGTTTCCGTCTGTTGCTGTTCCTGTAAAGGTTGGTTTTGACTGCACATAATCATTTACAGTTGCAGGACTTGCTGTAAGTACCGGCGACTGTACGTCTACATTGAACGTATAAGGATCATTATTTTTGTATTCAAGTTCGTTTCCAGCCTTATCTAAAGCAGTAATCCATACTTTATTTGTTCCGTCGCTGAACGTATGAGTTACAGCATAGTAATAGAAAATTGACGGGTATGTTGTTCCGCTATAAGTATATGACTTGGCTTCTGCGCGGGACATTACAGCCTCAGATTCAGTTTCGTTTCTGCTGGCATCTGTATTCTTTATTTTAAGCGTTACACTTGCAATTCCGCTGACATTCGGATTATGGGCATTATTAATCCATTCATCAGAAATAGGAATTTTGAATGTAAATGTGTTGTTCTTATGGAATGTTGCCCCGGACTCATAAGTTTCTACAGATGAATTTTCATCTGCATCTGTCCATCCCGGATAAACAGTCGGTTTATCTTTATCGATTACATAAATGTATTCAACAAAACTAGTTCTTCCGTACTTGTCTGTTGCAACAAAATATATTGAACTTGTTGTTGTTCCCGTTGTTGTATCAAATGACCAGCTTTTCTGGTCAACACAACTTGTTACAGAAGCAACCTCTTCTACACCTGAAGTTCCATCAGAATTTGCAGCTTTTATGATTTTTACAGAACCTGTACTGTCGCTTATTTTTCCATCTACAGTTATATCCTGAGTTTCAGACTTATAATCGCCGGAACCTTCTACACTGATTTTTGGAATGTCTTTATCTACTACAACAATAAAGTAGCCGTCTGCACTTGGAACATAATTTGTTACGGCTGCAGGTGTCTGCTTTACGCCTTTTACAGAAATTTCACCCTTAACATCCTTTGCAATTACGCGGAATACATATTCTCCTGTAGCAAGTTTATGAACGTCTGACGTAAATGTAAGGCTTGTCTTTCCCTTTCCTTTTTGAACAGAACCAAGTGTTGTAAATGAAGCAGAAGTTTCAGATGCTTTTCTGTATTCTACCCATGCAGAATCAATTCCATCGTCATCTGTTACAGAAACAAGCATTCCCGAATCTGTAAACATGTTGGAATCCTTTAAAGAAACCTCATTTCCATTTGAATCTGTGTAAGTGTCGATTGTAGTTCCGTCTGCCTTAAAGTAGGCGGTTTTGTCTGTACGAATGGCACCGTTCTGAACTGTAATAACAGGAAGATCGGATGTCTGGTCTGCAATATAGTCGTCATTTACAATAAGAGTTGTATTGCCCGCATTGTCTGTTGCAGTTACATTGATTTTTACGTTTGTACCGTCAGCAAAATGAGCTGTATCAAATTTTGCAAGAAGTGTTGATTCAGCATTTGTTCCCTGAGTAACTTTTGTTTCAAGAAGATCTGTAAGTTCTGTAACATTTGCATCATCGCAGGAAACTGTTACATCAAATGACTTAAGGTTTGTTTCTGTAACCTTCATTGTTACAGTTACTATTCCGTTAAGACGGTCTTTCTGGCCGCTTTCAGAAGCTGCTACATAAGGAGTTACCGCAGAAACCGAAACAACCGGCGCAATCTTATCAAGTACGCAGCTAATGTTTACTGTACCCTGAGTACCAGTTGTATCTTCGCCGATAAGTTCAATTTCATATTTATAGCGTATGCCGCTCAATGCAGAAACGTTTCGTGCATCTACAGAAGTATAATCTTCCCCTGCTGAGTATGAACTGTTCTGCAGGTCGGCAGCATTTACGTTGAATTCTATTGTGCGGTTGGAACTAAGCGTTCCGGAAACAATTCCGTAATTCTGAGTAAGATTTCCTGTAATAGTACCTACCAGCTTAGACTGATTTTCAAGGTCTGTAACAGTAATTACATAAGACACAGCCCTGATGTCAGAATCACTGGAAGAAACTTTTCCACTCAATGTCAAAAAGTCCAGATTTTTATGATCAACAGCAACATTTGCCTTAGTTTCGTCAGAAAGATCAAAACTTGGCGGAATACCCTGAGAAACGCCTGCAAATCCGTATCTGGCTCCGTCGTTCGGCGTAAATTCAATTGAATCCATGTCTGTACCGGTAGCAGCAAGAAGATAATATGAACCGGTCTGAATGTCATCCGGAAGTTTTACGGTTTCTGTCCAAGAACTTACAGAAACACCCTGATACTCTTCTGCTCCGTTATAAATCACATGGTAATCTGTACCTTCTGTCTTGTTTTCAAGATAAGTTTCAACATCACCGTAAACAGAATTAAGAATAGCATCTGTAATCGGATATACATTATTAACAGGCACAAACGGTCCGACAAGATACATTTTGATTGTCTTTGGCTTGAACTGAGTTTCGTTTCGTCCGCATTCTGCCTTAAATGTAATTGTATTACCGGCAGCGGCCTTGTTACCGGCAGCAGAATCAGTAAATGAATAGCCAAGGAAGTTGTAAGTCGGGCTTGCATCCTTATTAAGTCTGAATGCAAGGCGGTTTCCATTCGTTGTTGTGTCGATTTTTGTTGCTTCAAGTACAGAAAGGGCCTTAACAGAATCGCCAGAACCGGTATAAGTTCCGTTTATAATCTTAAGAAGGTCACCAATTTCGTACTGATAAGCCGCATTTTTACTTAAAAGATCGTTTTCGCCGGCATCTGTACCATAAATTGAATCATTAAGCCAGAGAGCTGTTGTTGTATTTCCAAGTTCTGAATCAGAAGTGTCGCTTCCTGGAGTACGGTAAATTCCTGCATTATCAGAAAGAAGTACAGAACAGTAATATTTCTGATTACCTGTTGAGTCAGGTTTTGTGTAAACTTCAGCATAATTTTTATGAAGGTCATCATTCTTAGATTCATCATAGCGGGCAAAAGTTACGCTTGTACCGCCGGCTGTATTTACATTTGATTCAGACCATTCTGCAATCTTAGATGGATTTCCGTCAGCATCTGTGCTGTCCGGGTCATATACAGTAACTTTAAGGGTCTTTACAACATGATCTTCTGCAATTGAACCGTTCATCTTAAAGATTGAACCATAAGAAGACGGAGCGGTTAAATCATTTGAGCCAGGATTTTTAATTACAAAAAGCGGAGGAGTATTATCAATTTCAAAAGCGCGGGAACTTGTACTTGAAAAACGCTTGGAAGTATCCCATGCAATTACGTCGATTGTATATTTTCCGTCAGGGAAAGGATATTTTCCTTCTGAATCTGGATTATTGAGAGTGATATTCCAGGTTCCGGCGCCTACACTGGCATTTCCGGAATAAACGGTTTTTCCTGTGTCGGTATTTTTTACGCTGACCTGAACAAGCATTACGCCCTTATCGTCCGTCCAGCTTCCATAAAGACAGAATTTTTCCCTGATTATGCTGGATGCAGGCGGGTAAGTTATGCTTACAATAGGAGCCATAACGTCTACTGTTTCGCCAAGTCCAACATCACATGAAAAAAAGAAAGCTGAAAACACAGCAAAGACAGCAAGGCCTAAACCTTTAAGAAAACTTTTCATAATAACCTCTCAAACTTTTTAAAATGCAATAATATATTGTACAATATTATCAAGTTTAGTCAAATTTTATGTATTATAGATAATATCCCGAAATCATTCTCGGAATAAACGATACAAATAATGAGTATTTACGAGAAATTTTACATTAGGCTAGATTTCAAGGTAATCTTTCTTAATGAAACCCGGATGCAGAGATTCTGCGTTGCGTGCGGCGCACCAGGTTCCCTTTGCAAGGGCTGTTTCAAAGTCGCCTGTATTTACGTATTCATACAAAAAGCCGGCGCTGAAGGAATCTCCGCATGCGGTCGTATTTACAGCTGTAACAATTTCTGCAGGGAAATCGTAAAGTTCGCCGTTAAGCGCTGCGACTGTGGAATTTTTGCCGCGGGTTACGATTATGGCGTTGTTTAGTTCCCAGCTTTTTGCCGAAACAGAACGCTTAAGGTGTGCCTCGTCTATAAAGCCGGAAAGCCCGAAGGTGCGGCAGAATTCTTCTTCATTTATCTTAATAACCGGTGGCGTACAAAGTTCCAGCGTCCTTACTAGTTCAGAACCGCAGTAGTCTGCCAGAAAAGTTTTGCCGGATTCAACAACAAGCCGTGCAACTGTTGCCTGCAGTCCCGGAGAAAAGTAGTCAGGACAGCTTCCTGCAAGAATTACACCGTCAAATTCAGGGAGTTTTTTTCCAATAAGCGAAAGGAGCACTTCTTCTGAAATCTTATAGTCTTCACTTAGAACAGGTTCTCCTACGACAAGTTCTGTAGTTGTTCCGTAAGAGCGGTCAAGCAGTGTCCAGCATTCCCTTGTTTTTCCAGGGATTTCTACCGCTAGAACATCCAGTTCATCTTTTTGAGCAAGTTCCAGAAAATCATTTTTGTTTTCTTTTCCTAAAGGACAGATTATGCTTACGCAGCCCGGTTCCAGTTGATTTAAAACTCTTGCTGAATTTACAGCTTTTCCGGATGCATCAAGAATGTAACTTTCCGAGCGGTTTACTCCCTCTAACGAAAGTTTTTTAAAATTCACTGTCCGCTGTAAAGTTGAACTTAGACATATGCACAGAAACTTACTCATATGATGATTCTATCAATAATAACGACAACGGAGCAATAGATTCTGAAAAAATTATTGATTTACCGTTGTCGTCAGTTTTGCATGTGCAAAACTGAATTGTGGATGGCGCAATAACGGCAAACGGTGCAATGGTTTCTGAAAAAATTATTCATCTACCGTTGTCGTCAGTTTTGCATGTGCAAAACTGAATTGTGGATGACGCAATAACGGCAAACGGTGCAATGGTTTCTGAAAAAATTATTCATGCTGTCCTGTCACTTTGAATTTTACTGTGAATTCTGAGCCCTCGCCTTCCCGGGAATTAAGCGTAATCGAAGCATCGTGGTATTTTGCGGCGTGCTTTACAATGCTAAGGCCAAGCCCCGTTCCGCCCAGTTCTTTTGAACGGCTTTTGTCGATTCTGTAAAAGCGCTCAAAAATCCTATCCCTTTCTGAGTACGGAATTCCTATGCCGGTATCACGAACTGTAAGAATTACATTTGATTCATCGTTGCCGCCGTAACCTTTTTTGTGTTCAGACGTAATGGAGACAAATACAGAACCGTTCAATTTGTTGTATTTTATGGCATTGTCAATAAGATTATAAACCATCTCATAAATTACCGGGCGAACACCGTTTATAAACCCGGATTCGCCGCTGACTTCCATTTTGATGTTCTTTATTTCTGCTGCACTTCTAAGAACCTGAAAAGCCTCTGCAACAATTTCTTTAAGACTAAGGGCATCTTTTTCCATTGCAATTGATTTTTCATCCAGTTTGCTCAGTTTTATTATGTCATTCACAAGAGAAATCATGCGCTGACTTTCTGTGTAAATCGATTCTGCAAAATCGGCAATTACATCTTTTGATGCTTCCCCAGTCCTTAAAATCTCTGCAAATCCGCTTATACTTGTAAGAGGAGTTTTAAGTTCGTGGCTTACATTTGCCGTATACTGCCGGCGGATTTCTTCGCGCTGTTTCTTTTCAAAATTTTCTTCTTCAATTCGCTTTAAAAGCGGTTCCATTTCCCTATACACAGAAGAGGAATCCGGATTATCAAGATCAATTTTATTGAGAGGCGCCGCTATCTTTTTAGAAAGCCAGACTCCGGCTGCAGAAGCGGCTATAGCGGCAACCAGAAGCAGAATCAAAAAGACCTGGCCCATGCCAAGGAACAGCACAAATATAGAATATCGCCCGTCAGAAACCCTTATTACATCGCCGTTTGGAATGCACCTTGCGTAATACAAAGTTGTTTCTGCCATTGTAGACGAATAGCGCGAAATTTTTGCTTCTCCGTTTTCAAAAGCCCTGTAAACTTCCGTCCTTAAAAGATGATTTTCCATTTCTTCTGCCGGCATGGAGCTGTCATAATAAACCGTTCCATCAGAATGAATCAAAGTTATGCGGTTCAAAGATTCCAGTTCAGAAAGATAGGAAGCCTTGCCGTTTTCAATATATTTTTCTATATAGAAAGTTTCGTTTTTAAGGTCATTAAAAACTTCAGATTCAAAGTACCTGTACATTACAGATGCAAAACAAACTGCGCAAATAAAATAAACAAAAATTCCAATAAAAAATGAACTGCAAAAGATTGAAAAAGCAAGAGATTTTTTCTTCATCGTTTTCCTCCCACTGCTTACAGTGAAAAAAATGCCGTACGCATAAACCCGCTCCAGGACTTCCGCACAATAATAAAACGAAAAAGAAAAGAAATGATTACAGAAATGTAAAATAATGGTAAATAATGAAGAAGAGAATTTAAAATAAAAAAACGCTTCCTGTTTTGGAAGCGCTTTGGGCCATACGTCGCTACGCTCCGTGTGGCCATAGGAAGTGATTTACTTATAGTTTCTCACTTCGTTACGAAACTATTGGGCCATCTTGGACTTGGCTTCCTGTCGCAAACATCGTGTTTGCTCCATACAGCCCGCCTTCACTCGCTGACGTCAGCATCCATGCTGACTTTTCGCCTTCGGCGCGCTCGTTTCGGTTCAAGTCCATGCATTTTCGGAATTGCAAATTAATTTAAAATAAAAAAAGCGCTTCCTGTTTTGGAAGCGCTTTGGGCCATACGTCGCTACGCTCCGTGTGGCTATAGGAAATTATATAAAAAAAGCTCATTCTGCTTGCGCAAAATGAGCTTTGGGCCATCTTGGACTTGAACCAAGGACCAAGGGATTATGAGTCCCCTGCTCTAACCACTGAGCTAATGGCCCGAAATGTTCTTCTATACTATCAGATTTTTACGGCAACCGCAATATGCAGATGCCGGATTTTGGGTATGTTTTCTATCTTGTGGTAACGCTCTTTGCAAGGTTTCTTGGCTGGTCTACGTCGCAACCCAGTTCCTTTGCCATGTAAAATGCAAACAGCTGGCAGAGAGTAAGCATTGGCAGGGCATAGAAATCCTTGTTTTCAACCTTTGGAACCGCTACAAAATCATCTACCATAGATTCAAGTTCTTTATCGCCTTCCGTACCGATTGCAATTACCGGTCCTTTGCGGGCTTTAATTTCCTTGATATTAGAAATAACCATTTCGCGTGTATAATCGTCAGGAACAAGGAATACGCTTGGAGTATTTTCGTTTACAAGGGCAATCGGTCCGTGCTTAATTTCGCCGCTGGCAAAAGCTTCTGCATGAATGTAAGAAATTTCCTTAAGCTTTAAGGCTCCTTCCATGGCAATCGGATACATCAGACCGCGACCAAGGAACAGAAAATCTTTTGCTTTTGAATATTTCTTTGCAAGAGCTTCCATCTTTTTGCTGTTTTTCAAAGCTTCCTTAATAAGACGCGGCTGCTGCAAAATGCTCTGAATGAATTTTGCTCCGTCTTCCTTGCTCATTCCTCGCTGGCGCGCAAACTTAAGAGCAAGAAGATAATAAATCATTACAGTGTTGGAAAAAGCCTTAGTAGAAGCAACGGCAATTTCTACACCGGCATGCATGAACGCACCGCCGTCAGATTCGCGTGCAATTGTTGAACTTGGAACATTACAGATACCAAAAACTTTTCCGCCCTTTTCGTGAACTTCCATCATGGCATCGCGTGTATCAGCTGTTTCGCCTGACTGGCTTACCGCAATGTAAACATCGTCTTTTCCGACAATCGGATTTTTAAATGCGAACTCGCTGGAAATTTCTGCATAAAAAGGAATGCGCGCATATTTTTCAATCAAACCGCCACCGAACAAACTTGAATAGTACGACGAACCTGCACAGATTGCAGTAATCTTGTTTGTGCGCAGGAAAATTTCATCCTCGTAACCAGAAAGCTTTGCAGTTGCCTTTTCCATATCAAAACGACCGGCAAAAGCGCGCTCAATACTTTCAGGCTGCTCGTTAATTTCCTTTTCCATGTAAGTATCAAAACCGCACTTTTCAGTTTCCTGAGCGCTTATCGTAATTTCTTCAATTCGCTTGGCGTAATCGTTGTTCTGAATCAAAGGAAATTTAAGTCCGTCTGCAGAAACTTCTACAATATCACCGTCTTCAAGATAGATAACCTGCTTTGTGTTTCCTACAATTGCATTTACGTCCGAAGCAATGTAGTAAGTTCCGTCAGAAATACCGATTACAAGAGGGCTTCCGCGTTTTGCAACAACAACCTTATTCGGCTCGTCAATGCAGGTAATTTCAAGCGCCCAGGTTCCTATTACATCATTCAAAGCCTTCTGAACAGCTGTAAGAAGATCACCTTCATAATATTTTTCTACAAGATTCGGAATTACTTCAGAGTCTGTTTCCGAAGTGAACTTTACTCCGTCCTTCTGAAGCTGCGAACGCAAAGTAGAAAAGTTTTCAATAATTCCGTTGTGAACTACTGCAATTTTTCCATTATTTGAATAGAAAGGATGGGCATTCTGATCAGTAACCAGACCATGAGTTGCCCAGCGTGTATGTCCGATTCCCCATGTTCCGCTCAATTCTTTAGGAAGAATGCCTATAAGCTGCTGAAGTTTTCCTGCTTTTTTATATAGATAGAATTTCGGTTCGCCGTTTTCCATTTTTCCAACGACAATTCCGCTGGAATCATAACCGCGATATTCAAGTTTTTTAAGTCCATTAATAAGATAAGGAACTGCATTGCTGGCACCTACAAAGCCTACGATTCCACACATTTACCGTCTCCAAAAAAAATATACCAATATATAATCTAATTCTATTAAAATCAGTTAAAAAAATCTATAGATTGCGTGGAATCCTTGATAATTACACTCTTTACTATTATAATGATTACGTGTCGACTTTATATGTTGTAGGAACGCCAATCGGCAACCTTGGAGATATTACTTACCGCGCTGTTGAAACTTTAAAAAATGCAGATGTAATTGCTGCAGAAGATACAAGGCATACCCTTCAGCTTTTGACACATCTGGAAATCCGCAAGCCGCTCATTTCGTGCCGGGCTCAGAATGAAGAGTCTGCCGCAGAAAAGATAATACGGCTCATGGATGAAGGAAAAAACATCGCTTATGCCAGTGATGCAGGAACTCCGGGAATCAGTGATCCTGGTGCCATCCTTGCCGGTCTTGTAAGAAAGGCAGGACATTCAGTTGTTCCGATTCCGGGACCAAGTGCTTTTGCTACTTTAGTAAGCGTTGCGGGTGCCGGCGGAAAAACCCTTGTTTTCGAGGGATTCCTTTCGCCAAAACCGGGAAGACGCCGCTCAAGACTAAGGGAACTTCTTGCAACAGGAAATGCGATTGTTTTATACGAAAGTCCGTTCAGAATTGTAAAGTTACTGACGGATATTGCCGATATTGATTGTAACCGCCGCGTGGTGGTTGGTCGAGAATTGACAAAACTGCATGAAGAAATTATTGAAGGTTCAGCAGCAGATATGCGTGATGACTTTTCAGCAAGAACTTCAATAAAAGGTGAATTTGCAGTTTTCATTTCTGGTTCAAAAAATATTCAACTTTCTGATGATTCTACCGATAATTATAGTGTAGAGGGGCAGGACGAAAATGATGATAAATAACATTGATGTAGGAAGAGTTAATGCTCTCAACAATGTGCAGAGTACAAAACGCACAGGCAGTACAGAAAAATCCGCTTTTGGGGAAGATACTGTATCTATCTCAAAAGAAGCTTTGGCAAAAGCTGATGAATTTTACCTGAATCAGGTTGCTGCTGAAACACCAGATGTTCGCGCTGACCGTATTGCAGAAATTAAGGCTAAAATTCAGGATCCAAATTACCTGAACAGTTCGGTAATTGCTTCTGCTGCAGACAAACTTATGGAAAGCTTTGGTCTTTAATCAGCCAAATCACAAGATTATTTGTATTCAACAAAGGACGGAATAGATTTTCCGTCCTTTTTGTTTTAAGATGATTTCAGGAAGAAACCAGATGATTGAACCACAGAAACTACACCAGCTTTCAGGCGGACAGAAACGACGAAAACTTGCACTTACATTCGGGGCACTTGAACGGGACATTGCAGGCATTCCTGAAAAAGGCATGGAATACAACTTTAAGAACATGAGTCGTGCCGCATACACAAAAAAAATCGCAGAAATCGTACTGCAGGACCCTAAACTCCCAAAAACCGCTTACGATGAACTCAGCGCACTTTTACAGGCTGAACCGTTTGATGAACGCCGGGTATGTAACTGCGCCCGCAATCATCTTCTGGAAATAATCGGAACATTTCCGGCAGAATGGGATTTAGTTATTGCCCCGCACAAAAATCCGCTTGCAGAAGACGGTACCGTAATCGAACGCAATTTTTATCCGGGTACAGCCGTTTACGCAGAAGACATACGCTCTCCTTTTAATCTTGGTTCCATCTTCAGGACAGCAGAAGGCATGGGTGCAGAAAAGGTTTACATTTCCCCAGGCTGTGTAGATCCAGAACAGCCGCGCGCCGTAAGAAGCGGAATGGGCTGCATAGAAACCATGGGCTGGGAACGCATTGCCGTAGAAGATCTGCCGGAAGATATTCCTGTATTTGCACTGGAAACAGGCGGCACCCCTATTGATGAATTTAAATTTCCAGAAAAAGGAATCTGCATAATCGGTTCGGAAGAACTTGGTGTAAGCCCGCAGGCTCTAAAAAGAGCGACCTACGGAACCGTAACAATTCCAATGATTGGACTAAAGGCAAGCCTTAACGTCGGCGTTGCATTCGGAATCCTTATGCAAAAATGGTGTGAATATTTAAGCAGCTTAAAAAACAATTAAATATAGAGGAAAGGCTTTAGTTCATGCGGTTACTGAAAGCAATTTTCAGTTTCTCGCTTATTTTCTGGAACTGGGTTTCTGACTGAATGTTAAAGCCCTTTAGAATTTCTGGATCAATCTGATAGAATTCAACATCACCGTCCTGATAGTGAATCATAAGATCGGCAATATAGATTACGGATGTAAGTTTTCTAAAATCAGGCGGAGCCAGTTCCGGCGCATGATGATAGCGGATTACAGAAACAATTGTACGCGGGAAATTCCATTTTTCTGCAATTCTTGCACCGATTTCTCCATGGTTTACCCCGGAAAGAATCTTTTCAAAAAGTTCAGAGTTAATTCCCTTTTTAACGCAGACAGATTTTATGTTGTCTAGAAATTCCGGATGCGATGATTCAAAAATGATTTTTCCCATATCATGCAAAAGTCCGCAGATATATGAGTCTTCTATAATGTCCCTGTCTGCAGCGCAAAGGTTTCTGGCAAGATTATATGCATAAAATGCAGTCTGATATGCATGTTTCCACAGATTTTCGTTTGAACCGCCGACTTCTGCAAAAGATTTTAGGGAGCCGACAGTAAAAAGCATATTCTTGATGCCGCGGATTCCAACCATTTTTACAGCTTCTGCAATATTTTTACATGGTCTGGAAAGAGCAAATGCCGCAGAGTTTACCTGCTTAAGAAGTTCACCAGTAAGGGCAACGTCGTTGGAAATCTGAACAGCAATCTCGGACATCTTTGCTTCTGAATCGCTTAAAAGTGCATTCAGGCGGGTAATGTTTTCCGGGAACTGCGGAAGGTCATCAATGTTCTTTTCAAATTCACTGGAAATAATATCCAGGTCTTTTTCTGTAGAAGAACTTACCGGCAGAATTATACGGGTTATAGTTTCGCCGTTTTCACAGATTATCTGGAAATTTTCTTCTGTCATGCCGATTTTTTCCAGCATAAGAATCATGATGATAAGACCTAGTCCGGCACCTTCTGTTTCATCCAGAATCTGATTAAGGGCATCGTCAACAGAAGTATACTGCTGAACCCTGCTGAGCTTGTCGTGAATTCTTTTGTATTCAAAAACATTAAGGGTGGAATTGTTATGAACTTCCATCTTTATCTTTTTATTTCTGTACTGAATGACGAGCTTTACGTAAAGACCGGCGCGCTTCTGCTTTTCCAGGTAATAGGCAATGTTATTAAGCGTATTCCGCTTAAAGTCCTTCATACCTTCGTTATATTCTGCTTCGTTGTTTATGTCTAATTTCTTTTCGCGGAAGTAAATGCGCTTTGTATTGGCTTTTTTGGCATTTGTAATAAGTTCCTGCTGACAGTAAGTTAAATACTGAACCATGTGATTCTGACCGAGTTCAGACAGAAAGGCTGCAAGAATATCTCCCATGTAGATTTCCATGTCGTGAGGAAGAGTATAAGTAATTATTGTCAGTGGCAGCCCTGTCCGGATTGCCATTTTGATCTTTTCAGAATCAACTAAAACTTTTTTTTCTGCCATCTCCTACTTCCAGGACAAAGAATCCACTCTTAATTATACCACAAAATGATTTTTTTACAATGTTCGTAATCCAAAATATCCGGCAAGATTATAGGAACTTAAGGAAGCCGCCCGGAGCTTTGACGCCGGCTTTTACCCATGTAACAGCAGTCTTTAGACTTGGCTTAGACTTAAGTTCGTCAGAGGCATTTATATAATCCTTTAACCAGGAAGCAAATGAGCTCTGTTTCTGCATGAATTCATTCTGCATGTCACCTGTAACAAGGAGCACAGAAACGTTTTCCTTTTCTGACGCATAAGCCGCAACATTTTCTGCAAAGTTGGCAAAAGCAGCCTCTCCGGAAGCAACAAACGGATTTGAAGGAGCGGCCGTTACGTTTTTTACAGAAGAGGAAAGCAGGTATTCCTTTAATGACGGATGTTCTTTTAATACAAAAATCAGGCGCGCCGGCTTTTTTTTCTGTTCAATTCTAGTAATAGCTTCCAATGCTGCATACTGAAAAGACGCTACCATTTCATCACAGCCCTTCTGACAGTTATCTGACGTAAAAGACGAAAAATCACCTGCGTACAATGCAGAATCAAAATAAAAGATATAATCATCCAGATAACCAAGCGTTGTTTCTGTCTGAATGATTAAAGACCTTGCGGAAACGGCAGAACCTTTATTCCATGAAACAACTGAAACTCCGCCAAGAGAAGAGGCCTGTTCAGAATCACTGTCTGCAGCCGCTACAGAAAAACCTCCGGCAGACAGAGTTTCGGCCAGATCGCTTACGGCACTGGCATTCTTTCCTATAATTAATACATTTTTACCCATGCTGCGATTATAGCATATTCAATGCCTTTTATGGTATAATTTTTTTACTATGAAAGTATGGATCAAATATCTTATTGCGGCTCTTTTAGGAATCGCATGTGCATTTATTCTTCCCGCAAATAATTCAACTGTTGCAGCAGGAATCAGCTTTATAACCGAACTTGCAGTTCGTTTCGGACGATACATGGTTATTCCTGTAGTTTTCTTTACAACTACAGTTGCATTCAACAGGCTCAGGGACAACAAGCTTCTTGTAAAAACAGGACTTTGGACAGGAGCCGTAATCGTAATCTCATCATTTATTCTGACTTTAATCGGACTTCTTTCCATTTTGATTGTAAAACTCCCTAGAATTCCTATCACAGGAGAAAAAGAAACCGGAACAATCATTCTTGGAATAGCAGATCTTTTCCGCGCAATTTTACCATATTCTGCTTTTGATACGCTCAATAACGGAACATTCCTTCTTGCGTCATATATATTTGCAGTCCTTATAGGAATCGAAAGCTGCGTTGATCAGGGACTCTTCCGCCCTATCACAGCCCTTATGGATTCTGCATCAAAACTGATGTATACAATCAGCGTTGTTTTTACAGAATTCCTTGCATACGGAATGATTGCAATTCTCTGCAGTTGGACAATTCAGTTCCGATCTGTAATATCAAGCGGAGTTTTCACTCCTATGATTATCATGCTCTTCATCGACTTTGTAATCGTAGCCGGAATAATTTATCCGCTCATCGTAAAATATCTTTGCCACGACCCGCACCCATACAGAATCCTGTATGCATCAATAACTTCGCTTATTACAGCATTTTTCAGCGGTGACTCAAATCTTGCCCTTCAAATTAATATCAGACACAGTAAAGAAAGTCTTGGAATACGAAGGCGCATAAACGGAACTGTACATCCGCTTTTCACTATTTTTGCGCGCGGTGGTTCATCCCTTGTAACTACAGTAGGCTTCATAATGATATGGCGCTCTTATTCCAGCCTGAACATTCCGTTCACTGACATTTTGTGGATTACCGTTACTTCATTCGGAATTTCATTCCTTTTGGGAGGATTCCCGGCTGGCGGCGCTTTTGTTTCGCTTACAGTACTTTGTACACTTTACAGCCGCAGTTTTGAAACAGGCTTCCTTCTGCTTAAACCTGCTGCACCAATAATCTGTTCATTTGCAGCCGCATTTGACGTACTTACAGCAATGTTCGGAAGTTATATTGTAGCCGTAAAAACTAAATGTATTGAACACCATGGTATAAAGCACTTCATCTAAAAAACGAATTGTGCTAGAAGAGACTGAAAAAAAAAGATAAAATAGGAACAATTATGAAAGCTTCAAAATTTATTATTTCGACTTTGAGAGAAGCGCCAAATGACGCAGTTATTGCAAGCCATCAGCTTATGATGAGAAGCGGAATGATCCGCAAACTTGGAAACGGACTTTATACTTACATGCCAATCGGCTACCGTTCATTCAAAAAACTTGAAAACATTATCCGTGAAGAACTTGATAATGCCGGAATGCTTGAAGTAAAAGCGACTGTAATCCAGCCGGCAGAAATCTGGAAGGAAAGCGGACGCTGGGACAAAATGAACGGAGAAATGCTTACTCCGCAGAACCGCGCCGGACAGGACATGGTTGTTTCGCCAACAGCAGAAGAATCTGTAACAGCAGTTGTTCGAGAAGGACTCTCTTCTTACAAGCAGTTGCCGGTTACTCTGTATCAGATTAATACAAAATACCGCGATGAAATTCGTCCTCGCTACGGTGTAATGCGCGGCCGCGAATTTACAATGATGGACGCTTATTCTTTTGACAAAGATCAGGCAGACCTCGACAATTCTTACAACAACGCAGCAGAAGCATACCGCAGAATCTTTAAGCACCTTGGACTCAATACAATCAGCGTAAAGGCAGATACTGGTGCAATGGGCGGTTCCGGCTCAGAAGAATTTATGGTTGAATCAGAAGTCGGCGATGATACACTCATCCTCTGTCCTGACTGCAAATACGCCGCAAACGTAGAAAAGGCTGCATGCAAAAAGGAAACTCCTCTTGATGACAGCGGAAAACCACAGGTAAAAACAGACCTTCCATACGAAGAAGTAGCAACACCAGGCGTTTTCAGCATTGAAGACATGGAAAAATTCTTCCAGACTACTCCACAGCGATTCCTTAAGGCTTTGGTATACAAGGCATATAACGTAGGAATCGACCTTTCTAAGACAGAATTCTATAAAAACGAAAAAACTGTTACAGAAGGAAAGCAGACTTACTACCCTGAAGCATATTTCTGTGTTCTTATCCGCGGAGACCTGGATGTAAACGAAACAAAACTTGCTGCCGTTCTTAAGGCAAGCGGTGCAGAACTTGCAGAAGCAGACGATGTTCTTCGCCTTTCTGGCGCTCCACATGGATTTGTTGGTCCGGTTGGAATCAAAATCCCTGTAATCATGGACGATTCAACAGCAGAAATGCACGACTGTTTTGCCGGTGCAGGTAAAGAAGGCTTCCACCTTAAACATGTTGAACCAGGCCGCGACTTTACTGCCTTTATGACAGCAGACGTACGCACAGTTAAACCTGGCGACAAGTGTCCTGACTGCGGAGGAACTTTCTACACAAAGAAAGGAAACGAACTTGGCCACATCTTTAAGCTTGGCGATAAATACACAAAATCAATGAACGTAACAATGCTCGACGTAAACGGAAAGGCAACTACACCAATCATGGGTTGTTACGGAATCGGCGTTGACCGCACACTCGCAAGCATTATTGAAGCTCACCACGATGAAAACGGAATCATCTGGCCTATGACAACCGCTCCATTCCAGGTTGTAGTTGTTCCAGTTAAATACGAAGGAAAGATGCAGGAAGTTGCAGACAAGCTTTACAGCGACCTTAAAGCAGCCGGCGTAGAAGTTCTTCTTGACGACAGAAATGAACGTCCTGGCGTTAAGTTCAAGGATTTTGACCTTATCGGTATTCCGGTTCGTGTCGTAGTAGGCGAAAAGAACCTTCCAAACGTAGAAATCAAACTCCGCAAGGAAGCAGATTCACGCCTTGTTCCAGCAGAAAAAGCAGCAGAAGAAATTGAAGCTGTTGTAAAAGCCGAACTTAAAGCATTAAACGCATAAAACTTTTATTCAGGAATCATCTTTGCAAAAAGCAGCGGTGATTCCTGAAAATCTTTTAAAACGGATATTCACCTATTTAAATGAAAAAACTATTATCTTCCATTACAGCTTTATTCCTTACAGTTACACTTTACGCAATGCCGGGATTTACATCTTACATTCAGGAACTCCCGGGACAGTACGTTTACTACGAAGACAAAACTTTTACGCGCAAATCATATTTCGGAATCCTGCAGTTTGACGAAAAAACTTTTGCAGCACGATATTACGCTCCGGCAGACAAGACACAGAAAAAGCCGGAAACAGACGTTGAAATCTATTTTACCGTTGACCCTAAAGTCGATCATCTTGAAATGACCGGAGAAAAAATAATGTCCGGCTTTACCCCGGAAGAAACTGAACTTGTAAATTACATTCACGACATGCTTTATGAACTTAGCGCACGCAGAATCAAGTTAGGTCCGCTTTCTGAAAAAAAGCGCATTGTCCGAAACAGCGAACACTTTGGACAGTTCGGCGGTTTTGTTACAGTTGAATATGACGGCGTAGTTCCGCTCTTTAACATAAAATCTGTTTTTACAGAAGAATCTAGCCCGGAATTTTTTGTCGTAACATGCGGTCAGCTTACATCCGGAACAGACAAATCTTTTGAACGGTTCAAAGGGTTTCCAGAACAGATTAATGACAACAAGCACGCAATGCCGAAAAGCAAAAAAACAAAAGAGCAGAGTTTTACTACAGAAAGCGGAAAAACCTTTTACCTTGATTCCAGCTGGACTCAATCCATGGAAAACGTTTTCATGCTCGGCAATGCAGCCCTTATAACAGCAGGAACCATTCCATATGCGCCAGTTGATTTTTTTATCCGTCAGTTTATGTTAAGCACAGGAGACAGCTACCTTGACTGGACGCGTACAGAATGCACAGAAAAAGACGGAAACATTTCCATATCAGGAATTTTCTATCAGCCGTCTACAAAAAACTTCAGCAGAAACTTTAAGGTTGCACAGAAAAATGATTCAAAATATGATTTTGTAACGCTTACAGTTTTTTACAGCGTTTACGAAAAGAACCGCTCATATTTTAACAAAATCATGAAGCAAAACGGATTAAAATGAACGAATCCCGCAGAAAACAGCGGGATATTTTAAGAGAGAGAAAAAAATGTTTGAAAGTCAATCATTATTCTTTAAGCTAATAATCGCCATATTCTGCTTTATTTACGGCATTCTTTTTGTACACACCTGTCCAAAAAACTCTGCCGGCCGCTACTGCGGAATCGGAGAATTTTCCCTAGGTTTCTGGTCAATATTTGACGAAATTCAAAGTTTTCTGAATAATGTAGAAAGCATTCTTTTTATTCAGACGGCAATATATATATGTGCAGAACTTGCAATCTGCTCGTTTATGGCATTTACAATCAAGATGTTTGTTGCAAATCCGGGAAAAACAAAACATTTATACTTTATCTTTATTTTTCCGGCACTCACTTTTTTTCTAAACTGCTTTGTTGAATTTTTTACAACTCATCACCTGTTTCTTATTGCTCCAGAAAAAATGCTTTTAACCCCATATCCAGGTTATAATTTTCCAAAAACAGTGTATTACTATTTTCACAGTACAATCTGCTACTCTGGAATTATTTTGGGGGCATTTCTTCCGCTTGTAACTGCACTAAAAAGAAAAACAGCAGACAAACCTCTTACAATTGCATATCTTCTGGTTGCAGTCTACTTTTTCATTTCGAATTTTTATAAATTCATAATTGAAAACTTCTTCGAAAACCTTTATCTGATCTTCCCGGAACACATCAATTCGCTGTCTTTCTTTATTTTTTCTACAGTGCTTTTTATCATCGTATATTTTCATAAAAGCGAATATGCAATGCGCCATGTTACGGAAAATCTGTATGATTCAATGGAATTCCCAATCATCATTTTTTCAGAAAAAGATACATATATTGATTCAAACCAGAGCGCACGTCAATTTTTTAAGCAGTACGATATAGATATATATGAAAATTTTACATATTCTACCATTTTCTCTGAAGATAAGTTTTCTACGCTTGGAACAATTTCTTCTGAAAACACCTTCTATCTTTCGGGAATTCAGGATAAAAACCTTTTTTACTGCAAAAAAACTGATTTGTATTCATTTAGAAAAAAGAAAATCGGATATTACCTTCTTTTTACAAAGATTGACATCTATTCTGAACACCTGAAACATCTTGATCATGCCGCCCATTCCGATGAGCTTACCGGCTGCAAAAAAAGAACAGCTTTTGATCAGTTTTATCTTACTCAGAATCACTCCCTTATGGAACCTCTGATTGTAATCTGCGCAAGAATAAACAGGCTGGAACAGCTTAACGAAAATCTAGGACTAAGAAAAACCGACTTTTATGTAGTCAATTTTGCAAACATATTGAAAAATTCGATTTTAAAGCACAATATTCAGAGCAATATAGAAAAAAATCTGTTCCGTATAGGAGGTTCTCTTTTTACCTTCATTATTTCTGCTAAAAATCATGATGATGTTGAAGATTTGTTCCGCACAATAAGACGTGAATGCAGCGCATTTTCTAAAAACAGAGTTGAGCCGCTTACATGTTCGCTTGGATATTCTGCATCTTCCAACAAAGAACTGTCTTCAACAAAAATGCTGCAGAAAAGTTTTGACAACATGCTTCTGGACAGCCTTAATTCAAAGTCCGGCTCTGAAAAAACTTCTGCAAAAGTTCCGGGAATTCAAGTCTAGTCTAGAAACTTGCCCTAGACAACGGACTTCCAATCCACTGTCCTTCTGTTCCAAGGTAATCTTTCTTTTCGCCTTCCACAAGGAACTGAACGCTCTTTACTGTAGAAAATTCTGTTGCAGTATAGACAATCTGCATAAGCTGGGCCATGCAGCCTTCTATTCCGTATGAATTGAATTCAAAATTTTCATTAAAATTTAATGTTGCAACTCCGTTTTTTACAGAAGCTCCAATAAGCCTTGTTCCGGAAGGAATAAGATTCATGCAGTTTGGTTCTCCCGGCAACGGACCTGCAATAAGAGCCTTAATTGCATCTGTAAGCGGAGAATCTGATTTTGGAAGAGAACGGACAATAATTTTGCGGTTTACTTTCCCGTCAGAATCAATCGTTACAAAACAAAGGTTTGTATTTCTTGTCGCAGGAACGGAAACCGGTTTTTGAACAGCCTTGTCCTGAGTCGTAACAGTTACAGCACGTTCACTTTCATGACTGTCTGTCTTAACCGATTCTGCATTTTTTACAGCCTGCATTATTTCGCGGTCAACAGGATTGTCAACCTCTACTGAAATTTCATTATTATTTTCTGCTGCAGAAGTTTCTGCCGGCTTTATCTGAGTTACTTTTGTCGTTTCGCCCATAAGGTCAAACTCATATTCTTCTTCTGCAACAGGGGCAGAGACTTCTTTTTCTTCATGCTTCTGCACAAACTCAGGAGTAGAAACTCCAACACGCTCAAAAAAGTTTGTCTTTTTAAGATTAGAAAGAATCGTATCCTTTTTTACAAAAAAAAGCATGATTATAAGTACGACACACAGAAAAAAAACGGCAACATAAAGACCGCTGTTTGCTTTTAAATTCTTATTTTCATTTGACATACTATAATTATCGGAAAAAATAGATTAAAGATAAGATATAAGCGGGATTTTAATAAGGCGTTATTACAAAAAAAATAGCGGTAGGAAGAGAAAATTTATTTCAAAAACATTCTGCGATGCTGCCGCGCAAGCGGCAAACTGTATAGTTCCAAGGCATCGCAGCATGTAGCCCGCTAGCGGGCGGTTTTGAAATAAATTTTATCGACCGGTAGCTATTTTTTTATTGCAATTTAATTAATTTCTTAATCAAAATCTTATTTTGCCAAATATTCGTTAATACCTGCAGCAGCCTTTCTTCCTTCGCCCATAGCAAGGATTACTGTTGCAGCACCAAGAACGATGTCTCCACCGGCCCAAACTTTTGTTTTGCTTGTAGCCTGTTTTTCATCTACTGTGATGTGGCCTTTGGCATCCTGATTCAAGCCTGGAGTTGTTTTTACAAGGAGTGGATTTGAACCGTTTCCGAGGGCAACGATCATTGCGTCACATTCGATTTCGTGTTCACTTCCTGGGATTGCAACTGGGCTTCGGCGGCCAGAAGCATCTGGTTCACCAAGTTCGTAAGAAAGAACTTTAACACCGCGAACATGTCCGTCTTCTGTTCCAAGAACTTCAACTGGGTTTTCAAGGAAGCGGAAGTTTACGCCTTCTTCTTCTGCGTGTGCAATTTCTTCAAGACGAGCAGGCATTTCTGCGCGTGTACGGCGGTAAACGATGTCTACCTGTTCTGCACCAAGACGGAATGCCATGCGGGCAGCGTCCATAGCTACGTTTCCGGCACCACAAACTACTACGTGCTTTGCTTCGTAAATTGGAGTTGCTGCGTGTTCTTTATCGTAACCTTTCATGAGGTTTGCGCGTGTAAGATATTCGTTTGCACTGAATACACCGATAAGGTTTTCGCCAGGAATGCGCATGAACTTTGGAAGTCCGGCACCTGTTCCAACGAATGCAGCGTCAAATCCCTTTTCATCAAGAAGCTGATCGAGAGTATCTGTACGACCAACAAGGAAGTTCATTTCGAACTTAACGCCCATTTTCTTAAGATTGTCGATTTCGTTCTGAACAATTGCCTTTGGAAGACGGAATTCAGGAATACCATACATCATTACACCGCCGGCCTTGTGGAATGCTTCAAATACAGTAACTTCGTGACCTGCACGTGCACAGTCAGCAGCTACAGTAAGACCTGCAGGACCTGCACCGATTACAGCAACTTTCTTTCCTGTTTTTGGAGCGATTGTTGGCATTGTAACCTTGTTATTTTCGCGTTCCCAGTCAGCAACAAAGCGTTCAAGTCGTCCGATTGAAACAGCCTTTTCTGCAGATTTGTAAACCTTACCAACTGTACACTGACCCTGACACTGTTTTTCCTGAGGACAAACGCGTCCACAGATTGCAGGAAGAAGTGAAGTTTCCTTAATTTTGTCTACAGCACCCTTAAAGTCGCGGTTAGCAATTTTTGCAATAAATTCAGGGATTTTTACTCCAACAGGACAGCCGTTGATACAAGGCATGTTCTTACACTGAAGACAGCGGTTAGCTTCTACTACAGCCTGATCTTCTGTATAACCAAGAGCAACTTCTGCCATCTGGCGAGCGCGTTCTTTTGGTTCGCGGCTAGGCATTTCCATCTGTGGAATTGCCATGCGGTCTTTATTAGCAAGTTCTTTGCCTGCAATTTTAGCCAATTCGTCTTTGGCGATTTTATCTAATTCTTCTATTGTTTTGTGTGCCATTTTAAATTCCTTTAATTTTTGAGTTTAGGTCACCTGAAAATCGGCTGCACTCCCAGTCAGAATCCGATTCCGGCTATTGCTGAGTGTTTTTTTGGTAAAATCTTTCGGCCTAGAGCCTCAAGATTTTTTTATGCCATTCGGCAAAAGCCACTCAGAGGACGCCGGCTCGGCTTCTTCCTTCGCGTTCCGCCTTTTATGCACCTAAAAAAAACTCAAAACTTAAACTATTTTGCAAGCTTATCAGCAGCAGCCTGCATGCGGCATTTGTGGGCTTCTTCTACTGTTTTGAAGCTCTTCATACGCATCATCATGTTGTCCCAGTCTACCTGGTGAGCATCGAATTCTGGTCCGTCTACGCAAACGAATTTTGTTTCGCCGCCGATAGAAACGCGGCAACCGCCACACATACCTGTTCCGTCAATCATGATTGTGTTCAAAGAAACTGTTGTTGGAACGTTATAAGGCTTAGTTGTAAGCGCACAGAACTTCATCATGATTGGAGGTCCAATTGCGATAACTTCTGCCGGTGGAGTCTGGCTTTCGCACATTTCCTTAAGAGGAACTGTAGAAACACCCTGACGGCCTGCAGAACCATCGTCTGTCATGATAATAACTTCGTCGGCAATAGCCTTCATTTCATCAACATAAATCAAAAGATCCTTTGTGCGGGCAGCAATTACAACGATAACTTTATTACCGATTGCTTTGTGAGCCTGTACGATTGGATAACATGGAGCAACACCAAATCCACCGCCAACAACTACTACAGGACCGTCTTTCTTTTCGATTACAGAAGGATTTCCCAAAGGTCCGAGCAAAGCGGCAAGCTCGTCGCCTTCATTCTTTTCTGCAAGCTGCATTGTTGTAGCCCCAACAGCCTGGAAAGCAAGCGCAATCCATCCCTCTTCGGCATTTGCGTCTGCAATTGTAAGTGGAATTCTTTCGCCGAATTCTGCATCAACCTGCAAAATAATGAACTGTCCGGCTTTACGGTTTCTGGCAATCTCTGGAGCCTCAACCTTCATGTACCAAGTTGCGGAAGCACCGCAAAGCTTGCGTTTTTCAAGAATCTTAAACATACCAATATTTCCTTCAAATCAAAATATTGGTAGAAGTATACAATAAAAGAGATTTTTTATCTATTAAAAATGACAAAAAGTTGAAATTTGTAAAAATAAATCTGCTCATTAGAACCCAATCGCAAAATTAACGAATGCGCCGGCACCAGAGCCTTTTAAGCTGTTTACAAAATCGGCTCCCTGAAAAGAGGCTCCTACATTCAGTTCGAATACGCGGAAGTTCAAAATAAGGCCGGCTTCGTGCTTGAACATTTCGTTAAGATACTGAGTCTTTACCCATGTTCCAATCATATGGAAAAACCTGGCTTCGCAGGAAAGGTCATATTCAAAATAGCCTTTAGCCTGTTCTGTGAACATATATTTTACAGAATAACCGCCGGCTGCCCCAAACGTACACCATCTTCCAAACGGACGCCACGCAAACTGAAGTCCGGTTCTGAACGGTCGGCTCAAATATTTTTCTTCAGTACCGTAAGTCTTTTCAAACTCCTGATACTCAGGATCATCATAATCACCGTTAATCATTTCCTTAAATCCCGGCAGATAAAAATTATATGAAGAAACCACGTCTGCAGAATAAGTTAAATGCCCCGGCACACAAGGAATACGGATATAAGCGCCCCCCTGAAGCGTATTAAAAATCCTGTGTTCTACAGAAAGACCTAAATCAAATCCCCAGCCAAGCCATGCATCGGAAGAAATCTCAGAAAAATCACCGTCTTCCAGAATTGGCTCTAGATCGGTAAATCCATAATATTTAAGCTTTGCAAGCGCAGAAACCGAAATGCTTCCGTCAGAAGGGTTATAATAAGAAATATTTGCATTTTCTGTTTCAACATGAACCAAAGGTCGAATAAAGGCAGGCGTTACGCACACATGAAATCCAAAAAGATCAAATCCAACGTCAACTTCTGCATATCCAAATGAGTCAAAAGAAACGTCTCCACCAATACTCAGCGGTTCATAAAGCTTAAATCCATCGCCTATATAATCAAAAAGTTCCTTAGATACAACGGCCTTTCCGGAAGCTTCCACACCTGTGCTGATATTAAAAATCAGGTTATTAGGAAGCGCAAACCCTACATACAATTCAGAATTTCCAAGGACGTCAAAACTCCAGCCGGAATCAGGCATATCTTTGCTTATTTCCTGAAGATCTATTTCAAGTTCCTTTTTAAGAAAATCCTTTATATTGAAAAAGTTGTTGGAAACGCCGGCTTCTGCCTTAAATCCAAGCTGAAAAAATCTGTGCGAAACATTTAAAAGATTCCTGTTACCCTTTCCATTGTTAAGAAAATCGCCGTAATCTTCGCAGAGGTATTCTTCCGGATTTCCCACATTGTCCAGATCATCCGGATTTTCAGCACCGGCTTCTCCAGTTTCACCAGCTTCAGCCACAGTCTGCAAATCCTCGCCGGCTGCCTCTTCAGAAAGCGCAGTCTGTTCCTGACCATCCAAAGTCTGTACCTGCACAGACGCATCAACTGCAGCAACAGCGTTCCCCGCATCCGCAGCACCAGACATACTTCCAGCAGCATTACCAGCAGAAGCATTTCCTGCATCCCCCGCAGCCCCATTATTTTCCGCAAAATCCGCAGGAGCCATTCCTTCTGTCTGCTTAAGCGCCTCTCCCAGTTCAAAATCAGCCTCGCTGAATTCATTATTTTCTTCATATTCTACAGGAGCCCCGGAATCCGGCTTTTTCGCCTTCTTCTTAGGCTTTGCAAACAAAGCTGAGTCTCCCAAAATAAACAACAGAATCACTGTAAGTAAAAATATCTTCTTCATATTTAAGCTTCCCATACACTAACTTTTCCGTTGGCATAAATCCTTACAGCAGCATTCATGCCTATGCTTGCATTTCTAGGAATAAAAATCTTTCCCTTTGGGGCATTAAGCATAATTGTAGGCATAAAGTTACTTACTTTAAGAATCTGACGGAATTCTTCTGTTTCAAATTCAAAAGAACCTGTAGAAAGATACATAGTCTTGTTAATTGCAGGACTAGTACTTACAAAAGAAATGCTTCCTGCAGTCAGATGATCCTGATACCTGAGCAAGTTATTGTTTACAGAATAAATTACAAGCATCTTCTGAATGATGTCGATATATTTGTCGTAATCCGATGTATCTGTAGGTCCGTCGCGTTCAAAAAGGTCTGTTCTGTCTGCCAAACCGCCAAGCTTCATTACATCAAGCGAAATGTCATCTGTAAATTCAATATTCAGGACAAGTGCAATTCTTGCGCTAAGCTTAATGGAAGTAGAATTGTTTTTCAAAGAATCAAACTCTTCTTTAGTTATTTCAATTACACCAGTTTTTCCTGTATCAATTTCAAAGTTGTAGTCAATTACAAGAGAATCTGACGAACCGCTTGAACTAGAACTTGAATTTATAAGATCTTTAATGTCCGTCTTAAAACTGTACTGTATATTATTCAAATCAGAAATAACTACATCGTTTGAATCCTTTTCCATAACGATTGATTCTGTTACTGGAGCAATTCCCGAACCAGAACCGTCCATAAGAATAACAGGAGTTCCGGAACCAACCTTTGCCGTCATGGAACCCTTAAATTTAAGGTTTTTAAACTCATCAAGGTCTGGAGCTTCCGCATACATGTAGACAGGAACTTCGCAGAACTGCATCTTCTGAATGATAGTATCATCCTGCAGGACGTCAGTAAGTTCCGCAAATGTAGAACCAATGTTAAATCCTGTATCAATGCTGTCACTAAGGGCATCAGAACCCACGAGCGACGCTTTAAGTCCAACTTTTGTCCAGTCAAACACAGGAGTAATAGCTACTTTAAGTCTGTAAGATTTTCCAACTTCAATATTATTCAAAACCGCATAGTAAGGATGCTCGTCCGTTGAACCAGGAAGTACAAGCCTTACAGAAAAATCAACCGAAGTCTTTACAGAAGGATCAATTGTAGTTTCCGAAGTTGTCTTAAAATCAAGGCTGCCGCTCTCAGCCGCTTCCATTACGCCCGTTTTTGGCGAAGCCTGCGAACCAAGACCGATAAACTCAGAATATGCAGAAATTGTAATGTCATTTCCCGCAGGAAGACCGTTTTCATATTCCGCAGAAAAACCAGATTCCTTAAGTGTAACGTACTGAAGGCTGTCCTTCATGGAAACCGGCAGCGATTCCGTAGCATTAAGAAGCAAGTTATCCTTTAAAGAAGAAAGGTCAACCGTTATCGTACTCATCTTGGAAATATCACAGTCAATATTAAGGTCAATAGAAGAAACGCTTCCCAAAACAAGAGTAGAATTATTCAGCGTAAATCCCACATTTCCGGAAACCTTAATATTTCCCTTCTTATACGTTTTTCCGGCAAGATCCATGTAGCGGTTTATAATGTAAGATTTTCCGTCATCAGTTCCCGCACTAATCTGACTGTCAGAAGCTGTAAGTCCTCCGCTAAAAGCCACAGAAGAAGTAATTCCAACATTTTCCCAGCCGTCCGGAAGCAGCGATTTTATAGAAAGATGACCTGTCTCAACAGTACATTCAACAAAAGTGTCCTCGGCAGTAATTTCAACAGTCTTGTCAACGGCAATATTTCCGTCGCTTCCCAAATCCATAGTAAGCCCGGTAATTTTCTGAACCTTCATATCTTCAGTAAAACCGAATGAAAGCGAATAACTGTAAATAGATGAACCGCCAGAAGTAGAGCCGGAAACTGTAATATTAAAACTGGAAGCCAGTTCAACTCCGGAAAGCGGAATATCCGCATACGCAGAGTTCGGTCCCTTAACCACAACCGTACCCGTACTTGTACCGCCGTTTGCCTTTGGCAGGCTAAGCTTAACATTTGCAGTCATTCCGGAAGGAACACTTCCAGACGCAGTAAGCGTAACCCTAAGGCTTCCGCCTGCAAAACTTATCTTGTTAAAAGTTGGATTAGAAATCGAAACCGGAACCGACGCACTAGGAATCGTTCCCGACCCCGGAAGCGGAACCGTACCGCCGCTTATAGAAGCCGCACTCCTGATTTTTCCGTTAATATCCGGCAAATCAATTTTCTGAGTTCCCAGCGAACCAACGGAAATATCCGGAACCGTAATTTTCTGGTCAAAACTCATATTTTTAAGGCTTTCCGTAAAATCCATATTTTCAAGGTATTTACCAAAGTTAATAGGAATTTCAGAAATCGGCATATCAATCAAATACTGCTGAACAGAAGACTTTCCGCCTGGGTTATAATCGTAAAACTTCATGTTCGTACCCGTAGACGTAATAGTGTCCTTCAAAGTATCAACCGAAAGGTACTCTGCAAGATCCTGAGTAAAATTTCCAATCGAGTAATTATACTGTGCGTTCGTTTTTATATAGATTTTTTCCGGAATGCCAAAATCATCCGAGCAAGAAAAAGCCAGAAAAACCGATACAAAAAGCAAAAAATCTCTCATTCTTTTCATAGTGTTCGTAGTATACCCCAAAAAAACCAGAAATCAATAAAAAAAAGACCCTGAAATTAATTTTTTTTCAAGATCTTTTTCGGGCGCAGATTATTCCGTAAGGGGTGTTCCACCCTTCGCTAGCGCTCATTCAAAGGTGCCTCTCTGCGCTCCGGCACCTTTGAACTTCGGGGTTCCATACCCCCGCGCAGCGTTTTCTTCAAATACAATCAGTCTGCAAAAGAAAGCCGTTTTATTTAAGTAAAGCTGCAAACGGATTGTAACTCATTCCGTCGTCACTTCCGTAATTGCGGCCGCCGCGTTCACGACCGGCACCTGCAAACTGCTTTGCACCGTCACGTCGGTTAGCCCCGTCGCGGTGATTGAGACTGCGGTCCCTATGCCCTGTCGAAGAATCGAAACCACCAGCATTTCCAGCACCCTTCCTTACAACCACAACCTTTCTTGCAGTTCCAGAAGAAGCACCTTCTGCAGAAGATGCAGCGGCTCGGCTTGCAACGCTCTGCCCGATTCGGCTTGCAGCATCGCTCTTAAGGCTAAGGCTTATTCGTTTTCTATCCTTATCAAGTCCGATAATTGTAAATTCAAAAATATCGCCGACTTTTACAACTTCCATAGGATCAGTTACAAAGTTATCGCTCAATTCAGAAACGTGAATCAACGCTGTTTCATGAAGACCAATATCTACAAAGGCACCAAAGTCAACAACGTTCTTGATTTTACCTGTTACCTTCATGCCTTCCTTAAGGTCTTCAAACTGAACGACACCTTTCTGCATGATTGGTGCAGGATATCCGTCACGAGGGTCGCGGTTCGGTTTCTGCAATTCTTCTATAATATCGTTAAGAGTTGTTTCTCCAAGACTGTATTTTTCGCAAAGAGCCTTGCGCTGAGCGTTATCAATCTTTCCGCCTGCTTTTACTATAGGAAGAACTTCGCGCGCAACATCGTAATTTTCCGGGTGAACCCAAGTGTTATCAAGAGGGTCAGAACTTTCTGCAATCTTAAGGAATCCTGCGCACTGTTCAAATGCCTTTGGACCAAGTCCCGGAACCTTTTTCAAATCTTCACGGCTAAGAATCTTTCCGTTTGCATCGCGGTATTCTGTAATCTTCTTTGCAGTAGACATTGTAATACCGGAAACATAGCTTAAAAGCATATAGCTTGCTGTATTAAGGTTTACACCAACCTGGTTTACAACAGAACCTACAACTTCATCCAGAGTTTCGCTAAGTTTTTTCTGGTTTACGTCGTGCTGGTAAAGGCCAACACCAATTGCCTTAGGATCGATTTTTACAAGTTCAGCAAGAGGATCCTGCAAACGGCGTCCCATACTGATGGCACCGCGGATTGTAAGGTCAAGTTCTGGGAATTCCTTTGTAGCAACTTCACTTGCAGAATAAACAGAAGCACCAGATTCATCTACTACAGTGTATTTTACGTCTGCGTCTGCATAGTTTTCGCTGATTACCTTTGCAACAACTTCCTGAACTTCCTGGCTTCCTGTTCCGTTACCAACAGCTACAACCTGAATGTCATACTTATCGATAGCGTCATTAAGCTGTTTGTAAGCGTCCTGAGGATCCTGTACCTGGAAAATCTTAAAATAGCCGAGGTATTTTCCTGTTTCGTCGAGTGCGGCACATTTTGTACCGGTACGAATACCAGGGTCAATTCCAAGTACGCGGCTTCCCTTAATCGGCTGTGTCATAAGAAGGTTCTTTAAGTTTTCACTAAAAATACCGATTCCGTGTTCATCAGCTTCATCTGTTTCGTCGCTGCGGATTTCGCGTACAACAGCAGGAGAAAGAAGGCGTACAACACCGTCTTCAATTGCTTCTTTATGATATTTATTGTTTACAACAGTGCGGCGTGTAAGCATGTCTACTGCGCTGTCTACATCAACGTCAATTGTAACGTCCAGAGCACCTTCGCGTTCTGCACGGTTTATTGCAAGAATGCGGTGAGGCTTAATCAAATTCAAAGGTTCTGTGTAATCCCAATACATCTGGTAAGTAGACATTTTGGCAGCCTGTTCTTCTGTCTGTCCATCAGGAACAATTCCCTTTGTCTTAATGTTTCCTTCGCTCATATAAAGATCATGAACTGCAGAACGGTTTGCTGTATCCTGGCTTACGCGTTCAGCAAGAATATCTTTTGCCCCATCAAGAGCGTCTGCAGCAGTTTCTACGTTAAGGGCAGGATCTTCATTGTCTGTCTTTATGTATTTTTCTGCTTCTTTTTCAATTTCTGCATCCGACATAACGAGCATTGCGTCTGCAAGTCCTTCAAGACCTTTTTCTGCCGCAATCATACCGCGAGTCTTCTTCTTTTTCTTGAACGGTGCCCAAAGGTCTTCAAGTTCTGTAAGGGTTGTAGCGCTCATACATGCGTTGTAAAGGGATTCAGTAAGTTTTCCCTGCTTAAAGATTCCTTTTACAATTTCAAGACGCCGCTCTTCCAGATTTTTATATGTTTTGAACAGGTGGTCTGTATCGCGAACCTGAACTTCGTTCAAATTGTCATGTTTTTCTTTGCGGTAACGGCTGATAAAAGGAATTGTACATCCTTCTTCTACCAAACTGATTACTGCGCTAACCTGCTGAATGCGTATCTGAAGCTCTTCAGCAATTTTTTTCATGATTTCAACTTCGTTAACAACTAAAGCGTCGATTGATTCTTGTGTAAATTCCATAGTAAATGAGATTTTATCTGAAAAACAAAAACAGTGTAAAGGGCAAAACTTTAGTTTTACATAGTGTTTTGAAAAAGGTTGGTAACGCTATTAAAAAAAATTGCTCACAGTCGAAAAATGTTTTTCAAAACCGCCCGCTAGCGGGCTACACGCTGTTGTGTCCCCGGAACTATATACGTTGCCGCTCCCGCGGCAACACAACAGAGTGTTTTTGAAAAACATTTTTCTCCTTCGCGCATTTTTTTTATTGCATTGCCAAAATAAGACTTCTTTTCATTCCGCTTCACGACTAGAAGCATTTTTTTACAGCAATTTTCTATCTTTTTTTCTATCTTTTTTAAAATATGATGTATAATGTAAAAAGGTACATAAGGCTTTACTGCATTTTTGTATCAGGACAGACTATGAGTAACTTAGTAGAAGAAATTATAAAGGGCCGAAAAACATTTTTCATCGCCCCGGACAGAACATTATTTCCTCAGACTTATCTGGAAGAGTATCTTACACTCGGATACGAATGCTATTTCATAGATACAGATATTTTTCTCCCTATCGAAGTAAAAGTTGACATCATTCTTTCTGTATTCAAGGATTCCATCCTGTTCTTTAATATTGATGCACCTATTCAGGGCACTTCCTGGCCGCATCTTATAAAGGGAATGCAGGAAAAATATCCAGAAGCACTTTTTGGCGTTCTCTACGCAAAACGCCAGTCGCTTTCTGAACGCCAGGCTCTGGAACGCCAGTATCTTTACAACATGGGAATCCAGTGCGGTTGCATTCAGCTTGAATACCAGAAACGAAGCAACTTTCAGATAATTGAACAGGTTCTTTACGCAAACCAGGCCATGGGGCGCCGAAAGAACGTTCGTGCAGTATGTTCTACAAACTGTTCGTTCCAGTTCAATGCAGAAGGTCAGGGTACAATCCAGAACAGGCTTACAGACATAAGCATTTCGCACTTTTCGTTTGTAATTCCAGAAGGCCAGCTTGAGCTTGCCGACTACGAAAAAGTTCCCGACATTGCATTTACAATCCATGGATTAAGGTTCCGCTCTGACGCAGTTCTTTACATGACCCGTCAGGTGGAAACCGGAATTCTTTTCGTATTTGCGTTCCAGACAAAAGCCGGGCAGAGCGGACTGGATCCCGTAAACAAACAGCTGCTTACCCCAAAACTATACGAAATAATGATGGAAAACTGCATGGATCTGCTTAACAAGCTGTTCACCTCTGCAACAAGAAAACGCGACAGCGCAGATGCCATAACCGACCTGCAGTCAATCGACTAACACTTAAAAGCCTGATAATCAATCAGGCTTTTTTTTATAACTAATATGTTTCTTTTTTTTTACATTTTGCAAAGTTTCAAATTGCTTTTTTTAAATTCCGCTTTACAATTTATATTATGGAATTTTTTCAGAATCTTGTTGAATATTTTGATGAGTTTTACCCGGCAGAAACCGAAACCTGCAGTTTCTTCAAGGAACTTGGCAGCCGCTACAAGTTTCCTGCAAAAATGCTGCAGATAGCCGCCGGTTCAGGCTCCCTTGCACTGCACCTTGCAAAATCCGGACTGGATGTAACTGGAATCGAAACTTCTCAGCCTTTGCTGGATTCCGCTAACCTTAAGCGTCGAACCCAGCTCCTGTCCATCCGCTTTTTTAAAATGTCCGTCCTAGAAATGTCACGTTTTTTAGGAAAAGGCTTTTATAACGTAATTTTCTGCATAAACAACAGAATTTCATTTATACGCACAAAGGATCTTATGGAGCAGTTCTTTGCAGACTGCCGCAGCCTCCTTTCTGACGATGGGATTCTTATACTTCAGCTGTACAATTACAATAATTTTGCAAAAAATTCATTCAATCCGCTTAAAAAATTATCGCCAAGGGCAAGCCTTGGAACCAGCTTTAGCGAAGAAAACGGAAAAATTTCTGCAATCAGTCAGACAATAGAATGTGCCCAGAACAGGCAGATTCCAATACTGGAAAGCGAACCAGTCTACCCCCTTACAAAAGAGGAAGTTGAAAAGTTCGCCAAAAAATCAGGATTTAATAAAGTTGAATTTTACAGTGATTTTAAAAAGACCGCATTCTCTGCTGAATCAGAAGAAATTGTATGCATAATAAGCTGATAAAATAAATTAAATCAGCTTAGTCAATCTTCCATTTATTATTTTCGCGAACGAAGCGCTTGGCATTAACTTCAAGCATACGTCCGTCATCACTGAGCATTTTTACCATTGATGTAATCGGATTTACTTCTGTAATCTTAAAGTTTGTACCGTCATAATAAATATGAACGCCTTCGTTCGGAAGTTTTTTGCGTGCTTCGTTGTACCAGTCAAATTCATAAGAAAGACAGCACAAAAGACGGCCGCACTGACCGCTTATTTTAAGCGAATTCAGCGAAAGGTTCTGATCTTTTGCCATTTTTATAGAAACAGGACGAAGTTTGTCGCTTACAGAATGACAGCAGAACGGTCTTCCGCATACACCAAGACCGCCGACAATTCGAGATTCATCGCGAACACCAATCTGACGAAGTTCAATACGCATCTTGAACACGCTTACAAGATCTTTTACAAGTTCGCGGAAGTCTACGCGGTTATCAGAACTAAAGAAGAAAAGCGCTTTAGGTTCATCAATAAGGAAATGAACTGTAATAAGCTTCATATCAAGCTTATGAAAAGCAACCTTTTCCTTAAAGATACGGCTTGCTTCCTTTTCTTTTTCTGCATATTCCTTTGCTTTTTCGTAGTCTTCTTTATTTGCACGACGTTCAATTACAACAACATCAGCCGGCTTGATTCCTACAGGCTTCTTGGAAATTCCCATAACCTTAGTCATATCTCGGCCGTAACGTGTCTGGATTATTACAGATTCACCAACGCGTACATCTATATTTTTGTCGTTCTTTGCATACACTAATTCACATGAATAAGCCAGTTTAAGATTATAAAGAGGACCGTCATAAACAAATTCCTCTGCAGAAACACCGGCTTCATTGTCTTCCAGCGCAGAAAGATTTATATTTTCACTGTCTATATCGCTTTCAAATATATCACTCATAATTACCTCAAATTATAGCCTATACTGCTAAAAAATTCACTAACAAACCTTTAATTTCGTCAACTTTGCCCATCATGGTAATCTTATCTGCATGATTCTGAAGCAGCATTGCGGCAAGTTCATCAAGTTTTGTATCTATTACATGAACCTGAAAATACGGATCACGCGGCCGGGTTTCTTCAAAAAAAACACCTTTTACAGTCCGCTTTCCAAATCTCTTTATTTTTGTAACTTCGTAATTATTTTTCTGCACGTATTTCAAAAAATGACTGACAGCCTTTCTGAATCCGGCAAAACTTTCTGCACTTAAATCATCATTAAGCCTGTCTGCAGCTGAATCAACGGCATCCTTAAGATAAACCACCGCATCTTCTACGCTAAGCCCAGCAATCTCTATGGGAAGTCCCGCATCTGCAAGTTCTGCCATTTCCTTTGTCTTGTCGACCATTGAAGAAAAACTTGTTCTGCGTGTTTTTTCGACCTTATTTTTATCCTGATTTTTCTGGGCTTCCCTTGAAGCATTTGCGACTGCTGAAAAATACAGAGATGAACTTAACGGATCTACATTCATGAAAGGACAGCCTTATCCCTGATTGCTTTTGCCTGAAGGAATTTTCTAGACTGCTCTTCAAATTTCTGTTCGTCATCCAGGGAAATGCAGTAGCCGTGGAAAATAACCTTATCTTCCATCTGTACTTTGCGTGTGATTATGTTTCCGATTACAGCAGACGATGAAAGGAGTTTTACCCCTTCGCGTGCAGAAATATTACCGAGCACGATACCGCCGATTATTGCAGATTTTGCAGTCAGATTTCCATGAAGCCTTGCGCGCTCACTTATAATTACAGCGCCGTCAGTTTCAATGTCGCCGTCGATGTCTCCGTCAATACGAATAAAACCGTTTACCTTTAAATTCCCCTGAATAAAAGAACCGTTTCCTACAAGAGTATTGATTGAAATATCGTCTGCTCTGAATGCCATATTTTTACTTTTTACTTAGATAGTTTTACGTTGATGTATTTTCCAGGATCAACTACGTCAGATCCAATGTGAACTTCATAATGAAGGTGAGGTCCTGTTGTAACACCAGTGTTACCGATATTTCCGATTACCTGTCCCTGGTTTACAAATTCACCTTTCTTTACTTTTATTACACTCATATGAGCGTATCGTGTATACATACCGTGCTTGTGACGGATGATTACGTGGTTACCAAAGCTTGAGTCATATCCGACTGTTACAACCTGTCCGTTTGCAGTAGCCATAATAGGGTCCCCACTGCGCCATGTAGAAAAGTCAATTCCCTTGTGAATGTACCACTGACCTGTAATGGCATGGATTGTAGGTCCGAACTGCTGCGAAATATGTACATTAGGATTGTTTACAGGCCAGATGTTAGGAATTTCGCGGAAGAGCGAACTCTGGTTATCAAGCATCTTACCAATCTGTTCGATAGGCTGAACTGCTTCTTCAAGATATGTTGTAAGTGAACGGATGTCTGAACTTTCGCGAACAGAACCGCTTACAGAATCCCTTGAACTGAACAAAGACGAAAGGTCGCCGTTGTTTACAGAAGCCTGAGAAACGTTGCTGCTACGGTCAAGTCCCAGAAGTGCAAGGCTCTGCGAAAGCGATGCCTGGAAGCGTTTTGCAGCCTGCAGAAGGTTTGTATTTTCATCACGGAGTTCGTCAAGGCTTGCAAGTGTTTCGCGATTCTTATTCATGAGGCTTGAAATTTCTGCACTTGAAATTACTGCACGTCTGTTGAAATAGAAGAATGAGGAAACAATTCCTGCCATAAGTACAATTCCAAGGCAGAGCGCAAAAACGTTTGTCTGGAAGTTTATTACCTTACTCTGGGAATGAGGAACTATCATTATAGTAAGTTTGCTGTCGAATAATTTAAAAAGTCGTGCAAAAAAAGCACCAATTGCCTTTAAAAAAGAAATAAAACTGTTATGAACATTTGAAGCAATTTTCTTTTCGATTTTTTTGTATCTCTGAGTCTTTGCCAATTCTCTATCCCTTTAAAATTTTTCTTCACAAAGCATGTTCTTAAAACTATTTTGCAGTATAACATACTGAACAAAAGCGTGTCAAACCTGCATTTAATTGTAAATTTCATTTCACTTAAGCAAAGCAGTTCAAGGTTGACAACTACAAAATCCTATATTATCTTTATCGGTAGGAACGTGCTTTATCAGCACCGTTTTTTTGGACTTTCCAGTCCACACTATACTCTTTTGGAAGAAAAGCAATGCAATTTTTTGATACTCATGCTCACATCGGGCTTATATACGATGATCCTATAGAACAATTACGCGTAATTCAGCAGGCTAAGCAGGCTGGTGTAACACGCATTGTAAGCATAAGCAACAGTCTTATTGACTTTGAAAAGAATTACCCTAACCTTAAGGCAATTCCCGGAATCTATCATGCTGTAGGTGTAGCACCTTCAGAAGTTACAAATCCCGGCAACGATTATATTGAAAGAATTGAACGATATCTTTCCAATCCGAACGTAGTTGCAGTTGGTGAAACTGGCCTTGACTACTACAAGCAGTTCGGCGACAAAAGGTCTCAGATTGAACTTTTTATTACTCAGCTTGAACTTGCACAGAAGCACAACCTGCCGGTAATCATCCATAACAGGGATGCCGGAAAAGATATTTTTGACGTTCTCTCTGACAGAATGCCGGATTCCGGTGCCATTTTCCACTGCTATTCAGAGGATGCCGAATATGCAAAAAAATGCCTTGATATGAACGTATATTTCTCGTTCGCCGGAAACCTTACTTACCGCAATGCACGCAACCTGCACGAAACGGTAATGAACATTCCTTTGGACAGAATCCTTATTGAAACAGAAAGTCCGTTCATGGTTCCTGCCGAATTCCGAGGCAAACGAACTATGCCGGCTTACCTTACATCTACAGCTAAATTCCTTGCAGAAATGCTTGAAATGGATCTGGAACAGCTGAGCGACCAGCTTTGGAAAAACAGCTGCAAAATCTTCAAACTTCCGGAAGCATAATGCTGTATCATCCTGTAAAAATCGGCTCGCTGGAGCTTGGCGGGAACCTCTTTCTTGCACCTGTTGCCGGCTACAGCGACAGGTCATTTCGTTCTATCTGTGTAAATCAGGGCGCCTCGTTCACCTATACAGAAATGGTAAGCGCCGAAGCCCTTGTGCGCGGGAACTGGAAAACCGAAGAACTTATGGCGCGCGCGCCTAACGAAAAGGCATATTCCGTACAGATTTTCGGCGGCGAAGAAGACGTAATGGCAAAGGCCGCAGAAATTGTAATTTCAAAGACAAACTGCGAAGTAATAGACATTAACTGCGGATGCCCGGTTACAAAAATCATAAAGACTGGTGCCGGCTCTGCACTTACCCGCGATCCTGAGCGACTCGGCAAAATCCTTAAAGCTGTAAAAGATGCCGCCGCAGGACGATGCGCCGTAACAGTAAAAATCCGTTCCGGCTGGGATGCAAAAACAATTACATGGAAGGAAGCCGCTCTTGCTGCCCTTGAAAACGGCGCAGATGCAATCACAATGCATCCCCGCACAAAAGCGCAGGGATACGAAGGCTTTTCTGACTGGACAAAACTTAAAGAGCTTAAAGAACTTACAGCCGGCAGAGTTCCGGTATTCGGTTCAGGAGACCTTTTTAAGCCGGAAGACGCTAAGAAAATGCTGGAAGAAACCGGCTGTGACGGCGTAATGTTTGCGCGGGGAGCCATGGGAAATCCGTTTATCTTTACGAAGACAATCCAGCTTTTACAGCGGGGTGCGTACGACGAGATTCCTGTTGGGGATAGAATCAGGACTGCGTTTAACGAACTTGAAATGCTTGCAAAGGATACAAACGAAGCCCATGCCTGCATGGAGATGAGAAAGCGGTTCTGCGCCTATTCAAAGGGAATAGAAGGCGGTGCAGCACTCAGAGCGCAGACAATTCATGCTAATAATATTGAAGATTACCATAAAATATTTGACGCATATTTATAAAACTATTAAACTTTTAACATGAGTTTATTTCAGAGTATTACAGAATTCCTAGAACTGTTATTTAATAAAAAGTCTCCAGAAGTCCAGAAAAAAATTCAGCTTAGAAAACTGGACAAGGAACTGTCATCCTCTGAGCCTGTAATATTCAAAAACGGCAAACTCCTGCCGAACTTTGCAGAAGCAATAAGAATCCTCTATATAAATACAAAACCTATAAACGACATTCTTTATTCAACTGTCAGCGGTCCGGACATTCCAAGAAACCGCAGGTTTGAATCTCAACTTGTAATTACAGGATTCTCTCCGGAAAATCAGAAAATTGTAGACTCCCTTTCTTATGAAGGAAGAAAACAGCAGCTTGAAAACACTGCAATGACAACTTCCCAGATTTTTGACCACCAGCACCGCTCTCTTGAAAAAATCGCTCATGAACTGGGCTCTGATACTTTCAGAAAAATCGACAAGGAACTGAACAACCTTCATCAGTTGAGTGACCTTACAAAATTCAACTTTATGACAATCCTTCAGATATTTGATTCAAACTTTCTGTCGGCAGACCTTCAGTACAAACCGTCATTTATGGAAATTCCGGTTGAACGCATTGCAAACATTCTGGAAGACCTTTATTACATTTCTTCTGGGCTGAACATTACAAACACTACGCTTAACGCAATAAAGGCACTGATGACGCTTCTTCATGGAGATTCCGACATTGATGACATGCAACGCAGCATTGCAGAAAATTTAAGAAAAACCGCATACATCCTTAATCACATCCTTACCGCTGCCCGCCTTAAACTTCTTATACAATATGCACGCGGCGACATGAATTATAATCCTCGCGTAGGTCATTACGAAGATTCTGCACGCAAACATTTTCTGGAAATGCTTCAGGTTAAGTTTAAGACAGACGAGCAGCGCATTAAGAGCGAAATGAAGGATGAAAAGATTAACGATGAACTTCATAATCTTTTTGGACCTACAGGACTTCTTGAACTTAAAGGATACAACAACTACACAAACGAAAAACTCCTTAAGAATGCACAGCTTACATTTACATGGATTATGCCTATGCAGATTCTTAAAACGTTTCTGGCAATTTTCCTTACGGAACCGGTAAGAAATCTTCTGAACAATATTGTCATCGAAGGATTTTTTAACAATTCCCAGTATAAAACGGAATTTGCAGCCGACATCTATGCGGCACTTGAATCTGTAGAAAATCTTCAGGCATTTGAAGATTCATTCAACTCTGGAAAGCCAAACGATTCTGCAATAATTGACGGCTACATTAAAGACGGTCACAACGATCCGGAATTCTTTAAGAAGCTGGAAATGACCGTAACCAATATAAACTCTCAAGCAAATCAGCTTATAAGCCGAGAAATAAATAGTTTAAACAAACTGGCAAAACATGTAGAAGGACTTATTCAGGATTCAAAAAAACCGACATCAGAATTGATTTCAAACCTGAAAGTTCTTATGTTTTCTTCCAGAAATAAAGATAACACCGATACTCTGGAAAAGCAGTTTCCAAAATGGGAATTGTTTTTTGAAATCATGAAGAATTATGCAATTATATCGGCATAATGCAGGAATACGACTATGGCAAAAGCACCAAGGAAAAAGCAAAAGGAAATCATAGCTGACTATGAAAAGCGGATCTACGATCTTGAACAGTTATTCGACATTTCCCGTTCATTCTGCGAAACCATAGAAACTTCAAAACTGATGGAATCAATCTCCTTTTCCTGCATGGCTCAGATGCATGTAACAAATGCAGGAATCTTTGTACTGGATCTTATAAATTCTGAAAATTTTACACTGGAAATGCAGCAGGACGACTTGAATTACGACCTTAAGAAAAAATGCGTAATTCCTTCATCTGACCCGATAATCAAGGTTCTTTCTGAAGAAAAAGTTCCAATGACTCTTGAAGCCCTTCTGGAAAAATGCCCGGAAACCGGCTCTGCAGAACTGTTTAAGTCTCTCCAGCCGACACTTATTATTCCGCTTATCCAGAAAAAGCAGATTAACGGAATCCTTTACCTTGGAGAAAGGCTTTCTTTAGATCCTGATTCAAGTTCTGAATACACAGATTACGAAAAAAAACTTATTTCTGACATTGCCTCGCTTGCCGCTATTGCAATCAACAATGCAACAATGATTGAACGCTCGTCTACAGACATGATGACGCAGCTTAAGCTTAAGTATTATTTCTTTAATTCGCTTGCAGAAAAAATCAACCTTGCAATGACAGAAGACAAATCCATTGCAGTCCTTATGTTCGACATCGATTTCTTTAAGAAATTCAATGATACATATGGTCACGAATGCGGAGACTTTGTACTTAAAGAAGTTGCGGGTATTTTAAGACACTGCCTTAGAAGCGATGACCTTGCAAGCCGTTACGGCGGAGAAGAATTTACCGTTCTTCTGTATGCAACAGACAAAGATGAAGCAGTTATGATTGCCGACAGAATCAGGTCGAGCATAGAAAAAAATAATTTTGTGTACAACGGTCAGGTTTTAAAGGTTACTATTTCCGGAGGAATTGCTGTATTTGACCCGGTAAAGAATCCTGTAACAAATCCTAAGAAACTGGTAAACCAGGCAGACCAGGGACTTTACATGTCAAAGCACAATGGCAGAAACAGAGTTACATATGCCCATCCGTCGCTGGTAACTGACAACGGCGAAGAAAACTAAGCGCATATGAACAATCCCTTAAAAAAGCCGTTTACATACACATATTTTTCCGCAAGCCTTTACCTTATAGGAATTAATTTTGCGCTTTTCTTTATTTTAAATCTGTTTGAAAACGGAAAATTATATCTTTCCTTAAATCCCGTTCTGTTTCTGGACAAGCATATGTACTGGCAGATATTTACGTATATGTTTGTTCATGGAAGTTTAGGACACATAATTTCCAACATGATTGGCCTTTTCTTTTTTGGAATGACCGTTGAACGGGCAATCGGATCAAAGGAATTTCTTTTAATTTACTTTTTATGCGGAATTGCAAGCGGCCTCTGCTCCCTTGGATATTTTATGATTACCGGCTCTTACCGCGTTTTTCTTATGGGAGCAAGCGGTGCAATTTTTGCAGTCATGTTTGCCTATGCCGTAATTTTTCCGCGCGCAAAAATTTTTGTCTGGGGACTTATACCTGTTCCGTCGCCGCTGCTTGTAATAATTTATGCATTCATTGAACTTATAAGCCAAATTTCTGGTTACGGCGGAAATATAGCGCATTACGCTCATCTTTTTGGCTTTGCAGCCGCATTCATTTACTTTATAATCCGCATGGGGATAAATCCGCTTATAGTATGGAAAAACGCATATTTCAATCAGCATTAATATTTCTCATCTTTCTTGCAGGAAGTGCCGGCATTTTTGCACAGGTTCCCGACTACACAGAAAACATAAGGATTCATACCTGGGCAGAACTTGACGCTTACCCGGGACTGGCAGAAGCGCAGGACCTTACAAGCGGTCAATGGGACTACCCTGTAAACAGAATCAAGCAGGTTGCGCCCTTTCTTATAGAAGGAATGGTTTACGGCTGGAATTTTACATATACTCCTTATGACAAATTAAGGAACGTAAAAGAGTATTTTGAAATTACTCCGATAAAGGCATTGACCGCTTCAGACGGGAAAATTCATTATGAATCACCGTGGATTCAGGACAATAAGCTGCACTGCTGGGCTTCGTTTAAGCGCACAGATGGACAGATTTGGACATACAAAAAATGGCAGTCGCTTTCTACGCAAAAAATAAAGGGATATGGCAAGGCAAGCATAAAACTTGGATTTGACGGAATTACAGAAGCTTCAAAAGACGCACTTAAAAATGCGGTAAGAGCTCACTATCGTCCTTTAGAAAAAAACAAACCGAAAGAAATTTCCGGTAAAGTTATAATATATAATGAGCCAAAAATAGGAATTACAGAAGGACAATACATAGTCGAACTTGATTTTTTCCTAGAATCGACTAGAATAGTTAAGTATTCAACTTTTTAATAAGATTGCTATACTAGGAGGATTTTATGAAAAGAATAGTTGCCGTTATTTTCTCTATTTTTGTAGCCATGGGAGGAGCCTTTGCTCAGTCACAGGTTTCCGCTCTCCCGGAAGATGAAGTAAAAGTAGATCTGTCAGTTAAGGAATATACTCCGGAAAATCAGCACCTGGATAAGGATGATAAGACTGGAAAAGTAATAATTAAGTATGTTCCTATGGTAGATGAGGTTCGTATTTATTATACTACTATGTATAATACATATGACAACGGTAAAGCCATGAATACCGTTCTTGGTTGTCTTGAAGATTTCCTTAAGGAAAACAAGTACTACCATTACAAATACATGGAAAAGGATAGAGAACGATACTACAAGGATTCACGTGGAATCAGATGGGCCGAATATAGCTCTCATGTTAAATTCAGCCGCTAAAAAAATATAGGTTTACGCAAAAATGGACATTTCAAACATCATCAAAAACTTGCACCCGCTTGAAGTAAAGGTGCTTCTTAAGTATTCAGATAAGGATTTACTTACATCTGAAAAACTGATCAAGGAGTTGGATTATAAGGAAGGTCATGCAAATCAGGCCTTCTCCTGGCTTAACGGTAAGGGACTTCTTAAAGAAGTCAGCAGGACACCGCACACATATTTTGAATTTACAGATATGGGCCGCGCTCTTGCAGAATCTGGAACCGTTGAAGAACGTATAATCAACCTGCTTAAAGACGGAACTGCAAGGGCACTTCCAGAAATTGCTGCTGCCCTTAAAATTGACAACAGCGCAGTCGGAAGTGCTTACGGACCTTTGGTAAAAGAAGGCGTTCTTAAGATGAACGAAGAAAAAAAGGTTTCGTATACTGGTGCTGAAATTCCTGCAAGAATTTCTGTAACTGTACAGCTTTTGAAGAAAGCTGCCTCTGCAGAAAACGGTCTTCTTGACAATGCAAGTCTTTCTAAAGAAGAACAGGATGTTATTGCTACGCTTGCAAAAAAACGCGGCGCAACAGACAGTCCATTTAAAATGATTGAACGCGAAACAGTTACTAATCAGCTTACTGCAGACTGTGCAGCCGTAAAGGAAGCCCTGCAGAAAGCCGGCGTAACTGGTAACGAAATTGGTGAAATAACTTCTAAAATGCTCGCAAGCGGAGAATGGAAAAAAGGCACATTCCGTGGATATAACATTTCCCTTCAGCCGGCACGCATTATTCCTGGACGCACAAACCCATACGTTCAGTTCCTTGAATCTGTAAAAGACAAGCTTTGTTCTCTTGGTTTCCAGGAATTTGACGGTCCGCTTGTAGAAACAGAATTCTGGAACGGAGACGCTTTGTTCATGCCTCAGTTCCATGCGGCTCGCGACATTCACGATGTTTACCGCATTAAGAATCCTACACACGCAAAATCAATTGAAGAACCATATTTGAGCAACATTGCCCGCGTACACGAAAACGGTGGTGATTCTGGAAGCCGCGGATGGAACTATTCATTCGACCGCGAATTTACACGCCGCCTTATCCTTCGTTCACAAGGTACTGTTCTTTCTGCTCACCAGCTTCACAAGGCAGAAGTTCCTGGTAAATATTTTGGTATTGCCCGTTGTTTCCGCTACGACAAAGTTGATGCAACTCACCTTTCTGACTTCTACCAGACAGAAGGTATTGTAATTGGTGAAGAAGCTAACCTCCGCACATTGCTCGGCTTCCTTAAGATGTTTGCAACAGAAATTGCAGGTGCTACAGAAGTTAAGTACGTTCCAGGTTACTTCCCATTCACAGAACCGTCTGTAGAAGTTCATATCAAGCACCCGGTTCTTGGATGGTTTGAGCTTGGTGGTTCGGGTATCTTCCGTCCGGAAGTTACAAAAGCTATGGGAATTGATGCGCCTGTTCTTGCATGGGGTATCGGTATTGACCGCATGGCTTTGATGGCACTTGGATTGAACGACTTAAGAGAACTCTTCTGCGAAGACATAGAACGCGTAAGACTTAGAACTGCTAAGTTCTAGAATAAAAAAAAATGGAGGTTTAAAAACCTCCATTTTTTTTGTACTGATCATTTCGACAGGCTCAATGACCGTGTTTTATTCATCAATTTCTACGCGCTTAATGTGTGCGCCCAAAGACTGAAGGCGTTCAACAAGCTTTTCGTAGCCGCGCTCAATCTGATATACATTGCTTATGCGGCTTTCTCCGTGAGCTACCATTGCGGCAATTACCATTGCCATGCCGGCGCGTACATCAGGAGAAACAAGACGGTCGCCATGAAGTACAGACGGACCGCATACAACAGCACGGTGCGGATCACAGAGCGTAATCTGCGCACCCATGTTTATAAGCTTATCTACAAAAAACATACGGCTTTCAAACATTTTTTCAAAAATAAGCACGGTTCCTTCTACTTGAGTTGCAACTACAGTCATAATTGAAGTCAAATCCGGCGGGAATCCCGGCCACGGAGCATCATCAATTTTAGGAATTTTTGTTCCAACATCAGCATTTGTCTTCATTTCCTGAACGGAAGAAACAGTAATCGAGTCTTCTTCTGCAATCCATGAAATACCGAGCTTTGCGAAACCCACTTTCAGCGGACGCATATCAAGATTTCCAATTCCCTTGATTGTTACGCTTCCGTGTGTTGCAGCAGCCAGCCCGATATACGAACCAATTTCCATAAAGTCCGGCCCGATCCTGAATTCGCAGCCGTGAAGTTTTTTGACGCCGTCAATATAAAGAATGTTTGAACCGATCCCAGTAATTTTAGCACCCATAAGATTGAGCATATTGCACAAATCCTGTATATGGGGTTCACTTGCAGCATTTGTAATTGTCGTGTGACCTTCTGCAAGAACAGCCGCCATAAGGGCATTTTCTGTAGCGGTTACGGAACATTCGTCCAGGAAGATGTCTGTTCCAATAAGTTTGTTTGCTGTAAATACAAAATGACCGTTAATCTTTACCTGGGCGCCAAGCTGGGTCAGGGCCAGAAAGTGGGTGTCAAGACGACGGCGTCCGATTACGTCTCCACCAGGAGGAAGCATTTCTGCTTTTCCAAGACGGGCTACCATCGGTCCTGCAAAAAGAATTGAGGCGCGGATTTTCTTTGAAAGTTCTGCCGGTATGCAGCATGATTCAATATCCTTTGCTTCAATCTTCCAGCTGTTTCCGCCAAGATTAGTTGCCTTTGCGCCAAACGACTGCAAAATATTCAGCATAACAGCTGTATCTTCAATATCCGGTACGTTATGAAGAGTTACTGGCTCTTCTGTAAGCAATGCAGCCGCAATACATGGCAGAGCTGCATTTTTATTTCCACAGGCTGTAATAGTTCCCTTAATAGGAAAACCACCTTCTATTAAATATTCGTGCATTTTATTTCCTACTCTGTTTTATGTTCGGTGATTTTCTGCGCCAAGTTTATCAAAACATCTGCAGCAAGACTCATCTGATCAAGACTGACCCATTCGTAGCGGCCATGAAAATTGTGTCCGCCGGTAAATATATTCGGGCATGGAATTCCCATTTCTGTAAGTCTTGAACCGTCTGTACCTCCGCGGATAGGAACAAATACCGGTTCAACGCCGGAAGTCCTATATGAATCCTTAAGGAATTCAACAACTTCCGGGTGCCTGTCCAGAGCTGGCTTCATGTTTTTATACTGTTCCTTTACAGTCACCTCGGCTTTCCCGCCAAAAGTGATGGCCGCAGATTCTGCAAGAGTTTTTACAGTCTGAATGCGCTCCTTCATCTTTTCTGAAGAAAAATCCCTTAAAATCATAGAAACACGGGTTTCTTCAATAGAACCGTTAATTCCCATTACTGCATAAAATCCTTCGTAATTTTCTGTTGTTTCCGGACGCTCCCTTGCCGGCAATGATAGAATGAATTCTGATGCAATATTCATGGAATTAATCATTCCACCCTGACGGGCACTTCCCGTATGGCAGGATTTTCCGGTAAACACAATTTCTGCAGAATAAGCATTGAAACATTCTGTTTCAAGTTCACCGGCATGTCCGCCGTCTACAGTGTACGCAAACTTTGATTCAAGCAGATTAAGTGGAATTTTATCCATTCCATGTCCGGTTTCTTCATCAGGAGAAAAAATGACTTCTATTTTTCCATGCTTTATTTCCGGATGACTTACAAGGTATTCAAGGCAGGTCATTATTGCGGCAACACCGGCTTTATCATCAGAGCCAAGCAAAGTTGTTCCGTCGCTGGTTATTATTGTTTCCTGATTTTCTGCAGCAAGGGCAAGCGCCGAATCATCTTTCGGATCGTGGCGCACGCCACACTGAAGGTCAATCGGCGTTCCATCGTAAGAAGGATGAATAATAGGCTTAACGTCTTTTCCTGTAACTTCTTCTACTGTATCTATATGTGCCAGAAGACAGAATGGAGGAACTTTTTCGCAGCCTTTTGAAGCGGACAAGATTGCATAGGTGTAGCAGTTTTCTGTTATCTGCACTTTCTGAAGTCCCATTACGGTTAATTCTGCAGAAAGCTGCTTTGCAAGGTCAAACTCCCTCTGCTCGCTCGGAATCATTCCTTCATCAGCTTTTTTACTACTGGATTCAGTCCAGATTTTTACGTATTTAATAAATCTGTCCAGCAGCGATTTCTGAATCTCTGAATCTTTTGTGACGTAATTCATTATTCCTCCCGAAAAAACAGCGCGCAACCAGAACCGACTTTAGTTTAGCCAGCCCATTGCCGCGCCAATTATGCTTGCACTTACAGTTGCAGCAGTTTCTGTGCGCATTACGCGAGGTCCCATGCCGCACCTTATATAGCCGGCGCCTTCAAGAAGGGCGCGTTCCTTTTCTGTCCAGCCGCGCTCACTGCCAATGGCGGCAATAACTGTCTGCGGCTTTTCTGCCTGTTCCTGAAGTACAGTAAAAAGCGCTCCTTTTGGATTTACATTATCCAGGCAAAGCTTTAATTCCGAAGCGGAACCGGCTTTTTCATCATTATTTAAAGGATTTGAAGAAACGGCTTTAAGGCATTCCGGTAAAGTTTTATGCAGAAACAGTTCTGGAACATGAGTGCTTGCAGCCTGAACAGTTCCGTCCAGAAGCATTTTGTACGCAGTTCCATGTTCCACAAGATTTGACTGCATGTAGGATTTTTCGCCAAGTTCTGTTCCTGTAAGGTGAACTTCGCACACTCCAAGAGCCGCAATGTCGCGCAGAAGGCGTTTTAACTGAATCGGTCGCGGAAAACCTATTATCATCTTTAAAGGATAAAGCGGCTTTCCTTCCGATTCCGGCTTAAATGAAAAAAATATTTTTTTATCTTCTATTCTGTTGATTAAAGCTGTACCTGCCATTCCGTTGATTATTCCGGCAGAAAAAGAATCGCCTTCTTTTTTATGAAGGATTTTTATTATGTGCTCGCCGCGTTCATCTTTTACGCTTAGCGGCTGATTTATTTCTTCCTGAGAAAAAAGACAGATATTCATGCTTTTATTCTAGCAGATATGACTGATTTATTGTAGGGCTTAAACTATATCGAAACTTACGTAGCGCCTTGATTTTTCTGTCCACGAAAGGACTGCTTCGGTTTTCATGCCTTTTAAGAGGCTTGTTGTCCGCTGAAAATCAAAATCGCTTTCTGAAACGCGTTTTGAATTAACATAGAAATAGATGATATGGCTCTTTAAATTTTCCGTAGTCTTAAAATTCATAAAAGACCTCCGCAATTTTTGAAAAGTTTTTCATGTAATTTCCAGATGCATTAATTTTGAATCGACATATTCCGCGCAGATATTAAATTTTTTAAATTCAGAATGTTATTTTTTACTCATTTTTAAATTCATGTGTATAATATCTGTATGGTCAATTCAATTTTCGTATGTGAAAAAAAATTTTTCTCCTGTCCTATTGCAGATTACATAAGGAAGTTTTTTACAGTGCTGCCGGTTTCGTTCAGCATTGAATCAATTTCTGCCTATGAAAAGGAACCTTCTACGGCTGCAGTCTTTATCTATCTACAGGATTTAAGTCCGGAATCAGAAGCCGAACTTAAAAAACTGTGGCAACAGGGCTGTTCCAAGCCTGTAATTTTTATCGGGAACCGCGAAGACTGTGTAAAGCACTGTGAAATGGGTTCCCTTATCGTAAAGCAGTATATCTACACTCCTATTGATCAGGTTGAATTCCTTGGAAGCATACGGCACCTTGCAAACGAAATTGAAGGCAAAGATGACCCTAAAAACGAATTCGGCAACGTGATTCCTGTTGCTGTTGAGCCAAAACACGTTCTTGTTGTTGACGACGATGCAATTTCCCTAAGGACGATGATGAACTGGCTTAAAGATACTTACAGACTTTCTGTAGTAAAAAGCGGTTCAGCAGCAATAAACTTTCTTGAAGAAGAAACACCGGATCTTATTCTTCTGGACTACGAAATGCCGGACTACAACGGACCTGAAACCCTTAAAATCATCCGCTCAAAAAAGAAGAACGAAAATATTCCTGTAATTTTCCTTACCGGCGTTACAGACTCAGACATGATTAAAAATGCCATAATGCAAAAACCGCAGGGGTACATCCTTAAGACAACAACTAGAGAAAATCTTCTTGAAAAGATACGGGATATCCTGAAAGTGCGCTAAAAAAGGACGGCCTATGAAAAATCCATTGAAGCTTCATTTTGAAGATGCAGAAGAAAAGAAAAAATTTCATCTGGAATGCAGCGCAATTGATTGCCGCCGTGTATACCTTTACGTAAGCATAATTGCCATTTTTGAGCTTTTCCTGCTTGTCTTTGACCGGATTACTCAAAATGAAATCTATTCAAAAGTTCAATGGGCATACTGCATCCTGAATTCCGTTATGGCGGCTGCGTCCATTTTTATGGTAGGCCTTACCTTTTGGGCAAAGAAAAATCTTGAGCAGCGCAACAGAATATTCAGGGCGGCGCTTGCCGTTTACGCTTTTATCATTCTTTTCTGTGCTGTCTGCGATGCAATTACGGGAACAATTTCCAGCGGCCGCGAAAACCTTACAATGTTCTTCATCTGCATAATGCTTGTTTCCTGCGTATTTTATGTTGATTCCAAACTGGTTTTCCTTTATTCAATTATTTTCTTCCTTGGCTTTGAACTTTTTACTCATCTTACGGCATTTTCTTCACATCATACCTATGCGCCGTACCCGGTTTTTATCATCTTTATTACGGATACGGTTTCTTTTGTTCGCGCACGGCAGCTTAAAGATCTAATTCAAAAAACAAGAGTAATCAGAAAACTTCAGGAACAGGCTGAATACGAAAATCAACAGAAATCGCAGTTTCTTGCAAATATGAGCCACGAAATACGAACTCCTATGAATGCAATTGTAGGAATGAGCGAACTGGCAATGGACTTTAACCTTAACGACAGCGAAAAAAATACAATCAGGCAGATAAGGACTTCCGGCATAAATCTGGTCGGAATTATAAACGACATTCTTGATTTTTCTAAAATCGAATCCGGCAAAATGGAAATTGTTCCGGTTGAATACGATTTAGTAAAAATGATGAACGACATCTGCAACGTATGCCTTGTGCGCATTACAAACAAGCCTGTGGAACTTATCCTTGAAATTGAAGAGGACCTTCCGGCTTTTTATTATGGCGACGACATGAGGATCAGGCAGATTCTTATAAATCTTGCGGGAAACTCTTCAAAATTTACAGAAAAAGGATTTATAAAAATCCGCACGGAAAATCTGCGCAAATTTGAAGACAAGGATGGTCTCAGGATAAGCGTAATTGATTCCGGAATCGGCATAAAGAAAGAAGACCTTTCCAAGCTTTTTGGAGCTTTCCAGCAGGTAGACATGAAGATGAACCGGACAAAGGGCGGTACCGGGCTGGGACTTTCCATTTCCAGGAACCTTGCAAAACTTATGGGCGGCTCGTTGAACGTTACTTCTGAATACGGAAAGGGCTCCTGCTTTTACATTGACCTTCCGCAGAAAATTACGGATGAAACAAAATGTTCAGAAAAATATAAATCTCTTTTTGAAAAGGCAGAAAGGAGCACGGAAAATCCAAAACTGGCTGTAATTCCTGTTGTTGGACTTTTAAATTCCCCGGAATTTGCAGGTCTGTTTGTAGAAAAATCAGAAACCGTTATGTTCAAGGCTCCGCAGGCAAAAATCCTTGTTGTAGATGACAATGATGTAAACCTTCAGGTTGCAAAGGGACTTTTAAGCAAGCTTGGAATAACTTCGGATCTTGCAGAAAGCGGTCAGGCTGCACTGGACATGATGAAGCAGAAGGACTACCACATTGTATTTATGGATCATCAGATGCCGGGCATGGACGGTATAGAAGCGCTTGAAATAATCCGCAGAGAAGAGGCGGAAGAAAAGCGGCACCGCATTGTTGTTGCCCTTAGTGCAAATGCCATAAACGGTGCGCGGGAAATGTTCCTCTCAAAAGGATTTGACGATTTTATCGCAAAGCCGGTTCAGGGAAAAGATTTTGCATCATGCATAGCGGAATGGCTTCCTGTAAATCTTCTTGAAAAAATCGGTACAGAAACAGATGAAGGCGTTGAAATTCCTGCCGGATTCCCTGCATGGAATAAGGAAAGGCTTTCTTTAGTTGAAGCCGTTTCTAATTCCGGTGGACTTGAAAACTACCTTAAAGCAGTAAAAACGTTCTATCTTTCTATAGAAAAAAATGCAAACCTTATTGGTAAATGCCTTATAAGCGACGACATAAAGAATTATACGATTCACGTTCACGCATTAAAGAGCGCTGCCCGCATAATCGGAGCTATGGAAGTTTCTAAAAAAGCTGAATATCTGGAAGCCACTGGAAAGAATTTTCAGAAAGCGGAAGAAGCCGGCAATTCAGAAGAAGCAAAGCGCCTGAACAACGAAATTCACGAGCGCACTTCAAGCTTAATTTCGCTTTATACCTCTTACCTTAAAGACCTTAGGGCAATTGTAGAATTTGCAGAATCCAAAACAGAAAAAAAAGATACATTTGATTCAAAGGCACTTGGACAGTCGATGGATGCAATTCTTTCTGCCTGTACAAAATTTGACCTACCAGTGATTGAAGAACAGTTTGAAAAAATAAAAACAATGCAGACTGACGGAGAAATCCAGAAACTTACAGAATCTCTGGAAAAAGCCATTACCGACATTGAATTTGAAGACATAGAAAAAATATGTGCCGAAATAAAAAAAAGGCTGAACAGCTGATTCGTCATGAAGCGAACTTCATTAAAACCTGGCTATTCAGCCGTTGATCAAATATTTCGGAAGCTGCGACGGTAAATACCCGCTTGCCGCAGTTCACATAGTTATAGCGGGTATAACAATCTCCCTAAAGAAAACTGTCTTTAAATGCATGAATTTAGTACAAAACGGAGCAAAATGCATTAAAAGCCCAAAGCAAGTTATTTTAAATATTTTCTTCTAACTAATGTTAGAAAAGCGCAACAAATGTAAGTAAATAGAACTGAAAAACACTTTTTTTATGCGAGTAATATAACTAATTTTGAAAACTTTGAAAATAGGAATATAAAAAAATTAACAAAAAAAATAAAAAAATGTACTGCAGGTTCGTGTAAAAGTATTATAAGTTTTGCAAAAAAGCTTCGTTCCTTCGCGCAGTTTTTTTCACAAAACTTTTTATTGCATTTGCCTTGCTGCATTCAGTTAAACTTATATATTTTTTTTAATAAATTTGATAGAATCATCCCATGAATATTATTGTTGTCGGCAACGGTGGACGTGAGCACACTATTGCCTGGAAAATTGCTCAGAGTTCAAAGGTAGAAAAGGTTATCTGCGTTCCTGGAAACGGAGGAACTGCAAATGAATCAAAATGCGTTAATGTAGAGCCAAAAGAATGCAGCTACATCAAAAACGGAGAAAATCCTTTCGTTCAGATTGCAAAACATGAAAACTGCACAATGGCTGTTATCGGACCGGAAGATCCTCTTGCAGAAGGACTTGCCGACGAATTCTGGAATGCTGGGATTCCTTGTGTAGGACCTAAAAAAGCCGGAGCTCAGCTTGAAGCCTCTAAAGATCTTTCTAAAGAATTCATGGCAAAATACAATGTTGCCTGCGCTGCTTCCAAAACATTTACAGACAAAAAATCTGCTGAAGAATATGTAAAACAGCACGGTGCACCTATCGTAATTAAAGCAGACGGTCTTGCTGCCGGAAAAGGTGTTGTTGTTGCAAAAACTACAGAAGAAGCCCTTGCCGCAATCACAGACCTTATGGAATCTGGCCGCGTTGGTTCAGCAGGACAGAAGCTTGTAATAGAAGATTATCTTAAAGGTGTAGAAATTTCTGTTCTTGCAGCCGTAAATGTTGATCCGGATCATCCTGAAAATGCATGCATAATTCCGTTCCTGCCGGCACGTGACCACAAAAGACTTGAAGACGGCGCAAAAGGCCCGAACACAGGCGGAATGGGAACAGTTTGTCCTTTGGACGACGTTACAGCCGAAACAATAGCAGAATTCAATAAAACATGTCTTGAACCGACTTTAAAAGGTCTTGTCGGTGAAGGATTTGACTACCGCGGATTTATTTTCTTTGGCGTAATGCTTACTGCTCAGGGACCAAAGCTCCTTGAATACAATGTACGTCTTGGTGACCCGGAAACTCAGTCTGTTCTTCCTTTGATGGATTTTGATTTTGTAGAAATGTGCCAGGCAATTACAGACGGAAGCCTTAAGAACTTTAAGTTTAGCTGGAAAAAAGGTTACCAGGTAAGTCCTGTTGTTGTTTCAGGCGGATATCCGGGAAGCTATCCTAAAGGAAAAGTCATTACAATTGACGAAGCTAAAGTTTCTTCTACAGGCGCAAAGGTATTTGTTGCCGGAGCAATTGAAGACCGCAGAAACAATTCAAATCAGCTTATAACAAGCGGCGGTCGCGTACTTGCATGCAGCGCATTCGGTTCTACTTTTGACGAAGCATGGAAAAACGCATACACCGCAATCGAAGGCATCCACTTTGACGGATCTTTCTACCGCAAAGACATTGGTCTTCCAGGAGCTGCGGAAAGCAACTAGAGAATAGACAATGAATTTATGAGGCCACGAGATTTTCGTGGTCTTTTTTTTGCAAAAAAAAAGCAACCATTCCAGACGGGTTTAGCTGTTCGCTGCGCGAACTACTAGTTTTAGGAGAAAACTCGCATGGGGAAAAAAACGCAAAAAAAAAAAGCGGTTCTCGTTCTGCTCGGGGTTACATGAACAAAACGGGAACCGCAAAGGTATGCTTAAGAGGCGGACGCTTACAAACCGCCTTTTATTACAAATTAGTACTGCAAAGCTGCAAAACCTTCTTCACCAGTACGGATTTTTACGACATTGTCTACTTCGTAAACAAAAATCTTTCCGTCGCCATAATGACCTGTGTAAAGAACCTTCTTGGCAGTATCGATTACATCACGAACAGGAACCTTTGTAACAACAATTTCAACCTTAATCTTTGGAACAAGATTAATTTCAACTGGAGTACCGCGGTAATATTCGTTTGCACCTTTCTGCATGCCGCAGCCCATTACGTTTACAACAGTCATTCCTGTAACACCGATTGCGTTCAATGCAATCTTAAGTTCTTCAAACTTAGTCTGGCGTGTTACAATTACAATCTTTGTAAACTTAGCATCTTTTGGAGCCGCATTTGTAACCGGAACAGCCTGACTTACTGGAATAGCACCTTCAGGAAGCTTTACGCCAGCAACAATTGCTTCTTCAATCTCTTCTTCTGTATAAGACATATTAAATCCTGCAAATGCTGTGTCCAGACCGTGTTCAAACTTATCAAGACCAACAATTTCTTCTTCTGGAGTTACACGAAGACCAATTGTCTTTTTTAGGATTACAAACACAATTGTAATTGTTACGACAGTCCAAAGGATTGTAATTCCCATACCGCCAAGCTGCTTCAAAAGCTGTGTAAATCCACCGCCGTAGAAAAGACCTTTTTCAATTCCGGCAAGTTCAAATCCAGGAGCTGCATCTGTAGCAAAAAGACCAACAGCAAGTGTTCCCCAGATACCGTTCATCATGTGTACGCCAACAGCACCAACTGGGTCATCAATGTGAAGCACATAGTCCAAAAGCCATACACCAAAGATTACAAGAAGACCGGCAACAAGACCGATTACTGCAGCACCTGCACAGTCAGCAACGTCACAAGGAGCTGTAATTGCAACAAGACCAGCCAAAGATGCGTTCAAACACATTGAAACATCAGGCTTACCGTATTTTAGCCATGTAAAGATCATGGCAGTTACTGTTGCAACAGCAGGAGCAACTGTAGTTGTCAAAAGGATAGAACCTAAAGTTGGAACATCAGTTGCAGCTGCACCGTTGAATCCGTACCATCCGAACCACAGAATAAAACATCCTAAAGCACCGTTTGCAATGTTAGAACCAGGGAAAGCATGAACCTTTGTCACTTTTCCGGCTGCATCGCGGTCAAACTTACCGATACGTGCACCAAGAAGACTTGCACCAATCAAAGCACAGATACCGCCTACCATGTGAATACAGTTTGATCCGGCATAATCGTGGAATCCCCACTGAGCAAGGAATCCGCCGCCCCATACCCAGTGTGCTTCAATAGGATAAATCAATCCTGAAATAATTGCTGAATACAGACAGTATGTAGAAAACTTTGTTCGTTCAGCCATTGCACCAGAAACGATTGTTGCAGTAGTAGCACAGAAAACAAGGTTGAACACAAAACCAGAAAAGTCAAATGAAGCATATTCACTGAAAACAGAAAATCCTGGCTTACCAATAACAGACCAGATTCCTTTAGAAACTTCGCCAGTAGCAGGATCTGTATAGCTCAACATGAAAGATGCACCAATCAGGAACCACATAACAGTTCCGATACAGAAGTCCATAAGGTTTTTCATGATGATGTTACCAGTGTTTTTAGCACGGGTAAATCCAGCTTCTACCATAGCAAAACCAGCCTGCATCCAGAAAACCAGTGCAGCACCAATCAGGAACCACACACTGAATACAGTTCCATTTGCAGATTCAAGCGCTCCAGCAATAGCACCTGCAATTTCTTCTGTCATAAAATCCTCCTGAGAATCTTAAGAGACGGGGGAAGTTTCCCCCTCGGTTCAAACGAAACGGTAATTTCGACAAGTACTTCGACAAGCTCAGTAACCACTCAATCACCGTTTCGTTTTCACCTACCCCTTCTAGCGGGCTCAAGCGCCGCCCGCAACGCCCGCTAAAATTTCTCTCCGAATAAAAAAGGCGCGCAGACAGTCCCGGAATTCCAAAGAGACCATCTGCACGCCTTTGTGCATAGTATCATTTTCAACAAAAGTTAAAAACAAATAAAAAAAAGCGACAGAGATTTGCGTTTTACAAATCTCTGTCGCCCTTGACGTTTTCTGTTATATATAATTTGCAAAAAAATTGCAATAGGGTTTAAAAAAAAATTGTAAAAAATCTTTAATTCTTAAAAATTCGTGTTATCATTATTATCATGATGAAAAAGGGATTTCCGAAAATCACAAAAAAGATTCTCGCAGGAATTATTATCGCAGACTGCTTTCTCTGCTCTTTTGTCTTTGCAGCAAGTTATTGGGCATTTAACAGGCATTTTAAAGTTCAGTACGACACAATTATCAGGGAAATTGCAGCGACAGCAAGAGAATGCCTTAATCCAGACGATTTTTCCAAATATATAAAAACCAAACAGGAAGATGACAAATACAGAATGGTATTTGATATCCTTGATGATTTTGTAGAAAAATTTGACTTAAATCTTCTTTACGTTTCTGTTGTAGATCCGCCAGATTACAAACACATCACCTATATCTATGATCCGATTAACAAAAAAATCGGATGGAAGCCTTACCCGCTTGGATATGAAGAAAATTATTTAGAACCAAACTATAACGCTTCAACAAAAAAGGTTTTTGAAGAAGGCGCATCAATTGTCCGCCATACAATCAAGACAAGGAGCGGCTCGCACATTACGGCGCAACTTCCGGTTTATGATTCAAGCGGAAAAATCGTGGCCGTTATAGGCGCCCAGAAAAACATTCAGGAATTTGTAAATGCGCGCCGTTCTTTTGCCAGATTCATGATGGTTTCGCTTTTAGGATATTCAATCATATCTACAATCATATTTGTATTGTACTTTAACGTCCGCTTTATTAAGCCGATTCTTATAATAACAACAGAAACAGACCTCTTTGCTTCATACAATAAAACTCCAAGCAAAAGACTTCTTGCCGTTACAAACAAGGATGAACTTGGAACGCTGGCTAAATCTGTCTATCAGATGGAAAACGAAATTGCCGGCAACATTGGTGCCCTTAAAAAAATGACGGAAGCGACAGCCCTTGCGCTTGCAAAAGCAATCGACGCCAAGGATTCCTATACTCACGGTCATTCAACGCGCGTCGCGGAATATTCGCTTAAAATTGCGCAGCTTGCAGGTAAATCTGAAGCAGAATGCCGCAGCATACACCTTACAGCATTAATGCATGACATTGGGAAAATCGGTATTCCTAACGACATCATAAACAAGCAGGGAAAGCTTACTGACGAAGAATACAGGGTTATTAAGGCTCATCCGGTAATCGGCAAGCAGATTCTTGCAAACATAACGCAGGCACCGCACATTTCTGACGGTGCATTCTACCACCACGAACGCTTCGACGGAAAAGGATATCCAACCGGTTTGGCTGGTAAAAATATTCCTGACGTAGCAAGAATAATTGCCGTTGCCGATGCTTACGACGCCATGACAAGCAACCGAAGCTATCGCGGAACCCTTTCGCAGGATTATGTACGCACTGAAATAGAAAAAGGAATCGGCACGCAGTTTGACCCGGAATACGCAAAAATAATGCTTAAGCTTATTGATGAAGACAAAAACTACAAAATGCGAGAAAATCCGGAAGACTGAAAATCTACAAAACTACAAAAGGATTCAAGATGCACTGCGCCCGGATTGGAAGGGGCGCGAAGCGCGTATTTTTTTGCCTAAGGCAAAAAAATACCGGCCGTGAGGGCAAGCCCTGCAAAGCCGGTTTGCAAATTAATTTGCGCTGGAAGTTGTACGCTACGCGTACTTATTAAACTCTATAGAGCAAATCTTCGTAGCATGGATATGGTTTGTAATCTTCACCGAGCAAAGGTTCAATTTCGTCTGCAATTGCGCGTGTTTCTGCCATTGCAGGGATTACTTTGTCTGCATAGAAGCGTGCCATTTCCATAGCTCCAGAAGTTGCCTTGGCAGCAAGGTGTACTTTAGAAAGTTCTTCTGCTTTTTCTGCAAGAAGGCCTGTAAGACCATCAAGTTTAGTAAGAAGAGCGCTCTGAGCACTTGCCTTTGCAGCAGGAACAACAGCCTTGAGGTCAATAACAGTCTTAGAAACAGCGGCAATGTATTTGTATGCAGCAGGAAGAATGTCCTTGTTGATCATTTCAAGCATTGTTTCAACTTCAATGTTCAAAATCTGGCTGTATTTTTCAAGCTTAACTTCGTAGTGAGTTTCCATCTCGTCTTTTGTGTAAACTTCCATCTCTGTAAAGAGCTTAAGGTTCTTTTCGTCGAGGTAGTGAGCCATTGCATCTGGAGTTGTCTTAAGGTTCAAAAGACCGCGTTTTTCAGCTTCTTTTACCCAGCTTGCGTCGTAGCCGTCACCGTTGAATACAATTCTCCAGTGAGCTTTAACTTCGCGTTCAATCAGAGTATTAAGAGCGTTTTCAAAGTCTTTTGCGCCTTCAAGTTCGTCTGCAAACTGCTTCAAAGTATAAGCTACGATTGCATTCAAAACTGTGTTTGGACCAGAAATTGAAAGTGAAGAACCGCATGAACGGAATTCAAACTTGTTTCCAGTAAAAGCAAATGGAGATGTACGGTTACGGTCAGTAGAATCCTTTGGAATTGGAGGCAGTACATCTGCACCAATTGTCATCTTACCTTTCTTGTCTTTTGAATATGCCTTTCCTTCGTAGATTGATTCAAATACGGCATGAAGTTCATCACCAAGGTATACAGAAATGATTGCCGGAGGCGCTTCGTTTGCTCCAAGACGGTGATCGTTTCCGGCACTTGCAACAGATGCACGAAGAAGATCCTGATTTTCATCTACAGACTTAAGGATTGCTGTAAGGAACAGAAGGAACTGGGCGTTGCTTTCTGGAGTTTTTCCCGGTTCAAGAAGGTTTTCGCCTTCGTTTGTACTCATAGACCAGTTGTTGTGTTTACCAGATCCGTTTACACCGGCAAATGGTTTTTCATGAAGAAGACATTCAAGTCCGTGGCGTTTAGCAACTTTCTTCATTACTTCCATTGTAAGCTGGTTCTGATCTACAGAAAGGTTTGTTGTACTGAAGATTGGAGCCATTTCGTGCTGAGCTGGAGCAACTTCGTTATGTTCTGTCTTAGAAAGAACACCGTACTTCCACAAAGTTTCGTTCAAATCTTCCATGTATTTAACAATGCGAGGATTCAAAGCAGCAAAGTACTGGTCGTCCATTTCCTGACCTTTAGAAGGTTTTGCACCGAACAATGTGCGTCCTGTCATTCTAAGGTCTTTGCGCTGAGCCCACAAATCGTGGTCAACGATAAAGTATTCCTGTTCTGGTCCAACAGTTGTAGCAACGTGTTTTACATCCTTTCCAAAGAGTTTAAGGATGCGCTTTGCCTGTTCGTCCAAAGCTTCCATAGAGCGAAGAAGTGGAGTTTTCTTATCAAGAGCTTCACCTGTGTAAGAACAGAAAGCTGTTGGAATACAAAGTGTGTGTTCCTTTACAAAAGGATATGAAGTTGGATCCCAAACTGTGTATCCGCGTGCTTCAAATGTTGCGCGGTGACCGCCGTTAGGGAAAGAAGAAGCGTCAGGTTCACCCTTTACAAGTTCTTTTCCGCTGAAAGTCATGATTACTGTTCCGTCATCCTGAGGATTTATGAACGAATCGTGTTTTTCAGCTGTTACACCTGTCAAAGGCTGGAACCAGTGAGCAAAGTGTGTTGCACCTTTTTCAATAGCCCACTCTTTCATTGCATGAGCTACAACATTTGCAACTTCGATTTCAAGCGGAGCACCTTCATCCAAAGTCTTTTTAAGAGCTTTAAAAGTTTCTTTAGGCAGGCGTTCTTTCATAGTTTCCTGATTAAAAACCATGCTTCCAAACAATTCAGGTACGTTAACCATTTTGACCCCCAAAATAAAAAAAGGCGATGTGAATTTCGCTAAAAGTTTTTAGAAAAATTCACATCGCCTTTGATGTTGACTCTTTTATACAACAACCAGAAAATTTAATCAATAGAAAAGCAAAAGTTTTTTCACTTTTTCTTTTTTCGGGCGAAACTGATTTAGCAAACGGCACTTCCGCCGCCCGCTAACGCTCGGTCTTTTGCTCCGCAAAATCCTGCCTTCGGCACGGCTCCAGCACCGCGCATGGGGGATTGTGAAATATAAAATCTCTTCCCCCTACATCCGTCCCAAAAACTTCGCAAGTTTAAGCGGAGTGCATTCGTAACTGCGTTCAAAACTACGGGCGGCTTCTGCGTGCGCAAAGACTGCTGTTTTTGCGGCCTCGACCGCTGAATACCCCTGCGCAAGAAGAGCCGCACATAGCCCGGCAAGAACGTCGCCGCTACCCGCTTTTGCAAGGGCATTTGTTCCTCTGTCGCAGATAAAGCAGTTTTTACCGGCACAGATATACGAATCTGCGCCCTTAGAAACAAGCACAAGATTCGGAAACTTTTCGGCAAATTGCCTTGCATATTCAAAGCGGTGGGTACACACATCGGAAAGGGTGATTTCGCTATCCCGAGGACGTCCGGTGATATGCTTCGCGCTCTTCGAGTCGACAGGCTCAATCACCAGACTGTGGCGCAAAAGTTCATGCAGTTCCTTTGGATGCGGTGTAAGGATTACGCGCGCATCGGGAATTGAATTAAGCCGTTCCAGAACTTCCGCAATATTTTCGTAATAGAAAAAGTCCGCATCCAGCACCACAGAAGGATTTTTCATTTCACAGACTTTTTCAATAACTTTTCTAGCCACCGCAAACGATTTTTCTGAACGCCCAAGCCCGCTTCCCAAAAGCACCGCAGAAGTGCGCTCCGGCATGGAATCAGATATCATAAGTTCCGGGTTCATCATAAAGGAGGTTCCGCAAAGTCCGCTGTCTATTTCTGTTACAAGCCCGGCTCCAAAAGATAAAGCCGACGTTCCTGCAATAACTGCCGCCCCGGCCTTTTCGCCCATTATTACGGCCGCATGTCCAAAATCTCCTTTATGCGCAGATTTTTTTGTACGCACAGGAAGTTTTATATCATCACTTTCCAGAAGAAATGCATCCGGCTCTGCACATGCGCAGAATTTTTGGGAAGAAAGCCCAAGTTCCGCAACTACAATTTTTCCGCAGAAATCCTTTGCTTCATCACTATAAAGCGCAGTTTTTAATGCGCCCATTGTTACAGTAAGGTCTGCACAAAAAGCAAGTTTTTTACCCTGACTTGCGCAGGAAATCATTCCATTACGGTCTAGCCCGCTTGGTATGTCGCAGGCAATCCTGTAAGCAGCGCTTTCATTTGCGACCGTAAGAAGTTTTTCAGCAGTTTCATTAAGGCTTCCATGAAATCCTGTCCCGTACAGACAGTCTACAATTACGCCGCTAAAGTTTTTAAGTTCGGAAAGCGCTTCTTCAACAGCTTCCGTTACTTCTACCCCGCTCGAAACTGCCATAAGTTTTTGCCCTGCCGCTTCTTCAGTTTTTGGTTCTCCCGCAGAAAAAATCTTTACCGGAAGCAACCCGCTCATTCGCCGCGCCAGCGCATAGCCGTCTCCGCCATTGTTTCCGGTTCCGCACAGAATAAAAACAGATTTTTTTTCATCACTGTCAGAAACAGATTCAACATGAAGCCGCAGTTCGCGTTCAAGCGCCACTGCCGCATTTTCCATCATGATAAATTCCGGGAAATTATAAATCTCTTTTGCTTTTTTTTCTGGTACTGAAGAATCAATGTATACAGGTTTCATGCTTCTAGACTAACAATATGTACAAAAAAAATCCACGTTTTTTTTATCTTGATTTTTTTAAATTTTGTACGAAAATATTAACAGAGGAATTATATGCAGCTTTCATTAGAAAATAACGCTATAAATAAATATCAGAACCGAATACTTGGTTTTACCCTTATTCTCTTAATTCCGTTTTCAATTATTTTTGGACTCATAAATCATGAACACAACATGCAAGGCTGGTGGTACTCGGTTTCAAGAACTTATTATGCAACAGATGGAATCATCATGATGTCCATGCTTGCAATTACCCTTATAATGTTCATTTCATACAGATGCCGCTTTAAAATTGAGCGTTTCTGCACAATAATGTCTGCAATTGCTACATTCGGCGTTCTTGCATTTCCTCATGGACTTCCGGAATATGAACTTGCCGGTATCTTTATGACACCATACAATATAGGCGGAAAATTTCACATTTTCTTTGCTTCAATGCTTTTTATTTCTTACGGAACATTCAGTATTCTTGCCCTAAGAAAAGAAGAAGACGGCTTTGTTCCAACAAAAAAATCATCTTTAAGAAATAAAATTTACCTTCTGAACGGAATTCTTATTTTTTTAAGTGCTTCATGTCTGGGATTAAGGATTATTTTTGATATGCCGGAATTTCTTGTAATCTTTTTTGAATTTCTTATTTTTGAGCCGTTCGGTTTAAATCTTCTGATAAAGGCAGGCTTTATAAAAAGCCTGCGTGATTAAAATTTAATTTTCCTGCTTTTCGACTATCATTACAGAGCTGTACAGACAGTTGTACAGCTGAATTACTGCGGCAGAAATAAAAAGCGCTCCAAGAATATCAGTAAACCAGTGCACTCCGCTAAGAATTCTGAATGCCACAGAAAGAATCATCATTGCCGCAAGAACGATTCTTAATCCTTTTAAAACAATTTTGTTGCTGATAATCCTTTCAAGAGCTGTGCGCGCAGTTCCAAGAATAATTAAAATAATCATAGTGTGACTTGAAGGATACGACGCTTCCAGAACGCCTTTTTCGAGTACCGGGCGGAAGTTAATTACGAGTTTTTCAAAAAGCACATAAATCAGCACAACGAATACATAAGTCAATCCAAGGAGAATAATTGAAGAATCAACTTTAAGTATGCTTTTCTTCTGTAAAAGCTGATATGCACCAATTATTGCAAAAGAACATGCAGCAAAAAGACTTATAACTGCAAAGAAATCTGAAATTCTGTCAAAAATCTTATTCTGATCGAACAGATTATGTACAAAAACATTTACTGTTGCAAAACCGACTTCAGAATCCATTGGTCCAACCGGCTGCACATCCACAAATTTCAAGGCTGCCGTAAACATGATAAAACATACGAACAGCACAAAAGGAATAGTAAATTTTTTCATAAAACCACCACTACTGATTATATCAAAAAGACAGAGTCTGATACTACTAGAACAGCGATTTCAACGCCTTTTTAGCCGCATCCGCCGCAGCATCTTTTGCTCCGTTTTTAAGCTTATTCTCCGCTTCTTTTTTCTTCTTTTCCAGTTGGGCTTCCATCTGGTTTACGCTGCCCATATGTTTATTCAACG
>JBGVIP010000062.1:0-61613 GCA_045123335.1 Treponema sp.
TTGCATTCTTCTTCCAGACTTCCTGTACCAACAAACAAAAGAAATGAATCAGAATGTATCTTTAGAAATTCTGAAAAAAGTTTGATAGAAAAAATATGATTTTTGACTTGTTCAAAACGTCCAATTTGACCGATTACAAAAGATGAATTAGCAATTCCAAGTTTTTGTTTCATTTCGGAACGAACTTCGTTTTGAAATGAAAAATGAAAAGTATCAATTGCATTTGAAAGAACTTTAAATGCAATTCTTTTTCCATAAAAAAATTCTCCTGCCTCATGAGCACAAGCCAATTTTATAATCTCATTGCTTCTTACTATTTTTTTATTCAAAAAATGCAGAAGAGATTTTATTTTATGACCTCTTGGAATAGATGAACTATGCGAATGACATATTACCTTTACTCCGCACTTTAGAGCTGCAATTACAGGAATACAATTTGCACAGGAAAGCATATTGATATGCACAATATCGTACTGATTTTCCTTTATTATTCTGCAAAGTTCTTTGTAATACCGAAGTACATTACGACGTTCGCATACAGGATGAATAACGCAGCCAAGTTTCTTGAACTCATCCTCAAACCAAATATGTTCTGGAGCACCAACAAATCCAATTGAAATGCCGTTTAAGTCCAGGTGAGAAACATAGTCATATATGCATTTTTCTATGCCACCAAGTTTGTTGTAGAGGCCAATAATTAAAACTTTCATTTCTATACCTCAAAACTTGATTTTTCTGGAAGCAACGATTCAAATGCGTTTCTTATTTTTTCCATTCGTTCATCATAATCCGCACATTCAGTATCATTTAATACTATTTCCTTATATTTCCCTTTTGAAATTGAATCTGTAATTTCTGAAATATCATCATCAACAGTAAAATACTTTCTTCCACGATTCATATTGCATGGAGAAAAAATACCCTTACAAATTTGCCAATAGCGGAATAACCACTGATTTACATCATTCAAACTTCTAAAACGATTTTTAACAGTATTTTCTAATCCATTACTGTAATTTTCCCATACATCTAATAATGTAGATTTTAAAAAAGGAACAGCAAAATGAAAATCTACAAAACCAGTAAATTTCGGCCATGGAAGAAGACAAAGTGAACGAAGTTGCAGAGAACCATACAATGGATTAAACCATTTTAATGGATTCCGTTTCAGAACTTGTTTTTTATCAAATTGGCTGTTTATAATACTTAAATCATTTATGACAACATGTCCTACACCATGTGCTGAAAGAGCGGTCATTACAGCTTCATCACATGGGAGTCCTTTATTAAAGAAAAAGGATTCTTTAACTGGAGCTGTTAAAAACAAATCATCATTAAAATATATAAATTTTTCTGCTAGATCAGGTATTTTATGCATCATTAATTCAATGGGATGAGAGGAAAATACGGGAAGAAATTTTTCTGGAATATAATCATTATGTTTGACCCAGTGTAATTTAGGAGCAGCAAGATTTAACCATTCCGGCTTCTGTCCACATGTTACAAAATGAACACAACGAATCCATGGAGCATATTTTTCAATTCCACGAAACCAATATTTAAGTAATCCATTGTCTCTATAGCGTTCTGCTGTTACATCAATAATACGCTTATCTTCGGGACAATAAGCATTAAATATCTTAATCCATTCAATATCTCTTCCATCTACCCATGGAATTACAATATCAATATCATTTTTCATAAATCACCTCGAGAAAATTGATTTATAAGGAACAATTCCAAGTCCACGTCCATACGAAGACAAAGAAACAGTTAAAGTTTTTTGAAAAAGTACAAATAGAATTGACATAATTAAAAAAATACATATTTTTCGATAACGAAATTTTGATTGAGCAATACAAAGCATAAAATATACATATAGCGGTGAAAATAAATTCGGGATTCTATTAAAAATATAAATTTGAGCCGCAAGAATATGAGAAACAGATAAAAAAAGCACCGAGAACACAAGAAAAATATACTTTCTAGAATTTTCAATCAGGCAGACTTCAACTTTATTGAGACGATTCATAGAAATCAACATTAATAGAAACATGAACAATCTAAGAATTAATCCAAGACCACTTCCCATTTCAGTTTTTTTTCCAAAAACGCTTCCTATATAACCTGCATAAAAAGTATTGCCTAAAATATTATTCATAAAAAATTGAGCAACATCAAAAAAATAAAATACAAAATCTAGAACGAAGTAAACTAGTAAAACTGTATAGGCATTTAAAAATTTCCAGTTGAAAAACGAAACTAAAAATAAAGGTAAAAGCAATATTACAGACTTATGAAACAAAATCGCAATAATAAACCAAAAGACAGCATTTAACTTTTTTTTTCTATAAAGTCCTTTGCACTTAATAAAAATATAGTTGCAGCAAATGCCTGTCTAACAAGTGAAAATGATTCTAAATAAGCAACCGAAATATATGCAGGAATACATAACCAAAAATATTTTCTTGGGACTACGTAAAAAAGTATCAACATTGAAAAGAATGCCGGTATGATAAAAAAATATTGAACAGACACATTCCAATGTTTTATAACATAGACAATAGGAAACCAACCATATTCAAAAGGAAAAGAAAATTTTCCGCCATATCTATATTCATTAATTGCAATTTCATAGTTATGATAATCTGTTCCAATATTATATCTACATGCAAGCGGTAAAAATAAGATACAAAAGACTATTGTAGCAAATATAGCAATAGAAGAACATTTTTTAGCTTTTGCATAGCAAAATGAAAAAACTGTCGAAAAAATATATATAGCAATGTATTCTATCATCTTTTTAATCCTTTTATTTTGTAGAAAATAATTTGAAAAAAACGATATAATTCAGCGGGCAACAATTGATTATGAGCAAAAAATAATAAAATAATTGAATAAACTATATTGCCACAAATATATGGTTTTTTAATAAACTTTTGTAACTGAATAATATTATTTTTAGGTAGAGAAAAAATGTATGAAATCAGAAGCTGACACACATTTACATTTATTATGCAATTCGTTTCTTTTATCTGTTCATTTTTTAATGTTTTTTGCTTAAAATCCAAATTATATAATTCAGAAGAGAAAGATTTTTCAGTTCTTTTTTTTGAAAGAGAATTTGAACTTCCCTTATAATAAAAGTACTTACATTCATTTATAAAACTGTATTTTTTTATATGACACAAATATGTATGATTAAAAAATTCATCTTCTGATGCACATAAATTATAAGGAAATAAAATTTTATTCTGTTTTATAATTCTTGAAGAAAAAAGTTTCCCCCATGGAGGTCCAAAATAGTTTTTCAACTTATAATAATCATGCTGAATTATACCTGCTAAGTTATTAAAATCAGATTTATTTAATGAATTTTTGATAATTTTTCCATTTTGCAATATATCATTATTACCAATAAGCACAATATCAACATTTTCTGATGCAGAATACAATAAGCTTAAATAATCAGAATCGATATAATCATCACCATCTACAAATGTAATCCATTCACTTCGAGCAACAACTAATCCGTTATTTCTAGCAGTACTTACACCTTTATTTTCTTGATGAATTACACGAAAGCGCTTATCTTTTTCTGCATATTCGTCACAAATTGCACCACTATTATCAGGCGACCCATCGTCAATAAGGATACATTCCCAATCAGTAAAAGTCTGAGCAACAATACTATCAAGACAACAACGAAGGTACTGCTCAACCTTGTAGACTGGCACAATTATTGAAATTTTAGGAAGAAATGATTCATTTTTATTCATAAAACAATTCCTCACGCTATATTCCTAATATTTTTTTTATTTTTCTTGGAATACGACAAAAGCAGATCCAATATAAAAAAAATAAATATTTAAGAAGCAGATGTTTATTACAATTAGACTTATTAAGTGATTTTTGTTCTTTAAAAAACAAAAATGGGGTTCTTTCAATTGGAAAATCATTACAATCTTTTATTTGCATTTTTGTTTCAAAATACCAGTAGACCGCATCAGAATTAACGATGCGCAAAAAAGCTGTAAAAGCATCATATTGAGAAGAATAATTTTTTATTGCCCTAAACACAGGGGAATTCCAAAAACAAAGAGAATATATTTCCGACGGAACCGCAAATCTTAATCTTTTGCTCCAATCATGTGGGCAGCAGATCTTTGTTGCATATTTTCCATAAGAAACACACTCTGTAGGCTGCATCGGGCGAAAAAAATAATCATCTTTTCCATGCCATATTCCTAAATAAGCAAATTTTTTAAGTACTAAGGGTCTATAATCCGTTTCTTGAATCAATTCTGATAGAGCTTTGTCAAATAATTCAGAAACAAGTTTATGATCAGGATGAAAATCTTCATCTATACAGAAAAGCAAATCTGCATGATTTTTTAATAAAACAGATTTTATATCCTGTAATAAATTATTTTTTGTATATGAGGCATGACTTCCATATTCTTCAAAATGAAAATCATTAAATTCCTTTGTCCCATAAGTTTCTGAATGACCAGAAGGAGATACAATAACTTCATCAAAATCTTTAGCATGGTACAAAGAGCCGCCTTGCAAACCGCCATCACCATAACCCAAGTAAATAATTCGACTTATGCCAAGTACCTTTGCAGCCTTTACAGCTTCTTTTGCTCTTATTTCTTGTTTTCCCTCATAATCACCATTAGTAACAAAACAAACCGTTACTACCACGTCGTTTTTAACCATTTGAGGAATAAGGCAGCCCGCGATATTAATCTCATCATCCTGATGAGGAACTAAAATGAGAGCAGACTTTACTTTAGGTTCTGTTAAATGCTCAAATTCTTCAGCCATAACGCAACTCCTTAGACGAGGTTTTGCGTTCTTTGAGACATTTCTATTTATGAGGGATAATATTTACAGGCACATAGCCATGTAAGGCGGAATACACAATACTCCGTCTTTTTCTATAAGGTTTCGGGGATGTATAATGTAAGAAAGTTCGGTTCTAGATTTAAATTTTTCTGTAAACCGTTCAAGAGATTTAGTCGTATAATTCTTGCCAGATTTTACTTCAATTGGAAAAACCTTAAACTTCAACTTACTGTTATTTGAAATCAAGAAGTCTGTTTCTATGTCATTACGGTGCTTTTCTTCATTGTAATGAGTGTAAAAGAAAAGTCGATGACCGTTTGCAGTAAGCATCTGAGCAATCATGTTTTCATAAAACATACCTTCATTCAAGCCAAGTTTATCCCCAAGAATCTGTTTGTAAACTTCTTCTTCCATAAGTTCATTTTCATCAAAGGCATGACTGAACAAAAGCCCCGTGTCGCAAAGATAGCATTTTATGTAACCACGATCTTCGTTTACAGAAAGACCTACATTCGGGTCATTGCAGAGGAAGCATTCATTTGAAATCATTGAATTTGAAAGCCAAAAGAATGTTTCTTCATACTGCTCGGCATATGAATTTTCTACTATTTCATTGAATACAACCCGTTTTTCATGACGAGACAAAAGTGCAGGAATCTGGTCAAATAATGACAAAACCTTACTTCGATAACGTGCCTTTATCTTCATGATATCATCATGGTAAAGATTTAAAATATCGCGCTTAACTTTGTCTGCTTTTTCAAAACTTTTTGCATTCTGTATAAAAGCAAGAACGCTCTGAGGCATTCCACCAACTAGCATATACTGTTTAAACATGAGTATTGCTTCGTTATGCAAATTCCGTTCAAGCGGTTCTTTTTTCTGAAAACACAATTTTATATAATCAGCAAGCTGATTGTTTCCCATTGCCCAACAAAATTCTTCAAAATCAAGCGGAAACATCTTAAAATGCCGCTCCTCTGACGGAATGACTATATTTTTTACATTCTCCTTTATGGAAATTAAAGAACCTGTTTCGATGTAATCATACCGGCCGTCTGCAATAAGATACTTAATTGCTTCTCTGGCTCTAGGAAATTTCTGAACTTCATCAAAAATTATCACAGAATCACGCTCATATAGAGTCACACCAAAAGAAGTTTGAAGAAGCATAAAAAAAGTGTCTAAATCATCAAGATGATTATAAAACAAGTCTTTTACTTTCTTCGTAACGACGGCAAAGTCTATCAGGATGAACGATTTGTATTCGTTTTTTGCAAATTCCTTGCAAAGTGTAGATTTTCCGATTCGCCGTGCGCCTTCAATAAGAGCGCAAGTCGAGCCCTTGCTTTCAGCTTTCCAATCCAAGAGTTTTGTATAAAACTTTCTTTTGAATACAACATCTGTTTCCATAAGTTTATTATACAATTAACTCTGAGTATGCGCAATATTATCAAACCTAATAACTATGATTATACGCATTATTAATACAACACATAACTCTGATTATGCGCTATATTAAAACTTCCTTCCCTAAAAAATAGAAATGTCAAAGAACGTTGCAAATCCTTGATTTGCTTATTTATTCAGTGCCTCCAAAAATTTTTTTGAAGGCAAAACTGGTTTCAATTCATATGTTTTATCAAGAACAGAAAAATCCGTATCAGATAAATAACGCTTACCGGTTCCCCGTAGTTCAAACAATGATTCAAAACGAGAATTCATGCCGATATCTTCGCCTGTAAGAGAGACAACTCCAAACTGTTTATGAAATATCGTGCTGAAAACTGCACAATGAAAACTGTTTGTAATTACATATTCTGCATTGTCAACCAGATATAGCCATTCAGGAATAGTTGCAAAGTATTTTTCATGTTTATCAATTACACCGTTTCCTGTAACATAGATTACTTGCAATTCCTTTTGAATTGCTAAATCATATACATTCTGAATGTCGAAATTATGCTTATTTCCAAGCATATAAAGCAGAATATATTTTTTCCCCATTCGTCTGATTTCATTATTTTTATAAATTTCACGGTAGGTATCTGCATTCAAAAGCAAAGTTGGGTCACAAACCCATTCTGCGTCATTTCTGCCACAGTCACGGCATAATTCAACACCAGTTTCTTCACGGACAGAAACATAATCAAATCTGGCAAGCATAGGCCTTATCGCAAAGCGAAAATCAGCAGGAATTTTTGTTACACCCCAACTTGCAGCATAAGAAATGCGTTTTGTTTTATCGTTACCAAAACTTAAAAAATGTGCATTCAAGCAATTTCTAAACTTTTTTAAAGAAATACCCCAATAATTCCAAACCTGATCGCTACCAACAATATAAACATCTGCTTCTGGAGGCTCATTTTTCAAATTAGAATATGACAGATAGCTTTTTTCAAATTGAATAATGTATTTACGGCGAAAATCATCAAAATGTCTATTGTTTTTTAATTGTTCTGCTTTTACATCAGCAATATGCTTTTTGCCAAGAATAAATCGCATAAGCAATACAGGATTTAACGCCTTAAAGCAGCGAATCCAAATAGGATTTTTCTTAATATCTGATTCCCATTTGTATCGAATCAAAAATGCATCATGCCCCATGTTACGCAAATATTTTTGCAGGGCATAGCATTGGAGAAGCTGACCGTAATTATCGAAAGACCACCAGTAGGTTAGAATACCGATTTTCATTTCTATTTTCCCATCATCTTTTTTAATTTCTTGACATTATTCTGTCCGATAATGTCCTTTAACAAATGCTTTGCATCTGCTTTCATATCTGTTTCAAGATTTCTTATTATCCGTAGAGATTCGCTTTCTTCCTTACTGTCTGTGAACACCTCGAAAAGCATGGGCTTGCCCGTCATTTCTGCCGTCAAGAAACGCGGATAATACGAAATAAACTCATCCTTATTTGAAGCAGAAAAGTATTCATAGCCCAAATCGGTTGCATAATGCTTTACAAGTTCCGATGATTTATTACCGAAATGTCCTGCTGCAGCCATATATTTATCAGCGTCATCACTAAAACGTTGTGCCGGATGATTGTAGTTTCTGAACTCCGTACCACGACCGTTGTTTATAAGCATAATGCGCACATTACGGCCGACATGACGGTTTCCGATTACATTCATATCGTAGAAAAAGGCAAGATCGCCGAATATGCCAAAATATAACTTATTTGGATTTGCAAGCGAAGCTCCAACAAGAGAAGATACATCGCCATCAATCCCAAAACCGCCAGTATTTGAATAGGCAAGAACGCTGTTAGGAATGTCAAAGAAATTCCAAGAACGAAGCGTATTCAAAATACCAAGATGGAGCACGCTGTTTTCAGGCAATTTCATCGAAATCTCTTTTGCACACCACAAATTTGAGAACGGTAATTCAGGAATCTTTGAATAAACCCGTTCATAAACTGCCTTACATTCTTTCAAAAAAGAATCATCTTGTTTCTCGCCGTCATTGTAATGTATGAAGAATTCTATCTCTTCCATCTGAAAAATTTTTGTCGTTTTCCCGAACACATCACGAAGTTCTCCGTCTGGGTTCACTCTCCACACTTCTTTTGAGCGAATGCCTGTGTATTCGCCAGAGACATAACCTATATGAATTAATAAATCCCAATCCAAAACTGACAATCTTATATTATCTTGACTACCAAAAAGAGAATCCAAAATCTTATATTTTCCCTTGTAGTTTGATGTATGATCAGTGAACACGACTGCATTATGAGTAGCACAAAAATTATCAACCTCTTTTGTAAGTTCATCGCTCCATTTTACGTGATTTCCAGCATACACGCCGATTTTGCAGTACGGAAGTTCTGGAAAATCGTCTTTTGTTAAAATGCGTTTTATGACACGAACATCAGGAAGTTCCTTTACCGAAAAATCGCTTGAATAGCGTGTAACGCAGTTTATATGAACAGGTCCTCCGCCGTTACGAGTAAGTTCCAGCAAAGCAACATTTATCTGATTCGTAACCTTCCACTCGTCGTCAGAGCAATCAATCGGCTCAATCGCAACTGAATGTTTAGCAATATCTTTTGCAACGACAGTTCTATCAAGCATCTGCGGAAAATACTGCCCTGTATGGCTCATTACCTGGCTTGCGGTAACCGCAAGAACAGGAAGCGCGCGATAGTATGCCTCTGTAAGAGCTGAATAATAATTACGACTTGCCGTCGCTCCAGTACAAGTCAAGACCACCGGCTCTCCGGTTTCCGCCGCAAGTCCACAAGCAATATAAGCCGCACTCCGCTCGTCTACAGAAGAATAAATCTCAAAAAATGTGTCGGACTGCATTGAAGCAACAAAAGTTATATTCGTTGTTCCTGGTGAAGCTATTATTTTTTTTATACCGTGTGCCTTCAAAAGAGCAATGAGAATCTGAATATGTTTTTCGCTCGTGTAATATGTATTCATTTCATCCTACCTAAGATTTAACGTTGCAAAAATGTATTTGATTTTATTCTTCCAGCCTGTTTTTTTATTATGTTCAAAACCATTTTTCTCGTTTCGTTATCCATTCCAAAGATATACATTGCTCCAGATGTAACACAGACACTAAAAAGAACTGATAAAACTACAAACCAAAAACTTTTTGGCACAACCCTTGAAACAAAATAAGACGGAAAAGCCGAAAAAAACATTATTATCAAAATAGGAAGAAATACATTTCTTACAAACTTTCTTGCAGGAAGTCCGACCAAAATCTTCACGAACACAAAACGCATTATATATTTCAAGATATCCCCGCTTGCTGCAACGACAAATACAATCCACGATTCAAATCCTGCACGAAGTAAAATCCAGTCTGTTATAAAAATCAAAAGTTGCACGCATCCAAGAGGAAGTTCATACCATTTCATTTTTCCCCGTGCACTTGCCGCCGTCATCAGTGGTAATGCCGAAGCATTTATCACAGAATCGATCAATGCAAGCTGTGTGAACAAAATTGCATTTTCCGGAGGATTTTTCAGCCAAAGCAGAAGCACATAATCCATGTGCAGAAAAAAAGGTAATGCAAACACCCACATCAAAAAAAACGTTATCTTAGAACCGTTAAAAATCAAACAGAACATTTTTTCCCTATTGTTTGCTGCATATTCCTTTATGATAGGCGGATAAAGGCTCGTATTGAAATTTGCAGAAAAAGTATTTACTTGATTGGAAACTGTAACTGCTATCGTTCTTGATGCAATCACAATCGGATTGAAAAACTGATTCAACAAAATAGTAACAGCCTGATTTCGTCCTACGCTCGTAAATGCACCGAACAAACTCCAACCTGTATAATCAATGGTTTCTTTAAACAGAAATGAATTCCAATGGAGTTTCTTAAACTGACATTCTTCATATTTTTTTGCACAAATTACTAGATAGACCAATGCCATGCATAACTGAATGGCAAACATAAGAATTCCATAAAGCACAAGTTTGTCTAACGGGATTATTTTCAGCAAAAAAACAATTCCTAATTTAAGCAGCATTTCAATAATTGAAACAGAAGCATAAATCTGCATATCCTCGTGTGCAATCACAATCGCAAGAAACGGACTAGTAACAATAGAAGCAAGAAATGAAAGAACCGCAAATTGAAAGAGATTCGCTGCTGCACTAAATCGGTCTTTTGGAACAGAAAGCCTGTTATTCACAAACCATTGACCAATTGTTTCAAGCAACAGCAATGCAATAATTGCAATTAAAGCATAAATAGCAAGGTTTACGCAAAAACTCTGTTTCAGACGCTCATTATCATTTCTACCAAGTGCAAACGAAAAAAATCTTTGCGTTGCACTTGCCATCGTACAGCTTAAAAACGAAAAAAACGTAACGATTCCGCCAACAACACCATAAATCCCGTAATCTTCCGCACCTAGTATATTCAGCACAACACGTACGGTATATAACGAAACCAGCATTATCAGAATCTGGCGAAAATAGAGCATCAATGTATTTTTTGCAATCCGGCGGGTATCACTCATAAAGTTCTAATGTTCCCCTGCACATACAGTAATTGCACATTCTTTATCCAGATAATACTCTTCACAATTCATAAACTTGCAATCCGAATCATATATAACTTGTACAGAAAAAGATTCTCCAATTCGATCGCAATCACAAGAGAATTGCCTAATAAAACCATCTAATGCAGTTGGTTGCTCAAAAATTGATTTTCGAATTTCATTGCCGCCAAGCCATACAGTTTTTTCAAAATCTAAAACAGGAGAAACTGGACAAAAATATAGAAGAATCTCTGTTATTCTGCCTGCACGCAAAGAATTCATAAAATATGCAATATTTAATTCATCAATACCGTTAGGAAAAATCATTATTTCATTCTCTGAATACAATCCGCCGTTTTCTTCTAAAAGCGACTCATACATTTTGTCTATTTTCTTTTGAATTTTTCCTTCTGGGGCAGAACCACAGAGAATTGCGTAATGTTTCAATCTTTCCTCTATTAATAGCGTATTTACGATATCGTATATACAGTAACACGTATTTACGTTACTTTCAAGCGCTTTTATATCGTAAATACGACATTATGTATATATGGTAACTTTTGCTGATCGATTGAGAGAAGAAATGGAATATTTGGCTCTTACAAGAAAAGAACTTGCCATCAAAGCTGATGTAAAACAACGTGCATTAGACATGTACTTAGGAACACAAGGCTCCATGCCTCCGGCCGATGTAGCAGTTCGGCTAGCGAAAGCATTACAAGTTACAGTTGAATACCTTGTAACTGGCGAACAACAAGAAAAAACTTCAGTACAAAGATCTATAAAATCAAAGATTGAACGGGATCTAGAAAACTGTTCAGATAAAACACAAAACTTTTTATCAACTGCTGTTCATTTATTTTCTGAATACGAAAAAAATCTTAATAATAAATAATTTCTTTAAACAAAAAAAAGGAATTCTCGTAATGAGAATTCCTCTCTGGGCCGACAGAACCCTCCACTGCCGGCGGCATCCTGCCGCCTTTTCCTCCCTATTCGGTCGGCGTTCACTCCGGTTCGAATCCTGTCGAGACTGGAACGCAGCAAAAAAAATTTTAAATAAAAAAAAAGGAATTCTCGTAATGAGAATTCCTCTCTGGGCCGACAGGATTAGGTGCACCGCTCGCAGACTTCCTTGTCAGCTCCCTCTGCACCGCCTTCACTCGCTGACGGGGCCCTCCATGGCCCCTTTTCGCTTCGCGCGCTCGTTCCGGTTCGAATCCTGTCGGGACTGGAACGCAGCAAAAAAGATTTTAAACAAAAAAAAGGAATTTCCGTTTTGGAAATTCCTCTCTGGGCCGACAGGATTCGAACCTGTGGAATGATGGCACCAAAAGCCATTGTCTTACCGCTTGACGACGGCCCAATATATCATAAAGAAACTTTACTCTTCAGAAGAGCCGGTTTCTACATGACCCGCATTATACTCATCCAGAATTTTGTTCTGAAGTTCAGCCCTAAATTCTGGACTGATAGGATGAGCAACATCCTTGTACTCGCCGTTGGCAGTTTTTCTGCTCGGCATTGCAATAAATAAACCGCTCTGACCCTCAATAATCTTTACATTGTGTACAACAAAACAATTGTCAAATGTAACAGTGACATAAGCCCTAAGCTTACCCTCATCTTCCACTTTGCGAATACGTAATTCCGTAACCTGCATAGTCTCCTCCGTTTTTTGTTGCATTAAAACAAATCACTCTGCAAAAACGCAGTTTCGACCTTTTGCCTTAATTGCTGCAACAGCATTCTCTGCGTCACAACGTGATGCAAAAACACCAAATACTGTAGAACCCGAACCAGACATATCGCAGAACAAAGCTTTTTGAGCCTTTAATTCCTCAATACAGGACTTGATTTCAGGATATTTATCAGCCAGAACACCTGTGAATGAATTTACAAAATTCCATTTTCCCACTGGAAGATTATAGATTCGTTCCAAATCTTCTGCCCTAGGGATTTCATCAAAATGATGATTTCCTCTTACAGCCATATTTTGTTCATCAACAAGAGCATAAGCTTCTTTTGTTGAACTGTGCACTCCCGGAAAAACCAAGACGAAAAACAAGTCAGAGCGCTTGCAAATTTTGAAAACTTTCTCACCGCGCCCTTTTACAAGTGCACAGCCGCCTTTATTACCATCACAATGAACAAAGAAAAAAACATCACTGCCGACACAAGACGCAATCTCGTCAAGTTGAGCGTCGCTTAATTTTACAGCATTAATTTTTTCCAATGCACGGATTAAAGCAGCAGCATCAGAGGAGCCTCCTCCAAGCCCGCCGCCAGATGGAATTCTCTTTGACAACTTTACCTTTACGGCTCTGTTATCTGTTCCAGATACTTTCCCAAAAGCCCTGTATGCAAGCGAAAGGGTATTATTTTCCGGCAGAATCATATCATCACACTCTACAGAGCATGAATCAAAGCCTTCTTCCGGGTAAACAACAAGCGTATCCTTTACATCAACAACCTGGAAAATACTTTCTATTTCATGAAATCCGTCTTCCCGCTTTGGCAAAACTAAAAGATTAAGATTTATTTTTGCCGACGCAAATTCACAGACTTCATTAGGCATATATTAATTATACTGATTTTATCGCAGTTGTCAATTTTTTAAAAATCAAAGCAAACCACATTTTTTTTCTAAAACTGTTGAATTAAAGAAAAATCTATTCTATATTAATTTTTACGAGAGTATTTTCCCATGACCAGGAGTCATTATATGTCTTTTGACAAAAACTTTGACGATTATGACGGACCTTATTCATTCGATGATGAATTTGAGGATGATTTTATCGATGATGATTCAGATGAAACTCTGGATGATTATGACGAAGATTCAGAAAGCTACGAAGAAGCTTTTGAAGATGACTATGATGATGTCTACGAACCGTTTGACGATGTAGAACCGGAAGACGGATACACAAATCCTTACAAATATGACGACGAAGAACTCACCGACGGCGAAGACGGTTTCTTCGACGACGATGAGTAAATCCTAAATAACCTTAAAGGTTGTGGAACTCAAGTTCTTTACCTGCGTGCCACAACTTTTCAAGGTCGTAAAAGTCGCGTGCAGCTTCTGACATAAGGTGAACAACAACAGGACCAATATCAATAAGGTTCCAGTCATCGCCGTCAGGAGACTTTCTGTTAGTCTGATGAAGCTGCATGTCGTTTTCCTTTACATAATCCTTTACCTGCTTATACAAACCCTGCCAGTGAGCAGAACTTGTTACAGTCGCAATTACAAAATAATCTGTCCAGCTGTTAAGTTCCGAAACATCAAGAACCTTTACATCTCTACCCTTTCCATCTTCAAGAAGACGTGCAATTTCAAGAGCTTTCTGTTCTGTTGATTTCATATTTCCTCCAATTGAAGTTTCTATATTTCTGTAAAATTATTATCTGGAAGCGCGCACATAGCGACCATCAAAATCTTTGCCAAGAATAATCGTGAAGTCAACATCTGCGGCAGTTTCGCTTTCTGTATTAGAAAGATCAACTTCTTCCTCTACAATATTTGTACAGTGAATAAAATCACCGACCATTGCGGCAATTTCCTTATTTCCAATGTGATCAATAATCACAGTTTTTTCATAATCATTTGAATCTGCATTCATGGCACTAAGCACATCATAACTTGCATTCTGGAAAAGAATGGAAGTATTGTGCGCAAGTCCCTGAACAGTTGTACCGTTTTTAATTTCAAGAACATAAACGCGGCTTGCATAAGTTCCGGTACTAGAAAGAAGCATGTTTGTACTCTGCTTTACCGCTTCCTTAATGAACTCGCCGTTATTCAGCGGGAACAGAAGTTTCTGGGAATCTACAATTCTTATACGACCTGTTACAGTCTGACGGACTATAGTTTCTGCATCCATTTCAGAAATCATTCCCAAAAGCCTGAACGAATCATCCTTATCAAGATTCATATTGATAAGCTTAAGAACTTTTTTAGAGAATACATTTCTGGAAGCAATGTAGCTTCTCTTATCATGCAGCGTAGAAAAGAAAGCCGTTATTACATTCTGATAGCGTTCCTGCACATCAGAAGGATTTTCATCTTCAATATGATATTTAAGATAAGTAGAAATTTTGTCTCCGTCAAAATTAACCGCACCGGAAGGCAAAAGCCATCTTTCACCTGTTTCAGAAACAGTATCTACAGGAGACGGATTAAAAATCCTCAGTCCGTTTAAAATATCAGTAAGATAGATAAAATCATTCAGCTTAAATACCATATGAAAAGGAATATTGCAGCCCAAAAGCTTTTCTATTTCTTTTCTATAAACATCTATGCCTTTTTCTGAATAAACTTCATCAATACGGTCTACACGTCCAAGACTCTGATAGATTGCGCCGGTATTTCCAGGAATATTTACAACCGCAGCCTTCTTGGAAACCGGATAGTAAATAAGGACATTTGAAAAAATTACGTTGTTTTCTCCGTCATCCATTACTGTAAGAACGCGGATAACCTGGTCGTCGGCAAGACGTTCACCAATTGCATCTGTCCTTAAAGAAACTGCCATGAAAACAATTACAGAAAGAATGATAAGAAAAATGATGACAAGAAAAAAAACACCTTTCTGTTCATCTCTAAACTTAATTTTTTTCATTTACCCTCTCCTCCAGCCATTTCAGAAGTACTTCTGTTTCCGGCGCAACAGCCTTATTCTTCTTTTTAAGATGATTTACATTATCCCTTAAAACAGAAAGAACCAGCTGGTCAAGCGTAAGGTTTTCCAGAGATTTTAAATATGCCTCTGTTACATGATCCCTTCCCGGTTCAATTTTATCTGCTACATAAAGAACTTTGGAAAGGTCGCACATTCCCGCAAAACCAAAAGTATGATTTGCAACGGCTTCAATCACATCAGGTTCAGTTATATTAAAATCTTCCTGCATTTTTACCGCCGCAGCACGACCATGCAAAAGCCCCGGTTTCATGCGTTCAATATCAGAAAACGGCTTTCCATCCCTTGCAGAAATGGAAATCAAAAGTTCATTGTCCATTGCCTTACACATGTCATGACCGATTCCTGCAAGATAGCCAAGTTTTTCATCAAGACCGTATTTACGGCAATATGCGGCAGAAGTTTCTGCAGTACGAACCGAATGTTCATACCTGGACTGAGATACAGCAGATTTTGTATATTCCCTTACCTTTTCTATCAATGTATCAATATCTTCAATCATTTTTGAAAACCATAAAGCCTTTTGTCACAAATATATCTGAAAACAGCCTCTGGAACAAGGTAACGGAAGCTTTTTCCACCCGCAATACGGCTTCTTATTTCTGTAGAAGAAACCGGAAAAACAGGATTTTCAAGAAGCCTGTAGTTATACGGAAAATTTTCAAGAAGTGACTGATCCGCATAATCTTCTGCATAATCCCCGAAAGGAATATTTTCAAAACCTTTTACTTCAATTCCATTGTTATCAGGATGCCGGCGTGCAATTATTATATCTGCAAGTTCTGCAACTTCCGATGCATTATGCCACTTGTCAAACTGAGCGGCAACTTCCTGACCCATTATAAAAGCAGGCTTTTCATCAAGGGAATAGCGTTCATACACATATTTTAAAGTATCATAAGTATAAGAAACGCCACCCCTCCGTATTTCGCAGTCTTCTGGTTCAAACACCCGCTTACCTTCAGAAGCCGCAGAATCACAGAAAACCTTTATCATTTCAAGCCGCTCTTCCGGCGTAACTTTTGTATTCAACTGCTTGTGCGGAGGAATATAAGTCGGTACAAACAAAACCTTGTCATATCCAAGCTCATTTACAGCAGTATCAGCAAGCATACAGTGACCTATATGCAGAGGATTAAAAGTTCCGCCAAGCAATGCTATCTTCATTTTTCACTTCCAGGATACTGAATCATATCATCGTCATCATCAAAATTGTCGCTGTTCATAAAGTCTGGAACAGTATTGCGTGCAACAATTTCGGTAGCTGTTGAATAACCGATTCCTTCCAATCTGTTTACAAGTTCAATTATTGATTTTCGGGCATTAATCATTCCAATATTGTTCTGAACAGAAACAGGAATTACAGCTGTTTCAGGTTCACTTTTATGAATTGCTTCAATTACTTCTGCTGCATTCTGTTCTGCACCCTCAACATCAATTTTATTGGCAAGAACGATTCTTGGCTTTTTCATAAGGTCATCAGAATAATTCTGAAGCTCATTGCACAAAGTTTCGTATGCAGAAAGATAGTTTGTATCTGAACAGTCAATCATAAAAAGAAGACATGCAGTTCGTGAGATATGCTTCAAGAAGTCAAATCCAAGTCCGACGCCTTCCGAAGCACCTTCAATAATTCCAGGAATATCCGCAATGATAATATCCTGATCATCATCTACGCGAAGCACACCAAGATTTGGAATCTTTGTCGTAAATGGATATGGAGCAATTTTCGGACGCGCATTAGTAAAGGCTGTCAGAAGGGAAGATTTTCCGGCATTCGGAAAACCAACAAGACCTACATCTGCCATAATGCTGAGTTCAAGCTTTAAGGTCCTTACTTCTCCCGGTTTACCCGCATGGGCATAGCGCGGTGCCTGATTTGTAGAAGACTTAAAATGAACGTTACCCCAGCCGCCTTTTCCACCTTCAAGAAAAATAAACTGGTCGCGTTCAGATTCATTTGTAAAATCATGAATAAGTTCTCCTGTTTCCAGGTCGCGAATCGTTGTTCCCGGCGGAACAGGAATTACAACATCCTCTCCGTCCTTACCGAACTTATTCCAGCCCATTCCGTCACCGCCGTTCTTTGCCTTAAAAATTCTGTGATGACGAAGGCGCGACAGAGTCCTCATATTGCGCTTTACGCAGAAAATAACGTCTCCGCCCTTTCCGCCGTCACCGCCATTCGGTCCGCCATGAGGAATGTATTTTTCGCGGCGGAAAGCAATACAGCCGTTTCCGCCCTTTCCAGAATGTACTTCAATAACTGCTTCATCAGCAAACTGAAACATAAAATGTCTCCTGATCCAGAATTCCGCAGATACCGCAGCAATTCCAGATTATCTAAAATTAAAAAAAATACCCGGTGCAGAAAAAATCCGACCGGGTAGTACAAATTCAGAACTTAAATTAAGCCTGAACTGGAGTTACAGAGATGAACTTTCTGTTCATTCTTTCGTGGTAAACAACATTGCCGTCTGCTGTAGCATAAAGGCTGTCATCACCAGCTCTCTGAACATTATCTCCAGGGAAGAATTTTGTTCCACGCTGTCTAACGATAATTGAACCAGCTGTTACAAATTCTCCACCGTATTTTTTTACTCCCAGGTTTTTTGGGTTAGAATCACGACCGTTTTTTGCGCCGCTACCGCCTCTTGTTCTTCCCATTGTTATCTCCTATAAAATCCATCAATCAGATTTCAATTATTACAGTTTTAAGTTCTAAATACTCCGGATACTCCCTTGAAACAGACCCTAACCCCGTCTCAAGAAAATCACCGGCATAAATCAGCCTGGCCAAGATAAAATCATCAGGCTGATCAGCATTTACTGTAAAACTCAGATTCCCACGCCGTGAGACATCTGAATCCAACTTTACACCAGGCAGACCGGATACAACTTCCATTGTCGTTCGGATAAGAACCGTTACGGCACTACAGACTATATCAAATCCACGCCCGGCATAACCGGCATGCCCCGTTGCCTTACAGCTTAAAAGCATGCCATTTTTACCGCGCTCAATAAGCACGGAAGTCATTAAGCATTAATTGAATCAACGCGAACGTTTGTATAATGCTGTCTATGTCCGATTGTACGGTGATAATCTTTCTTTGATTTGTACTTGAATACGATAACTTTCTTATCACGGAAAGAATCTTCAACTACAACAGTAACTTTTGCACCCTTTACATATGGTGTTCCTACAGTTACCTTATCTCCGTCGCTAACGAGCAAAACTGAATCGATTTCGATTTTTGAACCTTTTTCAGCATCGATAGAATCAACTGTAAGGATTGCGTCCTTTTCTGCCTTGTACTGTTTGCCCTTATATTCAACAAGTGCGTACATGTTTACACCTCTAAAAAATAATCTTATATGAAAAGCCGCAGTATTTAACGGGTGATACTACAACCTTTTTACCATACGTGTTCGTTAATGATACTGAAAAATCAACGGGTAGTCAATAACACAACTACCCGTAACAAGGACAAACCTTTAATAAATTTTTCAATGCCGGACATTAGAACTTGTAAGTTCCAGTTGTAATGGTTCCGCCATTGCTATAAATATCAAAATTCACAGATTTTTCTACCTTTGCTAGTTCTGCATAAAAATCTTTGATGTTCTTTACAGAAACTCCATTTACGGCAGTAATTATGTCACCAGCCTGAAGCCTTAATGCAGCAGCAGGAGACTTTGCAAGAACATTGGCAACAACAACACCTTTTACTTTGTCTTCAAGTTCAAGTTTTTTCTTTACGTCATCTGTGATTGGAGCAGCAATAAATCCCGGCCAGATTTTTCCGTTGTCAGAAGAAACTTTCTCAGAACGCTCTTCAATCTTTACAGGAAGTGTAATTTCCTTTGCATTGCGCACAACAGTGAATGAAACAGTTTTTCCAGCTTCAAGCTTTCCTACTTCGCGCTGAATCTGTTCAACATCCTTTACCTTATGGCCTTCAATTGCAATGATGAAGTCACCCGGCTTGATTCCGCCTTTCTGAGCAGGAGAACCTACAAATACCTGGGCTGCAAGCGCACCTTCCTTTTCAGAAATGCCGAGAGCATCCTTATATTCCTTTGTTCCAGGCATAAGAGAAACGCCAAGCCAGCCGTATACAATCTTACCGTTGGAAATAAACGATTCAATTGCACTCTTTATGTTGTTGATTGGAATTGAAAAGCCGAGTCCCTGAGAACCGCCTGACTGAGAAGCAATCCATGTGTTGATTCCAATTACTTCACCATAAATATTTACAAGCGGACCGCCTGAGTTTCCCTGATTTATAGCTGCATCAGTCTGAATGAAGTCGTTTATGTTTCCGATCCCGGAACCAGAACGGCCCTTTGCACTTACAATTCCCTGAGTTACAGACTGACTGTAGCCGAGAGGTGCACCCATTGCAAGACAGATATCACCAGTCTTTACAAGGTCAGAATCTCCAAGACGTGCTACTGGTACAGAAGAATCATCTGATTCAAATGAAACAAGGGCAATATCCATGCGTTCATCTGCACCTACAAGTTTTCCGTCAAATTCGCGTCCGTCATTAAGCTTAATTGAAATTTTTGTTGCACCGCCGGCAACATGATTGTTTGTAAGGACGTAAAGAGTCTTTCCGCTCTTTTTTACAATTACGCCGGAACCAAGTCCCTTTGTTTCGTATTCGCGGGTATTTCCCTTTTTCTTATTGTCTTTAGAATCGTCAGATTTTGGTGTTTCTTCATCCGGGAATCCAAAAAAGAATTTTCTGAAATCTTCAAAAGGATCTATTGTCTGTACTGTTTTAGTTTCTGTTACGTCAACTTCAACTACAGAAGGAAGCACTCCATCACTTATTGAACGGAATGCATTCTGGAGCGCTTCTACAACCTTAAGGTTATCTTCAGAAACAATCCCTGATTTTGATTCTGCATAGACAGTATCTGCAGAACCTTTTACAGCCATCTTACTGCATGAAACAGAAAAAGCCGCAAATGAAAGAAGTGCAGCTCCTGTAACTCCTAAAATTCGTTTTGTCCATACGTTCATAGAAAAAACCTCCGAAAAATATAATATGGAACTTATGCCATTTCTTTAAAGATAATCATAAAAAATGATTTTGGTTACATTTTTTTAACAAAAATAATTTTACAGGCTGTTTTTGTAATTCAAGTCTGTAAGGATTTCTGTGTGATCTTCAAAAACAGCAACAGTATGTTCTTCGTGGGCAGAATATTTTCCGTCTTCTGTAAGAACCGTCCATCCGTCCTCTGCTGTATAAACATCCGGAACACCAAGATTAATCATCGGCTCGATTGCAAGAACCATTCCCGGAATAATGCGCGGATTAGGTCCTCTGCTTGGACAGTTTGGAATATTAGGGTCTTCGTGAACATCAAGACCAACACCGTGACCGCAGTAATCATAGACAACGCCGTATCCGTGTTTTGATGCAATGTCGTAAACAGCCTTAGAAATATCACTGATTCTGTTTCCGACGCGGCATGCTTCAATTCCAGCTGCAAGGCATTCAAGGGTAACTTCATCAAGTTTCCTTACTTCAGGCTTAACGTTTCCTACAAGCACGGAATGACATGAATCGCTTATATAGCCGTTAAGATCAATTCCTACATCAAGTGAAACAATATCTCCGTCCTTTATGACGCGTTTTTTTGACGGAATTCCGTGAATAACTTCATTATTAATGCTTATGCAGGCAGCTCCATCAAAATTTTCCTTATACCAGGCAGGTGTTCCTCCATGTGATTTAATGAAATCAACAAAGATATCATCCAGTTCCCTGGTTGTCATCCCGGCCTTTACAAGCGGAATGACATAATTAAAACAATCCGCAAGAAGGTGACACGATTTTCGTATACCTTCAATTTCTTCACTATTCTTTAACCTGATCATTTATAACTCCTATGCGCGGAACTGAGTTTTTTACAGTTCCCCTGATAAATTTCTGTTTCGTTTTGAAAGAAGCCTTTCCGCTTCTTCAAGGCAGATTCCGGCCGTCATTGAATCTCCGAGCCGCATGTAAATTTCTGACATCTGACGCAGGAAGAATACGTCTTCCTTTACAGGAAAACCAAGATCCAGCGCCCTCTCATAAACATCCAGGGCAAGTTCGTCATTTACAGTGCCGTTTATGTTCCTGTGAAGTATGCTGAGCATAAATTCCTGTACTTCCGGAAAAAACAGTCTGAAGTAACTGTAACTATATTCCATTCGGATAATTTGTTCCAGCAAAAGTGCAGCATCATAAAATTCTGAGCGAAGTGCAAGTTCCTCTGCAAGAATATAGCCGTAATCCATAAAATCTTCGCGGGTAAACCAGTGTTTCAGATTAAAATCTGCGTGCTCCATGCTCATCCGCTTAAATTCAGAAACTGCTTCGTCTTCGCGACCATGCATAAGGTCAAAAAAGATAAGCTTTGCACGGCTTTCCTGGTCTGTCCTTGCAGACAACCACACATAATAGTCAAATGTATACTTTGATTTTTTTGAATTTTCAGCACTTGCAAAAAAAGAATCGTCAAAAATGGAACGCTGCCTCTGATCCGAAAGGATTTCATAAGCCTTTACAAGACGGCGGAAATCTTCTGAATCTGAGCTTTTTGTTGCATCAGGGTGAAGCAGCTTTGCCTTTGTTCTGTATGCCTTTTTAATTTCTGCAGCAGTCGCATCCTGCCGCACTCCAAGAATTTCGTAACAGTTTATCACATCTTAACTCATTTATGAAATTTTAAACAGGGCTTCAATTTCCGGCTTATGCACTACAAGAACAGGACAGTTTGCATAATTTACGATTTCGCTTCGCGCCGTTGCAGCAACGCTTTTTCTTGAACCGCCGGAATAAAGATTTCCCAATATATCTCCGTTTTTTTCGTGACCGCCTACAAGAATCATATCTGCAGAATATTCATCAGAGGCCTTTATAACTTCTGCCCATACAGAACCTTCCCTTAATTCAGATTCAACCTTAATTCCCTTGGAAAGGGCAAGTTTTTCAACGTAATCAAGATATGTTTTTCCGTCACGCCTTAAAGATTCTGTATAAGACTCTTTTTCTTCCTGGATAAAGAATTTTGATGAAACAAGAAACTTAATTGTTTCTACATCTACAACAAAGAGGACCTTCATTTCGCAGGAATACTGTTTTGCCATCAATATACCGTACATTGCAGCCCTTACAGAAGACTGAGAGCCGTTTATTGCCACTATGATTTTTTTTACAAGCGGTTTCAATCCTCTGCTCCTTCTGCAAGCTTTCGCTCATTTTTCTTTTTTAACGCCTTAAGGACAAATACATTTTCCCTCTCTTTTTCTTCAAGAGAGTTTTCGATATATATTTTTGTTTCAAGCGTCTGCGGTATAACCATCTTATCAAGAGCATTTACACGGCGCTGAGTTTTCTTTACTTCTTCTGCAAGACGCCACACAATTGTACGTATGGAAGCCATTTGCGCAAGAACAGAAAGAAGCTTAAAAAACTTGGAAATTACGTCATCGGTATTGGCATAAGTTCCTATCATCGAATAAAAAAGTTTCTGCTGCGGTATAGTTACATCAATTGTATCAAAGGACATTCCGCCTATGTTCACGGACTTTTCCATAATGGAAAAATCATAACGGACATTTCTGGAAATGCGCTTTATCTGGTCTGAACCGGCCGCCATCAGCATCCTCTTAAAAGCAGGATAAGCAACTGCCGTTACTTCGTCCAGTTCACGTTCAAGAAGACGAACCTTTTCTACCATCTTCATAAGTTCCTGTACAAGAAGTTCACGCTTCTGTTCAAGAAGGTCATAGCCGTTCTGCGAAACAGCCAGCTGCTCTTTCATAGCGAGAAGGTTTGATTTTGTTGGTGCAATGTTTAATTTTGCCATTTTTTACCCGTTCAAATCAACATTATGCAGGAAAATATTTCTCAATAAATTCCGACTTAATTCTTGTAAGTTCTTCTTTCGGCAGAACGGCAAGGCATTTCCATCCTATATCCAAAGTCTGCTCTATAGTCCTGTCTTCATGCTCATCCTGAGTAAGGAATTCACCTTCAAATTTATTTCCAAACTGAAGATACTTTTTATCAAGCGGCGAAAGTTCTTCTTCTCCAATAATCGAAGCAAGATTGCGGATTGTCTTTACTTTTGAATAGGCCGCAAAAAGCTGTGAAGAAACATTTGCATGATCTTCGCGCGTCATATCCTTTCCGATTCCATCTTTCATAAGGCGGGAAAGTGACGGAAGTCCAGCAACCGGCGGATAAATCCCCTTGGAATCCATTTCGCGGTCAAGAACTATCTGACCTTCTGTAATGTAACCTGTAAGGTCAGGAATAGGATGAGAAATATCATCATTCGGCATTGTAAGGATCGGAATCTGAGTAATAGAACCTTCGCTTCCGTCAATTTTTCCGGCACGTTCATAAAGTTCAGCAAGGTCAGAATAAAGATATCCAGGATATCCTTTACGTCCAGGAACTTCTCCTCGTGTAGTAGAAATTTCACGGAGGGCTTCACAGTAGTTTGTCATGTCTGTCATTACTACAAGAACGTGCATGCCTTTTTCAAAGGCAAGGTATTCGGCCGCAGTAAGTGCACAGCGCGGAGTCATAATACGTTCAATGGACGGCGCATCTGCAAGCGACTGGAACATAACAACCTTGGAAAGAACGCCGGATTCTTCAAATGTATTGATAAAGAACCGTGCAACGTCATACTTAATGCCCATTCCTGCAAAAACCATTACAAACTGCTCGTCTGTTCCGCGAAGTTTTGCCTGGCGTATAATCTGAGCCGCAAGCTTATTGTGCGGAAGTCCCGAACCAGAAAAAATCGGAAGCTTCTGTCCGCGTACAAGAGAGTTCATTCCGTCAATTGCAGAAATTCCAGTCTGAATGAAGTCCCTCGGATAAGAGCGGCTGTAAGGATTAATAGGATAACCGTTTACATTTACGCGTTTTGAAGAAACAATTTCCGGGTAGCCGTCTATAGGTTCTCCAAGACCATTAAATACGCGGCCCAAAAGACCTTCACCTACGCGCAGTTCAAGAGGCTTATCCAGAAATTCAAATGAACTTTCAGAAAGATCAATTCCTGTTGTATTTCCAAAAATCTGAACTACGGCAGATTTCTGATTAAGGTCAATTACACGGCCAAGACGCTTTTCGCCGGTGCGGTCGCGGACATAAACTGTCTCATTATAGAAAATATCTTCTGTGCGCTGAACTACAACAATCGGTCCGTCAACGCTTGTTACTCCACGATATTCAATTCCTCTCATAAAACAGCTCCTGTCTTGCTATAAACGGTTTCCAGCTCACCAAACTGTTCGTCAAAATGACTCTTTATGTCTGCAATTTTTTCCATACTATCATTTGGAACGCTGTATTTTATGCGGACAATTTCATCTGCAACAGGTAAGGAAATAACTTTTGCAAGCGGACAGCCGCTTTTAATTACAGTAACAGCCCGCCTGTAAAAATTCATCATGAATTCAAGAATCTTTATCTGCTTGTCCGTGCTGCAGTACATGTCTACATCATCAAAAGCATTCTGCTGAAGGAATCCGTTTTTAATCATTTCTGAAACCTTAAGCACAAGCCTGTCTGTATCCGGCAAAGCATCAGGACCGATAAGGCGCACAATCTGCTGAAGGCGCTCTTCCTTCTTTAAAAGTTCAAGCGCTTCTGTGCGCACTGTCCACCATACAGGATTATTCTTTTCCCACCAGCCACGGACTTCGCCGGCATATTCGGAATAGGAATCTATCCAACCGATAGCCGGATAATGGCGCGCATTTGCAAGATCGCGGTTAAGCGCCCAGAAACAGCGGATAAAACGTTTTGTATGCTGTGTAACCGGCTCAGAAAAGTCACCACCCGGTGGCGAAACCGCACCGATTACAGAAACAGAACCTTCCTGCCCTTCCAGAGAAATTACGCGACCGGCACGCTCATAGAACGAAGCAAGCCTTGTAGGAAGATATGCAGGGAAGCCTTCTTCTGCAGGCATTTCTTCCATACGGCCAGAAAGTTCACGGAGAGCCTCCGCCCATCTGGAAGTGGAATCAGCCATTATGGCAACATGAAGTCCCATATCACGGTAATATTCAGCAAGCGTAATTCCTGAATACAGTGAAACTTCGCGAGCTGCAACCGGCATGTTGGATGTATTTGCAATAAGGATTGTTCGTTCCATAATTGAACGACCTGTGCGCGGGTCAATAAGTTCTGGGAATTCAGTAAGTACTTCTGTCATTTCGTTACCGCGTTCACCGCAGCCAATGTATACGATAATATCCGCATCACACCATTTTGCAACGGCATGCTGAGTCATTGTCTTTCCAGTTCCGAATCCACCAGGAATTGCAGCCGTTCCACCCTTAGAAAGCGGGAAGAAAACATCTATAACACGCTGACCGGTAATGAGCGGCTCAGAAACTTCAAGTTTATCTGCATAAGGACGCGGTTCGCGAACCGGCCAGTAATGAGAAAGCTTAATTTCTTCATCAAATTCCGTTGTTCCGATTACGTCATCAACGGTATAGTCGCCGGTTCCCTTAAAAGTCTTAAGGCTTCTGCCGCGAATGTAAGGCGGAACCATAATTTTCTGCGTAACAGACTGAGTTTCCTTTACTGTTCCAAGCACAAATCCCGGTTTAATTGCAGTACCCTCTGCTACAGAATCAGCGGCTTCAAAATGCCATACCGCAGAAACATCAAGCGGTTCTGTGCGTTCACCCGGCAAAAGGAAAGCACCGGATTTTTCGGCCATAGACTTAAGCGGGCGCTGAATTCCGTCATAAATTGTTCCAACAAGTCCAGGACCAAGACGAAGGGAAAGAGGCCTCTGGTGACACACGATTTTTTCACCAATGTGCATGCCGGTATCTTCCTCATATACCTGAATGGTGGCATTTCCTTTATTCTGACGGATAATTTCACCGATAAGGCGTTTTTCTCCAACATCAACTACATCGTAAAGACCGCAGCCGTCAAGTCCTTCTGCAAAAACAATCGGTCCTGAAATGCGGGTTATTTTTCCTTCTATCATAATTTATGCAAGCCTCCCGCCAAACAAAGCATCATAGAGTTCGTTTCTATATTTATCCAGAATCTGAGAAATTACTTCAGAAAGCGTAAGCCTTAGCCGGACAGATTTGTCATCTGCTTCAAGCACAATGCCCTTATTTTCCGTAATTCCACAGTTATTTTCGATTATAATTTTATTAAAATCAGTTTTTTCCAAAGAGAGAACATTTACTCCCCGCTCAGAAAGAGATTTTTTTACCCCAGCTTCAGAAAAACCGTAATAATATGCGTAATATTTTTTATCTTTTACAATCTTAAGCTTTTTAAAAACCAGATTAAGCAGTTCCTTTTCGCTTAATGTTCCAAGATATTCATCTATTGCTTTTTCAACAGACGACTGTATAAAGGATACTTTAAAACGTTCTTTTTCCAAAGGAAGCGAAGCATTCAGATTTTTTTCATAAACAAGAACCCTTTCTTCTGTTTTTTCAGAAGCGACCTGTTCCGCTTCTTTTACCTTCTGAGCAACTTCTTCGATAATATAACGGCAATCTACATCTGCTTTATCAAGAATCTTTTCTGCCTTTTTACGCGCGTCTGCCCGAATTTCTTTATCAAGGACTTCTGTAGATCTCAATTCTTCCATATTATAAGTATTCCTTAATTAAACCTGTACACCAATTGCTTCCCGGATTGCATCAGTAAGGGATTTCTTACCGGAAACATGTCCGTCGAGCCCTGGAATTTCAACAATGAGAGGAAAAGTTCCTTTCTTTTGCCATGCAAGCTCTTCTTCCTCAATCAGAGCGGCAGCCGCTTCTGTGAGGATAAGAACTTTCGGCAACTCATCAACCGGAAGCGCAGCATCCCCGCCCTTTCCGGTTACACGATTAAACGCATCCAGAACTTCCTGACGGGTTTCTGCAACTGTGCCGTCTATCCCGGTAAGCTTGAATGCGAGAATCATTTCCCTGTCGCCGATAATATAAAACTTCAATTTAAAAACCTTTCGTTAAGAAATTAAAGAACAATAATGAGAAGTCCAACAAGGAATCCCCAAAGACAGATACCTTCTGCAAGACCAACGAACGGCAAAGCTTTTCCTGAAAGCTCAGCGTTTTCGCTCATTGCACCCATGGCAGCCGCACCAATTTTAGAAACAGCCATTCCACCGCCGATACATGAAAAACCAACAGCAAGAGCTGCGGAAATATACTTCCATGCAGAAGAACTTGCCGGAGCCTGTTCTTCAACAGCAGTTTCTGCTTCTACTGCGCCAGAAGCCTGTGCAGAAAGTGCAAAAAATCCTACACACAAAAGAATTGCCGACAATACAAAAATCTTTCTGTTCATACAATAACTCCTATATATTTCTGAACCTTATTTATTTCCATAATGGAAGCGGAGCGGCTTAAATTCCGTTCCTGTTTCATTAAAGAATTTACTGAAAAATTCGTAATACTGAAGTCGGATAACCTGAATGGCTACAATCATTCCTTCAAGTACTACAACAATACCGTTACCAACGATAAGGACTGCGATTCCTCCTATGTGGCCGCATTTTTCGCTCATCATTTCTATTATGAAACCAAGAACTGCGTGAGCAAGGGCAAAGGCGCCTACACGGACAAAGCTGATTGTGCTGGAAAGATAGTTTGAAACAACTTCTATCAATTCAACCACACCGCCGATTACAAGCGCACCGAATCCGTTTTCTACAACAGGTCTATGACCGTCAAAAAGACGTTCAAACGGTTCTCCAAACGCTGCAAAAAACAGTGTTGCACCGATTACAATCCAGTCATAAAGAGCCGGAACATGATGAGCAAGCACAATTCGGGCTGCAAAAACAAGGACATACCAATAGAAAGCAATTCCGGCAATTCCAGTCTTTCCGAATACAGCACTTCCCCATTTTTTTGAAATGATTTTATTTATAACATTAACAACAAGACCAATTGAGTTGATTATTATTCCTAGCGCAATAGTTACGCCGAAAATTCCAAAAATCACTTTGATGGAATTAGGATCTGAAGAAGGCATTACTTTTAAAATCGGTGCCCTTGGCTCTCCAAAAAGTCCGGTAACAAAATGAGCAAACGGTTCAAGAACAGTTTCCGTTCCAAAGAATTCTCCAGTAATAAGCCCCATTATGGAACTGCTGGTTCCGATTGCCATGAAAACAGGCGCAAACTTATTCCATCCGCCAACCTTAATTACCTTTAATGCCATAAGGATTCCGGCAATAAGAAAAACAAGTCCCTGTCCGCAGTCGCCGAACATAATTCCAAACAGAATCGTAAAGAAAACTGCTACAAACGGAGTCGGATCAATTGAACCGTAAAGCGGCGAACCGTAGCTGAAAATCATGCGTTCAAACGCAGAAATAAAAGTTCCATGCTTAAGTTTTACAGGAACCTGTTCAGTTCCATTTATTACGGAAGCAACTTCTGTCGGATGATATTCACGGATTGCAATTCTTCCAGAAGTAAGTTCATCAAGTCCCCTCATAAATGAATTACAGTCTTCTGCAGGAACCCAGCCGGTAATTCTGTAAACGAGAGAAGTCGATTCCTGTCTGCTCTGAATTTCTTCTATCTGCTTTGAAACACAGAATGCACCCAAAAGTTCTATAAGGCGCTTTTCGTGCGTTTCTGCATAATTTTTCTTTTCTGTTTCCAGAAGTTCCAGCTCTTTTTGAGCCTCTTCCACCTGGCGGTTCAGACTATCCAGCATTTCATCAGGGATTCCCTTAAAATCGGCAGGAACTTCCATTGCAGAAAAACCGTATTTCTTAAGTTCCGTATCAAGCGAAAAACGGCCTTTCTTTGAAGAAACTGCCATTATTCTGCCTTCGTCATTACCCAACTGCACAAGAACAGCCCGACCCGCAAGAGAATCGCGCAAATCACTGATGTTTGCCGGCGGAATTTTACCAATCCTTATAGACAGGAACGAAAGGTGCTCAAGCTGAGCAAAAGGCACTTTAAGGTTAGAAAATGCCATCGCTTCCTTGTATGATTCAGAAACCCTTGAATATGCTTCCTGTTTAAGGGCAAATCTTGCTTCAAGATCATCTGCAGCCGCAATAATTTTTGCAGCATCAGTCCTATCCTTGTCATTTGCCATAGGACATTCAAGAATTTCTTCATTTCTGTCCGGTATATTAAGGAAAAGCCTTGTTTTCTGAAGTATTTCATACATATGCTCATCAGCATTTACAGGCTTTTCTTCCTTAGATTCCGGAATAACTGAATTTTTCTTTGACTGAAACTGAAAATTTCCTTTCTTGCCAAGATAATCAATTACTGCAGCAATATCCTGCCTTAAGACCATAAGTTCTATAAGACGCATTTCAACTGTTCTAGCCATAACTTCATCTCCTATAACTCTTCTGAGGATATACCTGCAGCGTAAATTGCATCATCATTTGGAGCGCCAAGCCTTAGCGCTTCCGTTGCCGCCCTTATGCAGTCAATTTCCTTTAATTTCAGCAGGAAGAAACTGGCAAGAGTAGCATATGTCATTGGATTTGCATAAAAAATCTTCTTGATTTCTTTTTCTTCTCCAAAGCGGAATTTCTGTTCAACCCACATTGGATCAATATTCCAGACAGAGCCCTCTTCATGAGGATTCAGAAATTCGGAAAAACGCCAGGACATCCAATCATTATACGAATCTTCCGGAATATTAAGAATTTCGTAGGCATAGCCGCATACAGGATCCTTAGAAGACGGCGAATCTTCTACATAAAAAAGATTCTTTATAATTTCCTGTGCAGGCATTTTATAATAAACCTTAAGGCGCAGCGCCCAAAGCATATTTTTAATTGAATAATAGCGCTTATAGTACTCAACAAGACTTCTACGGGAAGAATCGGAAACGCGGTTTACGTATTTCCACAAAATACGAACTTCCTGAAGGTCAAGCTTAAAATCTTTTTTCTGATGTTCATATTCTTCGGAATCAATTCCGTACCATGCAAATTCTGACCCTTCAGTGATTTTTTTTAAGTTCGGCCATGCGTCATAGTTCATTTTGCTGTATTCGCCGATTTTAACAACACGCGGTCTTTCCTGCTCTCCATTTGCAAGGGCAGCAGAAAGTACTTTAAGATTAAGTACGTCATAACGACGTAAAAGTTCTATAAGAAGAGGATCCGGTTTTGAATAGCAGCTTAAAAGCTTTATATATTGGGAAACAAATTTCTTTACGGCATCATGCTCAATTTTATTTGCCAAAAGTTGTTCCGGCAACTGAGGAACCGGCTCCTTAAACACAAGTTCCCAGATTTCTGAAAGAGATTTTGCATTGAACAAAGCTGCAGCATTTCTTCCTGTAAAGGTTTTTGAAAGCATTCCGCAAGCTTTTGCATAAACATAAGAAGAAGCTCCAGAATAATCCATAATGCAATACCTCTAGTCTGCGTTCAAAACCTTTTCAAGGAACGCTTTGAACGATTCTTTATCCTGCTCAACTGATTCAGCAGATTCCTTATACTCTTTAATTATTTTAGCATGATTTTCTGATATTGACTGAATTTTTTTATTATATTCGGATTCAAATTTTGACTGGATTTTTTCGAATTGAGATTTGAATTCAGAATCAGCCTTTGCCCGGGCTTCTGACAAGCGCTTGTTTGCTTCTGTCTGAGCGTTTTTTACAAGCTCAGAGGCTTCGGCTTCTACTTCCAAAAGATGGGAAATTACACCAATTTCTGTATCTGCCATATTTGTCTCCCCTATCAGTAAGAGGTCTCGTAATCGCGGAAAATGTTACATACAGCCTGTGCAGAAGCAGCACTAAGACATGAACCGTAAAACCCCGGAATATGAAGAACTCTTGCACAATCAGCAAGAACATGTATTTTCCGCTCTGTATTCCGTTTATCAAACAGAATCAGAACAGCTAGATGAACCAGAGAATCCGCAAAATCCCTTGAGCCCACTCCATACACATCATAATCTATGCCAGCCCTGCTGATTCCAACAGCCAGCACAGGTGATTTTACAGAACTGCATTCCACATACGGAACTGCAATTCCGTTCATCACTATCGAATTCCTCTGCTCTTCTTTTTCATAAAGAGCAGTAAGTACTTCGTTTCTATCAATAGAAGAATCGCCGCGAACCAGAACTTCCGTTAACTCAGCAAAAAGACTGTCTTTATCAGTACTTTCAAGACTGAAGACAACATTTTCCGGCTTTACAAGCGAACTAATCATCTAATCTCCAGAATCAGAATATCCCCTGATTACTCAGCAGATTTCCACCATGTTGAATCAGCTTCTGATTCAACTGCGTCTGCAGCATTTTCTGCAGCTGCCTCTGTTTCAACAGCTGTTGTAGTAACAAGATCAGCATCAGCCTTTGGCTTCTTATTAAGAACTGCAAGCAGAACTGTAATTGCAAAGAAGAAAACAACAAGAACTGTAGTAGCTTTTGTAAGAACTGTAGCAGAATGAGAACCAAACGCAGCACTTCCGCGTCCACCCAAAAGACCGCCCATTCCACTCTGTCCGTCATCCTGAACAAGAACAAGAAGTACAAGCAGAATACATACGATTACAAAAGCAACAAGAAGGATAATACCAATAGCACCCATTTTTAAACTCCAAAACCGGCAAACCGGATTGATTCTATAATTTTAGTTCTATAATAATAAACGAATATTTAGTTGTAGTCAATCAAAACAAAGGACAGCCGCAGGAAATCAATTTTCAAATGGTTTTATGTAAAAAAAATCCCGGAAATGCACTGGGCAATTCCGGGATTCATCATTTTAGCAAAAACTATTTATTCTCGATAGCATCGATGTAAGAAAGGTTAAGACGACCCATCTTATCAACTTCAAGAAGCTTAACAGGAATAACCTGGCCTTCTTTAAGAACGTCACTTACCTTTTCTACGCGCTGTTTAGAAAGCTTAGAAATGTGGCACAAACCTTCTTTTCCAGGAAGAATTTCTACAAAGGCACCAAAGTCCATGATGCGCTTTACAGTTCCCTGGTAGATTGTTCCAACTTCTGGATCTTCTGTAATACCCTTAACAGCTTTCTTAGCTGCTTCTGCCTTTTCACCGTTCTTAGAGTAGATTGTTACAGTTCCGTCGTCATCTGTATTGATTGTTACATCATACTGAGAGCAGAGAGCCTTAACGTTCTTTCCGCCTGGTCCGATGAGGGCGCCAATCTTGTCTACAGGAATCTTCATTGTGAGAATCTGTGGAGCGTTCTTAGCAAGCGGAGCCGGCTTATCGATGCATTTTTCCATAATAGAAAGGATGTGCAAACGACCCTGACGAGCCTGTTCCATAGCCTTCTTCATAATTTCAGTTGTTACACCGGCAATCTTAATATCCATCTGGAAACCAGTAATACCGTCTTTAGTTCCGGCTACCTTAAAGTCCATATCGCCAAGGTGATCTTCTTCACCAAGGATATCGCTCAAAATCTTATAACGTCCGTATGGATTGTCTCCTTCTGGTTCTGTAATAAGACCCATGGCAATACCGGCAACCATCTTCTTCATTGGTACACCAGCAGCGAGCATAGAAAGACAACCGCCACAAGTAGAAGCCTGAGAAGAAGAACCATTAGATTCCATGATTTCAGAAACTACGCGGATTGTGTAAGGGAATTCTTCGCGGCTTGGAACCATAGCAGCAAGTGAGCGGCGTGCAAGGTTTCCGTGACCGATTTCGCGGCGGCCAGTTGTAAGCTTACCAGTTTCACCAACTGAATATGGAGGGAAGTTATAATGGAGAATGAAGTGTTCGCTTCTGTCTCCGTCGATATCATCATAAGCCTGTTCATCCATTGCTGTACCCAAAGTACAAACTGCAAGAGACTGTGTTTCACCGCGAGTAAACAAAGCAGATCCATGTGGAGTTGGAAGAACGTTGATTTCACAAGTAATCGGGCGAATTTCGTCTGTTTTACGTCCGTCAACGCGTACGCCGTCATCAAGAATTGATTTACGGAGAAGCTTGTACTGAATGTCGTCCATCAAAGTTGCAAAAAGTTTAGCCTGTACAGGATCTTCAAGCTGTTCAGCATATTTAGCAGCAACTTCTTTAATTGCCTTTGAAATTGCAATACCGCGGTTGATTTTTGAATCCTTAAAGCATGCATCTTTAAGAAGAACTGTAGCATCAGCTTCAATTGCTTCTGCATTAGCCAAAGTTACATCAAGCGGATTCAAAGGAAGCTTTTCCTTTCCGCATTTTGCAACAAGTTCTTCCTGAAGTTTACACATATCAGAAATAAAAGCCTGAGCCTTTTCCAAAGCTCCAAGCATTACTTCTTCAGAAACTTCGTTGGCACCGCCTTCTACCATTGTAAAGCCTTCTTTTGTTCCGGCAACAACGATTTCAAGTTCACCTTCTTCAATCTGTTTGAATGTTGGGTTGATGATGTATTCACCGTTCAAATAACCTACACGGCACGCAGCAATAGGACCGTGGAACGGAATATCAGAAATACATGTAGCAGCAGATGAAGCAAGAACTGCAAGGATATCCTGTGTATGAACACCGTCGCATGAAACACATGTTGGAACGATCTGAAGTTCATGACCAAAAGACGGTTCAAAAAGTGGACGCATTGGGCGGTCAATAAGACGGCTTACAAGAATTTCCTTGTCCTTTGGACGACCTTCACGTTTTACAAAACCGCCAGGGATTTTTCCGGCAGCATAAAATTTTTCATTGTATTCAACTGTTACAGGAACAAAATCCTGTCCTTCTGTTACTGCACTTGAAGCACAGATTGTAGCAATTACAGCTGCTCCGCCCCATTGAGCGTAAACACAACCGTTTGCCTGTTTTCCGATTTTTCCAGTTTCAAGGATAAGATCGGCATCACCTAATTTATAGGTTACTCTAGTTACTGACATATTTTCCTCTTAAAAGTAAATTTCCGCTCCCCACTGGAAGCGACCAGCGCATGCCTAAAGATTCGCATAGATTCACACAACTAAAAACTTTTCCCATAAGAGCTCTGAAAAATTTTCACTTGTGTGCACCCATGCCCTTCATTTTCTAAAAGCATGGCAAAAGGCATTTTTATTCTATTCCATTGAAAATAAAGTTTCAAGGCAATAAATCCAATACAGACAGATATAAAAATAAATTTGTAAAAAAAATCCCGTCCTTAAAAAAGAACGGGACCTGTAAGAAAAATGAACTACTTGCGGAGTCCAAGTTCCTTGATGAATGCACGGTAACCTTCAAGGTCTGTGCGTTCATAGTAGCGCAACATCTTGCGGCGCTGACCTACAACTTTAAGAAGTGCACGTTTTGCAGAAGCATCTTTTGGGAATGCTTTTGTGTGTTCTGTAAGCTGCTTTGTTCTTTCTGTAAGAAGAGCAATCTGAACCTTTACATTACCAGTGTCGCCTTCTTTTGCGCCGAACTTAGAAATTACAGATGATGTTGTTTCTTTTGTAAGTGCCATTTTAGAACCCCTAAAAAATTTATGTAATCTGAATAAGCGGCTTTTATGCAGGTCATAATTCGGGTTTTGAACTATAATCACATAATGACCGTAAGACAGATTTATGTAAGTGTACAGAAAAACTAAAAAAGAATCAACGCAATATGAAATAAAACAAGAACAAACGAATTATAATTCTAATGCAGAACAAAACTCATTTTCCTCCTTCGCGCTATTTTTTTTACATATAACACTTTGCAGCAAAGGCGAACTATATAATGAGTTTATTTTCCTACCGTTAAAACAAAACGTATTTTAAGTGTCCGGCAGCTGCAAAATCTGTCTGTGCGTTTTCTTCCTGAACCGAAATTACAAGTTTTTCAGAAGATGCATTAAGCACAGCTGGAATAGAACCGTTCAAAAGAACTTTATGAGTTCCTGTTTCCGGCGAAACCTGGCGCAAAAGACTGCGTTTTACAACAAATGATTTTTTTTCTATTAAATAAGAAGTTTCCGGGATTTCAAGTTGAAAAGACCGCTCCAGAAGTTCATTCACAAGAGAAAAATTGCCTTCCTGAATCTGCCGGCGCACCTCTGACGAACTGATTCTTTTTCCGTCTGACTGAACCAAATCCAGAAACTGAGCCTGAATCCCATTCTGAAAAATAAAATCCGTTATTTCAGGCATTCCATAAGAACCTTTGTAGCCGCACCTGAAGTCCTGACCTTCTGCAATAAAACGCAGATTCAGATTTTTCATAAGGACAGTAAAAAATTCTTCTCCGCTCATGCGGGAAAAAGAATCATCAAAATCTACAAGGATAACAAAATCAAAGCCTTTATTTTTATACTGATTAAGCCGCTCTGAAAGGGTTGCAATATCCCCGGCGTAAGAAACCGGATGCTTGATTCCAGGAAGCGCTTTTGTAAAGGTTACCAGTCCCGGAACAAGCGACTGTTTTTCTGCGGCAGAAAAAACTGCATCAAACAGCGCGCAATGCCCCCGGTGAGGTCCGTCAAAAGAACCAACACTAAGAGCTGAGCCCTGCGGAAACAGCGGCTGAGCCGCATTTAAAACATCATTCCAGCTTAGTACAGTCAAGAATTATTTTTCCCAAAGTTTTTCCGGATAATATCCGCCGGCGATTTTTTTAGCAATTTCAGACTTAACAATTTCCCTGTCTTCAGGATAAGTCATGCCGAACCAGCTTTCTTCAGAAGTGTAAACCTTAAGCGAACCGCGACCTGTACGAATAATGTCACCAGCAACTACAGGAAGCAGAGCTTCTTTTTTCTCTGCAGTTACATTTTCTTTAATAAAGTCATTCCAGTATTCATTGAACTGTTCAAATGCTTTTGGACTGAATCCAAAAAGATTCATGCTTACGGTTTCTTTTCCTGTAAGCTGAATTTTTTTATCATCAATTTCAGAAATTACTTTATCGCCTTCAAAATAAATCTTTAGATTTTCTACAATCGATTCAAGTCGTCCGTCTTTTACAGTACATACACCGCGGCTTACAGAACCGTTACGGCTCATTGTCTTGTCAAGAACATAGCCGACCATTGCATGTTCTGTAGAATCATTATTAAGGGAAGCAAGATGTTTTCCAAGTGTTTCAAATGCAGAACGACCGTAATAGTCATCTGAATTGATTACTGCAAACGGTTCATGAATTCGTTTTTCTGCACAAAGGACAGCATGAGCCGTTCCCCATGGCTTTGTTCTTGCGGCAGAAAGTTTTATCTGCTCTTCTGTAAGAAGACTTTCATGGCTCTGAAATACGTATTCTGCATCCATATTTCTTGCAACACGGTCAAAAAGACGTTCTCTGAAATCCTTTTCTATATCTTTTCGGATTATATATACAACTTTACCAAATCCAGCCTTGCGTGCATCATAAGCCGCAAAATCAAGCAGGCATTCTCCGTTCTGTCCAACTGAATCAATTTGTTTTACTCCACCATAACGGCTGCCCATACCTGCTGCCAGAACCAAAAGTGTAGGTTTCATAGATTCTCCCATTTTTTATTCCGTAAAAAAAACAACGGATTTTTATAATTCAATTTTGCAAAGTCATTCCTAATTTTCTATAGGAAAAGACATTTTCATTATAACACATTTTTGATTTTTTGTTCAGTAAAAAATCATCCCGCAAACTGCACCCGCAATTACAATAAAAAACGGATGAAGCTTAAATTTCTTTCTAAAGAAAAAGAAAAGCAGATAAAACGCAACGCTCATCCAATTGAACAAATCCTGTCTTCCAGTTTGAGTTCGAAGCGCATTCAAATCTTCCGGAACGTTTAAAAGCACGTTTGTAATCATCTGAACCGCAACAACAAAAATCATTCCGGTTCCAGCCGGACGCAGCACATTAAACACAGTCCTTACAGACCGGCAGTTACTGAATTTAATTATAAACCGCGCAATTATTAAAATCGTTATGAGCGACGGAAGAACTTCTGCAATACTGGTTATTACGGCTCCCGGAATTCCATAAAATTCATATCCAAGGAAAGTTGCCATATTTACGCCAACCGGTCCCGGCGTACTTTCAGAAATCGCTATCATATTGTAAAACTGCTCAGTAGAAACCAGCCCGCGCTCTACAATAGTCTGCTGCATAAGGGAAATTGCGACCAGCCCGCCGCCAATCGTAAAAAGTCCTATATAAAAGAAAACACAGAATAACCAGAAAAGACTTACATCACAGTTCATTTTGCCCTTCTTTTCTGAATAAAATAAATCAGAAGTCCTATAACAGCGGCTCCAAGTACAATTGCATAGGACGGAACCTTAAAGAAATATATGAGTACAAATGACATTGCAAGGATTATAAAACTAAAAAAGCCTTTTAAAGTTTTGCGAATAAAATTTAATGTTGCATCTGTAATAAGGGCACAGACAGCAACATTTATTCCTTTCATAGCTTTCTGGACCAACGGATATTCATCTATTGAACTAATAAGACCTGCAAGCGCTGTAATTACTAAAATGCTTGGAGTTATAATTCCAAGCGTTGCAACAATTCCGCCCAAAATGCCGCGCTGCTTGTAGCCGACAAAAGTAGCAACATTTATTGCAATAATTCCCGGAGTAGACTGCCCTACTGCATAATAATCAAGAAGTTCTTCGTCTGTAATCCACTGTTTAGAAGAAACCAGCTCGCTCTGCATCATTGGAAGCATAGCATAACCGCCGCCTACAGTAAGCGAACCGATTTTTAAGAATGTAAGGTATAAATTCAACAGCATGTTCTTCATTTCTAGCAGTATAAAAAACAATCACAAATATAGCAACAAGCAGAAGAACACGCCGTCAACAAAAATTCCCTAACCTTTAACGGCTCCGGCGGCAATTCCTTTTATAATGTACTTCTGAAGAAGAAGATAGAAAGCAATAATCGGAATTGAAGAAATTGTAAGGGAAGCACACATTGGACCGTAATCCTTCATGAACTGCCCGTTAAAACGCATCTGTGCAAGCTGAATTGTTCCCTGCTTTGCAACAATCAACGGCAAAAGAAAGTCATTCCAAATCCAGAGCGCATCAATTACAGCAACAGTAGCAATAATCGTCTTTATTAAAGGAAGAACAATCTTAAAGAAGATATAAAACCTTTCCGCGCCGTCTATAGAAGCAGATTCTTCCAGTTCCTGCGGTACAGATTTTATAAATCCATGGAACATAAAGATTGCAGTCGGGCAGCCCAATCCCCAGTACATAGGAATAAGTCCATGAACGCTCATAAGGTGAAGGTCAGAAGCAAGAACCCCAATCGGAACCATAATAATCTGAAACGGAATTACAAGCGAGAAAGCAAAGAATGCATATAAAATAGTAGAAATTTTCCACTGAGAGCGCACAAGTCCATATGCACACATTGCAGAAGAAACGATGATTCCTCCGGTTCCCAATACAGTTACAAGAAGCGTATTAAGAAATACCTTTGGAAACTGCATTTCGTGCCATGCCTGCACATAATTTCCGATAAACATTTTTACAGGAAGACCTGTAGGTTTAAGGATAATATCTGCATTCGGTCTGAACGAATTGACAATTACAAAGAACAAAGGATAAATAAAGAATACAGCAAAAACAATCAGTGAAACAGTAAGGGCCGTTCTTTTTGCCGATTCTGATTTTATATGAGATAACTTTATATTCATCATGCTTCAATCTCCTTTCGCTTCATTGTATAAAGCTGAATTCCTGTAATAATTACAATTACAAAGAACAGAACCATAGCCTTTGCGGTAGCAAGTCCAGCCTGCTTTAACGAGAATGCATCAAAATAGATGTCCATTACAAAAGGAACCGTACCTGTAGCGTATCCAGTAGGTCCAATCATTGCATAGATAAGGTCAAAACTCTTCAATGCATTTGCAATTGTAAGGAACAGTGAGATTGTTAATGAAGGAATCATCATAGGCAACGTAATATAACTGAACCTCTGCCATCCTGTTGCTCCGTCAATTTTTGCAGCCTCAATTATTTCTGTAGGAATATTCTGCAACCCTGCAAGATATACAATCATGTAGTAACCGCAACCCTGCCATACAGCAACAAAGACAAGAAGCCATGGAGTTTTGTTCGGATCGGAAATCCATTTTTCAACACCTGTAATTGCCGGTAAAAGCTGAACAAAAAGCATTGACCAGATTAAGGCAACAATAATCATGGAAAGAACATTTGGAAGGAAGAATATTGTCCGCAAAACCTTCTGCCCTCTTATGCCGGTATCAAGTGCAAGAGCAAGAACAAAGGCAAGCACGTTAATTCCGATTACAGAGAAAACGGCAAAGAATAAAGTAAATCCAATTACACCAAGATTTCTGCTTTTTATAATCCATGCTCTGGAAAGAGCAACTTTTACACTAGAAATTTTTACAAGGTCTTTTCCAGCTGTTTCTACAGTTGCCTTTGATTCTGCAGAAAGCCTGTTTTTTTCACTAAAATCAGAAACAAGTCGGGCAACAGCTTCTTCATCTTCCTCAATGACAGAAGCCTTTAAAGAACGTATAAAATCATCCATTTTTGATTCAGATATACGGCCGGAACCAAGCTCCTGAATTTCCCACAAAGGAGTAAGTGCATCAAATTCATCATAAGATGAATCGAGTTCATAGCGTTCTTTATTTGAATCATAGATATAAACAGAAGAAAGCAGTTCAGAATCTTCTTCTGACTTTGCATTTCTGATAATTTCACGTTTAAATTCTTTTTCACTGATAAAACCAGGAAGTTCAGAAGTTTTTGTAAATTTCTGAATCAATGTTGTATGCGGATAAAAGTTTTTCGCAACATTTCCTGTAAAAATCTTTTTATAATTCTCAAGTCCTACAAAACGGTTTCTTTCCGGTTCATAACCAGTCTTTCTTACAGTTCTTTCAAGCTTATATTTCTGCATGCCGGAAACGCTAAGACGCTTGTAAGAATTATCCGAAGGATCAAGAGAATAAAGACTTAAAAGATATTCACGGTCTTTTTCTTTTAACTTGGGACTGCTTAAAATTTTTGACTCAAATTCAGTTTTCTCCATAATGATAGGAGTCTTAGGAGTCAAACCATCCCAGTTTGTAAGCGAAATTCCAACGCCTCGTCCAAACGGGACAATAAAAAACAATAAATATAAAACTAAACAAGGAAGTATAAACGCTGAAAAGTAAAAAATCTTCCTGGAACGAGCTTCAACCATGCTGACAAATTACCTCTTATAATAAAAATAGGGCTGGTCAGGGCATGCTTAATAAAAACTTCCCCGCCACAGTTTTCTGCATTCGTAAAAAATGCTTAAAAAAAAGGCTGTCTAAGAAACCTTTTGATTTCATTAAACAGCCTTGAGTAAAATAAAATTATTTATTTACTGAAGCAGCCCACTTAGCATCAATATCTTTGATAACGTCGGCAGCAGTTTTTCTCTGGAACATGTACTGCTGAGCACCGTTCTTACATGCATCTTCAAATACATCTGTAGGATACTGAGAGAATGCCCATGGAGAAGAACCCTTTACTTCAACTGACTTCATAAGGTCAACATAAGGACCTCCGAATGCAGAAACATCAACACCTTTGAATGGAGGAATAAGTTTATATTCGCTCATCCAAAGTTTCTGTCCTTCTGCAGATGTAAGCCAGTTTACGAACTTAACAGCCATAGCCTGCTTTTCTTTTGATGACTGTGAAGATACACCAAATGTAGAGTCTACATCTGCATAGAATGTATTCAATTTTGCATCATTGTAAACAGGGAACGGAACAAATCCAGCATTAAGAGAAGGATTAAGTTTAAGTGCATCAACATATGCCCAAAGACCCTGAACCATCATAGCAGATTCACCTTTTGCAAATGACTGCTGCTGTTCTCCACCGCCCATTTCTGCTGCGTTAGAGTTAAGATTTGTTCTGTAGAAATCAAGAATGCTGAAAAGTTTTGCTGTATCAACATCACCGTATGAAGCCTTAGAAGAATTCATAAGATTGATGAATTTTTCTGGATCCATATTCTTTTCTTTAAGAAGAGATGTATGAATCATTGTAATAAAGTGACCCATTGACCAGTTTTCTTTAAGAAGACCTGCAAACGGTACAATATTGTTGCTCTTCAATTCGCGACAAACTTTTTCAAGTTCGCGGTATGTTGTCGGTGGATTAAGGTTATATTTTTCAAAAATATCCTTGTTATAGATAATACCGATTCCGGCATAATCCATTGGAACTGCATACTGTTTTTCGTTCCAAGAAACAGCCGGCAAAGAACTTGGAAGAACGCGGTTCATAGCTTCTTCTGAAGACAAGTCAAGAAGGAATCCCTTAGAAGCGTATTCCTTAATTCGTGAATAAGACTGTAGCTGAAGGATATCAGGCAGATCTCCCTGTGCGGCACGTGCAGACATTGCTGAATCTGCATCATTTGGAATGATAAGCATGTCGATTGTTACGCCAGGATTTGCTTTTTCGAAAGCCTTAATGATGTTTTTAAGACCTTCCTGATTTTCCTGCTTGTAATAATACAATTCAAGTTTAAGTTTTCCATCTGAATTAGCAGAAGCACTTTTTTTCTGACAACCTGTAAATGCTGTGGCAATCATTGCAACTGTCGCAGCCGCCATAATAAACTTTTTCATCTTTTCCTCCCTAAGAATAAGACTATTTAAATTATAAATCACAATAGCCAATTGTCAAAATAAAACTTTTTTTATTTACCAGAAAAGGAGAAAATTTACATTTAAGGGCGCAGATTCTACTGCTCCGCACATTTTTGCAAAAAAAATGCACTCCCGCGAACCTGTACAGATCCATCAGAAGTGCATTTATCATTCAGTCCGTAAAATTACACAAACCGAAATTTATTTTGTTTTTAGGTTACGGCCGTAAAGATCACTGATGAATGCAAGCCATTCAGCATTTTCCTTTGTAAGTCCGTTCGGCTTAATGCGCCAGCCCCAGTTTGTGCCGCCAAGAGTATTTGGTGTATTCATGCGGGCTTCTGCACCAAGGCAGAGGATATCCTGCATTGGAATAACGGCATAGTCAGCGCATGAAGCAATTGCAGTCTTAATCAAAGCCTTGCATACTTCTCCTGAATCAGAAAGTTTGCGTGCTTCTGATTTTTCAACCTTGCGGCCGAATGCGTATTCTGCAGCAAGCTGAACAGCTTCATCACTTGCACTGTCAAGCCAACCCTGCATTGTGTCGTTATCGTGTGTACCTGTATACACAACTGCATTTGTATTGTACATATGAGGAAGGAATGCATTTACCATTCCGTCTTTTCCGGCTTCGTTAGGATCAAATGCAAACTGAAGAACCTTCATTCCAGGGAAACCAGCGTCATCGCGGAGTTTTTTAACGCCGTCTGTAATTACGCCAAGGTCTTCGGCAATAATAGGAAGATTTCCCAATGCCTTTTTGATTGCATTGAAGAGGTCAATATTTGGTCCAGGAATCCACTGACCGTTTACAGCAGTCGGATCACCGTAAGGAATAGACCAGTAAGCTTCAAATCCGCGGAAGTGGTCAATGCGTACTACATCAACAAGTTTTGTCATGCGTTCTGTGCGCTTTACCCACCATGAATAGTTGTCTTTTTTCATTGCATCCCAGTCATAGAGAGGGTTACCCCAGAGCTGACCAGTTGCAGAGAAGTAATCCGGCGGAACACCGGCAACTTTCTTAGGAATTCCGTTCTGATCAAGCTGGAAGAATTTCTGATTTGCCCATACATCGGCAGAGTCAGCAGCAACGAAAATCGGGATATCGCCAATAAGGGAAACACCTTTTTTGTTTGCATATGCCTTTACTGCAAACCACTGTTCAGCAAAGAAGAACTGAATTACTTTAATCTGTTCAATATTTTCAGTATGTTCTGCATTCCATTTTGAAACGGCAGTTGGATCACAGGAAGCAAGATCCTTTGGCCAAAAAGCATTCCACATCTGAGCAGAACCGCTTATGCCCTGCTTTTCTGCTTCCTTGTCATAATATGATTTAATGCTGGTAAAATTTGCATAATTATCAAGCCATGCAGAATTGTCATTCTTAAAAGCTTCGTATGCTACCCTGCTGTTTTTGTCTGCATTTTTAAGGAAGTATTCTGCACACTTAAAGAGTACAGGCATTTTCCACCAGACTACAGAACCGTATTCTACAGGACCTTCATTCTTTATGTAGTCAGCAGGAACTATATCATTTTTGTCAGCCCAACCTTTTTCAACCAAAGAGTCAAGGTCAATAAGGAGAGGATTTCCCGCAAATGTAGAAAAAGATGCATACGGAGAATCACCGTAGCCTGTAGGACCAATCGGAAGGATCTGCCACAAAGACTGGTGTGCAGATTCAAGCCAATCAACAAATTCATAGGCAGCCTTTCCAAGCGTACCAATACCAGGAGTACCCGCAAAAGATGTCGGGTGCATTAAAATTCCACTGCTTCGTTTCATAATGGAACTATTCTAATGTAGCACCGATAAAAAGTAAACCTAAAACGAAAATAAAAAAAATGCTGTTGCGTAAGAAATTAATCACCGCAACAGCACTTCTATCAATTTATGAAAATAAAATGATTACAATACGCAGATAGGAACACAGGCTGCGATTTGCCCTAAGAGTGCGAGTGAGCGAGCACTCACGCAGCCTGCCGACCTGCCCCCGCAGGGCGGTCAATCAATTAAAGACTAAAGTACACAAATAGGTACAAAAGTCTCTGCTTTCAAACTTGCACCACCGATAAGACCACCGTCGATATCTGGCTGAGCCAAGAGTTCAGGAGCGTTAGAAGCCTTCATTGATCCACCGTACTGGATGATTACTTCGTCAGCAACCTTCTGGTTGTAGAGCTTAGCAATGTATCCGCGGATGAACTTGTGGATAGCCTGAGCATCTGCCGGAGTAGCAGTTTTTCCTGTACCGATAGCCCAAACTGGTTCGTAAGCGATTGTTACGTTCTTCATCTGTTCTTCTGTAACGCCTGCAAGACCTGCAGAAAGCTGGAATGCACAAACCTGTTCTGCTTCACCAGCTTCGCGTTCGCTCAAAAGTTCACCGATACAAAGGTCAACTTCAAGACCGTCGTTCAAAGCTTTGCGAACCTTCTTGTTGATAAGTTCGTCAGATTCACCGATTTCGTGGCGGCGTTCTGAGTGACCAAGGATTACACACTGACATCCAATATCCTTAAGCATTGCTGTAGAAACTTCACCAGTGTGAGCTCCGTTATCTGTAGCAGCACAGTCCTGAGCTGCAAGAATGATGTTTGATCCTTTTACAACCTGTGCAACTGCATCAAGGTATACAAAAGGAACACCAATCATGTATTTGTTTGTTTTTCCCTTAAGCTGTTCAACCAAGTCTTTAGCCAAAGCAACTGCTTCAGCCTTAGTTGTGTTCATTTTCCAGTTTCCGGCGATATAATGTGTACGTGCCATATATTTCCTCTATTAATTTAAATTTAGGAGGGGGAAGTCTCCCCCTCACTTCAGCCTGAGGTAGTTTCGACAGGCTCAACCACCTCAGTCTTTCGTTACCCCCTCTGCGGGGATACCCCGCAACGCCCCTATGCATTGATCTGCATACGCGAAAGCGTGTGTCGGATCGAAAGCGGTTTCTCCAGCAGCCGAAGGCAAACAGATTAAGCTTGGCGAAGAAGTTTACTTCTGAGCCAAGATAGCAATACCAGGGAGTGTCTTTCCTTCAAGGAATTGCCGGTCGCTTGCGCGACCTTCCCGAGTTTTACTTCGTAAAACTCGCACTATTTTGTAGCAAGAATTGCGATACCCGGTAATGTTTTACCCTCGAGGAACTCAAGGCTTGCTCCACCACCAGTTGATACGTGGCTCATCTTGTCTGCAAGGTTGAACTTGTTTACAGCAGCAACAGAGTCACCACCACCAACTACAGTCATAGCACCCTTAGATGTTGCTTCTGCAACGAGGCGAGCTACAGCTTCAGTTCCCTTTGCGAAGTTTTCGAATTCGAATACTCCAACAGGTCCGTTCCATACGATAGATTTTGAAGCAAGAATTGCGTTCTTGTAAAGTTCAACAGTCTTAGGACCAACATCCATACCCATAAGGTTATCTGGAAGATCAACTGCATCAACTGCAACTGGATCTTTGTCTGCAAATTCTGCACCACCAACATGGTCAACTGGGAGAAGAATCTTTACGCCAGCTTTTTCAGCCTTTGCAAGAAGGTCTTTTGCTGTATCGAGGAAGTCATCTTCAACAAGTGACTTACCGATAGCGTGTCCCTGAGCCTTGAGGAATGTATAAGCCATACCACCACCAACGATGAGTGTAGAAGCATTCTTCATAAGGCTTTCAAGAACGGCGATCTTAGAAGAAACCTTTGCACCACCGATAATAGCAGTCATTGGTTTTTCTGGGTTTGTTACCATTGGCTGGATGTATTTAACTTCTTTTTCCATAAGGAATCCACCAACAGATTCAACTGGCATGAACTTTGCGATAGAAGCTGTAGAAGCCTGATCACGGTGAGCTGTACCGAATGCATCGTTTACAAAGATGTCACCATATGTAGCAAGTTCTTTTGCCATTACGTCGCGTTCTGCAGCATCTTTAGAAGTTTCTTCCTTGTGGAAGCGAACGTTTTCGAGCATAGCAACTCCACCCTGTGGAAGAGCGTCGATTGCAGCCTTCTGTCCAAGTGCATCTGGAAGGAATGTAACTTCCTTTCCGAGTTTTTCTGCAAAGTATTTTACAACTGGAGCCATGCGGTTCTTTCCGTTGATGAACTTTTCTGCATCAGCGTCTGTCCATGTTTTTCCAGCCTTTTCAGCCTTTTCCTGTGCCTTTTTTACGTCCTTTTTAGGATCGCCGAGGTGGCTCATAAGAACGAGTGAACGTGGGCTCTGTTCAAGAATATATTTAATTGTAGGAAGAGCTGCCATAATACGAGTGTCGTCCTGAACAACTCCGTCCTTCATTGGAACGTTAAAATCAACGCGCATGATGATGCGTTTACCTTTAAGATCTACATCTTTTACTGTTTTAATCATTGTATTAACTCCTGATATATCCGCAGATGCGGAATAAATGATTTCATTTTCTATAATAATGATTTAAAAACATAAATTCAATCTGTGATTTTTTTTATTCGGGATGAAAAATGCCTTATCTATCGCCAAAAAAAACAAATTTCCCTATAATTGCATCAAATGAAAAAATGTTCTAAATTTTCACCGTCTGAAGTTATTTTTGCCCTTACTGATGCATGCAACCTGCACTGTGCACACTGCTTTGTTCCAAGAACAAGCAGAAATCTAAGCAAAGAGGATGCCGTAATTTTTCTTAGGGAAACTGCGCGCCACACTGCACCGGACGGCCTTCCGTTCATAAACAAGGTAGGATTTTCAGGTGGGGAACCTTTTCTGCGCACGGACTTTTTATGCGCCGTAATAGAAGAAGCTGTAAACCATAACATGAATTTTGACCGGATTATGACAAACGCAGTCTGGTGGAACACACAGGAACAGCTAGAACAGACACTTCTCAAAGTTTACAATGCCGGCTACGACGGAAAAATCGGAATAAGCTTTGACGCTTTCCACGGACAGGATGCAGAAAAAATTGCAGAATTCTGCAGGACAGCGGTAAACATCTGGCAGGATCCGGAACTTCTGGTAATCCAGTCCGTAATTGACCCTGCGCTTTCTGAACAGCAGGATCTTAAATGCCTTACAGACCTTGCAGAAATTCTAGAAGCAGACATTCAGACAGAACTGAAAAGCGACGGCACTGGCGAAATGGCCTTGGAAAATGACGACATGTTTATCCTTATATACAGATTTCTGCCGTCTTTACAGAGCGATAATCCGGAAGCATGGAAAAGTTCAGTCTGGTTTAAAGAAGACTTCTGCCAGGGACCGGGAAACATTTTCTACATTCATCCTGACGGAAACATTGCTCCCTGCTGCGGTTTTTCAAACGAAAACGAACCGCTTTACATCGGAAACATTCATACAGATTTTTTAGAAATAATGAAAAACGCCTCTGAAAACAAAATGATAAAGCTCTGCTTTGAAAAAGGCCTTTCATCACTTTTAAAACAAAAAGACCTGAAATTCCCCGGAAAAACCGCAGACATCTGTACATTCTGCGACTTTATCTGCAGGAATCAGGATTTTTTAAAGAATGAATAGGATTCAATTCTATTTAAAAAGAATTCGATAAATCGGGCATAAAGCGGTTCCAGCAAAATCTTTCTAAGAATATCTATAATGGAACAAACTGCAAAAACCACAAAAACTGCAAGAATTACAGAAGGAATAAAAGAACCGCCGTTAAACTTTTCATTCAGATTAAAAAAGTCCATCCAGACATTGCGCCTGAAATAATTATGATTATGAAGCAGGTAAATTCCAAATGTAGATGAAGCAATTAAATTTACAGCAGAGAAATGCTTTTCAGGAATTCTAAGCGCACCTGCAAAAAGAGAAACTGCCGACCATGTAAGAATCAGGTTATAAAGATGAGAAGAAAATACAATCGACGCTGATCCAGAAGGCACAGAATCAATTGTTCCGTAGGAGCAAAGCAGAAAGAAGCGCAAAGCCATGTACAGGACAGGCACCAGAATTCCGGCAAGAATAAACTTCGCAGCGCTTACGCCGGAAAGAAAATCATCGTATTTTTTCATGTATGAGCCAGCAAAAAACAACATGAAAAATGCCGAGTAGTCATTTATTAGGTAAACGTCAAAAAACGGGACAATAGAAAACACGTTTACAATTACAAACATTAAAAGAATAAGGCGTGCGTGCATTTTCCTGTCCAATTGCCTTATCATCACATTGAGGAATGGAACAAAAAACAGAAAGACAATGTATTTTGTAGCATACCAGTTCTGCGCAGTACAAAAAGGCATAAAAGAAAAAATCAGTTCCGAAAATTTCATGCAACGCCTGTCGACAAGTCGGGTAAAGCAAAACCCTGTTCCGGTAACGCCGTAAATCTGAATCTTGAAAAAATAAACGATGAGCGAAATTCCTGCCGAATACAAAAACAACTGGAACCACAGCATAAGGATTTTTTTAAGCGAAAATTTTGAATCATACAGAAAATAACCGGAAATCATTATAAAAAGCATATTTCCAAGCCAGCCCGTACAGCCGATAAAAGTCTGCATAAAGATGATGTTGCTTGAAATTTCTGGCATTGAATCAAAACTGAGTCCTACAGAAAGCGCATGCTGCAGAATTATAAACAGCATTCCAATTATGCGTAAAATCTCTATGTTTGAATTCCTTACTGAAAATCTGTTCATTTAGTTTTCCCAAGCATTCTGTTCAGTTTTTCGGTAGCCGCAAAAATTACAAATGCAAAAACTATAAGATAAAGCGGATATATTCCAATGCCCGCTTTAGAAGCAATAACGCCAAAAAGAGTCGGCATCAGTGTGCTTCCCGTATAGGCACTTGCCATCTGAAGTCCAACAATTGCCTGCGAATTGCTACGCCCAAAATTATCCGGTGTTGCATGAATTATGGAAGGATAAATCGGCGCACACCCAAGCCCGGTTACAATAAGTCCGGCAAAGGCAAAATAATTAACACTGAATGGAAGCAGAATCATTATAATTCCAGCAGCCGCTGTACAGGTTCCAATGCGTATCATATTACGGTCGCCAAGTTTTTCCGCAATAAAACCATTTAAAAGCCTTCCGCCTGTAATTCCAAGATAAAAGAAAGACGCAAAACGGGCTGCAAGCTGCGGTTCTACATTTCGGAAAGTTACAAGATAACTTGAAGCCCAGAGCCCAGTACTGAGTTCCATTGCGCAGTAACAGAAAAATGCAATAAGAATATAAGGAACTCCGCGGATTTTTATTACTTCAGAAAGTTTTTTCCTGGATTTTAATTCGATTTCTTCACTGGGAGAGTCTGATTTTGACTGAGCAGAAACCTTTTTCCACAAAGGGAGGCTAAAAATAAGGAGAGCCGTTAAAACCACCTGAATGAATGAAATTGCCCTGTATCCGCCGTGCCATCCGGCATTACCGGTAAGGTAAAATGCCATTATGTACGGACCGGAAGAAGCTCCTACTCCCCAGAAACAGTGTAGCCAGCTCATATGCCTGGCCTTGTAATGCAATGCGACAAAATTATTTAATGCTGAATCAACGGCGCCGGCACCCAAACCATACGGAACTGCCAGCAGACAGAGAGCTGAATAATTCGGAGCGATGGAAAAACCGAAAAGAGCGGCAGCTGTGAACGCAACTGAAGCAGAAGTTACAATCCCTGCACCAAACCTTCCGGTAAGACGGTCGCTCATAAGGCTGGACACAATTGTACCGCCCGCAATAATCATGCTTATTATACCACAGGCTTCAAGAGGAGCATTCAGTTCCGCTCCCATAATCGGCCATGCCGCCCCCAGAATGGAATCTGGAAGCCCCAGACTTATAAACGCAATATAAATTACGGGAAGAAGAAAAGAAAACATTGTTCCTCCTGTGAACGCGCACTGCATGAACAAAAACTCCGCCGCAAGCGGTCGTACATGGAGGCACGGAACATCATTTTTTCAGATTCAGTTTACGTAAACTTTTTTTATTTCTGCAATATACATAACATGCCAGTCATTATCATTATAGAATGTGCTGACAAGGCTTTCTGAATCTTTATCAAAATTTTCTGCAGCCATTTCCTGACTGTAAATTTTTTTGCAGACAAAAACCATACGGCATTCCTTAAAATATGCAGCTCCGTCAACATGATCAACAGTAAAACCGCAGGAAGCAACCTTATCTTCATTCTTTCCGGAAACTTTACCGCAGTAACCAAGTTCTTTACGGTATTTTTCGTCAAAGAAACAGAGCGTAAAAGTTTTTTCAGAATCAAGGAAAGATTTTGTATAACGTGATTTTCTTACATAAACTGTGGCAGTAGTCTTATTCCAGATAACGCCAAGACCGCCCCAGCTTGCAGTCATCATGTTTGTCTTTCCGTCTTTTTCAGCAGTAATAAGGAACCAGTCCTTAGAAATCAACTTGAATGGATTTTCATTTAATTCTTCAATTGCTATTTCTTTCATTTTGGCCTCCAGAAAACCGCATTTATTATATCACGAATTTTAAGATGACAAACTGTTAAATCGCGAAAGGAAAGCTTTTGTTCTTTCCTGCTTAGGATTATTTATTATGTCAGCAGGTTTTCCTTCTTCAACAATTACTCCGCCATCCATAAAGAAAAGATAGTCGCTTATATCTCTTGCAAAAGACATTTCATGAGTTACAACAACCATAGTCATTTTTTCGCTTGCAAGATCTTTTATAACAGAAAGGATTTCTCCTGTAAGTTCAGGGTCAAGTGCACTTGTAGGCTCATCAAAGAAAAGGACCTCCGGCTTAAGGGCAAGAGCCCTTGCAATGGAAACACGCTGCTGCTGACCGCCTGAAAGTTCGCACGGATAATTGCGTTCCTTTGATTCAAGCCCCATGCGCTTTAATAAAGCCCTTGCCACAGCAACAGCTTCTTCCTTATTTTTTTTAAGAACTTTGACCTGTGGATCTACAACATTGTTCAAAACCGACATGTGAGGAAAAAGATTAAAATTCTGAAAAACAAGACCTGTTTTAAGTGCAATTTCGTGAAGTTCATTTTTAGGAGCATAAACGCCGTTATCAACAAGTTTTTTACCGCAGATTGTAATAGAACCGTCTGTAACGGTTTCAAGCTGACTTACACAGCGGAGAATCGTAGATTTTCCGGAACCGCTCGGTCCGATTATTGAAAGAACTTTTCCCCTGTGAACGGAAAAAGAAATGTCATTCAGGACATTTACAGTTCCAAAAGTTTTCTTCAAATGCTCAACTTTAATAATTTCTTCCATAAAATAACCAGATTACCGATAATATGACAGTTTTTTTTCTATCTTAATGAACGCAAAAGAAACAAGGGCATTCATTACAAAATAAAATACACCGGCTATAAAAAGCGGCATAAACGAAAACAGAGCGCTCTGCCTTTCCTTTGCAACAAGAAGAAGTTCTGCAACCCCAATTACAGAAACAAGGGCTGTATCTTTTACAAGGGTAATAACTTCATTTCCCATTGCCGGAATAATTCTTTTTACGACCTGAGGAAGGACAACATAAAAAAATGACTGACTTTTTGAATAGCCAAGAACAGTGCAGGCTTCGTACTGTCCCTTAGGGATAGATTCCAGACCGCCGCGGTAAATTTCTGCAAAATAGCAAGCATAATTTACGGAAAGCGCGACAATAGCTGCCGGAAAGCGTTCCCAGCGGAAATTAACCTCATAGCCAAAAGAGCGGAGCCAGTTAAAAAAAAGTCCCGGAGCAAAATACACCACAAGCAGCTGAAGCATGAGCGGTGTACCCCTTATAATCATAAGAAAAACATTTGTTGAACGGGACAAAATTTTATTTTTTGACATCCTTCCCATTGCTATAACAAGAGCAAGAGGAAGGGCAAATATGAGAGTAAGAAAGAAAACTTCAATTGATGTCAAAGAGCCATCAAGCATGGCTCTAAGCATTTTGATGTAACGTATACTCATATTTTAATAATGAGATTATTTACCAATTACAGTAATATCTGAACCGAACCATTTTGTAGAAATTGCTTCAACAGTTCCGTCAGCAGCCATTTCTTCAAGAGCAGCCTGAACTGCATCACGAAGTTTAAGGTCATTCTTACGGAATGCAATACCGTACAATTCATTTTCGAGAGGAGTTTTTACAATTTCAAACGGCTTTCCAGTCTGAGCAATGTCGTACGAAGCAACGATGCTGTCCATAATTACAATGTCAATTCCGCGGTTTTCAAGATCGTTCATTGCAGTAAGATTATCTTTGAACGGAATGATATTTTTAAGCGAATTCTTAAATTCTGTATTGTTTACAAGAGCATCCTGTGCACTTGAACCACTCTGAATTCCGGCAATTTTTCCGGCAGCATCTTCAAGAGTCTTAATTCCGCTGTTTGCCCTTACAACAAGTACCTGTGCATTATTAAGATATGGCTTTGAGAAAGCAAGTGCTTCAAGTCTTTCTTCTGTAATTGTAAGACCGTTCCAGATACAGTCAATTTTACCTGTAGAAAGTTCAAGTTCCTTTGCATCCCAGTTGATTGGCTGAGCCTTAAATTCTACGCCTAATCTGGCAGCAACTTCTTTTGCAAGGTCAATGTCAAAACCTACAATTTCGTTATCATCATTGCGGAATCCCATTGGAGGGAAAGAATCATCAAGACCAAGTACAAAAACCTTGCGCTTCTGCAATTCTTCCAGAGAGTTATCTTCTTTCTGAACTTTTTTACATCCAGCAAGTGCTGCAATCATAAGACAGGCAGCTGCAAACATTACCAATTTTTTCATCATCATTCTCCTGACGAACGGCTTTTGCCGTTATTTTTTTATGCGGCCATCTGATGAAAGCCGCTATTTTAAGCATTTGCCTTTACAAATGCCTTCAATGCATTAATCTGTTCTTTTACTTTTTCTTCTGCAGGACCGCCGTCTGTTTTGCGCGCATTTACGCAGGCTTTAGGCGGAATAATATCAAAGATATCAGACTCAATAAGTTCTGAACAGCCCTTAAAATCTTCCAGAGAAAGATCTTCCAGGCGGCAGCCTTTTTCTATTGCAAGGCGAACTGAATGAGCGCTTACACCATGTGCAGTTCTGAAAGGCATTCCCTTGCGCACAAGGTAGTCGGCTACATCCGTTGCATTAAGGAAGCCGTCTTCACAGGCTCTGCTCATTGAATCAAGGTTCCACTTTGCAGAAGAAATCATGTATGTAAAAATTGAAACGCAGGAAATTACTGTATCACAGGCATCAAAAAGGCTCTGCTTGTCTTCCTGCATGTCACGGTCGTATGCAAGCGGAAGCGCCTTCATCATTGTAAGAAGGGCCATAAGATCACCGTATACGCGTCCTGTTCTTCCGCGAATAAGTTCTGCAAAATCAGGATTCTTTTTCTGCGGCATAATTGAAGAACCAGTAGACCATTTTTCGCTTAAATCAATAAAAGAAAATTCTGTAGTTGACCAAAGTACAACTTCTTCGCAGAAGCGCGAAAGGTGCATCTGAATAAGGCTCAATGCAGAACAAACTTCTATGCAGTAGTCGCGGTCAGAAACGCTGTCCAAACTGTTCATTGTAATGCTGTCAAACCCAAGCTGAGAAGCTTCAAACTTTCTGTCCAACGGAAGACCAGAACCGGCAAGTGCCCCGGAACCAATTGGACTGATCTTTATACGCTTTAAAGAATCAGAAAGACGTTCAAAATCGCGTACAAGCATCCAGCTCCATGCGCACATGTGATGAGCCAGAGTTACTGGCTGAGCATGCTGCATGTGTGTATAGCCCGGCATTATATCTTTTGTATGAGGTTCTGCAATTTTTACAAGGGAATCAACAAGCGTCAAGATTCTGTTCTGAAGGTCCGGAATAAAGCGGCACAGATAAAGGCGTTCATCAAGCGCAATCTGGTCGTTACGGCTCCTTCCTGTGTGAACTTTTTTACCAGGTTCACCAATACGGTCTGTAAGAGTTGCTTCTATAAAAGAGTGAATATCTTCTGCCGAATAATCAATTTTGAGAGAGCCGTTATTAAGGTCTGCTTCAATAGAATTAAGACCGTCAATAATTTTTTCAGCCTCTTCCTTTGAAATAATTCCAGCATGACCAAGCATAGCCGCATGAGCACGACTTCCTTTAATATCATCCAAAGCCATGCGCTCGTCAACATGAATCGATGTTTCAAATGCTACTGCTTCGGCATCTGGTCCTTCGGCAAAACGTCCGTGCCACAAAGCAGCATGATTATCCTGTGTATGAGTTCCGTGTTCCATAAATTAACCTTTAGAAATTAGTTTTCGTTCATCCACTTTTTGATGCCATTAACAATATCTGCATCAATAACGTGTTCAATGCGGCAGGCATTGTGTTCCGCCTGTTCTTCATCAACTCCGGTAATCTTTACTAAAAAGCACGTCAGAAGCTGATGCCTGTCATAAATATCCTGAGCCTTTTCCCTGCCCTTTTCTGTAAGATTGATATGCAGGTTTTCATCCACAAAAATGTATCCCTCATCACGCAGTATTCCCATTGCACGGCTTACGCTCGGTTTAGAAACATTCAGTTTGTGAGCTACATCAACAGCATGACATTCGTTTTTTTCGTTCCATATCATGAGGATGGCTTCAAGATAATCTTCACCAGATTCGTACATACAGCTCCCATACAGGACAAAGCCGCCTGTTACAGCAGCCCTGTCTTACAGCTTTTTTTTCGATCAGAACTTAAAGAAATTTAGTCGTTGCTCATTACTTCTTTTGAAAGTTCCATAATCATATTATAAATCGGCTTTCCGCCCGGTACCATTGGAAGAACCATTTCATCGCGGTCTACGCGTGCATCAATGATTGCTGCCTTGCCGGACTTAAATGCCTTGTCAAATACTTCTGCAAATTCCTTTGCGTTGGTTGCCTTATAGCCCTGAATTCCATAGGCATCAGCGAGCTTAACCCAGTCCGGACCGATATCCAGTGTTGTCTGGCTGAATCGTTTTCCGTAGAAAAGGCGCTGCCACATGCGTACGTTTCCAAGCGCATTGTTGTTTTCTACAACGATTACGATAGGAAGATTGTAGTGACCGATAGTTGCAAGTTCGTTGCAGTTCATGCGGAACGAACCGTCTCCGGCAATGTGAACTACGCGGCTTCCCGTTTTTGAAAGGGAAATACCAATTGCAGCACCTGTTCCGTATCCCATTGTTCCAAGACCGCCGGAAGTAACAAAGCGGCGCTTCTTTCCGAACGGATAGAACTGAGCAGTCCACATCTGATGCTGACCAACTTCTGTAGTAATAAAACAGTCATCGCCTGCAACTTCGTGAATGTGTTCGCAAATAAACTTAGGATTAATTGAATCCTTTGGATTCTTGTCGTAGCATGAAGGATATATTCTCTTCCATTCATTAATCTGATTAAGCCATTCTGAATGGTCTTTCTTTTCTACAAGACCGATAAGTTTTGAAAGAACTTCCTTAACGTCACCTACGACACTTGCAGTAGTGTCAATGTTCTTGTTAATTTCTGCAGGGTCAATATCAATGTGAACGATTTTTGCCTGCTGAGCAAATTTAGAAGCATCACCGTATACGCGGTCACTGAAACGCGCACCAACTGCAATTACAAGGTCACTTTCTGTAATTCCCATGTTGCTTGCGTAGGTTCCATGCATACCTACCATCCATGTACAAAGAGGATGATTTGCCGGGAAACAGTCGCGTGCCATAAGGGATTCGCTCACAGGACATGAAATTTTTTCTGCAAACTTAAGGAGTTCATCTTCTGCCCCGCTGATTTTTACACCGCCGCCGGCATAGATGATAGGACGTTCAGCAGAATTGATAAGTTCAGCAGCTTTCTTCAGGTCAGTTTCTTTTGGAGAAGGAACCGTTACTGCTCTCTTTACGCTTGCCTTGTTCAAAATCTTTGAAGCAATTTCATCAGGATTTTTGCTTGGTTCAAATTCGTACATATTGTTAAGAGCTGTTACATCCTTAAGAATGTCGATAAGAACTGGTCCCGGACGGCCGGAACGTGCAATGTAAAATGCCTGACGGATTGTATCTGCAAGTTCAGAAATATCTTTAATAAGGAAATTATGCTTTGTAATAGGAAGAGTAACACCAGTAATATCGATTTCCTGGAAAGAATCGCGGCCAAGGAGAGCCTTTCCAACGTTACATGTAATTGCAACTACAGGAACTGAGTCCATGTAAGCTGTTGCAATTCCAGTTACAAGGTTTGTTGCACCTGGACCGCTTGTTGCCATGCAGACACCAACTTTTCCGGTAGCACGTGCATAACCGTCTGCTGCGTGGCTTGCACCCTGTTCATGAGCAGTAAGAATGTGTGTAATTCTGTTGGAATTCTTATAAAGTTCATCGTAGATATTAAGGATACATCCTCCCGGATAACCAAAAACTGTATCTACACCCTGTTCGATAAGACATTCAATTACTATCTGAGATCCATTAATCAACATACCTGATTCCTTTTATTTACTATGTTTCGCGTAAAAGAATAGCAGATTTTTGAACAGTGTACAATGACCACTTGGCAGAGCAGGTAAATTCCCGGTTGTGCGAATTATACTTTTATATATATACTTAAGGCATGATAGATACAGATCTGATTGTAATTGGTGCGGGTGCTGCGGGGCTTAGCGCCGGAATGTACGCTGCACGAAGCGGAATTTCAGTAATAATGATTGACGGTTCCGGGACCGGAGGACAGATTGCGCAGATTGATTCGCTGGAAAACTATCCGGGAGTCTTTCCGGCAACAAACGGAACATCCTTTACAGACACGCTCAGAAAGCAGGCTGAATCATTTGGAGCAAAGACTGTTTTCGCGCAGGTTACTTCTATCTATAAAAAAGGAAGTCTCTTTCAGGTCGTAACGACAAAAGAAACATATATTTCCCCGGCAGTTGTATACACAACAGGAGCAGAGCATTCAAAACTGAACGTACCGGGAGAATCAGAATTATACGCAAAGGGGGTTTCATACTGTGCCGTTTGCGACGGTCCGTTTTTTAAGGGAAGAAACGTTTCTGTCATTGGCGGCGGGGACAGCGCATGTTCAGAAGCACTTTATCTTTCCGGCATTGCAGGGCACGTAGACCTTTTCCACAGGAGAGGTACGCTTCGTGCACAGGAAGCCCTTTCTGAAAAAGTGATGTCCAATTCAAAAATCACAGTTCACTTTAACCGCGCCGTAAAAAGCATAGACGGTACCGGCAGGGTTACCGGAATTACTGTATACGACCCGGAAACATCTGAAGAAGAAAAATTTAATACGGATGCTGTATTTATTTTTGCCGGCATGGTTCCAAGAACAGAACTTTTGGAAACCCTTCCAAAAGACAAGGCTGGCTACATAATCGCAAATGAAAAAATGGAATCGCCTGTAAAAGGACTATACATTGCAGGCGACGTAAGATCCAAGCCTTTAAGACAGATTGTAACCGCATGCAGCGACGGCGCAATTGCCGGATTTTTTGCAGCAGAATATGTAAAGGAAAATTTCATCAAGAAATAAAAAAAACGGCATTCCACTTAATATGAGGAATACCGTTTCTTTCCTTAGCACTATTTTCTAAATTCCTAAAATTTACATTCAACCAAATTAAATTGCATTGAAAGCCTGTTCAAGGTCGGCAATAATGTCATCGGCATGTTCTGTACCGATTGAAAGGCGGATTGTGCCTTGTGTAATTCCCTGATCTGCAAGTTCTGCGTCAGAAAGCTGACTGTGTGTTGTAGAAGCCGGATGAATTACAAGAGACTTAACGTCGGCAACGTTTGCAAGAAGGCTGAAAATCTTAAGATTATCAATAAACTTCCATGCAGCATCTTTTCCGCCTTTAATTTCGAACGTAAAGATTGAACCACCTCCGTTAGGGAAATATTTTTCATAAAGTGCATGATCCGGGTGATCAGCCAGTGACGGATGATTTACCTTTGCAACCTTTGGATGATTTTTAAGGAATTCAATTACCTTCTTTGTATTTTCAACATGACGTTCAAGACGCAGACTTAAAGTTTCAGTTCCCTGAAGAAGAAGGAAAGCATTGAACGGACTGAGTGTTGCACCCTGGTCGCGAAGAAGGATTGCCCTGATGTATGTAACAAAGGCTGCAGGCCCTACTGCATCTGCAAAACTGATTCCGTGATAGCTTGGATTTGCATCTGCAATCGGCTTATATTTTCCGCTCTTTTTCCAGTCAAATTTTCCGCCATCTACAATAATTCCACCAAGAGAAGTTCCGTGTCCGCCGATAAACTTTGTTGCTGAATGAACAACAATATCAGCACCATGTTCAAGCGGACGGATAAGGAACGGAGTTCCGAATGTGTTGTCAATTACAAGCGGAAGTCCGCGTTTATGAGCAATATCTGCAATCTTATCAATATCAGGAATATCGCTGTTTGGATTTCCAAGAGTTTCAAGATAGATTGCCTTTGTTTCTGGACGAATTGCTGATTCAAGTTCTTTAAGATTATGAGCATCTACAAAAGTTGTACTTACACCAAACTGACTTAAAGTGTGAGCCAAAAGATTATATGTTCCGCCGTAAATTGTCTTCTGAGCAACAATGTGGTCTCCTGCCTGTGCAAGTGCCTGAAGTGTATATGTAATTGCTGCTGCACCAGAAGCAACTGCGAGTGCGGCTACACCTCCCTCAAGAGCTGCAATTCTTCGTTCAAGCACATCCTGTGTAGAGTTTGTAAGGCGGCCGTAGATGTTGCCTGCGTCCGCAAGTCCGAAGCGGTCTGCTGCGTGTTTTGAGTTGTGAAAGACATAACTTGTTGTCTGATAAATCGGTACTGCCCTGCTGTCTGTAGCCGGGTCTGCAGTTTCCTGTCCAACATGAATCTGTAATGTTTCAAAATGTAATTTCTTTGTATCTGCCATAATTAGTTTCCTCTTTAATAATAAAATTTAATTTAAAAGTATGATTTGAAAAAAAATTGTTTGGGTGAATCAGCAACAACAGAGACGCATGACTCCGTTTCTGAAATTTTCCCGAACGATTTTTTCTATGTATAAAATCATATGCGCCTCCTATAAAACTTATTTCCTACCTAACTAATAGGTTATATCTATACAAAATATACTCTGCTATAACCTACTTTGTCAATAGGTTTTATAAAATATTTTATTTTTTCCAAAAAAAAAATCCCGAAGTTCCTGAACGCTTAAAAATCACTTAATCGTCTGGTTCTTCGGGATTTGCTGTTATAAGGGGCAGAATCTGCCTCGTTTCAACTTAGACCTGATTTAAATTAGATGGCATCCAAAGCCTGTTTAATGTCGTTTACAAGGTCGTTCTTGTCTTCAAGACCGCAGCTTAAGCGTACAAGACCGGCTGGAATTCCGGCTGCCTTAAGCTGTTCTTCTGTAAGCTGACGGTGTGTTGCTGTAGCAGGATTCAAACAGCAGCTTCTTGCATCTGCAACGTGAGTTTCAATTGCAAATACTTTAAGAGCCTTCATGAACTTTTCAGCTTCTGCACGACCACCCTTAATTTCAAAACTAACTACACCACATCCGCCGTTTGGAAGATATTTCTGTGCAAGGCTGTAGTATTTATTAGACTTAAGACCTGAATAATTTACCTTTGCAACCTTTGGATGATTTTCAAGGAATTCAGCTACTGCCTGTCCGTTTTCTACGTGGCGAGGCATGCGTACGTGAAGGCTTTCAAGGCCAAGATTCAGGATGAATGCATGCTGTGGAGCCTGAATACATCCAAAGTCACGCATAAGCTGAGCAGTTGCCTTTGTAATGAATGCGCCTGCATTTCCGAATTTTTCAGCATAAGTAATTCCGTGGTAACTTGCATCAGGAGTTGTAAGGCCAGGGAACAAATCTTTGTGAGCCATCCAGTCAAACTTACCGCTGTCTACTATACATCCGCCAACACAAGCTCCGTGACCGTCCATGTATTTTGTTGTTGCGTGAGTTACAATGTCTGCACCCCATTCAATCGGGCGGCAGTTGATTGGAGTTGGGAAAGTGTTGTCTACAACAAGAGGAACACCGTGCTTATGTGCAACACGAGCAAATTTTTCAATATCAAGAACAGTAAGAGCAGGGTTTGCAATTGTTTCACCGAACATGGCGCGTGTGTTGCGCTGGAAAGCCTTATCAAGTTCTTCTTCGCTTGCATCAGGATCAACGAAAGTTACATCGATTCCCATCTTGCGCATTGTTACAGAAATAAGGTTGAAAGTTCCACCGTAGATACAAGAAGATGCTACAATGTGGCTTCCTGCTTCGCAAATATTAAAAAGTGCAAAAAAGTTTGCAGCCTGACCAGAAGAAGTAAGCATTGCAGCAGTTCCGCCTTCAAGTTCAGCAATTTTTGCAGCTACATAGTCATTTGTAGGATTCTGAAGACGAGTATAGAAATAACCGCTTGCTTCAAGGTCAAAAAGTTTTCCCATATCTTCGCTAGTATCGTATTTAAAAGTTGTTGACTGTACGATTGGAATCTGGCGCGGTTCACCGTTCTTTGGTGTGTATCCGCCCTGAATACAAGTTGTATTGATTGACTTTTTCATAAAAACTCCTGTAAAAAACCACTTTAGTGGTAATATTAAGTATAGAACTTTACAGACTCTTAGGAAATAGAAAGATTAAAAAAAAATCCTTATAATTCCCAGAATTCCGATTGCAATAAGGATTATTCCACCCAAAAGTTCTGCCTTAAAATTCATAATGCGGAAAGATTTCTTAACAAGAGCAACGCCGGAAAGACATATAAAAAAAGTTACCGTTCCAATTATCAAAGATGATAAAAATGCTTTAAGCAAATCATAGTCGGCAATCGTAAAACCGACAGAAAGCGCATCAATTGAAGTAGCGAGAGACATAAACAGAAGGATTCCCAGAGAACTGCATATTACGCCCTGTTTGTCTTCATCTTCTTTTCTTGATTCAAGAATCACCTTTAATCCAAGGAAAACCAGAACAATCCCTGCAATCCACGGAATAAACGGATGTATTGCTGACAAAAAATTTACAACCGTGCGCACGCAGAGCCAACCGGCAAGAGGCATTATAAACTGAAAGAGTCCAAAGCAGCCGGTCATAATGAGAACCTGACCTAATTTTATTTTTGGATTATAAATCGCATTTGCAACAGAAACTCCAAGAGCATCCATGGCAAGCCCTGCTCCAAGAATTATATTATATAGAACAAATTCAAATGTCATGATAAACCTTATGGATGAGGAATGTATCTTGCGCGGCTGGAATCAGTTTCAAAAACATCAACTGCATAAAGAACAGCATCTTTTTTTCCAGTCGAATAAGAAAGATCCGTTCCCTTTGCCGACATCAAGTCAATTACCTTTTCGTAGATATAGGTTGCAATACGCTCTGCACTTGGATTCTGTTCAAAATATTCAAGATCATTAAGATTTGTATGATCAAGTTTCCCTATAACTTCCCTAAGAGAAGCCTTAAGAAGCGTAAAATCCAGAAGCATTCCGCCTTCATTAAGTTTTTC
>JBGVIP010000063.1:0-49656 GCA_045123335.1 Treponema sp.
ATAGGCAAGCCGAGCGGCATTTTGCTCGGCTTCTTTCTTTGATTTCCCTTTTGCAGGACCGTAAACAACATCGCCAAGCCTTACAGATACAGAAAATACCATATCATGATCAGGCCCGCTTTTAGAAATAAGTTCGTATACAGGACACTTCTTCGCTTTTTTCTGAAACAGTTCCTGAAGCAGAGTTTTATAATCCTTACCGCCAAATTTCTGAACTTTACGGATTTCTTCTACAATAAAAGATTTTATGTACTTGTCACAGGCTTCAAATCCGCAGTCAAGATAATACGCCCCGATTATGGCTTCCATACAATCAGCAAGAATTGCAGGCTTAGTTCTTCCTCCGCTCTGCTCTTCTCCTTTTCCAAGGACAAGAAGTTTATCTATTCCAAATGCAAGGGCAATAGGAGCAAGAGATTTTTCAGAAACAACAACAGCCTTGATTTTTGCAAGATCACCTTCCTGATGATCAGAACTCATGTCATTATACAGAAAATCGGCAGTAGCAAGCCCCAGCACAGAATCACCTAAAAATTCAAGCCTTTCGTTATTAAAAAAGCGGTTTCCAGGATTTTCATTTGAAAAAGAACAGTGATGAAACGCAAGATCAAGCAGTTCAAGATTATGAAATTTTAATGAGCGTTCCTTACAGAAATTCAGGAGAGCCTTTTTTCTTTCTACAGAAATCTTCATATACAGACCTTTTTAGACAATAGCACCTTTTCAGGCAAAAAAAAACACAAGCACGACTGCTTGTGTTTTATGAAAATCGAACTCTATATTACTGAGCTGATTTGATGAAGTCGTAAGCATCACGAACAGTTTCAAATTCGTTAGCCTTTTCATCAGGAATGCTTACACCAAGTTCTTCTTCGATAGCGTAAACAAGTTCATAAGTGTCAAGGCTGTCAGCGCCAAGATCACCACGGAATGATGAATCAAGAGTGATTTTTGATGCATCAATGTCCAATTTTTCAGCAATAAGTTTCTGGATTTTTTCGAACAATTCGTCCATTTTTTTCTCCCTATTATAAAATTAACCGTTTGATTCTGGTGTTAAAACCTGACGTCCACGATAAAAACCGCACTTAGGACAAACACGATGAGACTGGATAAGGTTACCGCAGTTGCTGCATTCAACGAGCTGTGGTTCTTCCAACTTCATATTAATTGTCTGACGTCTTTTTGTAACGGCTTTAGATGTTTTGGATCTAGGTACTGCCATTTATAAAACCTCACTACAAATTAGTTACGATCTGATTTACTGCGGTTTATAATACAACAGTTCCAATCAGGTTGTCAATAAAATATAACGGAATATATGATTTTGTCAAATACAAAACACTTTTCTGGACAAAAACTTATACTCCCCTGTATTTTTTTTCAAGTGCGGCACGAACATTTTCCGGAACCATTTCAGAAACATCACCGCCAAACTGAGCCAATTCTTTAATAGAACTTGATTTAAGGACAAGATATTTCTGTTCCGTCGGAATAAACAGAGTTTCAATATTTGAATTAAGCTTATGATTCATAAGGGAAAGGTCAAATTCGTAAGAAAAATCAATTGAATTCCTGATTCCCCTGATAAGGACATTTGCACCCTTCTGATTGGCATAATCAACTATAAGACCTGAATAAGTATGAACAGTTACATTTTTATACGGCTTTACAAGTTCTTCCAGAAAGGCAAGTCGTTCTTCCGGCGTAAAAAGACAGCTTTTTGCCTTGTTTACGGCAATAACAACGTCAATTTTGTCAAAAAGTCTTGACGCACGCTGAATAATGTTTATGTGTCCGTTGGTCGGAGGGTCAAAAGTTCCTGGAAAAATTGCTTCTATCATAAAAAAGAAAATACTCCGTTTGACGAAAAGAAACAAGAGATGTATTATAATTATATGCGTAAATTATTTGGATTATTACTTATTGCAGTATTGTTCGCTTCATGCAGTTCTACCAAAAAGGCAGAGCCAGAGAAAGCTGCACCAGAAACAATAAAGACAGATGAATCAGATGAAGAATATTCTCGTTCTACATCCAACGTTTCTATCTCAAAGGAAGAATTCCTTAGCGATAAAAACGAGATTCTGGAAATCATTGCAAAACTGTCAACCATCATGGCTGACTATGACTACCAGAAATGGCTTAAATACATTGAACCAGAATCAATTGAATACTGGTCAAATGCGGCAAACCTTAAGGCAGCATCAAAAAGGCTTCCTATAAAAAATCAGCATTTGTATTCCCTCAACGACTACTTCAAGATGGTTTTCGTACCTTCCAGAAGAGAAAGAAGGGTTGAGGAAATCCGCTACGTTTCAAGAGACAGTGTAAAAGCCGTTGAAGTCCGCGAGGAAACAGACGTAGTATATTACAACTTTGTAAAAAAAGACGGGAAATGGATGATAAAAATCCCTCCTCTTCAGGGATAAAAATATTAAATATTTAAGGGATATCATCCGATAATCAAATACGGACTATTTTGTCCAGGAGGAAAGTTGATGAAAATTTCTAAGAAGATTATTACTGCTGTCAGCATGTTCATGCTCGGTTTATACGCTTTTTCACAGGAACAGACAGTTCAAAAAGCAAATACAGAAAACTCTTCTAAGAAAACAGAAAGTTCTGTAGAAGACGAATATTTAAGCGAAATTGACGGCGTTGTTATCCTTAGCCTTGCGCAGTCAGATGAATACGACAACAAGCTTGTTGCAATGCAGTTTTTGGAAGACGCTGTAGAAAACGGAAATGCTTCTGCAGACGTAATGAAAGCCTTAAATCAGCTTGCCGGCGAAGGTATTTCTACTCAGGCACGTACAAATGGACGCCTTATGAACAACTACCCTGACATCCGCAGACGCGCATGTCTTGCATTAGGCAAAGTAAAAACAGAAGAAGCAAAAAACTACCTTGTAAAGGTAACTCTTGCAGAAAACGAACCGATGGTTATTGCCGCTGCCGTAAATTCACTTGGTGAAATCGGAATCAACGGTAATGACGAAGTTGTTGATGCAATTGCTTACGCAAACAGAAGAAATCAGATTCTTAACCCGACAAGTTCACTTGCATTCGAAGTAATCGAAGCATATGAAAAACTTGCCGAAAACACAAACAACAAGAAAATCGTAATTGATTCTCTTACAAAGATTGCCGCTGACTATCATTATGCTTCTCCAGTAAGAAGCCGAGCAATGAAAGTACTTAAGGTAATCAATGATGGATCTGCAAATTCATCAAAATCATCAAAACAGTAAAAAAAGATTATGGAACCGATCATATTAGCATCCTCTTCTCCTAGACGCCAGGAGATTCTTAATCTCCTGGGTATTCCGTTCAGAGTAATTGTTCCAAACGTAGATGAAACAATTACTCCAACAATCGACACTGACGAAGTGTCTGAATTTATTGCACGCCAGAAAGTTTCTGCCGTACTGCACTCCCTTCCTCCAAGACAGGAAATTTTCTGGATTTTAGGCGCAGATACAATCATCCTGAAAAACGGCCGTTATTTTGGAAAACCGGAAGACCAGGACCAAGCAAGGGAATTTCTAAAAGAACTTTCGGGTTCAACCCACACAGTAATGACTTCAATCATTTTATATAACGGAAGAACAAAGACAACTTCTGCAAGGACTTCAAAAACACAGGTTACAATGGCAGAAATGACAGACGAAGAAATTCAATGGTATCTCGACACCGGCGAATGGCATGGCGCTGCCGGCGGATACAGAATTCAAAGTCTTGCTTCATGTTTTATCAAGAAAATCGAAGGTTCTCAGAGCTGCGTAACAGGCTTGCCTATCTTTGAGCTTTACGATATATTAAAAGAACAGGGTTATTCTATTTTGGAATAAATCCGGCAAACCTTTCAGGTTTGTTATCATCCGTATCCTTTTTTAAGGATATCGAGAAAAAGAGTATGGGGTAAGCGTTTTATAACGAATCTTACCGGTGAAGGAGAAACTCATGGCAGTTGTAACCATGAAAAACTTGCTTGAATCTGGTGTACACTTTGGTCACCAGGTAAAACGTTGGGATCCACGCATGAAGAAGTACATCTTCGCAGAGCGCAATGGTATCCACATCATCGACTTGCAGAAAACAATCGCTGCAATCAAAGACAGCTACGAAGCTGTTCGCAAAATCACTGCTTCAGGAAAATCAGTTCTTTTTGTTGGAACAAAGAAGCAGGCTCAGCAGGCAGTTCAGAAAGAAGCTGAACGCTGCGGAATGTTCTATGTAAACAACCGCTGGCTTGGTGGTATGCTTACAAACTTTACTACAATCAAAAAATCACTTCTTCGTCTTAAGAAGATCGAAAAAATGGAAGTAGACGGAACTTTCGAAAACCTTACAAAGAAAGAAGTTTCTGCTCTCCAGAAAGAAAAATCAAAACTTGAAAAGAACCTTGGCGGTATCAAAGAAATGAAGGAACTCCCAGGAGCAATCTTCATCATCGATACACACAAGGAACAGATTGCTGTTGCAGAAGCACGCCGCATGGGTATTCCTATCATTGCAGTTGTTGATACAAACTGTAACCCAGAAGGAATTGACTACCCTATTCCTGGTAACGACGATGCTATCCGTGCAATTTCTTTGTTCACTTCAATCATTGCTAACGCAGTAATTGAATCTGACAACGAAAACGGACTTAAGATCCTTGAAAACCTTGACGGCGAAGAAGAAATTCTTACAGACGCTTCAAACAAAGGTGAAGACGAAGAAATCGTTGACTATTCTAACTATCAGCCAACAGAAACAAAAGAAGAAGATGCTGAAGCTGATGAAAAAGAAAGCCTTGTTGACGAAGACAAGATCTATAACAACAAATAATTAAAGGATCAAAAATGAATTACACAGCTAATGATGTAAAAACATTGCGCGACAGCACAGGAGCAGGATTGCTTGACTGTAAGAAAGCGCTTAACGATACAAACGGCGATATTGCTGCTGCAGAAAAACTCCTTAAAGAAAAGGGACTTGCTGCAATGGCTAAACGTACTGACCGTGCAGCCGGCGAAGGACGTATTGTTGTAAAACAGGACGGAAACCGCATTGCAATGGTTGAAGTACTCTGTGAAACAGACTTCGTTTCTAACAACGCTGACTTTATTGCAGTTGCAGAAAAAGCAGCAGAAATCACACTTGAAAAGAAAGCATCAGGAGTTCTTGATGAACACAAGGCTCTTATCGATACTATTCTTGTTAAGTTCCGTGAAAACATGTCTGTACGCCGTGCAGAATATGTTGAAGTTCCAGCTGGTTCTGTAGCTTCTACATACGTTCACCACGACCACAAAATCGGTGCTTTGGTAGTAGTAAAAGGTTCTGAAGCTGATTCTGTAAAAGAATTTGCTCACGTTTGCTGTCTTCACCTTGCATCAAACAAACCTGAATACATTACAAAGGATCAGGTTCCACAGGCATACATTGACGAACAGACTGAAATCTTCAAGGCTCAGATGGCTGAAGATGAAGCTATGGCTAAAAAGCCGGAAAACGTTAAGGAAGGAATCCTTAAGGGTAAAGTAAACAAACTTGTTGCTTCTATCTGTTTTATGGATCAGGCTTACCTTGACAACGAAAAGATCACTGTTTCACAGGCAATTGCTGAAGCTGGCAAGGCTGCAGGTGCAACTTTGACATTCGACAATGTAACACTTTACGTTCTTGGTAAATAATTACCAGGTCTAAAAAAAGCGGCCGGTACAATCTGGCCGCTTTTTGTTTAAAAACATAAGTAAACCTAAAAAACGCCAGCGCGTTTTTCTTTACGGTTTGCTTTCTCTCAGGAGGAAAAAATGTCTGAAGAAAGAATGGAAAAAACAGTTGCTTCTCTTAAAGAGAGATTCAACGGAATCCGCACAGGACGTGCATCTGCTGCGATTTTTGATAAGGTTCGAGTAGATTATTACGGTACAAAGTCTCCTCTTAATCAGGTTGCTACAATTTCTGTACCGGAAGCACGTTCTGTTATCATACAGCCGTTTGACAAATCACTTATCGTAGAAATCGAAAAAGCTATCCTTACAGCAGATTTAGGCCTTAACCCATCTAACGATGGAAAGGTAATCCGCATTTCTATTCCGCCGCTCACAGCAGAAAGAAGAAAGGAACTTGTAAAACAGGCAAAAACACTTGCAGAAGAAGCAAGAACTTCTATCAGAAACATTCGTCGTGACGGTAACGATGACCTTAAGAAAAAACAGAAGGCAAGCGAAATTACTGAAGACGAATTGAAAACAGAAGAAGACAAGCTTCAAAAACTTACAGATAAATACGTTGCTGAAATAAACAAGATTTATGAAGCAAAAGAAAAGGATATAATGGAAGGCTAATTTATGTCAGAAAATAATTCAGCAGTACCAGTTCACGTTGGCATCATTATGGACGGCAACGGACGCTGGGCAAAACAAAGAAATTTGCCTCGAACAAGCGGACACAAAGAAGGACTGGATGTAGCCAAGGCTATTGTCAAGGCTGCTGCTGAAATAGGCATAAAATATGTTACCCTTTATACTTTTTCTACAGAAAACTGGAAAAGAGCCCAGGAAGAAGTCGGATTTTTAATGAATTTAATCCGCGGACATCTTAGGGCTGAATTCCAGTTCTATAAACAGAACGGAATCAGAATCAAGCATCTTGGGGATTTATCTGGTTTACCGGAAGACGTACAGACCGAAATTAAAAAAGCTATGGAAGAAACGGCTGATTTTACGGGTCTGACTGTTGTTCTTGCCATTAATTACGGCGGCCGGGATGAAATTGTCAGGGGAGTAAAAAAACTCCTGTCAGAAGGGAAAAACATTTCTGACATAACAGAGTCAGACATTTCAAATTCATTTGATATTCCAGAACTTCCTGATGTTGATCTTTTAATCCGTACTGGTGGAGAATTAAGACTCAGTAATTTTCTGTTATGGCATGCCGCTTATGCAGAATTTTTGTTTACAAATACCCTATGGCCGGATTACAATAAAGAAGAGTTCTTAAAGGATATAGACTCTTTTAAAAACCGGACCAGACGTTTTGGTGGAGTTCTTAATAATTAGAGACGATATGAGCAAAGTTTTACAGAGATTACTTACATTTTTCATAGGCATACCTGTTGTTTTGGGAATAGTATTTTTTGATCCCTCAAAATATCATTACGGTATCAATATTCTGGCATGCATAATTTCTGCAGTAGCTGCCAGCGAATTATATTCACTTTTTTCTGCAAAAACGAAACTTCCAGGAAGAGTTTTCATCATCATTTTATCAATGATTCAGCCATTATCTGCTTTTCTGCTTATTTTATTTGGAAAAGATAATTCATATATCGATTTTTCATACTGGGTATTTTTGATTGCCGGAATGATTCTTATGACAACAGAAGTTTTCCGCAACAAAACCTTTGAAGATTCAAATACAAGAATTTCAGGCGCACTTTTCATCATTTTTTATGGAGGATTTCTTTTTACCTTTGTAACAAGAATGACGCTTTTAAAAGATGCATCTCTGATTCTGTGCATTTTCTTTTTTACAGTATTCATTAATGATTCACTTGCCTGGTTCTTTGGTGTTCTGTTCGGAAAAAACAACAGGGGATTTGTTGCAGCCAGCCCAAATAAAAGCATTGCAGGCTTTGCAGGCGGAATTTTGGGAGCAACTGCAACCTGTACTTTGATTCATTATATTTGGCCGGAACTTTTCTACGGCTCACCATTAAAAGGTGCTTTAATGGGATTCTTATGTGCGGCATCAGGAATTATTGGAGACCTTATTGAATCTGTATTTAAAAGATCAGCAGTAATAAAAGACAGCGGAAATATTATTCCAGGACGTGGTGGAATTTTGGATTCAGTAGATTCCATTCTCTTCACTTCTCCTGTTTTCTATATCTGTCTTTCAGTTTTATATCATCCAGAATTTGTATAAAAAACAGGCAGCAAAATGAAGAAAGTTTTAGTTTTAGGCTGTACTGGCTCAATCGGAACCAGTACGCTGGAAATCATCCGGAACATGCCGGCTGATTTTTGTGCATGCGGTCTTACGGCCAACAGAAATGAAACAAAACTAAACTCCCTGTGCAGAGAGTTTAACTGTCAGGGACTTCTTACATCTGAAACCGGATTAACTGCAATCAGCGGCTTAATTGAAAAAACAAATCCAGACATTGTTGTAAACGGAATTGCAGGTGCTGCCGGGCTCGAACCTTCTAAAATTGTTCTTGACCATGGAATACCACTTGCGCTTGCAAACAAAGAAACAGTTGTAATGGCATGGCCGCTTATCAAGCAGCTTGCAGAAAAAAATCATACAGAAATTATTCCAGTTGACTCAGAACATTCTGCCATATTCACTCTGATTAATCAGGCGGGTAAAAACAACGTTGCAGAACTTTTAATAACAGCCAGCGGAGGTCCGTTCAGAAACCTTTCAAAAGAAGAACTAAAATCTGTAACTGTAGAAGATGCCCTTAAACATCCTACATGGAATATGGGTAAGAAAATTACAATTGATTCTGCTTCACTTGCAAACAAAGGTCTTGAAGTTATAGAAGCAAACCGTCTTTTTGACATGAGCGCAGAAAAAATCAAGGTTGTCGTTCACCCGCAGAGTCTGATTCATTCTATGGTGCGGACAAATGATGGAATGATTTACGCTCAGATTTCTGATCCAGACATGAAACATCCTATCTACTCTGCCCTTACCTACCCGGAAAACAAAAAAGCTTACCTTAAGCCGTTTGATCTTTTTGATCAGAATATGACTTTCTTTAAACCTAGAATGGAAGACTTCCCAATGCTTTCGTATGCATTTGAAGTAATTGCCAAGGACGGAAGTTATTCTATTGCTTATAATGCGGCAAACGAAATTGCTGTAGACGCTTTTATCAATAAAAAAATCGGTTTTACACAGATTCCAGAAATCGTTCATGCAGTACTGGAAAAAGACTGGTCTCAGAACGTAAAAAGTTTTGAAGATGTATTTGAAATGGACAAAAAAGCCCGTATTATTGCACAGGATTTGATATGAGATTCATATACGGCCTTTTAAGTTTATGTTTTCTGATTTTCTTTCACGAACTTGGGCATTTTCTTGCTGCACGCCTCTTTGGGGTTACAGTTGAATCATTTTCAATTGGATTTGGTCCGATTCTTTTTCATCGGAAAAAAGGCTGTACAGATTACAGAATTTCATTGATTCCGCTTGGTGGATATTGCGGAATGAAGGGCGAAAAAGATTTTATAAAATCTTTAGAGGCAGGTCTTGGATACATTCAGGCAGAAAAAGATTCTCTTTATGGAGTTCATGCAATAAAACGAATTGCAATAGCATTTGCAGGACCTTTTTTTAATCTCCTTTTTGCATTTATAGGCTATACAGTGATTGCTTCCATTGGATATTCATATTTTTCATTTTCAAACAGAATTAAACTTGCTACAGAAACTTATCCTGAAATTCACAGCGCTGCAAAAGATGCCGGGCTGCTTTCTGGCGACAGAATCATTCAGATTAACGGCAAAAAAATAGAAAACTTCCGCGACATTGCTGAAGAAATTGGTACAAGACCAGACGAAAATATAAGCGTTACAGTCCTAAGGAACGATGAAGAAAAAGTATTTAATTTCAAAACCGATCTTGATAAATCGAACGGAACAGGAAAAATCGGCGTAATGTCTTATGACACTGAATATGCAAAATACGAAGCCAAACGGTATTCGTTTTTTCCGGCTCTTTGGCAGGGCGCTTTGGAATGCGCAAAAACAATAAAACTTACCGCAAAAGGTATTTTTACTCTTTTTAAGGGAGTTGACATTAAAAATTCAGTTTCCGGACCTGCAAGAATGGCAGACATGATAGGAACCGTACTAAAAGAAAGCTTTTCTGATGGTCTAAGGACAGGAATTGTAAATCTATTTTATTTCTGCGGTGCAATAAGCATCTCTCTGTTTATTATGAATCTTCTGCCGATACCGATTCTTGACGGTGGACTTATTCTTTTTGCATTTATAGAACTAATTTTCAGGAGAAAAATTTCTCCAAAAGTGTTATATTACATTCAGTTTGCAGGAGTAGCATTTATTGCCGTACTCTTTTTTATTGGACTGAATGGAGATATTAATTATTTTTGGAATTTAATAAAGGGAGCAAAATGAAAAGAATTTTTACAGCTGTTTCAGCATTAATCCTTACAGCAGCAGTTTTAACTGCCCAATCACATATTTCAACCCAGGCTCATCAGGAAGAAGTTTCTACAATTATTCCGGCTTCAGACAGCGGAGAATTCGAGCAGTCCTATTTTAGTGTCGGAAAAGACGGATTTTTAATCAAATGGTCCAGCGATGATCAGGGTGAACACTATCAGATTACAGATCTTGAAATCAAAATGGCTGTTGTTTCTCCTAATAAAAAGGAAATTGCCGTATATGAAACCGACGGAGGAACAACAAACAGGGTTTCTGTATGGAACTGGGATACACTTTCAAGAAAATACGCACGTCGATTTTCTGATTCAATCACTTCCCTTTCTTATTCAAAAAAAGGAACTTATCTTATTGTCGGAACAGCAACTGTTGACGGAGCTGTTTTTATAAATACTCAGTCAGGTGCCGTAATCAATAAAATTTCTGATTCTACAGGAATTATAAACTATGCTACAACAAGCGAATCTGAAAAAACAGCTGTAATGTATTCACCGGCAGGCAATCTTTCTTACTATAACCTTACAACAGGAAGGCTTAAGCAGAAATTTACGACAATTCAGGGACTTTCACAGACAGTTCTGTTCAACAATTCGCTTTATCTTGCTGGCGTTGTTGATGACACAATCTACGTATGCCATGCACTTACAGGTAAAATCCTTAAGACGGTTCAGGCTGAAAGTCCGATTATCCTTACTTCTGAAAATGATTCAAGCCTTTTCTACATGGAAAACAATGGCAAAGGTCAGTATACATTTGAAAAACTAGAAAACGAAAACAATCAGGGAATGACGCCTCCTAGAATCATAAAGACCATGAAGGGACCAAGAGGTAACGAGCGTATTGTATGCGGTACAAAGATGGACAACAGCATAATGCTGGGTTCTAAATCCGGAGCTGTATACAAAATGTCTGCTCAGCCGGAAACAGAAGTTGAACAGATTCCTCTTCTTACAGAAAATACTTACGATAAAATTCTTGATATGTGCCCTTATGGAGAAGATTTTTACTTCCTTACACGAAATGCAATATACAAATCTTCTTATGACACAGGAATTGTAAACAGACTTGGAACAAATCCTAATCAGACTCAGATTATTTCCTATGGAGACAAGGTTATACTTTGGTCTAAAGGAACAAAAGAAACTGTACAGCTTTACGATTATTCAAAACCGGAAATTACAGATCTGTTTACACCAAAAACATCGCTTCAGTCTGTAAGGCTCTTTGGAAATATAATTGTAGAAATGGAAAGTAATTCCTATGTAAATACTTACAATATGGATACAAAAGAATATACTCAGGTTTATGCGGGTGCAGGACTTCAAGATGCCGTAATAATGAATGATGACAAACTTTATGTAGCTAAATCATTTGCAACAAATCCGAAATCTGCACTTCTCTGCGTTGATACAACAACAAAGGAAACCGTTCCTATGAACCTTACTGGAAACGTTTCTTTTGCGCTTTCTGTAAACGGAAACGATATTTACGGAATCAACATTATTTCTGAAGGTCAGGCAAGAAAAACAACAGTATTTAAGTTCAATACGGTTTCAAAACAGACTCTTTCAATCCTTAAATTCAATGATGAAGATCCGGATGCCTTTACATATCTTAAATATCCGTTCCTGTACACAAATATTGGAAAAGATACTATAAGATCATGCAATCTAAGCATGAGCAAAAACTTTGCATTCAGACGCTCTGCCAGCCTTCCTATAAAAGTATGTCAGAATGCAACAAGAGTTGTAATTTTAAATAAAGACGGAAGCATAAGCTGGTATAACAGTGACCGCCCGCCGGTTCTTGCAGACTGGTATCTTACAAAAGACGGTCAATGGTTTGAATTCTAAAAAGAGCGTTTTACTCAGAAAGAAGTTTTTTATAAATTGAAATGTATTTTTCGGCTGGTACATTCCAGCTGAAATCAGTAGACATTCCATTAACCTGCATTTTACGGACTGCTACTTTATCTTCAAAAACGCTTAAAGCCCATTTTACAGTGTTATATATGGCGTCTGGAGTCAAATCGTAAAATTTAAATCCTGTAGCTTTATCTTGATTGTCTGCCCAGTTTATTACGGTATCATCAAGGCCGCCTGTTGCCCTTACAACAGGAAGTGTCCCGTAAAGCATTGAATAAATCTGATTTAGACCGCACGGCTCATATTTAGACGGCATAAGAAATAAATCTGAGCCAGCTTCAACAATATGGCTGATTTTTTCATTATATCCTATATAAGAACCGAAATTTTCAAAGCGACCTGTAAGATTATGAATTTCATTTTCGCACCATTTCTCTCCGGAGCCGACAACAACAAACTGAACTTTAAAATCGGAACACATTCTGTACATGGCTCCATAATAAGGAGCAAATAGTTCTGCTATTCCCTTTTGTTCAACAAGACGGCAAATAATTCCGATTACAGGAACATCAGGATCTTCTTTTAGCCCAAATGTTTTCTGTAAATATGCTTTACAGGCCTTTTTCCCGGATAAATCATCTTTTGAATAAAAGGAAGGAATATACTTGTCTGACTGAGGATTCCATTCTGCAGTGTCTGCGCCGTTTACAATTCCTTCAAAAACATCACTCATTCCGCGCAAAAGACCGTCAAGACCGAATCCGCCTTGAGGAGACAAAGACTCTTCCCTGAATTTTCTTGAAACCGTCGTTACAAAATCAGAACTGCTGATTCCTGCCTGAAGAAGATTCAGCCCTCCGAAACGGGCCAGATGACAGTCGTATTTACATGAATCCGGTAGTCCCAAAAGCCTGTACGCTGCATCAGGGTAAGAGCCCTGATAGCCTAAATTATGAATTGTAAAAACAGTTTTAGTATGCGGAAAATTCTTTCGTTCAAACTGATTTAAAATTACAGATGTCAGTGCAGTTGACCAGTCATTTGAATGAATTATATCAGGGATCCAATTTAATGAACGGCTAATTGCAAAAGCAGAGCGGCACAAAACTGAAAATCTTAATGGATTATCATGATAATCCGGCTCAAAAGCAGAACCGTAAATTCCGTCTCTACCGTAAAGTTTTTCGTTATCAATAAAAATATATTCAAGACTTCCGGATTCAAATGCAATTGAATCTTTTGTCCTGTAGACATTTACGACAATTTCTGACCATCCGGTACTTACAGGAAGTCCAGATTTATAAAGTTCAATTAAATCTTTAGAAACACAGTAATAGCGGGGAATCAGAATTTTTACAGAATTTCCCTTCTGTGCTAGAACCCTGCCTAAAGCACTTACAGCATCTGCAAGCCCGCCTGTCTTTGCAAACGGACTTGCTTCTGCCGAAACAATCAGAATATTCATAAAAGAATTTCCTGCCCGGATTTTATTTGTTTAAGCGCCTGCCTGTACAGCAGCCTTAAAAGCTTCTTTTGAATTCAGAATTGTTGATTCTGCAACACAATAAGAAATTCTGAACCAACCCCTGCCAGCAAAACCTGTTCCTGGAGCGCAAAGAATGTTGAATTTCTTAAGATGGTCGCAGAAAGCCATGTCATCATCGTTCCAGCCGTCCGGTACCTTTACAAAGAGGTAAAATGCCCCCTGCGGCTTTGCATATTTTAAACCGGCATAATCCATAACTTCCATAATTTCTTTGCAGCGCTTTTCGTAAAGGGAATAGTCGCATTTTGCATTCCAGCTTTTTGCAATGACCTTCTGAAAGAATGCCGGCGCATTTACAAATCCAAGTACCCTTGTACAGAAAATGCAGGCGCTTACCAAAAGAGCGGCATCATCTGCGGCAGGATTTACAGCAATATAACCGATTCGCTCTCCCGGAACGCTGAGATTTTTTGCAAAAGAAGTAACGACAACTGCATTCTTATAAACAGGGAATACAGAAGCAACCTTTTCGTTTCCGTATGTTATTGCGCGGTACGGTTCATCACAGATAATAAACGGATAGCGTCCTGTTTTTTTGCCGTGTTCAGTAAGAACTTCTGCAAGACTGTTTATTTCCTTTTCTGAATAAATCTTACCGGTAGGATTATTTGGAGAATTTATAATGACTGCTGCAGTTTTTTCTGTAAGTGCATTACGGATATTTTCTACATTAAGACTGAAATCTTCATTTGTTTTTACAGGAATGATTTCTGCACCGTGATTACGCACGTAATGATTATATTCTGCAAAATACGGACAAGGAGCTAAAATTTCATCACCCTCGTCAACAAGAGCCTTTATAACGCAGTTTAGAGCGGCAGCAGCTCCAACAGACATGACAATATTTTCGTAACCGATTTCAATTCCCTGTTCAATTGAAGTTTTTTCTGCCATTGCCTTGCGGGCTTCTACATACCCCGGATTTGGCATGTAGCCATGACACATGTGGCTTGTATCAAGGGCAACCTCTTTTATTGCATTAATAACTTCTTCCGGGGGATCAAGATCTGGATTTCCAAGACTGAAATCATAGACATTTTCTTCACCAAATTTTTTCTTAAGAAGAATTCCTTCTTCAAACATTTTTCTTATAACGCCATTAGCAGGGCTTTCAATAATTTCTTTAATTTTTTTAGATATCATAATGAATCCATTATATCATTTCTTTTTATTATGTAAAACTTCCATATTCATTTTAGCAGCAGATTTTATAATATTGATAAAAAAAACGAATAGCGATATATTTAAAATATGAAAAAGACAACTATTTTTGCATTAGCAATTGCAGCGCTTACAGCAGTTTCTGCTACAGCACTTCCTTTTAACGAAAAACTTTCTGCTTCGGATCTTGAAACAATCAGCAAAGGCGAGGTTCTTATCAAGAGCATCGACAAATACAAGAACATGTCAATCAACAGCGATAATCCGGGAGCAGAACGAATCCGTCTTATCGTTAATAACCTTAATCCGAATTATCTTGCCGAAATCATTCAAGTTAAACCAATCAAGGGAAATGAAGACCTTGACGTAAAAATTTCAGCAGTTCTTGAAGATGTAGAATCATACGCAGGCATTCCGTATTGGTCAGTTTATCACAATCGCTATTTTAATCTTTATGATACAGCAAAAATCAACAGCATTACGCAAGATTATAACTCAAAACTGATTGATTCAACAATTGATATAGGTCCGTTCGGGCTGACAAATGTGCCGATTTATATTGAAAAAAATGATAATTTTCTTCTCTATCAGATGACAAACAACCAGAATTTGAACCACATGGGTATCACCTGTGTACAGAAAAAGAACATGAAGTCACTTATCCTTCTTTTTAAGGACGGCGACAACTGGGTTCTTTACGGAATCGGTGCCGTAAAAGCTCCAAAACTTGCAATGTTTGAAAAGAGAATTGAACGTTCTTTCATAAACAAGACAAAGACATTCTGTTCTTATGTATTCTCTAAGCTTTAATCTAAAATCTTAGGCTGAAAAATATGAATCCCCCTGTTCTGGCTTTCTGCACAGTTAAAGGGGGATTATTTTTATTTTAAGCTTTCGTAGGTAACAGTCTTTCTTAAATACTGACGTTCTGTTTCTTTTTTTCCGTATTTTTCAATTACAGTCGGATAATTCTTAAAAAGTGAGCGGCCAAGCGCAATTCCTTCTGTATTAAAATCAAAACCTACAGCATTCAGAATAGTCGGCATAAGGTCAAATGAAGAATAATCCCTTGCATGGTTTAGCGCCGAAGTATCCGGCACTGGATTTATGTAAACATTATAAACACGACGCATGGAATCAATCTTAGAAGAAGGAACAGCACTAATTTTTCTGATAAAATTATTAAGCGGCGCATCAAGATATGCGTGGTCTCCGGTAATTACAATTGTTGTGTCCTTCGCCCACTCCTGCTTTTTTATCCAGGCAATAAACTCTCCTACCTGACGGTCGCTGCAGTCAAATACATTTTCAATCTGCGAAGGATAAATATTCCTGCATTTTTCGCATTTGTATCCGTTCGGAAAATGCGTATCAACCGTAAGCATGCTGAACGAAAATTTTTCTCCGGAAGCCGCAAGTTCTTCCAGCTCAATTTTAGCCATTTCGTAAAGCTTCTGGTCTTCAAATCCCCAAAAAACCTGATAATCTTCCGGAATCAGTTTATGCTTCTTGTAATAGTTTATGTCATGCACTTCAACACTGTGATTTTCAAGAATAAGGTCGCGGTTTTCAAACTGCTTTTCAGAGCCCATTGCAAAAACATTCCTGTACCCCTGCTCAGATAGATAATCGTACAGCGACTTTGCCTTTGCAAGACACTTCATTTTTCCGTCAGAATCTGGCGCAAAAGGCAGAAAATACGGAACCGCCAAAGTTTTAGAAAGAATTCCAGCAGAAGTCCATGCAGTTGCTTCAAGGTTTTCAAGGCCGCCGTTTCCAGACAATGAACCGAAAACAGTATTCTCAGAAGCGATTTTTGTAAGTTCAGGAATAAGGTTATATTTTAAAATTCCGCCATGTTCAACATCAGAAAAAGAACCTTCCATCGATTCAAGGAAAATATAAATAAGATTGTTTGTTTTTCCAAACGGCGCAGAAAGCGAGACGCTGTCATACGGAATAAAATTCTCATCATAAAAATCCGACTGTTCGGGCGCTTTTTTTACGAGCGAATTAATATGCATGTAGTTCCACGCCTTATTAAAAACGAATGTAAAGGCAAGCGAAAAAACAAAGCAGAAAAGCGTAATGAAAAAAGATTTTTTTGGATCAGGCAATACCTTTTTTTTAAGGTAAAAACCAAGGCGCACAAAAAAATATGCAAGATAAATCAATATAGAAGGAAGCACAAATCCCAAGAAAATCGAAAGCCCGGTTCCAGAATCATGACCAGATGTATCAGCAGAAAGAACGAAAAAAACATTCCACTGTTTCTGCATAGGATAATTGGCATCTGCCCAAGGATTAACCAGCATAAAAAGCCAGAAAGCAATAAAAAAAACATCAGATAAAGCAAACAAAAGGACAGATTTTAACTTCTTAGACATGATTTTATTATATCACTTTTAAGAAATAAATGAAAAGATGTCGTATGAGCCTTCTTTTCATCATTATTTAAAAAAAACAGAAAAAAAATCCTGCAGCAAAAAACTGCTGCAGGAGCATTTCCGAAATCTGAAAAAACTAAAGAATGTCTTTCATAAATTCTTCAAGCTTTACACAGAATGCCTTCATTTCATGCGGCTGAATATCGCCGATGTTTGCAATTCGGAATGTATTTATATTGCCGAGTTTTCCTGGGTAAATTGTAAATGCATATTTCTTTGCAAAATCATGAAGCGCTTCAAAGCTGTACTTATCAGATTTAGGTTCAAGAATTGCAGTAATAAGGTGACTCTGATTTTCTTCCTTTACAAGCATTTCAAGACCAAGTTTCTTAACTGTTTCAACAAGAATCTTCCAGCATGCAATGTAGCGTTCAGCCCTCTTTTCAACAGTTTCAACCTTCGTTTCAATGATTGCCTGTCTTAATGCATAGAAAGTCTGAACAGGAGGTGTAAAGCGTGTCTGGTGAGTCTTCTGGAAATACTGATACTGATCCCAAAGGTTCAGATAGTAATTGCGGATTGGAATATTCTTTGTAGCTTCAAGAGCCTTTTTGTTACAGATAACAAAACCAACTCCAGCCATACCCTGAATATTTTTATTGGAAGTTGAAGCAATAAAATCAACTCCAATATCCTTAAGATCCATAGGAATTCCGGCATAAGCAGATACAGCATCAAAAATTGTAGTCATGCCGTATTTTTTAGCCATCTGACAGATATCCTTGATTGGATTCAAAAGACCAGTTGTAGTCTCGTGGTAAACACCAGCAAGATGAGTATACTTACCGGAAGCAAGAACCTTTTCAAGAGCCGCAAGATCAATCGGCTCATAAGTAGAACTTTCAAAAACGTCAAAATTCAGCTTGTGAACGCCGGCAATTTTTGCAAGCCTGTTACCGTAAGATCCGTTATCAATTACAAGAAGCTTTCCGTCTTCCGGAACAACAGAACAAACCATTGCTTCATCAGCACCTGTTCCAGAACAGCCGAACATTACAGTTGTATATTCTTCAGGATCAGCAACAAAACGTGTAAGCTCGGTTGCACACCATTCCATAAGGTCGCCAAACTCATATTCTCGCGGACAGATATCGCTCTGAACCTGTGCATATTTTACGCTATCTGTTGTAGTAGCCGGCCCCGGGTTCAAAAGAACTTCGCGGCGGATAGAATAAAGCGATTCATTTTCCTTAATGCGAGGCCAAATCTGAGTAAGCGCGCGGTCAAGCATTGATTCATCATCAATTTCTGTCCATGCGTAATATTCAACCTTGTGAACGTAAACCGGTTCTCCGGAAACACTAACCTGCTTCAAAGCAGACTCATAATCAAGTTTAATCAAATCAGCAGAAGACTTGTAATATGCCATCATTTTTTCAAGGCATGACTTAGAAATTTTAGTAATTCCAACAAGTTCTCCAGCCGGTTCAGGAATAACAGACTTATCCTTGCTTACTTCATTTAAAACGCCGTCTGCGTCAGCAGCAAGATAAACTTCATCATGACTGTTAGATTTTCCGCTTGCAAGAATTACGTTTGCTCTCTGTTCATTCTGAAGCACAGTAAGGCCTACAGAATCATAAATCAAGTCACTTTCAAGAAGAATAAAATCGCCCTTAATATAAGGAACGCAGACTTCAAGAGTTCCCATGCTGCTTGTATTCGCATAGTTTTCATTCTTTACAGTCTTAATCACATGATATTTCTTTGCAAGTTCGTCATAATATTCAGAACAGTGACCGGTTCCAATAATGATTTCTTCAATTCCGGCAGCGATAAGCTTCTGCACAGAACGTTCAACCATAGGAACACCGTCAATTTCAATAAAACCTTTTGGCATAAGTTTAGTTCTGTCACCAAATCGAGAGCCAAGCCCGCCCGCTACAATTACAGCCTGTCTAATCATATACGCTCCAATATTTTATATATAAAGGGGAAAAGCCTTTCCCCTGCGTCACACTTCGTTGTGCCGCACCCCATTCGCCTGGGGAAGAATCCCCAAGCCCCTCTTTTATGAATTCAGGAAGCTCATAAGGGCAATCTTATTTTCTTTAGGAGTGCTCTTAGGACGGCCTAAATCTTTTCTTGCTCCCTTAGTTACAAGAACTTCAACAAATGTAAGCTTAGACTTTGATTCAGAGTCATTCAATGCAGCATCAAGTTCTTCAGGAGTTTCTACCTTTAGGACATTTTCATAGCCACATCCGGCAGCAATAGCACAAAGGTCAATCTGACGTCCAACAGTAGGCTGACCGCCAACGCTGTCGTGAGCACCGTTGTTCAATACAAAATGAATCATGTTTGAAGGAGCACGGGTTCCGATTGTAGCCATTCCGCCCATCTGCATGATAGAAGCACCGTCGCCGTCAATACAGTAAACCTGCCGGTCTTTTTTCTGCATTGCAATGGAAAGAGCAATCTGGCTTGCGTGACCCATTCCTCCTACAGTAAGGAAGTCTTTTTCGTGGCTCATTCCATGCTTATCGCGAAGTTCATAAAGTTCGCGGCTTGCCATACCGGTTGTAGAAACAAAGGCTGTGCTTTCATCTGCAGAAAGCATGATTTTTTCAATTGCTTCTTCCCTGGACATTTTTCCGTCTACAGGAATGTTGTTTACAAGCTTGTAGTCATCAAATGTTCCCTTGCGGATTACAAACGCATACTGAGCGTTGTTTTCACGGATGTAGCTGTATGCCTTTTCAAACTGAGCAGGAAGATCTGCTTCGTTTTCAGAAAGAACCTCATAAGGAACTTTCATTGCATCAAGAAGTTCGCATGTAACTTTTCCCTGCTTTACGTGCTGAGGTTCGTCATGAACACCAGGTTCTCCGCGCCAGCCGATTACAATCAGCATCGGAATTGAATATACATCAGGATCCGCAATGGAAAGAAGTGGGTTTACCATGTTTCCTTCCCCCGAATTCTGCATATAAATCATAGGAATTTTTCCTGTTGCAAGGTGATATCCTGTTGCAAGTGCTGTTGCACTTCCTTCATTTGCAGAGATTATATGTTTTTCTGCAGGTGCATTGTCTGTAACATACGCACAGAAATTTTTCAAAAGAGAATCAGGAACCCCCGCAAAAAAATCAGTTCCATTCTTCATCAATAAATCATAAAAATAAGACGGTCGAATCATTTCTTTTTCTCCTGATCAAAAGCAGCCGTGCTGCTTTTTGTGTACAGCGGCATGGATGCAATTTTTATTTAGTACCTGGGATTAATTCCAGAATCTGCTTGATTGGCATGCAGTCGTCGTTTACTTCGAGGCTACGTTCAGCCTTAAGGATTTTTTCTGCAACGCGCTGCATTGCAGGATAACTTGCACGAAGCATGTGGTTAGCATAAATAATGATGTTTGCGCCCCATTCTGCAAGTTCATCTTCTGTAAACTGATTGTAAGTTGTAGGAACCAGAACAATAGGAATACCTGAATATTCCTTTCTGAATTTCTGGCAGAATTCCTTTATGTCTTCTCCAGACTTGTCCTTTGAGTGAATCATAACACCGTCTGCACCAGCCCTTACAGCCGCATAAGCCTTAGTCAGGGCTTCTTCAACAGAATATCCGGCAATAATTTCTTCAATTCTGGCAATAATCATAAAGTCTTTAGTAACCTGAGCTTTTTTTCCAGCAGCAATCTTTTCGCAGAATTCTTCTTCTGTTGCAAGAACCTGTTTTGCTTCTGTACCAAAAAGGGAATTCTTCTTAAGTCCTTTTTTATCCTCAATGATGACAGCACTTACACCGTTTCTTTCAAGAGTTCTTACAGTAAATACAAAGTGTTCCGGAATGTCACCAGTATCGCCATCATAAATAATAGGTTTTGTAGTACATTCAAGGATGTCTGTAAGGCTCTGCATACGTGTTGTAAGGTCAACAGCTTCAATATCAGGCTTACCTTTAGAAGTAGAATCTGTAAGGGATGATGACCACATTCCGTCAAACTGATGAAGACCATCTTCTTTCATTACCTGTGTATTTTCAACAATAAGGCCGCTCAAACCGCTGTGGGCTTCCATAATCCTTACGATTTTTTTAGCACTGATAAGGCGTCGAAGAGTTGCACGGCGTACGTCCGGTGTTGTTCCAATAGAAGAAGCATTTTCTGCAAGGGCTGTTGAATTGATTCCCTGTGTATAAGGAATTTCAATGACTTTTCCGCCCCATTCCTTCATGGCTTCAAAAACTTCATCACGGATTTTTGAAAGGTAATTTGTCTTCCAGTCATCTCCGTGAATCATAAATTCAGGCTTAAGACTCTTAATATTTGGAACATAACTCCAGTCATCCTGAGGAATAACTTCTGAAACATTTTTGATGTTTTCTACAACAGCCTTTCTCTGGTCGTATGTAAGATAAGGCAGGCGCTTGTGATTTACAATTGCCTTGTCTGTAAGAAGACCAACAACTACATCACCGTATTTAGCACCTTCGTTAATGATGTTAATAATTCCAGGATGAATAATGTCTCCTGTAAGTCCAAGATAAACCTTTGCCATAAAAAAACCTCTGAATATTCAAAACAATTTTAAGGTGAAAGCCGGTAAACAGAAACCTCACCTATTTACTTTATACTGCATTTCGCTGTCAAAGTCTATAAAAGATGTTCAAAAAAAATAAAAAATTATAAATTTTGAACAAAAATATGCAAAAAAGTGCTAAAAATATTCATTTTTTTTAATTTTTATTATAAAATTGAACATATGTTACAGGAAAAAGAATTTCATGTCCTTGCAGCCTTTGAGTCAGCAGAAAAGACACCTACCCAAAGACAGCTTGCAAAAGAAACCGGATACTCAATTGGAACCATAAACGGAATATGTGCCTCACTTGAAGAAAAGAATTTCCTTAAAGACGGAAAACTCACTCAGGCAGCACTTGAAGCCCTTGAACCATACAGGGTAAAACGAATCATCTTTATTGCTGCCGGCTTCGGTACAAGGCTTGTTCCAATTACACTTAATACTCCAAAGCCACTAGTGCGCGTAAAAGGCTCAAGAATAATAGATACAATGATTGATGCAGCTGTTTCTGCTGGGATAGAAGAAATAATAATTGTACGCGGTTACCTCAGCGAACAGTTTGACCAGCTTTTATACAAGTATCCGAACATAAAATTCATAGAAAACCCAGCCTACAATGAGGCAAACAATATCAGTTCCGCCATGTGTGCAAGATATCTTTTCAGCAATTCCTATATCTGCGAAGCCGATCTGATAATAAAAAATAAAAAACTGATTTCAAAATATCAGTATAATTCCAATTATTGCGGCGTAAAATGCGAGCGCACTGATGACTGGTGCCTTTATATTTCAAAAGGTCGTATTTCTGGTGTTTCTGTAGGCGGACTAAATGCATACAGAATGGTTGGCATTTCCTACTGGACAAATGAAGACGGAAAAAAACTTGCCGACTGCATGCAGAAAGTATACGAAATGCCGGGCGGAAAAGAAAAATACTGGGATAGCGTCCCTCTTGATGTATGCAAGGATGAATTTAACCTTTCTGTACGCGAATGCAGTTTTGACGATTTTGTTGAAATAGACACTTTTAACGAGCTGAAGGCTTATGATCCGGCTTACGGAGCCTAAAAAAATATTTAAAAATTTCAAAAAAATGTCAAAATTGCTATTGACCTTTTTTTTGATAATTTATATATTATAAACATCAACACGACATGCGGTAGTCATATAACGGCTCATTATCTCAGCCTTCCAAGCTGATGACGAGGGTTCGACTCCCTTCTACCGCTCTAAAAAGCTTCTCAGTTTTGAGGAGCTTTTTTTATTTAACAGCAATGTCTTTGCATTTGGAGTCGACCACTCTGGGTTCTTGCCACGAAGCACAGCTTCGTGCCCAATTTGCTAAAATTGCTCGCGCAATTTTTTTTACGCAAATTGTCTTCTACCGCTCTAAAAAGCTTCTCAGTTTTGATTTTTTCTATATTGTCCACTTAATGACAAAATAAAAATCTTTCTATATACTAAAACTATGAAAAAAATATTTTTAACAGTATTTTTCCTGCTTTTTAGTTCAAGTTTGTTTTCGCAGGAAGCATTAAAATCATTTGAAGAAGAATACTATGAATTTCTTTCCCTCACAGGAACAGCAAAACGCCCGACATTAGGCTATAAAACACTCAGCGATTTAAACTGGGACTATTCATATTCTACTCCACCATATATCGACAACATAGAATACATATACAACGACCAGATAAATGAAGATCAGATTGAAGCAACAGAAGAAAAGAAAAAAACATACATCGATCCATGGAGAAATCACTGCCTGGGACGAAAAAAATCCATAAAAGAAAATCCATTCATCTACTATAAGTTTTATGGACCTGAAAGTTATAACAGCATAAACTCTGAAACTCCATTTGGATTTAATGACGGCGCTTTGTGGCAAGGAAAAGGCTACAACACAAGTTTTTCAACAGGCGCAAGATTTGAACTGTACGCCTTTGAATTTACATTTAAACCCCAGCTTTCATTTTCCCAGAACAGGGATTTTGAAACAATGGAAGGTGACCAGACATCACAATTCAGCGATAACTACAAATACAATTATTCTTGGGTAAACAGGAATACATTTGACAGAAAATCCTTTTATGGAGATGTAAAAGTCGCAAACTATGCAGGCGGCAACGTAGACATCGTCCAGCGCTACGGTGATTCATCTTTTTTTAACTATGACTGGGGCGATTCAGAAGTACGCTGCACAATCAGAACCTTTACAATCGGTTTTGGAACACAGACTCCATGGCTTGGACCTGCCTATATAAACCCGATGCTGGGAAGCAACAACGCAGCTTCATATCCAAAACTTGATTTAGGCTTAAGGCGGACAAAAATATGGATTCCTGGACTAAAATGGTATATTGGCGACATAGAAGCCAGAATCTGGACAGGCCGACTTACTCAGTCTGACTATTACGAAGGAAAAAATTCTGAAAACGAACACAACATGCTGAACGCACTTTCTGTAAGCTACGCACCTTCATTTATCCCTGGCTTTTCACTAGGAATGAACAGAATTTTCATAACAAAATGGAAGCTTTCAAACCTTAAGTTTCTTGGCCGCCTTTTTACTACAAGCCACGAAAACAGCTACGAAACGGACAATGACGAAGATCAGAAAATTGCTTTCTACGCAGACTGGATTTTTCCACGAATAGGGCTTGAAGTATACGGAGAACTCGGTATAGATGACTTTACATCAAACGAAAAGACAAATCCTTTTCATACAGCAATTTACACAGTAGGCTTAAAGCAGTACATTCCTGTTCCTCTAAAAAAGCTGTTCCCAAAAATGCCTGATTTCATGAACCTTCACAGCGAGCTTCTGTTTGAATGGAACAATTTTGAAATGAGCCAGGACTTTCAGTTTCAGTGGCCATACCTTGGCTACTACGCTCACGGTTCAATCGGTCAGGGATACACAAACAATGGTCAGATTTTGGGAGCCGCAACAAGTACATTCGGCAACAGCCAGTACGTTTCCTATAAGATTTACTATCCAAAAGGAAGCACAAAACTCTACTTCCACCGCTTCTGCCCGAACAATAACTTTACAAATTCACAGTCCGTTCTTTCTTCAAAAAAATTCAGTTCAGACGTAATTACAGCCGGCTCTGAAGATTTTAATTCCGCATATTACGCAAACTACGAAACATACTACGACTTCGGAATTGAAACAAATTTCTTTGTAAATAAAAATATAAACGTAAATGCCGGCTTTGACTGGGTTGAAATAATAAACTGGAATTACTGGCAAGGCCGCGAAAAGAGAAACTTAAGGCTTTCGTTTGGAATGAAATATAATCTTATGTAAAAAGATGCAGAATCCCCAGTACCTAAGGCGGGATTCAATCATTTCAAATGCCTTGGCTGAGGATTTCTTAAAGTATACTGCATCCACCAGAGACGAGGAAAATATTTCATCAGGAAATGCTTAAATGAATCTGCATTAAGTTTTTTTACAAGAGACTTAAATTCATTGAAATTCCGGTGAGTAATACAAAGATTTATATACCATATGATTTTCTTCTGATCAAAAGCTTCTCTAGAAATATTTCCCAAACCATATAAAGAAATTACATACTCATGAATATCCATTACAGATTTTGCAAAACGGTAAGCCTTATCAAAATTACCGGAATTGCTTATTGAAGAAGAAATTACCCTGTATGCCGCTGTCTGTTCATGAATAAAATGACATTTGCAGTGCCTTGAAATAGAAAGCCACATTCCCCTGTCAAAAGTCTGAAATTTTCTTTCAATGTAGTCGTCTATATTGCAGTACTTCTTAAACGATTCCAGCCTAAAAACAATTGTAAGGGCCCCTATAGAAGCAAATCCCATAAGGGCATCATACCACTGGTCATTCTGTCCGGCATCAAAATCCTTAATTACATCAGACTGCTTTACACCGTTTTCGTCAATAGTATAATAATCAGTACAAACCAGAGAATAATCAGGATTAGCCTCTAGAAATGAAATCTGTTTCTGAAGTTTAAGCGGATCAGTCCATACATCATCACTTTCAAGAATTGCAATGTATTTTCCTTCAGCCTGCTCAAGAAGAAATTTATAGCTTTTCAAAAGCCCCTGATTTGATTCATGCGTAAAAATCTTAATCACGTCAGGATTTTTTTCTGCAAGTTTCTTTGCAATTGCAAGAGTGCTGTCTGTTGAAACATCATCATTTATTAAAAGCTCAAAAGGAAAATCAGTTTTCTGTGCAAGAGCCGACTTTACAGCTTCTTCAATAAATTTTTCATGGTTATAAGTCGGCATTAAAATCGAAACAAGAGGCTTCATCATCAATCCTTACTTTACAAGTTCTGTCTTACCTTTTTCAAACTTAATCTTAAAATCACAGTTTTCAAGAGTAGAAAGTCTATGTGCAATGGCAATAATCGTAATCTGTCCTTTAAGACGAAGAATTGTATCTGTAATGCTCTTTTCTGTTTCATTGTCCAAAGCTGAAGTTGCTTCATCAAGTACAAGAACAGAAGGATTCTGATACAGAGCCCTTGCAATACCGATTCGCTGCTTCTGTCCGCCGGAAAGGCGTGCACCTCTGTCTCCTACGCGGGTATTTTCCCTATCCGGAAGACCGTCAATAAATTCCTTAAGTTCAGCCATTTCCAAAGCTTTTAGGACACGTTCTTCATCTACATCACCTTCTGCAACACCAAAAGCAACGTTTTCTTTAATAGACCCATCAATCAGGTATATTGCCTGCGGAACATATGAAACATTGTTAAGCCAGCCGGAAAGATTTGAATAGATATCTATGCCGTCTACAAAGATTCCACCGCTCTGAGGAGGAAGAAGTCCCAGAAGAATATCAACAAAAGTTGTTTTTCCAGCTCCAGAAGGTCCCACAATACCTACAAATCCGCCCTTTGGAATCTCAAAAGAAACATCATCAAGCACCTTAGTATCTTTAGAAGGATACGAGAACGAAAGATTTTTTACGCAAATTTTATCATTAAACACAAGTTTTTCGCTTGCTTTCTTAAATATCTTTCTTTCATCAAGATCTTTAAGCGCCTTTACAGCAATAAAATCATTGAACATTTCATTAAACAAAGGCATCTTGAATTTATTAGTATTATAAAGACCGATAATTTTATTTATACTTGGCATAAGGCGTACTGCAGCAAGAGCAAGAACACCAAGAGTAGGAATAAGGGTTTCCATATCTGCGTTAAGCATGACTTTTACTGCAATAAGAAGAATAATTCCTCCTATACACAGCATTTCTATAATTGTCTTTGGAATTCTGTTTACAAAAAGGAATTTTGCAGTACTTGAAGCATATTTATCATAATTATATGCAAACTGATTGGTAAAATAGCCCTCTGACTGCATAACCTTTGTTTCTTTTATAGAAAAGAAGCCCTGGTTTATCCATTTACTACAGCCTACAAGGTATTTATTCTGAATTTCACCTTCTTTTACAACCCTTCGCCTGAAATAATTAAGAATGAACAATACAACTGGTCCAAGGATAAAGACAACAACAAGCCCTAAAGACCAGTCCATAAACATAATAAGCGTCCAAATTACAAAAATCGTAATGAATTCAGTAATAATTCCAAGAGTATTTATAAGAATATCAGAGAATACAAAACTGGCACCTGTACTTACGTTTCTGGAAATTACAGAAATATTTGTATTTACATGGTACAAAAACGGCTGGTTCATGTAATAAGTATAAAGACGCTTTGTATAATCTTTCTGATTGTTTGTAGAAAAACGGATCTGAATTTTTGCCTGAATCAGACATAAAGTATTTTTGAATATATAAAAAACTACAATAAAAAGAGAAAAAGCAAGTATCAGATCCCTATGAGTTGTAATTCCGATAGAAACAAGAAGATTATGCAGACGTTCCCTGTTTTCCACAATTTCAGGCTTTCCAATAACAGCAATAAGTGGATAAAGCAATCCGATACCGACAGCCTCCATTGCAGCACAGACAAACATAAGCACAATAAGACCGACCGTATATCTCATTTGTTTTGGAGTAAGAATCTTAAAAATTTTAAAGAATGACTTCATAATACCTTTCCATTATAGCTCAATTTATTAAAAAAATATAGGAAATTCAATTTTGGAATCAAATTATTCCTGCGCAATAAAATTGAATACGTTTTCCGTACATTTCTCCCACGAAATATAGGATATTTTTTTGGATTCAGGGCATCTGCCTTTTTCAAAAAGCTCAATCCACTGTTCAATTTTTTCAGCAAGATTCCTGCCTTCTGTACCAGAAAAATACCACGCATTCTCTCCGGCAATTTCCCTGAAAATAGGAATATCGCGTATTATCAAAGGTTTTCCATATATCGCAGCTTCAATAAGGGCAAGCCCAAAACCTTCTGTCATCGAAGCAAAAACAACAGCATCACAGGACTGATACAATTCTGCAAGTTCAGAATCACTTATTCCCTGATTGTACCAGAAAAGTTTTTTATTTATGTAAGGGCTGTTTTCTATAAGGGCACGAGCCTTTTCTGCCCTCCAACCATATTTTCCGACAATAGAAAGAGAAACATCCATCCCCTTATCCCAAAGAATAGAGAAAGCTTCTACAGCCTGATCATACATTTTGCGTACTTCAACAGTACTTACCATAAGGAAATTAATTTTTGCAGGCATATTCTGCTTTTTTAAGGAAGATTCTGCTACAGGCTTAAAATCAACTCCCAAGTGAGTATAAGACTTTTTCAGATTCGGATTAGTCTTGAGCCTGTTTTTTTTAATATATTCATTAAAATCAGAAAGGACAGAATTTGAATTACATACAACCCTGTCTGCAAGCGCAAGCTGTCGCAGATATTTTTTATAATAGCGCAGAAACTTTGCAGAACCGTTAAAATCCGGGTAAAGCACAGGTATAAGATCATGAAGAAAAAAACATACGCGGCAACCTTTCTGCTTAAGACGCAAAAAGAAAAGTGAATTAGAATCAATTATTCCCTGAGTTACTTCTGCAGAAAGAAAAATATCCCCTGAAGCAGGACAAATGCATTTTCCATCAGAAAGAAAATAAAATCCAAGATACTGCTTTCCAATTACAGGAATGACATTATATTCCTTCTGAACAGCAGGCAGAAATTCCTGAAATTTTGCAACTACCCTGCAAATACCGGCGAATCGTTCGCATTTAGAAAGGTAAGTTACGTCAAGATACAGATTTTTTTTCGAAGATTCAGTTTTTTTCCATAAAAGCAATACATAGCGCACAAAAAAAACAAAAGGATCTTTTGCATTATATCTGTTTGACCTGAAAAATCTTACGACAGGATGATATAAAAAACCGAAAATGCGTTCAAAAACAGAATAAAAAAATTTAACCATCTTAATACCTGCTACTCATCAACTTTGTTATCAAATTTTGTATATTGAGGGAAGAAAAGCATTTCTATATCGCCGGTTGCACCGTTACGCTGTTTTGCAACAATACACTTTGCATCCTGAACTTGTTTTTCATCTTCCATAATTTTTCGGTCACGATGAAGGAACAAGACAACGTCCGCATCCTGTTCAATAGAACCAGAACCTCTAAGCTGTGCAAGGTTTGGCTCCTGACCTTCGGCATCTCGTGCAACCTGACATAAAGCTACAACCGGAATATCAAGTTCGCGCGCAAGAGCTTTAAGGGATTTTGAAATTTCAGAAATATTTTCCCAAGTATTCTGGCTAGGATTTTCTACAGAAATAAGACCAATATAGTCGATAAAAATAATCCTTACACCTTGGTTTGAAACCATACGGCGGGCACTGGCCCTTAAATCAAGCAGAGGCATATTCGGAACATCACAGATATAAAGAGGAGAACTATAACATTTTCCTGCTGCATCCTGAATTTTCTGAAGGTCGCCCATAGAAAGCATGCCTTTTCGGATTTTATTACTATGAACCCTTGAAACCTGCGATAAAAGTCGCTGACCGATAGACTGACGGCTCATTTCAAGAGAAAAGAAACCGCATGGAATTTTCCGTTCTACAGCAATTTCCTGCATCATAGAAAGGGCAAACGCTGTCTTACCGATAGAAGGACGGGCACCAATAATTATGAGTTCAGAATTCTGGAAACCGCTTGTCATTGTATCAAGTTTTGCAATTCCAGAAGGAATACCTGTAAGCTGACTGTTATTTCTCAACCTCTGTTCTACAATTTTTATTGTTTCATTAACAACAGTCTGCATTGACCAGATCTGAGAAGTAGAAGAATGGTCAGCAAGATCAAAAACCTTTTTTTCTGCCATTTCAAGCAAAAGCTTGGCATCTTTTGTATCATCAAATGCAGAAGCTTTTAATTCAGATGAAAGTTTAATAAGATCCCTGCGGGAAGCGCAGTCCAGAATAATGTCTACGTAATAATCAATATTTGCACTGGACGGAACAAGTTCCGTTAAACTTGCAACATAAGCCGCACCTCCAGCCTGTTCCAGTTTATTGAGTTTTGTTAATTCATTTATGACAGTAAGAGTATCCCCTCGTACATTCTGCTTAAAAAGAGAAATAAGTGCATCAAAAACAATCTGATTCTGAAGGTTATAAAATCTGTCCGACTTTAATCTGGTAACAATATCTGACATTGATTCCCAATCCAATAGAATCGCACCTAAAGTTGCCTGTTCAGCATCTATATTATGCGGCGGAACCTTATCTTTTAATTCAACTTCCATAGATATATGACTATACAACATTTAAAGAAAAAAGGCGACAATCCGTAAAAGATTATCGCCTTTTTTTTCAAGGTAACATTAATTACTTTTCAAAAAAATCATTAATGCTACGCTTTACAAAGCATAATTACTCAGCTTTAGCTTCTTCTGCAGGAGCTTCTGCAGCTTTTTCTGCCTTTTCAGCTGGAGCTGCACCGGCAACTTCCTGAGCCTTTACAACAATTTTGATTTCTGCAACAGAAGATTCATAAAGTTTGATTGTTGCATGGTATGTACCAACAGATTTGATTGCAAGACCTGGAATTTCAATGCGTTTGCGTTCAATTTCAAAGCCCTGTTTAGCCAATGCTTCTGCAATAACTGTTGTTGAAACGGCACCGTAAAGTTTTCCGTTTGCACCAGCAGGCATATCAATAACAAATTCTGCAGCTTCGAGTTTTTCCTTAAGGCTCTTAGCATTCTGGCGTTTAACTTCCTTACGTGCTTCGATTTCTGCCTTGCGAGCTTCAAACATAGCAGCAGTTGTTTCGTTGTATACTACAACAAGATTTCTAGGAAGAAGGAAGTTGCGAGCGTATCCGTCAGCAACGTTCTTTACATCACCTTCTTCACCAAGGTGTTTTACATCTACGTTAAGAATAACTTTCATTTTTTCAAGCTCCTCTTTATATTCAGAACCGGCGTCACCAGGAGTTGGATCGTCGGTTTTACGGCGTTTTTAATCCGCCCGATTACCTGAAATTCAGGTTGATTACGTCCCATTGAAAGTGCTTACGCACTTTCTTCTATACGAGACGCTCGCAAAATCCTCCGCACTGCTCGGATTTTGTCGTATTCTCGTTGAAAGTGCTTACGCACTTTCTTCTATGCGAGACGCTCGCAAAATCCTCCGCACTGCTCGGATTTTGCTCGCTCTTACTCTGTTACGTATGGCAAAAGGCAGATTGCGCGGGCGCGTTTGATAGCTCCGGCAAGTTCTCTCTGGTGCTTTGCACATGTACCAGTAATGCGGCGTGGAAGGATCTTACCGCGTTCTGTTGTGAAGCGGCGAAGACCGTCAGCGTCTTTATAATTGATTTTTGCTTTGTTTACACAGAAACGACATACCTTCTTGCGGAAGAATGTCTTATTCTTTGCACGAGCACCATCACGAGCTTCGTCATCGCGGCCTTCTGTTTCAACAGAAACTGCTCTCTGCTCTACATCTTTTTCTTCATACATCATCTTTTCTTCTGACATAAATAACTCCATTAATTAAAAAGGAATATCTTCAGGGAAATCTCCACCTGCACCACCAAAAGCATCATTGCCAAAATCAGGCATTGAATTCATTGCCGGCTGATTAAAATCGTTTCTAGGCTGGAAACCTGCTGATGCACCCCCGGCCATTGACTGACCGCCATCAGATCTTCCGCCAAGAAGCTGAACACTGTTTGCAACGATTGAAACTCTTGAAAATTTCTGACCGTCTTTTTCCCAGCGATCCTGCTTCAGATAACCATCAACTGCAATCTGCTTTCCTTTGGTCAAGTAAGGCTTAAGATTTTCAGCCTGCTTTCCCCAAATGGTAACATCAAAGAAGTTTGCTTCTTCGATCCAGTTTCCACTGGCGCCGTCCTTTCGGCTGCGGTTTACGGCGATACTCACATTTGCTCTGGCCTGTCCGTTTGCTACATAACCAAAGGAACGTTCATCACTTCCTACGTCTCTTGTCAATCTGCCTACCAAAACAACGTGATTTAAATCTGTCGCCATATGTTACCCCTGATAGTTTATTTTTCTTCGAGTTTTACGAAGAGGTATTTAAGAAGGTTTGACTGAATCTTAAATGCCTTGTCAATTTCAGTAATTTTTCCTGGATTAAGCTTAAGTGTAAACAATACAAAACGACCACGTTTTTCTTTGTTTACTTCGTAAGTAAGGTCACGGTCACCGAAAAGCTTTTCTTCTTCGATTTCTGCACCAAAAGATGTAAGTGTGTTGCGTACTTCTTCAGTAGCTTTCTTTGACTTTTCTTCATCAAGTGGGAAGATAGTCATCAATTCGTACTTTCTCATTAGTATCTCCTTATGGACTTATGGAAGCTCATACGAGCTTCAAGGGGTGTTCTGACACTATACAGAAAATAACGTTTATGGTCAACACGATTAATATCTATTTTTATGTTCCATTTAAAAATGAATTATTGACCCCGACAGATTGAGCCACTATAATTAAATCATGTTTTACTTTAAAAAGTTAATTGCAGCAGTACTTTTAGCCGCTGCGCTGACAGGCATATACGCTGCTCCAAATGCAAAGAAATACGATTATCTTCTCAAAGAAGGAACTCTAGAAGAAATTACAGAAGCCATAAAAAAAGACAATGATTTTTACAGAATGACTTTTGGGTCAGAAAAAAACACAATTCTTCTGCAAGCATTAAAATATGACAGACCATACGAGATAATCAGGTTTATTGCACAGTCAGGAGTACGACTTAACACAAGAAACAAGGCAAAGCAGGATGCCGTAATGTTTGCCTGCGCCTACTCTTCCCAGGAAAAAGTAATCAAATACATAATTCAGAGGTCAACCAAACCGGAAGAAATAAAATCAAGGCTTGTATCAAGAAACGGAGCAGAAAAGTCTCCTCTTGAATACGCAGAACTTAACTACAGTCCTGTTGCACTTAAAGTTGTAAACCAGTTGCTTGGAATTGAACCAGAAACCGAAGAAACTCCAGGAGAAGCTTCTTCTGAGCCAGAAGAAACTGCACAGGAACAGGAGACAGAAGAAACCGTTCCGGAAGAGCCTGTCGCACAGGAAGAACCGGAAGAAGATATTCCGCCTTCAGAATCAATCAACTACAGCAAAGTGTATCTTTTTGATTACGCACCTTCCGATACGGAGCCGAACCCATCTGACCTTGAAAACGGAGATTTCTACGCAAAAATCGACTCTCCTGATAAAAAAGACAAATTGGGACGCACTCCGCTCATGCTGGCCGTAAAAGACGGAAACGATTGGGAAATCCATTCATTACTCTCTTCCGGTGCAAAAGTAAACCTTCAGGACAAAGACGGCTGGACAGCAGTCATGTACGCAGCCCGCTACCAGAACAGCATAGAACTGCTGGACAACCTGATTAAAAACGGAGCAGATCCGAACAAACGAAATAAATACGGAGCAACTGCACTTCAGATTGCATCAAGCCATTCAAGTAATCCGGCAATTGTAAAACGCCTTATTGAAGAAACTGGCGGAAATTCAACAGAAGTCTTTAAAGCATTTATTCTTGCAATTACTGCAGGTGGAACAAATACTGTTACACAGATAGCAAAACTTAAAGTCTTTATAGAAAGCGGAATTCCTATAAACCGTTTTTATGAAGGAAAAACCCCGCTTATGTATGCCTGTGAATATTCAACTTCAACAGATGTAATCAAACTCCTTATGGATAACGGAGCAATTACAAAAGTACGCACAAGCGACGGAAAAACTGCATTTAATTTTGCAGAACTTAACACACATCTTGAACACAACGACACATACTGGTCCCTTAACGGACGCTAGCACAAGGATTAAAAATGAGAATAACCGGCGGAAAACTAAAAGGAAGAGTCATAAAATGCCCTGACGGCGTAATACGTCCTGCCATGGACAGAATGAGGGAATCTGTATTTGCCATTCTCGGCGATTTAACGGGAAAATCATGGCTTGACCTTTTCAGTGGCTCAGGAACAATTGCAATAGAAGCCGTAAGCCGGGGTGCATCCAACGTTGAACTGTGCGAAAAAGACAAAATAAAGGTAAACACAGTTCTTGAAAACGTAAAAGTAACAGAAAAAGAATGCGGCGTAAAAATCCAGTGTCACTTTATGCCGGTTGAATATTTTATTAAGAGATGCAAATCTCAGTTTGACTACATATTTTTTGATCCGCCGTTTCCATATAAATTTCATGAACAGCTGATTTTAGAAGCCGACAAAAAAGGAATCTTAAAGGAAACAGGAACAATTATGGTTCACCGGCCGGAAGAGCACCATATGCCAGACACAATCGGAAAACTTACAAGAACAGACCAGAGAATCTACGGACGCTCTATCGTTGATTTTTACACTTACAAATAAAATATATTACAGGCATACAACTGAAAAAAAAAGACTTTGACATTACTCTAATAAGTGATAGAATTATTGTGGTATTAAAGTTTTTCAGGACGAAAAGTTAATGGCAGATTCTTTTAAAGATGAGATTAATAGAAAACAGATTCCCGACGGGTTTATCAAAGTAACCGATAATCCAGTTTCTACCCTCTCTTCAGAACAGAAAGCAATCTTAAACAGAAAGGGAAACATCCTCTTTAATCAGGGTGACATTGAAAGTGCCCGAAGAATTTATATCACAACCGGATACTCTGACGGTCTAACCAGAGTAGGAGACGTTTATGCAGAAAAAAACCAGCCTTTAAAAGCTCTTAAGCAGTATGTCTTAGCTCACAATAAATCCAGAGCAGAACCATTATATGAAAAAATAGCATGTGTGATTTCAAGCCTGCTGAAAGAATAATTAAAAAAAGTTATTAAAAAAATTTAAAGGAACGGTAAAAAAAATGAGAGAAGAATTTGAAAATGAGATGGAGAACAACCAGCAGGACTTGCTGTTTCCAGTAGCAGAAGAACTTGAAAAAAATCAGGAACCGAAGGACGAAAAATCTACCCTTCTTTCTGAATATTCAATAAAAGGCTACCAGCTTTTAAAATCAAATGACATACAAGGTGCAATCGACGCATTTAAAAGCATACTTGCACTTGACGAAAACAATAACTACGCACTTGTAGGTCTTGGAGATACAGAACGCAAGCGTTACAACTACGCCGCAGCAATTAACTATTACAACAACTGCCTTACATACCATCCGGGAAACAATTATGCCCTTTTTGGTCTTGCAGACTGTTACAAGGCATTAAACCAGTACAGAAAGGCAATTGACATCTGGGAACAGTACCTTGTTCACGACAGCAGAAACATTACAGTCTTAACAAGAATTGCCGACGCATACAGAAAAATCCATGACTTTAAAAAATCAAAAGACCTTTACCTTAGGGTTCTTGATATGGAACAGAACAATGCATATGCACTTATCGGTCTTGGACATCTTCATTATGATTTTAAGGAATACAGGGATGCCCTCTATTACTGGACACAGATGTACAACCATAACAAGGACAATCTTGACATCCGTATTTTAACTTCAATCGGAAACTGCCACAGAAAGCTAAGATCTTTTGACAAAGGAGTTGCTTACTTTGAGCAGGCACTCGAAATGGATCCAAAAAATTTCTATGCCCTTTTTGGACTTGCAGACTGCTACCGCGGTATGAACCAGCAGTTCCGCTCAATTGAATACTGGAACAAGATTCTTGAAATTGATCCGCACAACAAGGTTATCCTTACCCGAATTGGAGACGCTTACAGAAATACAGGTGACTACGAACAGGCAAACAACTTCTATAACAGGGCACTTAATATTGATTTTGACATTTATGCTGCCCTTGGACTTGCCCTTATCTGCAAAGGAGAAGGAAAATACGAAGAAGCTGCAGAAAAACTGTCAAGCCTTATTAAAAACGACCTTAAAAACTACAGGCTTTACATTGACCTTGCAGACTGTTACATAAAGCTGAACAACAAACAGAAAGCAATTTCTGTGCTTGAATCTTTCCAGAAACAGGGAATCAGAAGTACAGCTGTAAACGAACTCCTTGACAATCTTAGGGGCAATAAGCCAATATACAACTGATTGTATGAATAAAATTGCATTGGCAGGTCTTCTGCCGGAAGAAATTACAGAACAGCTTCAGCTTGGACAAAAATTCCGTGGGCTTCAGATTTTTAAATGGATCGGAAGCGGAGCAACATCTTTTGATCAGATGACAAATCTGGGAAAAGACGTAAGGCAGAGACTTAGCGAACAGGCAACTTTAAGGTCATCATCTGTTTCGAAAACTCTAAAAGACCCGGACGGCACAATAAAGCTTCAGATAACACTGGAAGACGGCGGTGCCGTTGAAACGGTTCTTCTTACAGATAAAGAAGGAAGAAAAACCGCCTGTGTTTCATGTCAGGTAGGTTGCGGAATGAAATGCGCATTTTGCCAAACCGGGCAGCTAGGTTTTTCACGAAACCTTACTGCGAGCGAAATCGTAGAACAGTTTTTATTTCTTGAAGAAGAATGCGGACATCTAGACAACATCGTATTCATGGGAATGGGAGAACCTATGCTCAACCTGCAGGGAATACGCAAGGCAATTTCTGTACTTACAGACGAACGCGGCAGAAACCTTAGCGCCAGAAGAATCACCCTTTCTACATCCGGAATCATAAAAGGAATTTATGACCTTGCAGACAACGGACCAAACATAAGGCTTGCCGTTTCCCTTACAACTGCCGACGAAGATTTAAGAAGCAGCCTTATGCCTGTAAACAATGCAAATCCGCTTCCTGAACTTAGAAAAGCAATAGATTATTATGCTAAAAAATCCGGCAAACGAGTCACTCTTGAAGCCGCGCTTTTAAAAAACAAAAACACAGGAAAAGAAAGCGCAGAGAGGATGATTTCGTTTGCAAAAGGAATTGACGTAAACATCAACTTAATCCCATGGAATCCAGTCGAAACTCTGCCTTTTGAAGAACCTGATTCATCAGAAGTAAGGAATTTTGTTTCACACTTGGAAAGAGCCGGTTTAAACGTAACATTAAGAACAAAACGCGGACGAAAAATCGGCGGAGCATGCGGTCAGTTGGGAAAAAGTTCTGCTGAAAAGCAGTAATTTCCTACATATCAGTTAGACAAAATTTGCTTGAAAACAAAAGTTTTCTGACTTATAATTAAATAAGATTCGATTGCAACGGAGATCAATATGCAGAAAAAAATTTATGTAGTCGGAATGTTCGATGCTGAAACAGCTCAGAAAGTAGATGCCGCTGTAAAAGCCGTAGCAGGCGTTACTAGCGTAGTTTCAAACCCTGATAAATCGCAGGTTCTTGTCGATTTTGATGAAGGTGCTGCAGGTATTGAAGACTCCATCAATTCTGCTATTTCCAGCGTCGGCGTTGAAGTATTAGGCTGATATCATGAAGCTCACAATCCTTGACGGCAACGCTGTCAACCCCGGAGACTTGTCCTGGGACATTTTTAAAAAGTATGCTGACATAACTGTCTATGGGCAGACAGCACCGGAATCTGTAATTGAACGGATTGCCGATTCCGATGCTGTGCTACTCAATAAAATTTCCATCAACAAAGAAATTCTTTCTCATTGCAAAAATCTTAAATATATTGGTGTAATGGCAACTGGTTACAACGTTATAGACGTAGACGCCGTAAAAGAAGCCGGGATTACTGTATGCAATATCCCAGCCTACTCTACTATGGCCGTCGCACAGCATACCTTTGCCTTCATACAGAATTTTTCAAATCAGGTTGCACTGCACAACGAATCCGTTCATAACGGAGACTGGACAAAAGCAGAAATGTTCTGCTACTGGAAAAAGCCGCTTTTCGAACTCTGTGGAAAAACACTTGGCATTCTTGGATACGGAAACATCGGAAAGCAAGTTGAAAAAATTGCACTTGCATACGGAATGAACGTAATAGTTCACCCGCACAATCCAAAAGGTCTTAAAAACGAAGTTTCACTGGAAGACCTGTTCAAAAAATCAGACATACTTACTCTTCATGCACCGCTTAATAAAGAAACAGAGCGCATTGTAAATTCAAAAAACATTGCACTTATGAAAGAAGGCGCATACATCATAAATACTGCAAGAGGCGGACTGGCAGACGAAAATGCAGTTGCAGAAGCCTTAAAAAGTGGAAAACTTGCCGGATATGCAGCAGATGTTCTTACAGAAGAACCTATGAACCCGAACTGTCCGCTACTTAATGCACATAACTGCGTGCTTACACCGCATCTGGCATGGGCACCTCTTGAAACAAGACAGAGATGCCTGAACATCGGTTTTGAAAATTTTGAAGGATGGATAAAGGGAAAAATTCAGAACTCAATTTATTAGGCGTCTGTTCAAATTCCAACTTGAAAAGCGCTTTTCATTTAACTATAATGAGATAATTATATTACAAAATTTCAGGAGAACATTCCGATTATGGGAAAGACAATCGCTCAGAAGATTTTTGAAAAACATCTTGTAGACACTCCGTTTCCAAATACTTATGTATTGAAACTTGATCGTGTATTCTGCCACGAAATCACAACTCCAATTGCCATTAACGACCTTGTTGAACGCAATATGGACCGCGTTTTTGACAACACAAAGATTAAGGCTGTCATTGACCACGTAACACCTGCAAAGGATTCTAAAACTGCAGAACAGGGTAAAATTCTCCGCGACTGGTCTTGCCGCAATGGAATTAAAGACTTTTTTGACATCGGACAGAACGGTGTCTGCCACGCAATCTTCCCGGAAAAAGGATTTGTTCGCCCAGGATTCACAGTAATCATGGGAGACAGCCATACATGTACACACGGTGCATTCGGTGCATTCGCTGCCGGTGTAGGAACAACAGACCTTGAAGTTGGTATTCTTAAAGGCGTTTGTTCTTTCCGCGAACCAAAATCAATTAAATTCGTTCTTAACGGAACACTTAAACCGGGTGTATACGCAAAAGACGTTATCCTTTATTTAATTTCAAAAATCGGTGTAAACGGTGCAACAAACTGTGTAGTTGAATTTACAGGTCCTGTAATCGACAATTTTGACATGGAAAGCCGCATGACACTCTGCAACATGGCAATTGAAGCCGGCGGTACAAGCGGTATCTGTTACCCTGATGAAAAAACAGTAGATTATCTTTGGGAATTCATCAAAGATGAATATAAAACAAAAGAAGCAGCAATTGAAGACTACAAACAGTGGCGTTCAGATGACGATGCTTCTTACGAAAAGGTATATACTTACGATCTTTCTGATCTTGAACCGGTATGTACATTCGGATACAAACCGGATCAGGTAAAGAAGATTACAGAAATGGCAGGAACAAAAGTAAACCAGGTTTACATCGGAAGCTGTACAAACGGACGTATTTCTGACCTTCGCATTGCAGCGCAGGTTCTTAAAGGACACAAACTTGCAGAAGGCGTACGCGGTATTGTAAGCCCAGCTACACCAAAAATCTATAAAATGGCTGTAGAAGAAGGACTTATCAGCATCTTCCTTGAAGCTGGATTCTGTGTAACAAACCCAACATGCGGTGCATGTCTTGGAATGAGTAACGGTGTTCTTGCAAACGGTGAAGTTTGTGCTTCTACAACAAACAGAAACTTTAATGGACGAATGGGAAAAGGCGGTATGGTTCACCTGATGAGCCCTGCTACAGCAGCTGCAACAGCAATTGCAGGAACAATTACAAACTCGCCTTTGTACAAATAAAAACTAAGGTATAATGGAGACAAAAAAAATGAAACAATTTGGCGGAAGCGTATTATTTCTTGACCGATCTGATATCAATACAGATGAAATTATTCCTGCAAAGTATCTTACTGAAATTTCTAAGCAGGCATTAAAACCTTACCTTTTGGAAGACCTTAAACTTGACGGTTTTAATCCAAAAACAGATGTTGCAGGTAAAAAGGTAATCATCACACGTGAAAACTTTGGTTGTGGTTCAAGCCGTGAACATGCGCCTTGGGCTCTTGAAGTAAACGGAATCCACGTTGTTGTTGCAACAAACTTTGCCCGCATCTTCAGACAGAATATGTACAACTGCGGAATGATGGCAATTGAAATGGATAAAAAATCTATTGAAGATATGTTCCGCACATTTGCAGACAAAGACACTGAATGCAAGGTTGTATTCAACGATGAAGAAGGAACTGCAAAAGTTAAGCTTATCGCAGGAAGCCTTTCTAAGAGCTACCCTTTTAAGCTTGACGATTTTGAAAAAGCCCTTGTAGAAAAAGACGGCTGGATCGGATTTGCTGATTCTAAATACTAATTTTAGATATATCTGATATAAAAAGCTACGGTGATTGAGGTTCTCGAAATCGCCGTAGTTTTTTTTTCAAATAAACTAGTCAAAAAAAAAATCCTGCCGACTGGCAGGATTTTTTTTATCTTACAGACAGAAGTTATGCTTCTGGGTTGAAGTCTTCTGGGAATTCTGCTGTGTGATATACGTTCTGAACATCATCGTTGTCTTCAAGTTTATCAATGAGTTTCTGAACTTTTGCAGCAGTTTCTGCATCTACAGCTGTGTAAGCATCTGGAACCATTCCTACGTCTGCAGAAAGTGATTCAAATCCTTTTGCGTTCAAAGCATCAGCAACAGCAGCGAATGCATCAGGAGTTGTTGTTACAGTGATGATTCCGTCTTCGTTTACGATGTCATCAGCACCTGCTTCAAGAGCAACTTCCATTACTTCATCTTCATTTACTTTTTCTGCATCAAATTCGATTGTACCTTTTCTCTGGAACATGCGTGATACAGAACCAGAAGTACCAAGGTTACCACCGTTTTTGTTGAAAATATTCTTTACGTCTGCAGCGGCACGGTTCTTGTTATCAGAAAGAACTTCTACCATTACAGCAACACCACCAGCAGCATATCCTTCGTATACAAATTCTTCGTAAGCTGCTCCGCCGTCTTCACCAGTTCCCTTTTTGATTGCGCGCTCAATGTTATCCTTTGGCATGTTTGCAGCACGAGCTTTAATAATTACAGTACGAAGACGTGGGTTCGAATCCGGGTCACCGCCACCCATACGAGCAGCAATAGAAATTTCCTTAATAAATTTTGTAAAGATCTTACCACGCTTTGCATCAGCAATACCTTTTGCGTGTTTAATGGTTGCCCATTTACTATGTCCTGACATTGGATAGACTCCTAAAAATAAAGATTACAAGTTAATGATTTGTTCTATATTTTACTTTAATTTCATCAATTAAGTCAATAAGACGAATTAAATCCTGTAAAATAGTATATAAAGAAAGAACCAGCAGAGTTTAATCTACCGGTTCTTCTTTTTAATTAAAATTTGTTCTTGAACAACTAATTACAATACTAAAAGATTAGTAACTCTGGACAAATCTAGGGTACTGAACATTTGGACCATTACCAGATATATTGCTGTTACCTGAAGCAACTCTAACTTTATTTTTATTAAAGTTATATCTTACTCCAAAATCAAAACTGCTTCTGTAATAGTTCTTTGAAGCGTAATCCTTTAAATCACTATAGTCACTTATAGAAAAACTTCCTCTATAACCTGCAAATACATCAAATTTATTTGCAATATTTCCCTTTATTGCCATTAATCCATTAGCATTCAAACCAAAATTTGAAAAATCCGAATGAGATAAAGAATCATAACCGGCTTCTACCTGAAGTCCAGGATTTAATCCTAACTTAAAATTTCCAGCAGAAATTAATGGAATTGTAAAATCTGTCTGCAAGTAACCGCCAAAAAATTCAGATGTATATTTATTGTTTTGGAAAAAATATGCTCCTGTATAAACCAGCATAAAAGAAAGCAAAAGATCCTGCTCCTTAAATTCATATTCCCTTTTGTTATAAGAAAAGCCGGTTGATATATTTACAATATTGTTGTTATAAAGCGAATAACCAAATGTCGTGCCATTTACCTGCCCCGCATAAACACTTGTTTCTACACCAAATGAAAACGCATTTACGGCAACAAACAGACTTATTAAAACTGAAAGAACTATCTTCCTCATAAATAACTCCAAAATCCGTAAATTAACCGCGTTTTAGTTTCAAAGCTTTTGCTTTTACATTAACTTTGTAAGATTCTTTTCTTACAGAATTTCCAACATATTCAGCCTTTTTTTCGATTGTATACATTGGTTCAATAAGAGTATCTGCGCCAAGTTCATCTGCCTTCATAATCAATTCATAATTTGCATTCTGCTTGGCAATTTCAAGTACATTATTGCGAAGCACACTTGGTTTCTTACCAGTACAAACAGCAAGATTAACATCCACAACAAGATTTTCAGGTTCAGCAATAACACCATACTTGAATGAATCGCCTGTGGTCTTTTTTGTAACATAATCATAAGTTACAAAATCAGAAGAACCGGAAACTGTATCAAGAAGAACAAAATCATTTCTATTAAAAATAGAATTGATTACAAGTTTTTCTGATTTCATTTCCGTTTCTACAGTATCCTCAAGAGAAACTGTAGTACAAGCTGAAAAAACTGCTGAAATTGCAGCTAAACAAATAATTGATAAAACACTTTTTTTCATACAAACCTCCGTTAATGTTTTATATTATAACAATATACATCTTTCGGGGGGGGGTAGTCAATCAACCTTGATTTTTTTTATGAATCAAAGTGAACCAAATTGGTCCGCACTGAGCACTTTTATCAGGAAGAATATGAAAACCAAATTCGGTACGTTCTGGCTGAATTAAGGGAGGGAGCGAACAAAAGCGTTCTATATTTTCTTTTACAGACGGCTCGCAATCCGTAAAGCTCAGTTCCGCATCTGAAAATTTCTTAAAGAGTCTTGAAACTACGCCGTCATTTTCTGAAGGGCAAAGCGCACACGTTGAGTAAAGCAGGTAGCCGCCTGGAACCAAAAGCCTGTATGCACTGGAAAGGAGCGCCCACTGTTCCATAGAAAGGGATTTTATGCGGCTTGGCGACCACTGGGAAAGATATTTTTCGTCAGCAAGAACATGGCGTTCGCTGGAACACGGTGCGTCCAACAGAATGTGGTCATAAACCTCTGTCTGCGTTGTACACCATTTTGCGCCGTCACTGCATGAAATTTTTATGCGGCTTCGAATCTGCTCCGAAAGGCAGTTCTGAACAACCTGAGCGAGCCTGTTTTTTCTTGCAGGCGAACGTTCATTGCTTACAAGTTCAGCATCTTCCGGCATTCGGGAAGCAATTACAAGAGTTTTGCCACCCGGTGCGGCGCACATGTCAAGAATATGTTCTGCACCTTCTAAAGGAAGCTGAAGTGCCGCAAAAACGCTTGCAGGATCAAGGTAATAAGGCTCTGTTCCGCCACCGTTCCAGCATGCATATACAGATTCCCCTGAAAGCGATTCCTTTAAAGTCTGCCAGCGTTCATTAAAAAGAGAACCGTAATATTCTTCAAATCCTTCCCTACCCTGAAGTTTTTTTGCCACTGCATTCTGATTTTTCTTTCCCATAAAAACTCCAGAGATTAAAAATAAGTGATGTAAAGCTCTATATTTTCTTTACGTGCTTTATCATAAGCGGCACAGCGGTCATCAACAGAGCTGGAAATTTCTTTTGCTTTTATAAGCAGTTTTCCGCCGTCATCGTAAAAATCCAGGATTCCACTTTTTAATTTGTAGCGGATTATTTTTTCAAAAGATGAATCGATAAGAGAGGCAAAGTCTTTATCTGCTTTTGCCCTTTTAATAAGCGCTTCCGCAGCCTTAGAAAAGCGTTTTTCGCTTATCATTATGCAGTTTACGCCGGCCTCTACAGCTTTTTCTGCAGCAGTTTCCGGCGGATAACCATTATTTGCAAGCGCGCCCATAAAAATATCGTCGCTGAAAATAATTCCTTCAAATCCATACCGATTTCTAAGCCTGTCTGTTACCCAGTTCTTTGAAAAACAGGCCGGAACACCAGGATCTACAGCTTTTGTACGGGCATGACTCATAAGGGCACCGGAAGGACTGATTCTTGAAAGCTGATAAAAATGCCTTAAAGATTCTTCAAGTTCCGCTTCTGAAAGCTGGATTTCCGGAAGACCTGTATGAGGATCTGTATTTGTATTGCCTGGAAAATGCTTTATTACAGCGCCAATTCCGCGGTTTTCAAACGCATTTACACATGCAATTCCATAGCTCCTTACATTAAGGAAAGAACCAAAACTGCGACCGTCCAAAAAAGCCTCATTTTCTGGCGTCTGGATTTCTACAACGGGGGCAATATTCATATTAAAGCCAAGAGCCTTCATCTGACGGGCCTGATAAGAATATAATTTGTACGCATCCTGAACGGAAAGTTTTTCTGCAACTCTTTTTGCAGACGGAAGAGGTCCGTTTACAGTCCTTAAGCGGTTTACAAAACCGCCTTCCTGATCAACTGCAAGAAACGGAGGTATTACTTTATGGTCAAGACAGTATGAGCGTATTGAATCTGTAAATTTCATTATGCCGGCAGGAGTTTCAGCAAGATTATAACTAAAAAAAAGATATCCGCCCGGAATATAGTTTTTTTCTACAGGAACGTATACAGTATCTCCTTCAATATTTTCTATAAAAAGCTGACATACTTTGTCATGCAGCGAAGAATTTTTTACATATTCCTTTACAGCTTTATCCTGCACGCTCTGAACTGAAATTATTCCACCTGCAACAAGCCCGGCGTTCCTATGCAGGGATTTTTCTTTTTTATCCTGAGCAGAATCGGGAATTCTTGAACAGGACGCAAACAAAATTAAAGAAAAAAATGAAACTAAAAAAATACGGTTCATGGCTAATATAATAGCGTGTTTTATATTTTTTTTGAACCATCCTGCACCGGTATGGAGCAGTTTTGCGAAGCAAAAGGCGGAGCAGCCCAAAGGGCTACGGAGACCAAGCGTCAGCGGGCTGCGGAACACCGGTTTGCAAAAGCCTTTGCGCACATAATCAAAAAAATATATAATGGAAGAATGAAACACACTACAGAAATTGTTGTACGCTCATATGAATGCGATTCGTACAATCATGTAAATAACGCAGTTTATTTGAATTATCTGGAACATGCACGAATGGACTTTCTGCATGCTATTGAATTTGATTATAAAGGAATTGTTGAAGCCGGCTACAGTCTTTATGTAACTCACATTGACATTCACTATAAAAATTCTGCTTTTCTGGATGACAAACTGTTTGTTGAAACAAAACCTACAAAACTGAAGCATATTATGGGAGAATTTCATCAGACTATAACAAAGGAAGACGGGACTGTTTGCGCAGAAGCAGACGTTACATGGGCAAGCGTTTTTAAGGACGGAAGACCTTCAAAGATTCCGGCACAGTTTATGGTAAACGGACTTAATCCGGAAAGCAACTGATTTTACTTTATTTTCGATTTATAAAAAAGGACGGAAATTTTTCCGTCCTTTTTTATGCTACTTCAAGAGCGCTTCAATTTTTTCTGCAGCCTTATCAAGATAATCAACTTTTATGCCTTCTACATCACCGGAATCAATTGCAGCGGCAGTCGATTCTTCCATAGGGATTTTTGCAAGAACTTCAAGATTGAAATTTTCTGCAATTTTCTCTATGTTGCTTTTTCCGAAAACTGTAATCGGCTTACCGCAATCTGGACATTTTACGTAACTCATATTTTCTACAAGACCGATGATAGGAATATTCATCATATTTGCCATTTTTACGGCTTTTTCTACGATTACGCGGACAAGCTGCTGCGGCGAAGAAACAATTATGATTCCGTCTACAGGAAGCGACTGGAATACTGTAAGAGGAACGTCTCCTGTTCCCGGAGGCATATCTACGAACATAAAATCAACGTCCTTCCAGTTTACGTCAGTCCAGAACTGTTTAACGGCACCAGCAATTACAGGTCCGCGCCAAACAACAGGATCATTTTCGTTTTCAAGAAGAAAATTCATTGACATAAGCTGGATTCCAGAATCTGTAACAACAGGATTTAAAGACTGTCCGTCTCCTTCTGCACGAGAAAGACCTACACCGAAACTCTCCGGAATTGAAGGACCTGTAATGTCTGCATCAAGAATGGCAGTTTTATATCCGTCTGAAGAAATTTTACATGCAAGAAGACTTGTTACAAGCGATTTTCCTACACCGCCCTTTCCACTTACAATTCCGATTACTTTCTTTACTTTACTCCCTTCTCGTAACTTTACATGCAAATCCCGCTCAGAACAGCTTTTTCCACATGAAGAGCAGTCATGACTACATGATTCAGACATTCGTTCCCCCTAAAACCAACACATTATAAAACGCCCGAAGCAGTCAGCAAAACTGAAAAGCGCCGTTAAAGTGCAAGTAATAATTCGATTTTAATGCTGTTAATTTACAGCCTCTATATAATATAACTAATTTTGAAAAAAAGGTTTAGTAAAAAATATAATTAATTTTGAGATTAATATATCTTTAAAAAAATTTAAAAAGAAGCGCTGCACGACCTTGACCTTTTTTTTCAGATAATATAATATAGATTTCGTTACGCGGGTGTAGCGAAGCTGGTTATCGCGCTGGCCTGTCACGCCGGAGATCACGGGTTCGAGCCCCGTCACTCGCGCTAAGCCTTCCGACTAAGGAAGGCTTTTTACATGTTCGGGACGTTGAGGTTGCATCCTGCAATTGGATAATTTCGAACAACATTTTTACGGGCAATAGCGCAGCTGGTAGCGCGCGACGTTCGGGACGTTGAGGTCGCAGGTTCAAATCCTGTTTGCCCGATAAATAATTTTTCAGAATCCACTGTTTTAAGCACAGTGGATTTTTTTTCACAATAGAATGCGCAAGCATTCGTCAGGATTTGAAACGAGCGAGCAGAGCGAGCGAAGGTGGGGCCGGAGGTCCAAATCCTGTTTGCCCGATAATTATTTTTTCAGAATCCACTTCCTTATAGAAAGTGGATTTTTTTTTCACAAGAGAACGCGAAAGCGTTCGTCAGGATTTGAACCGGAGCAGCTGTGCTGCGCAGGCGGGGCGGAGCCCCAAATCCTGTTTGCCCGATTTTTTTTCTACAACAGAACGCGAAACCGTTCGTTAGGATTACGAGTCGATAATATTAATCGACTCGTAAAACGGCTGAGTCAAGGCTTTAAGCGAAGCGTGCCTTGACCAGACGTATTTGAACCGGAGCAACTGTGCTGCGCAGGCGGGGCGGAGCCCCAAATCCTGTTTGCCCGAAAATTATTTTTTTCAAAATCCACTTCGTTACAGAAAGTGGATTTTTTTTCACAACAGAACGCGAAACCGTTCGTTAAGGATTACGAGTCGATAATATTAATCGACTCGTAAAACGGCTGAGTCAAGGCTTTAAGCGAAGCGTGCCTTGACCAGACGTATTTGAACCGGAGTGAGCGCCGAGCAAGTGCGAGGATGAGGCGACAGGACGCCGCCGTAAGCGACCGAAGACGCCCCCCCATTCCCTTTTTTCCCCTATTATTATAATTTGCGTTTTAACAGTTCCAATGTTAAAATTAAAATAATGGAAAAGAAGAGAGCAAAATTTAATAGGAAAATACTCGCCATATCAAGCCTTTTAATGCTGATTGCCTCAGGAGTCTTTATTTTCGTTTTTCTATCGCTTTATTCTGTTTCCAAAGAAAATATTTTAAGCAAGTGGAGCAATGACACACTGCAGTTTTCCCAGCAAGTTGCCCACTACATAAAAATGCCCATGGATGCCGTAGCTTTTTCAGGCGTCAAACTTAATGAAATGCTTGCGCGCAACGGAAACCATAAAGAAGCTGCAGAATATCTTGTAAATGAAACAGCCATTTATTCTTCTGTCATAAAAGAAAATAATACAGGTGTATACAGCTATTACAGAGGCGAATATCTTGATGGAAGCGGATGGATTTGTCCAAATGATTACAAACCAAAAGAACGCCCCTGGTATACCGCTGCAGTAAAAGGCAATGGAGAAATAGTTCTTGTAGAACCTTTCTTAAACCTTCAGACTTTTACAATGATGATGTCTGTTTCACAGCTTTTAAATGACAGAGAAAGCGTTGTTTCCATGGATATTTTTTTGGACAGCGTACAAAAGGCATGCGAAGATGCAGCAGCAAAGGCTCCGGTCAATGCCGCAATTGTTATGGACAAAAATGGATTTATTGTTGCGCATTCAGAAAAACTTGAAGTCGGAAAAAATTTCAGCACAGAAGGAACACCGTTTCAGAAAAAAATACTTTCGATAATTCAGAAAGCAGAAACTTCTGGTACAGAAAGCACAGAATTCCAGCTCAGAAACGATAAGAAAAAATACACTGTATTTACAGAAGAAATTAACGACAATTGGAGCAGCGTATTTATTCTGAACGATTCGGAACTCTACAAGTCACTAAAGTCAATTTATTTTAATCTTGGCATAGTACTCATTTTTGTAATGATTTCATTTCTTGTAGTATTTTTTAGAATCAGTAAAAAATATGCAGAAGCAGAACAGCTTTCCCGCGAAATTCGTGCCGTTGCAGACATATACGAAACTGTATTAAAAATCGATCTGATTAATAATAGCATAGAATGCATACGCAACCGTTACAGTATAAATGTTCTGCTTGCATTCAGCGGTTCCGGTTTTAGCTCTCAGGCACAAAATTTTGCAGAAACAATGTCTGCCGAACAATCACGCGAAATATTAAAAAACTTTATGCAGGTAGAAACACTTGAAGATCGGCTTAAAGGCATAAATTCCATCTCGCAGGAATTTATGGACAAAAACAACCGCTGGATACGTGCAAGATTCGTTAAAGTGGATGAAGATGAAAACGGTAAACTTTATCACCTGCTTTTAGCATTTGAATCAATTGACGAAGACAGAAAACGTCAGGAGAAGCTTAAAAAACTTTCCGAAACAGACATGATGACAGGAATACGCAACCGCGGTTCAGGAGAAATTCTAGTCCGAAAAGCAATGGCAGAAGGACAAACCGGAATGTTCTGCCTTATGGATGCCGATAAATTTAAATCTATAAACGATAATTATGGACATTCCGTTGGCGACAAGGTTATTATTGCCATTGCAGATGCGCTCAAAAAGACTTTCCGCGATTCTGATGTCATTTTCCGACTTGGTGGAGATGAATTTGCAGTTTTTTCTGAAGGTGTTATAACAGAAGAAATAGGAAAAAAAATTATGGAACGATTTTTTGCAAATATAAGCATCATTTCGATTCCGGAACTTAATGGAAGAAAAATAGAAATAAGCGCAGGAGCTTCATTTTATCCTGCCGTAAAAGAAGATTCTTTTGAATCGCTTTATCAGCGTGCAGACTCCGGAACTTACGAAAGTAAAAAAGTTTCCGGAAATTACGTAACATTTAAGAACTAAAAGAGGAATCATTTCCGCCATTAAAAATACACCAACCCCGGAATTTAGGGAACACAGTGATTTTTTTACAATTTTCTGTCACACGTTATTGACACAAATCCAAATTTCCTATAATCTTGGTTTCATCACGCGGGTGTAGCGAAGCTGGTTATCGCGCTGGCCTGTC
>JBGVIP010000064.1:0-7529 GCA_045123335.1 Treponema sp.
AAAAACTACTGCTGTAAAAATTTCTGCAGCCGGATAAAATTTTTCTCCTGTTTGGATTTTTTCAAGAATTCCCTTAAACGCAGCCGGTACATAAAATCTAAAAATCAGTTCTTCAAAAAATGCAGAAAAAAGAAATGTAAGCACACAGAAAACAATCTCTTTATTACCGGAAGGGAAAGGTACTGCTTCATTTATAGAAGAATTTCCGGCTTTATATGCCGCAAACTGAAGAATTCCAGACAATAAAAGAAGTCCTGCAAAAGTAAGAAGACTCAAAGGAAAAGCAAAACGGTTTGGTTTTAGTATGTCGCATTTTTTTTCCTGAAGACGCAGCTCAAGAAAGCAGATTAATGCGGCAGAAATAAGCCATAATAACTGAATTCCTGGAAATTTCCAGACAGAAAAGTTTGCCGGAGAATTATTTAAAATGCAAGGAAGGATAAAAACAAAAAAAACTGAAAAAAAAAGTGCTAAATCAATGTAAAAATAATGTTTTTTCATGCTCAATATGGTATTATAATGGTAGGAAAAGAATTTGTACATAAAATGCCAGTAGTTATTGCATTAATAGTAACTGTCGTTCTGATAGTTTTAATTGGAAAGTTATATTCTCTCAACAAAGTCAAAATAGACTTCTTTTTCAGAGGCTATGATGAAGGCTTTCACACAACAGAAATATCTCTTCTCTGGAATGTTTCTCAGGAATCCGGAATAGAAGAACCTCTTTCGCTTTTTTATTCAATGCCGGCGCTTACAAAATGCATTTCATTCCTTAAGACAAAAGCAGAACGTGAAGGTTCTGTAAATGATGAAAAAACACAGGGTATGCTTGCAAAACTGTATCAGTTTAGAAACAAGATAGAAAAAGATGCAGATAAAAAGCGCGGACTTGATTCAACAAGATATCTTTCAACTCATCAGAAATTAAGAATTATTTTTCCGGGAAAAGGCGTTTTTTCTTCAGAACTTGTGAACAACGGAAAAATTATGATAATTACTGTTCCGACTCAAAAAGGTCAGATTACTGTAGAGGGAAAACAGTGGGTAGGGCAGTCGATTCACGTTTATCTGTGGCGGACAGGAGATGCCCGCTATGTTTTTGACACAAAGGTTACTGGTGACGGTCTCTTTTTAGGCAAGCCTTGTATTTTCCTTGAGCATACAAATACGCTTGTAAGAACTCAAAAAAGAAATGCAATCCGTTCAAAATGTCATATTCTTGCAGACCTTTATATTTTAAAGGAAAAGAACATTGATTATTCGATTGTTGAAACAAAGCCGGGGTTAAAATGCCTTCTTGAAGATATTTCTGAAAACGGTGCATTAATCCGCATTGGCGGAAAAGGAATTCCGAACCTGCAGTTAAGGCTTCAGTTCCAGCTGGATTACAGGCTTATTGTAATGTTTGGAATCATCAGGACTGTTGAGTACAATGCAGAAATACAGCAGTCACGCCTTCATTTTGAATGCATTCATATTGAGCCAGCAATGAAGAATATTGTCTTGAGTTATGTATACAACATTATGTCGGACAAGGATAAAGAAGTTTTTGAAGCCTTGAAGCTTACTGATTCCGATGAAAAAGAAGATGAGGCTTCTGAAAGTGAATCAGAAAAAAATGCATCGGAAAAGTCTCTGTCTAATTCTATAAATGACACTATCAGCGACACTGATGCCGTAATAGAAGAAAAAGACAGTGATGTTTTTGGAGCGCAGGAAATTGAACAGAAACTTGATGATGTTGATGCCCTGCCGGATCTGGAGTAAAAATGAAAAAGTTGATTCTTGAAATTGTTTTTTTTGGATTGCTCGTTAATCTTTCTGCTGTCGGAAGTTTGAATCAGAAGAAATTTGTAAAGGGAACTGTAACGGACAAAACAGATGCCGTTCGTTCTGCTTCTGAACAGGAAGTTATAGATCTTGCAAAGGCTGCAATTGAGTTTTCCATTAATTACAAGGATCTTTTAGGTCCGGATAAAGAACTTTCTGAACTTGCAATTGCCGGCGTAGAATCAATTTCTGATGAATATCTTGAAAATGCTTCTGATTCCGAAAAAAATGTTCTGATGAATAAATTCCTTACGCTTTACGGAATATTTTCTGAAACAAACGTAAGGGCCGCTGTCCTTAAACGTTTTGCCTCTGATTTGCTTCCTGCTGAAAAAATGACAGCGCAGCTTAATGTTTACATCAAATCTGTTGAGCCTTCAGAAGTTGATCCGGAACTTTTAAGGACTGTTCTTCTTACTGTCGGCAAAATAGGAACAGAAGAAACTTTTGAAATTCTTTTTAGGGTTTCTGCAGAAAAAAATTGGAACAGCTTTAAATCAGACGCAGAAAAAGCCCTTACAGAATTAAGCAAACCTGCTGAACAGAAAATATTGGAAATTATAAGCAGCGGAAATGTTCAGGATTGCCACCGTATGTTTGAACTTGTTACAAAAAATACTGATGCTGAGCAGATTTTTTCTGCGCAAATTGCAGAAAATGTACTTTCACGTACGATATATATATATGAGAACTCAACAAAGGTTTCTGAAGACCTTATACCTTTGCAGCTTGAATCATTCAATCTTTTAAAAAATGCAAAATGGACTAGGGCTTCAAATACTGCCGTACGTTATTTAAAGAATGCAAATACAGAATACAACCAGGGGATTCTTTCTGAAGAAAATTTCTGCAGCATTATAGAAGGAGTTACAACAATTTCTCCTATCGGCTCGATACAGACTCTTTCTGGAATGATTGTAGTACTGAACCGTCAGAAAGAATCAAATGAAAAAGCGCCTTCAGAAGCTGTTCTGCTCTCACTGATTAATTCATTAGGAGAAGCCGGAGACAAAAATGCTTTTGATGCACTGCTCAGCGTTACATATTATGAATACCCGGAAAGAGTTATTGCCGCAGCAAGAAATGCTCTGGCAAAACTTAAATGGTAAGATTCTTTAAGAACCTGTATGATCCTGTTGTTCTTGCTGCAGTATTAGTGGCTTTCCTTTTATATTCGGGAATATTGCCAGTCCGCTGTTCGGACAGGTTTTCCAGCCTGCTTGAGAATGAGCGGATTACACGCATTTCCGGCTCGTTTTGTTCAGACGCTGTAAAACAACGTTCCGGCTTATATTACCGTATTGATTTTAAAACCGATTCCGCTTCCGATAATGAAGGAAATCGTTCTTCCTGTACGGGAAAAATTACTGTCCTTATACCGTCTGAAATTGCAGAAGCATATATGCCTGGCAAACTCTATTCGGAATGCAGTTCAAAGACTGAGTTGCTTTGTGAAAAAGGGTTTTCTGCTGAGCTTTTCGGGGATTTTAAGAAAAGCGGGCTTTTTTATGTTAATGGCGGAAGGAATATTGAACAGCAAAACAATTTGATAACCAAAATACTTAGGTTTCGTGCTGTTTCAAGAATGAATTTCCGCCGCATTATGTATGCCTGGAAAGATGCGGGCGGTCTTTTTCTTGCACTTATTTCTGGAATTCGTGAATATGCGGATGATTCGCTTTGCAGTAATTTCAGAAAGGCAGGACTTTCTCATATTCTTGCTTTGTCGGGAATGCATCTTTCTCTTTTCAGCGGGATTTTTTTCTTTTTCTCAAGAAAACTTGCTTCAAAAAGAACTTCTGAAATTGCGGCAATCCCAGTAATTATAATTTTTGTATGGTTTGCAGGTGTTTCTCCGTCACTTTTTAGGGCTCTTTTATGTAGCCTTACGGCAGCTTTCTGCTCGCTCAGCGGTTTTAAGTCCGTAAAGATGATAAAAATACTTGCTTTTTCATTTGTCGTTCATGTCTGCTTCAGAATTCAGGATGTGCATAATTTAGGATTTATTTTAAGTTACAGCGCTCTGGCCGGAATTCTTGTTTTCTCAGAAATATTCAATCTGATTTTTTCTTCCAAACTGCCATTATGGATTTCGGCTCCTTTAGGAGCCGGCACTGGTGCACAGACTTTTACGGCTCCTGTTTCTGTAAAGTTTACGGGAGCTTTTGCGCCGGTTGGAATTATTGCCTCCGTAACAGTTTCACCTTTAATCACTTTATTTATCTATTCGGGATTAATAATTATGCTTTTATGCTTTATTTTTCCGGATTTTGTTCAGACAGGTGCTTTTTTTATGAAAATTCTATATAATATGATTAAAATGCTGGTTCGAATTTTTGCATTTGTGCCAAATTTGACTTTTTAGGGGTTGTCATGACTAAAATTAATCATCCAGATTATAATTCTCCTGCTGAGCTTAAGAATTTTATGGAATCTAATGGAATGGCCATGCAGAAAAAATTCGGACAGAATTTTCTTGTAAACGAGCAGGCCAGAGTTAAGCTTATTGACAGCCTTGATATTGATGAAAATTCAACGGTTTGGGAAGTTGGTCCCGGACTAGGTTCAATGACTTCGGAAATCTTAAAAAGGGGAGCGACACTTACTGTTTTTGAAATTGACAGGGGATTTATAAATTTTCTTCATGGATTTTTTGCGGATTACGAAGAAAAGGGCAAGTTCAAGATTGTAGAAGGCGATGTCCTTAAAAATTGGAAAAAAGAATATGAAGAAAACGGGATTCCTGACAGATTTTTTGGGAATCTTCCGTACAATATTGCGGCAACATTGATTGCAGATACTATTGAAAAAGACGTTCGTTTTGAAAAGGCTGTTTTTACAGTTCAAAAGGAAGTCGCTTTAAGGGCATGTGCAAAGCCGGGCACGGATGATTATTCTTCGTTCAGCATTCTCTGCCAGTGGGCGTATGATTTAAGTCCTTTGATGGATCTTGCCGGCGGTAATTTCTGGCCAAAGCCAAATGTTGATTCCCGTGCTTTCCAGATGCTTAAAAAATCTGATTTTCCATGCTGCAAGAATCCGGAATTTTTTACAAAGGTTCAGAGGGCGCTTTTTTCTTCAAGGCGAAAAAACGTAAGGAATAATCTTTCTAATTTTATCCGCAGCAATGAAAATACGCTGCTTGCTCTTGAAAAAGCCGGGATTGAGCCGACTGTAAGGGCAGAGGCTCTTCCAATAGAAAAAATCCTGTTGTTATCAGATGTCCTAACTGATATACTGAACCTGAAAATTAAAAAATAGAGGTTGCTATGAGTACTGTTTCTGAACGTTTAAGCGAAATTAAGGCAAAAATAAACGAAGCTGAAAAGAAGGCTGGCAGAGAACCTGATTCAGTAAAACTTCTTGCTGTTTCTAAATTTCATCCTGAAGAAGCCGTAATGGAGGCGTACAGGGCAGGGCAGCTTTCTTTTGGCGAAAACCGCGTTCAGGAAGCATATTCAAAATTTTCCGAAGTCTATAAAAATACTGAGAATGTTGAACTTCATATTATCGGACAGCTTCAGTCTAATAAAGTAAAAAAGGCAGTGGAAATTGCATCTTTCATTGAATCTGTTGACCGCCTTTCACTTATAAAGGAAATTGAAAAGCATGCGGCTGCCTTCAATAAAATTATAAAAATTTTCTTTGAATATCATACTGGTGAAGATTCTAAATCCGGTTTTGAATCATATGAGCTTTTAAAAGAAGCCGTTCAGTATTGTGCAGAAGGAAATGCTCCTCATGTAATTCCAAAAGGATTTATGACAATGGCGCCATTTACAGATGATACGGAAAAGGTTAGGGCTTCTTTTGTAAAAATGAGAGAAACTGCTGAAAAACTTAAGAAAGAATTTCCTTCACTGGATTTAACGGAACTTTCAATGGGAATGAGCGGTGATTTTGAAATTGCAATTCAGGAAGGTTCTACAGAAGTCAGAATTGGAACTGCAATATTTGGAGAAAGGATTTATAGTTAATGACAAAAAAAAGATTATTCGTAATTTTATTTTTAGCATTCTCTATTTTTTCCTTATGCGCAGAAACTGCGTCCACTACGCCTGAGCCGTATAAAAAAGAAGAATTTCCGGGCTTTCTGCATGATCTTCGCCGTGCAGAAATTATTACGCTCGGTGCAATGCCTTTTGTTACGTTTAACCTTACTTTCGGCTATTCTTTTGCAAATTACGCCATGCACGGCTTTGATTCTTCGTATTTTGTTAATCCCTTTGCTAATTCTTCTGATGAAAATGCTTTTTCTTCGGATGAACAGATTGCCATTATTGTTGCGTCTGTATGTATAAGCGCCGGAATTGGTCTTACTGATTTTATTGTACATTCTGCAAAGCGCAACAATCAGATGAGAAAATTAAAAAGCCAGAAGAACGGTCCTATAGAAATTTCTCCAATAGAAGAGGATCCTGAAGCCGTTAAAATAAGCCGTCCGCCGGCTAATTCAGAAATGCAGCCGGAACCGGAACTGCCGCAGGAATTTATTGAAATTTTCAGTGATGAAGAATACATTGATCCAAGGAAAAAGAAATGAGCAATTTTACATACAATGTGCCGTCTGATTTTCAGGGATCATTGCGGCTGGACAATTATATTGCTCAGGTTTCAAAGGATATGAACCGCTCAAAATTAAAAAGCGGGGCTCAGGAACTTCTTGTAAACGGGAAAAAAGCAAAATTTTCAACAAAAGTAAAGGCTTCAGACATAATTGACATTGTATGGGAAGATAATATTCCGGATAACATTGAGCCGGAAAACATTCCGCTTAAAATTCTGTATGAAGATGAAAATGTTACTGTTGTAAATAAACCTCAGGGGATGGTAACTCATCCTGCTGCCGGAAACTGGTCTGGAACTCTGGTTAATGCGCTTTTATATCACTGGGGACGCGAAGCTGTTTATCAGATTAAGGAAGGTTCTGAAAACGATATTATCCAGCGCCGCCGCACCGGAATTGTTCACCGGCTTGATAAAGATACTTCCGGAATAATTATTACTGCAAAAAACAGACAGTCTGAAGAATATCTTAGCAGGCAGTTTAAGGACCGCCTTATTCAAAAGGAATATATCTGTATATGTGCCGGTCGTCCGCCGGCTTCAAGCGGAGACGTAAAGACTCAGATTGTCAGGGACATGAAAAACCGCCAGCGCTTTAAGGCTGTAACCGGCACGGAAGACGGCAAATTTGCCCGGACAATATATCACTGCATTGCATGCTACGGTCCATATTCCATTATGCGCGTAAGGATTAAAACCGGGCGCACTCATCAGATTCGCGTGCACATGCGGTATCTTGGCTGCCCGATTTTAGGCGATAAAATATACGGAAAGCCGAATGAACTTTTCCCAAAGGCAAACCTTATGCTTCATTCAAGGCAGATGATAATAAAATTGCCTGGAGCTGATAAATATAGGCGCTTTAGAGCTCCAGTTCCCCTTAGATTTATGGAAACTGTACGTGTCTTAAGGGAAAAATATCCGCGTGAAGTAATGCCGAAGGTAAAGGCTTTATGCAGAAAATAACTGTAATTCAGGCGCCGGACAAAGATCATCCTTTTCTCATTATAAAAAAAGAAAGAGGCGTGCCGTCTGCGCCTCTTTCAGAATCTGACTGCGAAAATGCGTTTTCTTATGCAGCAGAACTTTTTCCGTTTTTAAAAGAAATTAACGGCAGAAAAGCGGTTGAGCAT
>JBGVIP010000065.1:0-2610 GCA_045123335.1 Treponema sp.
AAAACTTTCCGACGCTTTTATGACTGAAGACTCATCCGGCGCCTACGAATGGACTGCAAAAGTCCTGAACATTCACCCCAAATACGCAAAAGAACTTCAAAAAAACTGCAAAGCGTTGTATGATTACAGTTGCTACGTCTACCGCATTAAAAACAACATTAAGTCTGGAATGAAAAACGACGAAGCCATTGAAGAAGCAATCGGCTGGGCAGAAAAAGAGCACCTCTTAGGCAACTTCTTCAAAATCCAGAAAGCAGAGGTAATTGGTATGAGTTTAACGGAATTTGATGAAGACGAATTCAAGCGCATCTGCCGCGAAGATGGCTATGCTGAGGGTCTTTCTAAAGGACAGGAAGATGGGCGCATGGAAAAGGCTGTTGAAGATGCACGAAGTTTTTACGCCAATGGAGTCTCAATTGAACTTATAGCAAAATCCCTGAACATGACCATTGAGCAAGTAAACGAAATCGTAAAGGAACCTGTTTCTTTGCAGAGATAAATCCTTCAAGTGCGGAACTGTCAATAAAGACAAGAAACTCGCAGATTTATCTACATATAAAGAATTATATCTAAAAAATAGAATCTAAAAGATCAATGCCATGTTGACATTTTATAAACTCTTAAATCCGTATTTATCTAATGCTTCATTAATCACAAAGATGTTATAAATTCTATGTTCGATAAAATATTTGACACGAGAGAGACCGCAGGTTCCATTCCTGTCACCAGTTATATTCTATTATATCTTGCAATTGCTGTTGCCCCCTCCTTCATACCTTCTTCAATTCTTGCATTCCAAAAACTTTTGATGTAAAATATAACTAAGTTATAAAAGTCATGCTTATTGATAAAAAATACAAAGTCAGTATTTTTACGCTCCTTTGTCTGTTTGCTAATTATGCTGGCGGATTGATAGCAGCTAAATTTTCTCTTCCATTATGGCTCGATTCAATAGGAACTGTTGCGGCTTCTTATGTTCTGGGGCCAACTTGCGGTGCTGTTGTTGGAGTTACTAAAAATCTGCTGGACGAATTTCAGAGTTTTTCTTCCTTTTTATTCAGTCTTACAAGTATTGCAATTGCCGTCATTGTCGGAATAAGTGCAAAAAAAAGAATGTTTGAAACTTTTTTTGGAACTGTAACTGTAAGTGTTCTGCTTACTTTTGCGGCTATTGCCATTTCGGTTCCAATCAGCATTTTCTTCTGTGACGGTAAAATCAATAACATCTGGGGAGACGGTGTTGCCGGATTCCTTAAAGAACAAAATGTCTCTAAACTTATGTGTCTTATAATCGGGCAGTTTTACATTGAATTTTTTGACAAATTCATTACCCTCGCAATTCTTTATATATGTATTCACACTTCAAGACTTAAGAATACAAGATGCATTAAAAATATGCGCAAACGCCTTCGGCTAAGATTTTATTCATTCCTCTACAATTTAATTCACTTTAAGGATATTTTTAATTCTCTCGCTATTATTTTTGTTCTTACCCTGCTTGCAGTTAATTCCCCTGCCCTTAATGCCTCTGAACCGCTGGAAATCAATTCATATGTTCAGACAATTTATTCAAGACACAACGGACTTCCCTGCGGTGAAGCAAACTGCATTGCTCAGACGCCGGACGGAATTCTGTGGATAGGAACTTACGCCGGCCTTTACAGATACAATGGAAGCGAATTCCGCCGCATGACTAACTACGATTCAATAAGAAACGTAAACTGCCTTTTTGTTGACGAAGAAGGCCGTCTTTTTATTGGAACTAATGACAGCGGACTTTCCATCTGCATTAACGAAAAGATTCAGAACGTAATCGACATCAACAGCGGACTTAATTCTTCGACTGTGCGCTATATTACAAAAAATTCAGACGGTTTTTACTACATTGCAACTGCAGCAGGGCTTCAGATTATTAATCTGAACTCTGGAATCAGGTTCATTAACTCCATTACTGACTTTGGATTTGTAAGCCAGGTTGCAGCCGGAAAAAATTCTTACGTTGCGGCAATCAATTCGCGGGGAAAACTGTTCCTTCTGCATGAAAATAAGATTATCTGCACGGAAAATTCCAAAGAAAACTTTCTTTCCTGCACATTTGATAAAGACGGTTTCCTTTACTGCGGAACCCGCCAGAACTTAATACACAAATTCCGCATTGACGACGGACAATTTAAACGGATTGACACTATTGACTGCGGAAAACTTTCCTGCATCAACGGGCTCTATTTTAATAGCGAAAAGCTTTTTATCTGCGCGGACAACGGAATCGGCTACGTTAACGGCGACAAATCTGTCTGCGTTATAAATACGGAATCTTTTGACAATTCAATTGATACCATGCTTTCTGACTACCAGGGAAACTACTGGTTTACTTCCAGCCGCCTGGGACTTTTAAAAATGTCTAATTCTGCGTTTATAAACCTTTACAGCCAGCTTGGAATGGAACAGAAAGTTGTAAATGCAATTGCCCTCTGGAACGGCGGAATTTATGTTGGAACAGACTCCGGGTTGGATTTGATAATGGATAACCGTCAGGCAGAAAACCAGGTGACTTCTGTATGCAAAAAGCACAGGATGTCCGTCCTCGGTCATAGCATCGTTTTCGATCAA
>JBGVIP010000066.1:0-2025 GCA_045123335.1 Treponema sp.
TAACTCTATTACTCTTTCTTCATCCTCTGTAATATTCAGGCTGCCTCTCAAATCATCCCATGTAATAGCCATATCAATTTCTCCTTTCCAAAAAAATAGACTCTCGGAATCTCTAAGCCGCTATTTATCTGGCTTCTGAGATTCCTATTTTATTTTTTGTCCACCTTTTTTCAAAAAGTACTTGACATATACCTCCAAAAATGCGGCGCTTCGCGCCTCTTAATTAATAAGGCATATCGTTTCGGCTCAGCCGAAGCAGACTTTTTGATTTGGAGGTGTGTTTCATTGCAACCTGTTAACATTGGCGGTCATACCGCCTATCAAAACCGCGTTCTCACGCAACTTCGTAAATATTATCCTGATGCAATAAATTCATTATCCTCTTCAACATGGCAAATCCTCGATAAATTTTGGAATCTTGATTTATCTGAAATTGATTCGCTTATGAAAGACCGCTATTCTGCTTTTGGCCCAGAGCCAAGACTTCCTTCTGATATGCTTCGCGCTATTCTTGTTTCGGTTGAATTTAAGATTACTTCCTATACAAGATTTGCTGCAGATTTAAAGGAGAACCATCTTCATGCCATCATTTCTGGCTTTGAAGTAGGTGATACTCCAGGTGTAGGCACCTTTTATGACTTCCATAAACGCTTATGGCTATCTGACTCCAAGAACCTGTCAAACGCCATCCATCCACCTAAAGAAAAACCACAGAAACCAAAAGGTAAAGAAGAAAAAGCTGCTCCTGTAGAAAAGATTACTGTAGAAGACTTGTTCTGCCTGTTTGAAGAAAATCCACCTTCTGACATGGCTCCTTGTGCCAAACTATGGAACATTTTCAACACCTTCTTTTTACAGAATTCTGTTGCTCAAAATCTGATATCCTTAAAAGATCTTTCTTTAGCTGGTGATGGAACTCCTGTCTATACTTCTGCTCAGGAACGAAAGACACGAACCTGTAACTGCCTTGAAAAAGGCATTCGTGACTGCAAATGCAATCGAATTTATCATCAGCCAGACTGTGATATTGGCTGGGATTCACATCGAAATCGCTTTTACTTTGGATACGACTTATACATGTTAACTGCTTCTGATTCTGAAAATGACCTGCCCGTATTTCCTTTCTTAAGTCCTGCCTCAAGACATGACTCGCATGGATTTTTGTACAACTGGTTTTCCATGAAACAGATGCTTCCTGAAGCAACTGTTACTAAACTTCTTCTTGATTCAGCACATGATGCGATGCCTTACTACGATTATTGTAAAGAAAACAATATCGTTCCTTTTATTGACCTAAACTGGAAGTGTGGAAGACCTCCTGTTTATAAGGATGACATCACCATAGGCAGTGATGGTATTCCTCTATGTCCAAAAGGCTTTTCTATGAAACAGGCTGCAGTTGAACCTAAAAAAGGAAGAATTAAATACCGCTGTCCAAAAATTACTTGCAAAGGCGGCACTGTACATTGCACCTGTGAAAACCCTTGTTCCGATGCTAAGTATGGTCGGAATGTTCACCTTGTCATGAAAGACAATCCAAGGCTCTTTAATAATCCGCCTCGTGGCAGTGTTGAATGGAAGTTGGAATTTAACGCCAGAACTTCTGCGGAACGCTGTAATAAACGCGAAAAGATAGATTATAAATTAGAAGACGGCAGATACCGTTCATCTATGATGTGGTACTGCCGCCTGTTTGCTATCATGATGTGTCAACATCTTGATGCATGGGCTTTGCCAAAGTCATCCCAGCTAAAAGATCTCTTTGAACAAGCCGCTTAATTTCATAAGCAATACCATTATAAACCATGTCTGACGCAAGGTCTATAAAAGTGCGTCATTTTTCTCAGTTTATTACTTGTCATATCCATTCTGGATAATATTTACCTGTCAAGGTTCATCCGACCGGTGAATCTTAGTCGGAAGGCTCAAGATTCCGAGAGCCTATCATAATAAGTAATACACCTATTATAATATACAAACACTTCAAATCCAATCCTATTTCACTCCGCTCCAGCACTGAAAGGT
>JBGVIP010000067.1:0-2891 GCA_045123335.1 Treponema sp.
CAAAAAAGAAAAAGTCTACATCGCAGGTGTTGATGTAAGCATCTTAAGTGAACGCCGCCAGTTCCTTGATTCAAACGGAAAACTTATAACCTGCAGTCTTAAAGAATATACAAAACACGGAATCCTAACTTCATATCGTAGCCTCGACAACTTTTTGCAGGCTTGGAACGATGCAGAAAAGAAACAGGCTATCATAGAAGAACTCGAAAAGCAGGGATTAAACTTCGAAGAACTAAAAGAAGAAATCAAATCAGATTTAGATATTTTTGATTTAATCTGCCACATAGCATGGGATGCTCCTGCTCTTACCCGACGCGAAAGAGCTGAAAATGTCCGCAAACGAAACTATTGGACAAAATACGGAGATAAAGCACGAACCGTTCTTGAAGCGCTGCTCGAAAAATACGCAGAAAACGGAATTGAAAATATCGAAAGTATGAAGATCCTTACCGTAGACCCGCTTAAAGAACTTGGAACACCAACAGAACTTGTAAACGCATTCGGTGGTAAGCCACAATATCTTGCTGCAATAAAAGAACTTGAAGCAGAGATTTATAGTGCAGCCTAGTTCTTTCTATTCCCTAAAAATGCGTATTTACGCAAAATTCAGTAATAGCTAACATTATGTACCAAAAATCTCAAAATTTGTGCACGTTTCTTTTATGTGTACCAAAAACATAAAAATTGGTACATATTCCTTGTCTTATGTACCAAAGAGGTGTATAATTGGGACATGAGTGAATTACAAAAACTCCCGATTGATTCTTCAAAAACGGAAACAATTAAGGTTTAACGACCCGCAATTTTTGGAGGGTCATCAACCAGAAGCTAAATTTTTAAAAATCCAGGAACTATTAAAAGAATATAATTTCAATATATGCGAACCCGAACTTCGTGATATTCTTTCAAAAACTAAAAACATGCGTGATGTTGAAGGACGAATGAAAAATGCTTTTTACAAATGGGAGCAACTGAAGTTTGTAAGTGTAAGAGATTAAGTTTGAATAATAACCAATAACTGAGTATTTGGGTGTATAATACAATAAAGAATCCAAAATAGAAGGAGATATACTTTATGAACTATGAAGATGAAGATTTGGACGATGATTTCGAAGATAAGATTTGGTATAGGGATTATAAATGTCCTGAATGCGGAAATGAAGAAGAAGTCGAATGTCATGGAAAATATGCACCAATTCATTTCTGTTCAAATTGTGGATGCCAAATGAACTAGAATGATTGATATGCCTTTAATTTAAAATTATCGGTATATTATGAATTTCGAATTGACGCTGACTTGTTATTACGGTATTTTAATTTTGACAGAAGTGGGAACAATAAAAACTTCTGTAAGGGCATATGTCTATAAGGCATACGTCTGTCCTATCTCTATAATCCCATGGAGTTACGGTTATTAATTGTATTTATACTGTTTGATAACCGATTCTGAGGGAAGTTCTTTTAATCAATCACAGTATAAATATTCTCTAGTAAGCAGCCACATGGTGGTAAACAGCCCACAGAAAATGCTTTTAATTTTATTTCCCCAAAAATTGTGGGGTATGGAGGTAGATATGCCAAAACTTCGTTGGAATAAACGTGGGGATGAGTGGGTCTTACTTGATGTCTACGACACAGTTTTAGCTACAGTAGAACGTGGTAATGGTGGATGGACTTTTGAGGGTAAATGGTTCTCCACACTCGATTATGCAAAAAGAAATGCAATTTTTACTTTGGTTGCGAGAGGAGATTTGTAATTATGGAACAATTAGATAGTAAAGCAGTTGGAAGTATTGTCAGTATTGTTTTAGAGGACAATACACTCCTAGAAGATGTTGTTTGTAGTATTTCTCATCCAATGCCTAATAAGATATTGTTGAATCTCAATTCTGGACAATTGAGTTTTGAAAAAACTGAAGAATAAAAAACTACTGTATTGGGACTGTGCTATCATAAAATGATAGTTCAGTCCCAATAGAATCTGTATCGAAACGATATATACAGAATTTCTGATTGAGAAATACTTTTTGTTTAACGACCCGCAATTTTGATATGTACCCCCTTTTCTGGACAAACAGAAAGGGGGTACATATCATTTTTAGAGGTCGTCAACCTAATTTTTTTTAAGCCTTTACTGTAATGCTTTCTGCAAGTTCACGAACTTTTTCCAATGTAAGGTTTGTTGCCTGCGAAATCTGTTCATTTGAGAGTACGTGCATTTTCAGTAAATTTACAGCGTCTTCAACAGCCTTTTCCATGCGTCCATCTTCCTGTCCTTTAGAAAGCCCTTCAGAAAGACCCTCAGCGTAGCCATCTTCGCGACAGATGCGCTTAAATTCGTCTTCGTCAAATTCCGTTAAACTCATACCGATTACCTCCGCTTTCTGGATTTTGAAGAAGCTACCGAGAAGGTGCTGTTTTTCTGCCCAAGTGATGGCTTCTTCAATGGCCTAGTTATTTTATATAATGCAAATTGCTGCAAATAGATTTTTTAAGCCTTTACCGTAATGCTTTCTGCAAGTTCACGAACTTTTTCCAATGTAAGGTTTGTTGCCTGCGAAATCTGTTCATTTGAGAGTACGTGCATTTTCAGTAAATTTACAGCATCTTCAATCGCTTTTTCCTTGCGGCCATCTTCGCGGCAGATGCGCTTAAATTCATCTTCGTCAAATTCCGTTAAACTCATACCAATTACCTCCGCTTTCTGGATTTTGAAGAAGTTGCCTAAGAGGTGTTCTTTTTCTGCCCAGCCGATTGCTTCTTCAATGGCTTCGTCGTTTTTCATGCCGGATTTTATGTTGTTCTTGATTCTATAGACGTAGCAACTGTAATCATACAACGCTTTGCAGTTTTTTTGAAGTTCTTTTGCATAAACCGGGTGAATATTTAGC
>JBGVIP010000068.1:0-15932 GCA_045123335.1 Treponema sp.
TTACGAAGGATTTAAGCTATCTTGTAACAAATGACGTTTCTAGCGGTTCTTCAAAAAATGCAAAAGCAGCAAAACTTGGCATTCCTGTAATTGACGAAAAGGCTTTCCTTGCCATGACGGGAAGATAAATGACATTAAAGAAGCGTTTTAATTCATTCTTTTTTTCTCTTTTTGTATTGATTTTAAGTATTCTTATTGTATGGAATCTGTTCAGTTTTATATTCGGTATTTTTTCTTATTCAAGGGTTACTCCGGATAACTATCAGGTTTTAAGAATCATTCTTTTTGGTTCTACGGATAATCCGGAAGGAGAGTCTGTAAGTGCAAGTGTCTCTCTTTTAGACAGAAGCGGAATGGAATTTGCAGTTATAGAGCGTTCATGGCCAAAGGAATTCCTTGCAATTGATTTTGCAGATGTGGATTTCAGCGGGCACAATTATTATTTTCCGGAAAAAATTTACGGAACAAATTCTGTAGTTTCTAGGAATACATTCCTTAAGAAAAAACAGGGGACAAACCTTATTCATTACTACATGGAAAACGGTGCCTGCCTTTTTGGAACTTCAGAAACAGAGCGCAAAAATCTTTTCAGATTAGGCTCTTTTGCCTTTAATCCTCTTTCTTTTGTTTTTTACGGCATAAAAAAACGATATACCGTAAACCTGTCCCTTTGCAGTCCGGGAACATATTACGGCATATATGTAGAAGACGGTTCCCTTGTATTAAAAAAAGAATAAAAGGGGTAATAATTACTCAGCAGAACTGAATATGAAGTCTGTTGTAAAAAACTCTGGATTTACCGGCGAGTTGTTAAGCCATACGTCCCATTGAAACTGACTGGAAGGATTTGCTCCGCTTGTTCCTGTAAGCCCAAGTTTTTCTCCCTGTTTTACATTTGAACCGTTCTTTACGCTTACAGTTCCAAGGTTCTTGTACACGCTGTAAAGTCCAGGTAAGTGTTCAATTACTACAGTCCAACCGCTTGAAGCTATGTATTCTGCAAGCTGAACTTTTCCTTCTGCGCACGCATAAACTTCTGTCCCGTCAGAAGCCGCATAAACGTTACCGGATAATGTGCTTGTTCGGCTTTTTTGTCCCTCTGTAGAAAAAATTGTTTTGTCTCCAAAAGATGATTTTTTTACAGAATCTTTTAACGGCAGTGAAAATGCCTTAAAACTGTACAGGGAAGATGTATTAATTGTTTCAAGTATTGAAGAAATTTTTTCTGCCTGATTAATTCGTTCCAGCGACATAAACTGAATTTTTCCCGCTTCATCAGGAGTTAATTCTATAGTTGTCTCTTTAACAGGATTTGATTCAAGGCTGAACGGCAGAATAAGTTCTTTTGCGTTTTCATCCTGAATTCCAGTGCTGAAAATAATTTTTATAGAATAACTTGAAGCCGGCTCAAGGGAACGGGTAAGGGGAATTGCTGCAAGCATGTCTGGAGCGGTCTGTCTTCTTGTTTTTGAATTAAGGAAAAAGAATTGTGCAGAGTCAAGTTTTTGATTGTCTCTATACAGCTGAATGACAGCCTTTACGTCTGAAGTATTCTTTTTCTTTGCATATCTTGAAATGTGCATGTTCATGCGGGCAAAAAGTGCGTCTCCCTGCTTCAGTTTTTCGCTATAAACCACTGTTCCAGAATAATCTTCTGTGCGGAAAGAAACGTTTTTTGCTGCTGCCGAATAAACTGCCGTTGCTAGAATAAATAAAATCGCTGTTAATCGTTTCATTACTGTCTCCAATAAAAATATTTCTATATAATAATTATTTTTTTTCTGCATCCATCAGAATCATCTGAGGCGTTACATTACCGTTAAAGCAATTTTTGCTTATTCCGTAGAGAACGTTCAGACTGTCTCCTGTCCTGAAGTCCCTGTTAAGGCGGTCGGCTTCCCCCCAAAACATTGCTGGAAATTTAAATTTTCCGCAGTCAAAAACAAGTTTAAGGTGCTGGCGTTCAGATTTTCCGACTATTGCTGCATCCTGAATTTTTAATTCCCTGGACATGAATACAAGTTCGCTGTTCGCTTCGCCAAACGGCTCAAACAAATCTACTGTTTTTAGAAGGTCAGGAGTAATGTAGTCGCTTGGAATTTCTGCATCAATGTCGATTGTATCTTCTTCTTCAGAAAGGGAAATTCCAGCAGAAAGCTGTTTTGCTTTGTTCATGAATTCCTCTAATCTTGATTTAGAAAAACTGAATCCGGCTGCTGCGTCGTGTCCTCCATGATTGTAGAAAATGTCTCCAAACTGATCCAGAAAAGTTGTTGCAATGCAGTTTCTACAGCTTCTCATTGAACCGATTACGGTCTGTCCGTCTTCTGTAAAAGTCATCGCAATTGATGGAACGTTGTATTTCTGCATTATTTTTGCTGCAAGAATTCCCGTTACGCCGCGGTTTATGCGTTCGTCCGCTACAATGCAGAGTTTGTTGTTGAATTTTTCAACGCTTTCTGCTGCCTGTTTAGACGTAAAAAGTTCACCGTCTGCAACATAAATCTTGCGCTGCTCATTCAGCTCTATTATTTTATTTGCAATTCTGTTGCGGGAAGCGGCATCTTCTGAAATAAGGAGTTCAAGCGAAAGGTTTGACTGGCCCATTCGTCCAGAAGCGTTTAATGCCGGAATCATTTTCCATGAAAGGTCTGTTGAAGTTATCTGTTTTCCGCTTAGATCAAGACGTGCAAGAAGTTCTGCAAGTCCTTTTCTTGTTTTTCCGCCGTTTATTGCAGCAAGTGTATTTTTTACAAAGATTCTGTTTTCATTGCGCATCGGCATGATGTCTGCAAGGGCAGCTACACCGACCAGCTGAAGGTCCTGCATGCTTTCTTCTTCCTGTTTTGGAAAATGCATTAGCTGAGTTTTTTCTATGAATGTTACAAAAAAATTGTAAAATCCTGTTATTTCTGTAACTGGTGAGTCTGTGTATTTTACCATTTTTGAAAGATTTTTCAGTTCAGAAAGATCTTTTTTTGCAATTGCAGGCATTATTTTTGCCGCTTCCGGCTGCAGGTCAAAAACCTGAAAATCAACATTAGAACCGAAAACAGCTGCGAGCCTTGATTTTACCAGATTCTCGTTCCATACAAAAATCTGCTGCCCTCTTAAAAAGTCTGCAAGTTTTGTATTGTAAATTGATGTTGCGCCCGGAAAGAATGTCTGTGAAAAATTCCGTCTAGGACAGAGGTTCCTTGTTTTTATGCAGTCAATTCTGAAACTTCCGTCAGAAAGGGGCTGTATGTCCAGCAGGGTAATGTCCTGGTTGTAAACTGTTGTAAATTTACTGAAGCGCAGGGCAGAAACAAGTTTGTACGCAACTGCTGCTCCGGAAATGTCTTTAAAAGGGTAGCCAGAATCCTGCATTTTAGGGTCAATTATAAGAGTTGCGTCCGGCAGTTCGTCCGGCGGATTATGGTGATCTGTAACAATTACGTCTATTCCTTTTTCGCGTGCGTAGGCAATTTCCTTTACATTGCTTATTCCGCAGTCAACGGTAATTATAAGGGAGCCGTAACCATCCGTGCTTTTCATAAACTCATCAATTGCTTCTATGGAAAGTCCGTATGCGTCTTCTCCGACTGGAAGCCGCCACTGAACGTCCAGACCCTGTTTTTTCAAATAGCCGTATAAAATTGCTGTACTTGTAACTCCGTCAACATCCTTGTCACCGAAAATAAGTACTTTTTCGCCTTCTTCAATTGCATCTGTAATTCTGCTTACTGCATCTTCCATGTAAGAAAACATAAACGGAAGGTGAGTGAATCTTTTGTCGCTTTCAAGAAAATACATAATGTCTTGACCTGTTGTAATTCCCCGTCTTGCAAAAATCGAGGCCTCCAGCAGTTCAATTCCATACGAATTATGCAGTTTCATTACAGTGTCTTTTGAAACATTCTTTTTAGTAAATTTTTTCAATTTATATAAAATCCTTTTGATATTTTTACGCTTCAGACAGGATTAATTAGTTTCCCACTTAAACTCTATTTTACAGAAATGTGTGATTTTTTGCTAGTTAGAACATAATGATGATATGTCTGGATTTCAAGAAAAAATAAGTCAACTGTAAAAAAAAAAGACTTCCGAAACTTCGGAAGTCTTTTTTTGAGCTATTCAGGATTCGAACCTGAGACAGCCGCCTTAAAAGGGCGGTGCTCTACCTACTGAGCTAATAGCCCAATCTCTCGTGGTTGAGATGTTTTTATATTATAAAATTAAGAAAAAAAGGTCAATAGCAAAAATGCTAAAAAATGAAAAAAAATTAAAATTTATTTTTTGTTTTTCTTTGGAATTGTTTAAAATTCATGATACAATGGATTAAAGCATATTGTATTCTTAATCATATTTTATCTGCAGTCTGCTTTTGAATTCTGTGACTTATTAGAGGTTTGTTTCTTATGGCTGAAAGTGAAAAAATATTTGATGACCTTGGTGTATCTCTACATGAAATTCTAGATAAAGTTGCAGGACGCGTTTACGGTATCTATGTAATGGATACTGATAACAATAAAATTGTTGCCATAAAAAGTTTTTACCAGAAGGATTTTTATAAGGTTCCGCAGCTGTATGAATGGGATCATACAATGCTTAACAGCGTTACTAATTCAATGGCGTCTAAATACAGGGCTCTTGCTACAGTAATGATGGACCGTCAGCACCTTCGAAAGAAATTTACGTCACTTGAGCAGAGAAGCGAATTTATTTTCCAGAGAACTACAGGGGAATGGAGCAACGTTGCATTTGTTCCTTTAAAAATTTCCTGCGATGAATGTTCCCTTATAGTTGTATATTTTGTAGATATTACAGATTCAAAAAAGAAGATGGACAATATGTCCGAGCTTCTTGAATTAAGCCGTAAAGAAGTCCTTTCTTCAAACTGGTATTTTTCTATGGTTGCACAGGATATGTATCCATGGATTTTTAAATTTGACCTTCTTTCCGGTGAAGTTGTACACATCGTATTCGAAGATAATGTTCCTAAAGATGTTCCTATGCTTGACTGGGATTCTTCCTATGAAAGGATTATTGAATCAATTCATCCAAAAGATCTTGAGGGTGCAAAGAATTTCTTCTCCATGAAGCGCCTTCGTGAAATGACTCCGGGTGATGTCCTTGAATATACATTCAGACGCTACGAAGACAACAGGTACCAGTGGTTCAATGTTTCTATTCATATTTCGGATGTAGAACCTTCTATTGCCGTTGCTTTTGTAAAAAACATTACAAATTCAGGTGTGAATACATCTGCCGTAATGAGAAAGGCAGAACATGACGGGCTTACCGATCTGTTTAATATTGAAAAATATGCATATCTTTTGGCTACAGAATACAGGGATCTGGATTCTCTTGGTGTAATCTATGCTGATATAGAAGGTCTTGCCGGTCTTAATGAAAAATACGGACATGATTTTGGTGATTCTGCAATTAAAATTGTTGCAGACAGTTTCCATTCGGTTCAGAGCAGACAAAGGCTTGCATACCGCTGCGGAGACGATGAGTTTATGCTTATTGCTCCAAACTGTGACCGCGAATCAATTCAGAATGTACTTCAGCTTATAAAAGAACGTTTTGCGCGTCTTTGCGACATGCAGGGAATCCATTTCTTTGCAAGTTTCGGATTTTCATGGAATAATTCTGTTTCAGATGTTGCCGCAGTTATTTCGGATGCCGTTACAGACATGAAGAACAATAAGAACATAGAGATTCTGCACTAGAATGAACCGTAGCCTTGTTACTTACGCAACGGTTCTTTCGATAAAGCCTTTGGGAGAAAATAATTCTTCTGTCTGTCTGCTGACACGCACAGAAGGCATTATTTATGCCGTTCTTTACGGCGGACCAAAGAGCCGTTTGAAATCTCTTGTGTCTACCTGGAATACGGGAACGGTTTACCTTAGTTTTTCTAAAAACAATTATAAAATTTCTGATTTTGACGTTAAAAACTATCACCTTACATTCAGGGAGAACATATTTAAATCCTGTGCTGCATCATTAGCGGCTGAACTCTGCATTAAAACTCATTGTGCGGGAAACAGCGAACGCTGCTGGGCGCTTGTAAACGGTTTTATAACCGGACTTGATGCCTGCGAAAATCATGATGAAGCTTATTCGGGGTTTATGCGTTTTTTATGGCGCTTTCTGGAACTGATGGGCGTTCAGCCGGATGCCAGTTACTGTGCCCACTGCGGAAAAAAACTTTTTGATGGTTATTATTCTGCAGTAGACAACGGATTTTCGTGCAGGGAATGTTCGGGAAAAGGCGGAACTTTTTATCTTCCGGCTGCAGCCTTTGCTTTTTTACAGGGAATTTCTGTACTTTCTCCGCAGGAAGCGGTTAATATTACTTTAAGTTCAGAAGCTTTAGGGCAGGTAAAGTCGCTGCTATTTTTCCTTCTGGAATCTGCATGCGGATCAAAACTTGTTACGTTAAAGACTGCTGCCGGAATTCTTTAGACTTGCAAAGTTCAGATAAAACTTCTATTTGACTGAATTACTTAAATTTAATATAATGGTAAAATACAAACGGTAGGGATATCTGCCGTACAGTTCTTTTTGGACGAATAATATTCAATATTTCGGGTGGTAATTATGGAATCCATTTTTCCTTTGGAACAGTTGATTGGTTTTACAGATAATATTTATCAGATTACTGTAGCTGCCAGTCGTCGTGCATATCAGATGTCAAAAATTAATGATCAGGAACTTGAAAAGAACGCAGGAAAGGCTGTGTCATTGGGAGCCCGCCAGTTGTTCTGTAAGAAAGTAAGTTACAGAATTGACGACGGCAACAAATAATAGTGCCTGTACCTGTTATAATTCTGTTTGCTCCAACTGCATCAGGAAAGACTGCTTTAGCCTTAAATCTTTTTGGTAAAAGCAGTCATTCTTTTTTTAAAGATCGTGCAGAACTTATCAGTGCCGATTCCATGCAGGTTTACAGAAATTTGGATATTGGAACTGCAAAACCGTCGGAGCAGGAAAAATCTGAACTGACTCATCATCTTGTAGACATAAGAAATCCGGATCAGCAGTTTACTGTTGCTGATTTTGTTTGTGAAGCAGACCTTGCCTGCAGGAATATTTTTAACCGGGGGAAAATTCCTGTTGTTGCCGGCGGAACTGGATTTTATATCAGAAGTTTTATAATGGGGCTTCCAGTTACGCCTGAATCTGCTCCTTTGGTAAGGGAAAAGATAAAAAATCGTCTTGAAATAGAAGGAAATGAGGCTCTTTATGCTGAATTGTGCAATATAGATCCGGTAAGCGCAGAAAAAATCAACGTAAACGATTCTTACAGAATTTGCCGTGCACTGGAGATTTACTATACGGCCGGAAAGCCTAAAAGTTTTTTTGAACTTAATTCTGTTCCAAGAAAAGAATATGAATTCTGTACAATTATTTTAGAGCGTGACCGGGACGAACTTTATGAGCGGATTAATAGTCGCGTTGATTTAATGTTTGAGCAGGGCCTGGAAAGGGAAGTGCGTTCCCTCATTGCTTCCGGCTGTACATCAACCATGCCGGGAATGCAGGCAATTGGTTACAGGGAATGGTTTTCCAATGATTTTAATGATGCGGAAGGTCTTGAAAAAATTCGCTATGAAATAAAAAGGAACAGCCGTAAGTATGCAAAAAAACAGTATACTTACATGCATGACATTCCGGGAGCAACAGTGGTTCATCTGTCGCCGGATTCCGACGGAATTGCCGAAGCTTCTGAAATAATTTTAAAGTTTCTTGAGAAATTTTATTCTAAATCACTTGACCGAAGTTACGATTTGGATAATAATTAATAACACTTTACTAGTAGAGGGGTGCCATCGTGCCTTGTGGAAAAAAACGAAAACGCCAGAAGATGGCGACACATAAGCGTAAGAAGATGCTTAGAAGAAACAGACATAAGGCAAAGTAATTGACGTTACTTTGAAATGTCTTATAAGACCGGGACTGATTTGTTATTTGCAGTTCCGGTCTTTTTTGTATATGATAATGCTTGTAATTTATTGGGGTTAATACGTTACTTTCTAATATTCATTCGCCGGAAGATATAAAATCACTTTCTCATAAACAGCTTAATGAACTTTCTGCTGAAATTCGTAAGGTGATTATAGATGTAGTCGGAAAAAACGGCGGCCACCTTGCAAGCAATCTTGGTATTGTTGAACTGACAGTTGCGCTTCATAAAGTTTTTGACAGCCCTAAAGATGCAATTGTTTTTGATGTAAGCCATCAGTGTTATGCCCATAAACTTTTAACCGGCCGCTATGCAGAATTTTCTTCTTTAAGGCAGAAATCAGGGCTTTCCGGTTTTACAAAACAGGCAGAAAGCGAGCATGATTTTTTTGATAACGGTCATGCGTCTACTTCAATTTCTTCGGCACTGGGACTTCAGCAGGCAAACAGAATTCTTGGAAAAGAAGGAAAATGCATTGCTGTAATAGGTGACGGAGCCCTTACAGGCGGACTTGCAATAGAAGCTCTTTCTAATGCCGGTCAGATTGCAAAAAATCTGATTGTAATTGTAAACGACAATCAGATGTCAATTGATCCTAATACCGGTGCAATTTCCAGATATTTAAGCCGCCTTACAATGACAAGGCACTATCAGAGTTTCAGACATGGAATTGACGGACTTGTTGAAAAAGTTCCGGGCATAAATAAATTCCTTACGAAATTTGTATTCAGATTTAAGCGCGGATTAAAGGGACTTCTTCTTTCTACAAATCTTTTTACAGACCTTGGTTTTGAATATGTTGGACCGCTTAACGGTCATGACATAAAGGATTTGATTCTTGTCTTGAACCGCGTAAAGCGCATGGACCGTCCTGTTGTCGTTCATGTCCTTACAAAAAAAGGAAAGGGATACAGTCCTGCAGAGCATAATCCGGAAAGGTTTCATGGCGTAGGTCCGTTTGTAACTTCTGACGGTACGGTAGAAAAATTCGATACTGTAAGTTTTACGGAAGCGTTCAGCAATTCTCTTATGAGGCTTGCTGAAAAACACACTGAAATTGCGTGCATTACAGCTGCCATGGCTAAGGGAACTGGTCTTGCGGCTTTTTCCCGCCACTATCCGGACAGATTCTTTGATGTCGGAATTGCAGAAGAACACGCAGTTACCTTTGCAGGCGGGCTTGCTAAGGGCGGAATTCTTCCTGTTGTGTGCATTTATTCCACTTTTATGCAGCGGTCGGTTGATCAGGTTATACATGATGTTGCGCTGCAGGGTTTTAAAGTCATTATGGTTTTAGACCGCGCCGGGGCAGTTCCTTCTGATGGAGAAACACATCAGGGGCTGTTCGATATTGCGCTTTTTAGACCTGTGCCGGGACTTAGAATCCTTGCACCTGCGTCCGCTGCAGATCTGGACAGGCTTCTTGAATATGCTGTAAAAGCTCCTGGAGCCACTATGATCCGCTATCCTAAGATGTCTTGCCCGACAGAATTGGAATGTTTTTCTCAGACTGTTGTGGAAGGAAGGGGAGTTCTTGTTTCCGCAATGGATTATGAGCCTTCGTTTGCTGCAAAATTCGAAGATTCTTTATATAAGCCGGAGCGCGTTCTTTTTGTAACTACGGGCGGAATGTTCTCTGAAACGATTACAGCTGGACGTGCGCTTGCATTTAAGGACATTATTGCTGACATTTATTCATTAAGGTTTATAAAGCCGTTTGATGAAGAATATTTCCTTTCTATTGCAGTCCAGTATGATGCCGTTGTTATTGTAGAAGACGGAATTAAGACCGGCGGCATAAGCGAATACATTGCTTCTGTATGTGCCCGTAACGGAGTTATGAATATTGCTGTAAAAGCTTTCCCTGAACGTTTTTATGAACAGGGCTCCCGTCATGAAGTATGTGAAGCCGCAGGAATGACAGCAGATGATTTAAAGGAAACTGCACTGCAGCTTCTTCAAAAAGTACACAAATAAAAAATGAATTTATAAAAGAGGTTTTGAAAAATGCAGACTTTTGCGCTTAAAAACCGGCAGATTACAACTGAATTACCGGCGTTTGTTATGGGAATTGTAAACGTAACACCTGATTCATTTTGGTGTGAAAGCCGCGGCGGTGCAGAACATGCCCTTGAACTTATAGAGCAGGGGGCAGATATCCTTGATATCGGGGCTGAATCAACGAGACCCGGAAGCGACTATGTTTCTGCAGAAGAAGAAATCCGCCGTATGATTCCTGTAATTGAAGAAATACGCAGGCATTCTGATATTCCTATTTCAATAGATACAAGAAAAAAAATTGTAATGGAAAAAGCTCTTGAAGCAGGCGCTGATATTTTAAATGATATTTCTGCACTTGAAGATGATCCTGAAATGGCCGCTTTTTGTGCAGAAACAGACATCCCTGTAATCCTTATGCATAAGCGTGGCATTCCTGTAAACATGCAGAATAATGGAAAATACGAAGATGTTTTTGAAGAAGTAAGTTCATATCTTGAAGGCCGCGCAGAATTTGCAGTTAAAAACGGCATTCGTCTGGAAAGAATTGTAGTTGATCCTGGAATCGGATTTGGAAAAGATCTTGATGCCAACGTAATGCTCATTAAAAAAACGGGCGAACTGTGTCATGGAAAATATCCTGTCCTTATGGCTTTGTCCAGAAAAAGCTGTATCGGCCAGATGACAGGCAGGGAAGTTCAGGACAGGCTTAGCGGAACTCTTGCAGCAGATCTTGTTTCTGTTATGAACGGTGCATTTATGGTTCGTGTTCATGATGTAAAAGAAACTGTAGATACATTACAGGTTTTGAGGTATATTAGATAATCAGGAAGAAAACGTGAAATCTATAGATAGTTTATTGGCATTTTATGACATCCTTCGTCCTGTTCTAGATGTGGGAATTCTGGCTTTTATTTTGTACAAAGCCTATGAAGTAATAGTTCGCACAAACAGTCTCCAGATCATTAAGGCTGCGGTAATTGTACTTGTTTTTTATACAGTTGCCCTTATCCTTCATCTGGAAACGCTTCTATGGATTTTTAATATTATTGCGCCTCTTCTTGTGGTTGCATTTGCAATTGTGTTCCAGCCGGAATTAAGAAAAATGTTCCTCAAACTGGGGCAGAACCAGTGGTTTGCATTTGGAACCAGATCAAAGCATACATACGTTGACTCTGTCCTTATTGCCGCAGAAATGCTTTCAAAGCAGAAGCGCGGTATGCTTGCTGTTTTTTTAAGGCACACCAAACTTGATGACATAGTTCAGACCGGAACCAGACTTAACGCAGACATTTCTTCAAGTCTTCTTGTTACAATTTTTGGAATGGATACGCCTCTTCATGACGGAGCCTGTTTTATTCAGGGCGGTAAACTTGTTGCTGCCGGCTGTTTTTTGCCTTTAAGCGAACAGTATGATATCAGAAAAACTTTTGGTACAAGACATCGCGCTGCACTCGGACTTTCTGAAATAAGTGATTCTGTCATTCTTGTTGTCTCCGAAGAAACCGGCGCGCTTAGTCTTGCCTATGATTCAAAACTTCATTATGACCTTTCCGTTCATGAAATAACAAAGATTTTGGAAAACCTTCTCGATATAACACCTGATTCTTACAATATGGAGGACACAATCGATGAACATAAAAAAGCTGACTGATTCCATATTTGATTCGTGGGGACAGAAGGTAATCTGTATTGTTCTTGCAATCGTCCTCTATGTTTTTAATCGCATTGCTTCCCTTGAACGCAAGGTTTTTACAGTTCCCTTGAAGGTTGAAGCAAACGGACTAATGATGTCTACAACAGAAATTCCGCGTTATGTTAAGGTTACAGTACGTTCAAAAGCGGAAAATATGCCTTCAATTAATTCTGGAAATATTTTTGCTTCTGTAAACTACAGTGATTATGCAGAAAAAGGCGTCTACAATATTCCTGTAATGATTTCCATGAATGAGGATCTTATGCTTCTTGATCCGCTTGAATATTCCGTAAAGCCTGAGTATGTAACCGTAGATCTTGATACAAAGGAACTTGCCTACATTCCTGTTAAACCGGCGCTTTCCGGCGAGGTTGAGCACGGCTATACAATTTCAAATATTGATGTAAGTCCGTCTACTGTAAAAGTTGTGGGACCGTCTAAAATTTTAAGAAAGGTAAAGCACATAGATACAAAAAAAGTCATTGTTTCCGGCGCTGCAACTAATTTTTCCCGTGACGTTAAACTTGATTCAGTGAATTCTCTTGTAAAAGTTGTTCCTGAAGGAGATTTTAGGGTTACGATTTCTGTAATTCCGGCTACAGACACAAAAATTTATACAGGACTTACACCGACTTTGACAGGACTTGATCCGAAATTTGAAATTGTTTCTGAAATTCCAAAATTTTCGATTAAAGTTGCCGGAACTGTTACAGTTCTTGAAAATTATAATTACACAGAAAAAACTGTTCTTGCTGACTGCAGTTCAATAGAAGCAGAGGGAACTTATGAAGTCCCTGTTCAGGTAAAACTTCCTTCAAATCTGGCTCTAGTAGAAAAGTCATCTGAGGTAATTTCTGTGTCTGTCGCAGAAAAAAAGATTTCGGAAGAGGCTAAAGAAGAAACGGAAGAACTGGCCCTTGATGCGCTGGAATCTGAAAAACCGCTGGAAGAGCAGAGTACGGCGGATGAAGCAGAAAAAACACTTGAACCTGCAGAAAAGGGAAACTAATGATTTTTGGCATTGGAACAGACATTGCAAAGGTTTCCCGCTTTGAAAAATGGGTGAAATCTCCGGAAATGATTGCGCGCTTTTTTAATCAGAAAGAATGTAATTCTGCATCTTCCGTTCAGAGTGCTGCAGAGCATTATGCGGCCCGTTTTGCTGCAAAGGAAGCCTTTGGAAAAGCCCTTGGAACCGGAATTTTTGGCTATGAACTTACCGAGGTGTACATTCAGAATGATGAAAACGGTAAACCTGAACTTTTTGTTGAAGGAAAAGCTCTTGAAATCTTAAAAAATAAATGCGGAAATTCAAAAATTCATGTATCATTAAGTCATGAAAAAGAATACGCACAGGCGTTCGTTATAATAGAACAGCTTTAATTTCATCTGTCAGGAGGCGGGGTGTGGTATCATCTTCAAGCAAAAAAAAGGCAACAGAAGAAAAAAAGAAGCCTGCAATTTCATATTTTTCAAAAGATAAGGTAATATGTCCTGTATGCAAAAAAGCTTTTGAAAAGGAAGTAATGCGAAGCGGAAACGGTCGTATGATTGCTGGCGGACTTACCGATGATTTGCACCGAATCTTTGAACCTTCTGCAAAATTTGGAAGAATCTATCCGCTCATCTATGATATCGGTGCCTGTCCAAACTGCTACACGGCTCTTTTGTGGTCAGATTTTACAGAAATAAAAAAGAAGGAAGATGCCGATAAGCTTTTTGAAAGCCGCGATGAACGTAAGGAAAAGGTAAATACTATTTTTCCTCATTTTAACCTTAAGCATGAACGCTCTCTTTTTGACGGATGTGCCTACTATTATCTTGCGCTTTTAACATATTCAAAACTGAATCCGGATCTTCTGCCTACAATGAAATCAGCTTTCCTTTCTTTAAGGCTTTCATGGCTTACGCATGAACTTGATCTGGCTGTTCCGGGTCACAATTTTCAGTACATTTCTGATGTAATGAAAAGAAAGGCTCTGTTTTTTTATCATCAGGCAATTCAGTGCGAAACGGACAGAACGGAAAAATCTTCTACTTTGGGAAATTTTGGTCCTGACATGGATAAAAACTACGGATGGGACGGAGTGATTTACTTGTGCGGGCTTTTGGAATATAACTATGGACAGCAGGATGACCTTCAGTTAAGGCTTAAAAAACTGAGTGAATCTAAAACTGCAATTGCCCGCATTTTTGGACTCGGTAAGTCTTCAAAGAATAAGCCGGGACCTCTTCTGGAAAAGGCAAGAAATCTTTATGATCAGCTTGCTAAAGAATTGAACGATGATGATTTTTAGGGGAATCTGTGCGTAATATTCTGCTTACTATTTCTTACGATGGAACTGATTTTTGCGGCTGGCAGCGTCAGGACTGCGGTGAAGTAAAAAACTGCTGCAGAACTGTTCAGGGTGAAATTGAAAAGGCCTTGGAAAAAATCCACAAGGAGCCTGTAATTTTATATGGTTCCGGAAGGACTGACAGCGGAGTTCACGCTTTAGCACAGAGTGCAAATTTTATTTCTAACATAGATTCAATTCCTGTTGACCGCTATCCGCGTGCGATTAACAGTTTTCTTCCTCAGGATATAAGGATTACTGCTGCTGAGGAAGTTCCTATGGATTTTAATGCAAGGTTCAGCGCAACAAGTCGTGTTTACAGATATTTTATATGTCCAGATTTCATTCTTGCAAGCCAGACCCGCTATGCGTGGTGCGTTCAGTACGAACCGGATTTAGAACGGCTTAATTCAATGTGTGCCTGCCTTAAGGGAGAAATTGACTGTGCCAGCTTTGCAGCCAGCGGTGATGAAAGCCTTTCTACATTCAGATTTATAAATGGAGCAAGATTTTTTAAGCAGCCGTCGTTCCCGAACGGGAAGGAAATGGTTGTTTTTGAAATTGAAGCAAATGCATTTTTGTGGAAAATGGTTCGCACAATAACAGGAACCCTTATTAATCTTGACAGAACTGGAGCCCCTGTTGATTCAATGGAAAAAATTCTTCTTGCAAAAGACAGAAAAAAGGCTGGAGCAACGGCACCTGCGCAGGGATTATTCCTTTATAAGATTAAATTTGACGGAGAACGCGTTCATCCCTGATTGGCGGGCTTTGTACGGTATTCGGCGGTTACATAAGGGAAAGCGGATCAATGTCGCATTCAATATAGACTGACTGTGGGTGAGTGTAGTTGTTAAGTAAGGTCGAAGCTGCTTTCTGAAGCATTGTTATGTTTTGCCCTCGCAGTAGAATCTGAAACCTGAAATTCTGTGAAATCTTAAATACCGGGCATTCTGCTGGTCCAATAACTTCTGCATTTGTACCGCAGATCTGTTCAAGAAGTTGTGCTGCCTGCTCTGCACATGAAGAAGCCTGATTTTGGTTTGGACTCCTGAAAACAAGGCGGACAAGCCTGTTGAACGGCGGAAAACCAATCATCTTCCGCTGGTTAAGTTCATAATTGTAAAATCCGCTTATATCTGAACGGCAGGCAAACAGTATCGGCTCCCGCTGCGGATTGTATGTCTGGACAAGAACTTTTCCGTCCGGAAAAAATCTTCCGGCTCGGCCTGCAACCTGTGTTATAAGGCTGAACGTACGTTCTGCAGCCCTAAAGTCCGGCATGTGTAGACCTGTATCTGCCAGAATTACGCCGACAAGCTGCAGTTTTGGAAAATTAAGTCCCTTTGCAACCATCTGAGTTCCCAAAAGAATGTCGTACTGTCCGTTTCTGAATTCTTCAAGTTTTTCTTCAAGTTCGCCTTTTTTTGAAAGACTGTCTGTGTCCAGACGAAGAATCCTTGCGTTCGGAAATTTTGCCCTTGTTTCGGCTTCTATGTATTCTGTTCCAAATCCGCTGTAGCCTACGTCAAGAGAACCGCAGGCAGGGCAGAATACAGGCGGTTCTGTCTGCCAGCCGCAGTAGTGGCATCTGAGCCGGTTTTCGAATTTATGGTAAGTCATAGGAACAGAGCAGTTTTTGCATTTCATCTCGTAGCCGCACTGGTTGCATCTGAAAAAATGAGTAAATCCCCTGCGGTTTAAGAACAGAATTACCTGCCTTTGATTTTCGATAGTCTTCCGCACTTCATCTGCAAGTTCGTCTGAAATACAGCCGGAATTTTTTGTTCTGGAAAGGTCTATCGTTTTTATTTGTGGCATTGCGCCGCCTGCAAGTCGCTTGGAAAGGAAATGAGCATTTAGCCTTTTCTGCGACATAAGGAACCATGCTTCTACAGATGGAGTGGCGCTTCCCATTACAAGCGGAATTCCAAGCTGTGCGCAT
>JBGVIP010000069.1:0-164324 GCA_045123335.1 Treponema sp.
AAATTCAAGTCTGAAGAACCGAATGCCGTAATTGCGAACTGGCTTCGTAATAGAAATACAATTGAATACCTCGGAATCTGGGAAACTCTTTATAACACAGATTTTAAACCCCTCGAATTCGAGGGGTTTAAGAAAGAAGCAGGGCTAAATGCTTTTACACTTTCTCCAACAAAATGGATTGAATCAACAAATGCAAAAGGAATTATCGTAAAAAGTGGCCGCTATGGTGGAACTTATGCGCATAAAGACATCGCTTTCAAATTCGCAAGCTGGATTTCTGTTGAATTTGAGCTTTATTTCATAAAAGAATTTCAGCGATTAAAAGAGGAAGAACAAAAGCAACTTGGCTGGTCTGCAAAACGAGAACTTGCAAAAATCAATTATAGAATTCATACAGATGCTATAAAACAGAATCTTATCCCGCCAGAACTTACGCCAGCACAAAAGTCCTTTGTCTATGCTGATGAAGCTGATATGCTCAATGTTGCAATGTTCGGTATGACTGCAAGACAATGGCGTGAAGCCAATCCAGAATTAAAAGGAAATATACGTGATTATGCTTCGATAAACCAGCTTATCTGCCTTAGCAATATGGAAAATTTGAACGCCGTTTTTATTAATGACGGACTTTCTCAAAGAGAACGTCTTGAAAAACTGAATAAAATTGCCATTCAGCAGATGAAAGTTCTAGAGAATATTGAAGACAGAAAACTTCTCACAGACAAGTCAGGTGCAGATAAATGAAGCAGACAGAAATAGGATTGATTCCTGATGATTGGGAAGTGAAAAAATTAGAAGAATTATTTACTTTTAGGTATGGTGATGGAAATACTAACCCTAGTAATAATGGTGAATATCCAGTTTATGGGGCAAATGGTATTATTGGAGGTTATACAAAATATAATGCAGAAGACTCAATAATTATTGGTCATATGGGGGAGTATGCTGGTTCTGTTATTTGGGCAGAAGGAAAACACTTTGTCACATATAATGGAACAATAACCAAATCACGTAATGAAAATTTAATCAATTCAAAATATGGATTCTATGCATTATATAATAGAAATATCAATGCTATTTGTGCTGGTAGCGGTTACCCGTTTTTAGCTTACGATAAGCTTAATTCAATAAAGATTCCTCTTCCTCCTATTGAAGAACAACAGCGAATCGCAAAAGCACTTTCCGATGTAGATGCTCTTATCACCACAACAGAAAAACTCATCCAAAAGAAAAAGAACATCAAACAGGGCACAATGCAAAATCTCCTCACCGGCAAAAAACGCCTCCCCGGTTTTGCAAAATCCACAGAATATAAACAGACAGAACTCGGCTTAATTCCAGAAGATTGGGAAGTTAGAGAGTTAGGTAATTGTTGTTTAATAAATCCCCAATCATCGAGTTTAATACCTGATAAATTTATTTATATAGATTTGGAAAGTGTAAATTCTGGTAAACTAGAAAAAAAACAAATATTTGATAAGAAAAATGCGCCTAGCAGAGCACAACGAATATTTAAGATGGATGATATTCTGTATCAAACAGTTCGCCCATATCAAAAGAATAATTTATATGTAAATTTTGATAGTAGTAATTATATTGCTTCTACTGGTTACGCTATTGTTCGAGCTGATTGTAAAGTTGCAATTTCAAAATATATTTATCACATATTGCATACAAATAATTTTGTAAATACTGTTTTAGATAATTGTACAGGAACAAGTTATCCTGCTATAAATCCAAATTTCTTAAAAACAATTCTTATACCTTTACCATCAAAAAAAGAACAAAACGCCATTGCCAATGTTCTTTCCTGTATGGATAAAGAAATAGAAACCTTAAATACAAAACTAGAAAAATACCGCAATCTCAAAACCGCCATGATGCAGCAACTGCTCACTGGGAAGATAAGGTTGGTAAAGTAAAAAAGGAGAATTTTAAATGTATTTGAAGAAAGTGGAATTAAAAAATTTTAGATTGTGGAATGAAGCTCTAATTGATTTAGAAAAACAATCAACTGTTATTGTTGGAAAAAACAATACAGGAAAAAGTTCTTTTATGTATTTTATGTTAATGTTGGTTAATAATCAGAATCCTTTTTTCAATGATTATCCTTTAGATAAAAGAGAAGATTTATACAATAATATTTTAAAATTCTTTAATGGAGAAATTGAATTTAAAGAACTTTCAGATTCTTTTATTTTACCATCGGTAAAGATTTATGTTGATTATTCACTTGAAAAAGATGATGAGAATTTAGGTGCACTTGTACCATTTATCATTGATACTGATATATCTGTTTCTGAGGCAATTGTTAAAGCTAATTACGCTTTAGTTGTTACAGAAGAACAATTTAAGAATATTTTTGAAGAAAAAATTAATAATAGCGAACAAAAAAAACAAACTATAAAAAAAATACTAGATAAAGAATTTTCAAATTTAATAAAACTAAATTTTTATGCAATCAATCCGGTAGATGAAAGTAAAAAGAGAAAAGTGGAGTACAAAGAGTTTAAAAACTTATTTCCAGTTTTTACAATAAAAGCTGAACGATCAATGGATGAATCAGATGCTTCAAATAAAGCACCTTTACAAGCTATTATAACCCAATTATTTAAACCACAATTAGATGATTCACTAAAGAGTTTTGAAGAACCAATAAAGAATTTAAAAAAATTGTGTGAACAGGTAAATGCAGATACTGAAGAAAAGGTAAATGAATTATTAAATGACATTGCAAAAGATTCTTTGAAATTTGGATATCCAACATCAGAAGACTTACAATTTTTGGCTAGATCACATGTAGAACTTGAAAATCAAATTCAGGATAGTGTTGATATACATTACCAAAATATGTCAAATAAAGAGACTCTTCCAAGTACCTATAACGGATTAGGATATAAAAACCTATTAAAAATTGAATTACAGTTATTAAGTTTTGCAAATCAAATAAAAGACTTCATAGACAATTCTATACCGCTTGTATTTATAGAAGAACCTGAATCTCATATGCATCCTCAAATGCAACAGAGGTTTATTGAATATATTGATCAATATTGCAAAGAAATATCTGAAACTAAAGATTTACAAATTATTATTACAACACATTCATCTCATATTGTTAATTCAACAAATTTTGAAAGGATTAGATATCTAAAAAAAGAAAAGTCATCAGTTATTGTAAAAAATCTTAATAATTTTTGTATTAAGCAAGATAGCAATAAAGAGTTTTTAGAGAAATATTTAACATTAAACAAATGTGATTTATTTTTTGCTGATAAAGCAATTTTAATAGAAGGAACGGCTGAAAGATTACTTATTCCAAATATGATTGAAAAACTAGATGCTGCTGGAAAGTTTTCAGAAGAAAAAGTAACTTTACAATCTCAGTATTATACATTAATTGAAGTTGGAGGAGCTTATGCTTTTAAATTTATACCGTTTATGAAATTTCTTGATATACCAACATTAATTATTACAGATATTGATTCTATTTCGGAAGATCGTACAAAATGTTATGTGAGCAAGGCTAAAAAGACATCAAATGCAACTATTAAACATTGGTTTACAGATATTTTAAATAAAAGTGAAACAGACTATACATTCAATGATATTAAATCGCTGAATGATACAGACAAATCATGTGAGAATATTCATCTTGAATATCAAATTGAAGAAAATGGATTATGTGGACGTAGTCTTGAAGAAGCGATTAAGAATGCAAATAGACAATTATTTTCTATAAATGATAATAAAGAATCTGATATTGATTACAACCCAAGTAAAGATGGAAGCAAAACAGATTTTGCAATGAATCTCATTTTTGAAGAGAATAAACAAAACTATTCAGTTCCAAAATATATTGAAAATGGTTTGATTTGGTTGAATCGTCAGCATAATGGGAGATAAGAATGTCAGATTACAAAAAAGAAATTATTGATATAGCAAATGATATTGATAAAAATATAATTAAGACTCTTTGTGAAAAGAAAAGCTTTCGTGTAGAAGCTGGAGCTGGTTCTGGGAAAACATATTCATTGATGAAGGTTATAGAGTGGTTACAAGAAAATAAAAGAATAGAATATAAGAAAAATGGAAAAAATGTTGCTTGTCTTACTTTTACTAATGCAGCTGTTGATGTAATAAAGTCTCGATTATCGGAAGAATCGTTTATTAGCCCTTCAACAATTCACACATTTGCATGGAATGCTATAAAACAATTTCAAGAAACTATAATAAAAATACTTACTGAAAAAATGTTACTTCCAGATAATTGTAATGCTGAATCAATTAGGAAAGTACGCTATACCTTAGGTGTGAAATATTATGATGAAAAAGATAATTGTTTATATTTGGGACATAACGAAATATTAAAATTATTTAGCACTCTATTGGATAATAGTAAGTTTCAGAAAATATTGTCAAATAAATATCCTTTGATTTTAATTGATGAATATCAAGATTCTAACAAAGAAATTATTGATAAATTTATAAATTACTATATTTCAAAGAATACCGGTATACAATTTGGATTCTTTGGCGATTCTTGGCAAACTATATATGGAAACAATGGCGCTTGTGGGGAAATAATTAATGAAAATCTTACTGTTATACGAAAAACAGTCAACTTTCGTTCAACTTCCCCTGTTGTCACAATATTAAATAAGATTCGATATGATTTGCCACAAGAATCAGCATTGAATGACACTACTGGAAATGTGATTGTAATAACTACAAATAATTATCAAGGACAAAGAAGAGATGATAGAAACTTTACAGGTGATTTACCAAGTGATATAGCAGAAACTTATGTAAATGCAATAATAGAAAAATTTAATAAGACTATAAGTAATGAGGAAAAAATAAAAGTATTAATGCTAACTCACAGAATTCTCGCAGAGCAACAAGGGTATCCATCTTTATTTGAATTATTAGGAGATGGATTAAGAAATGCAGATGATGATCTTTTATGTTATTTACGTGATACTATTTTCCCATTGATTAATTATATTAGAAAAAATGACATGATAGGAATTTGTGATATATTAGGAATATCAAATTATCCAATTAGAAATAAAAACGATAAAAAGAAATGGTATGACTTAAAGAATCAGTTCGAAAGATTTGAAAATAAATCCATTATAGAATTATTATCAATTTTTAAGATTATGGAACTTATATCGTTTCCAGAAAAGATTGATGATATTTATAAAAAAATGAAAATCAATTCAACTGAAGTTTATCAAAATGGGACATACGAACAATTAAGTAATGTAAAAGTTATGGAATTTCAAAAGGCTGTTGCTTTTATTTCTCCAGAATCACAGTTTTCTACGGATCATGGTGTAAAAGGTGAAGAGTATAATTCTGTGCTTTTTGTTATTGGAAGAGGATGGAACTTATATCAATTTGATAGATGGATGCCACGAACAGGCGATGTTCTGAATGAACAAGAGTTAAAATCATACGAAAGAAATAGAAATTTATTTTATGTTTGTTGTTCTAGAGCAAAAAGAAATCTAATTTTGTTTCTCACGATACCGTTAGAAGGAGCTTTTAAGCAATATCTTGAAAATCTAGTTGGTACTGCAAATATAATTGAATATGAAGATTATATTTCTGCATGATTTTTTATATTTATAAGGAGCCCCAATAATGTCCGAATCCCAGTTAATCGAATACAAAGAAAGTTGGCGTGATGAATATCTCAAATGGATTTGTGGTTTTGCAAATGCGCAGGGCGGTACGCTTTATATTGGTAAACGGGATGACGGTTCTGTTTGTGGCGTTGCTGACTCTAAAAAACTTCTTGAAGATATTCCGAATAAAGTTCGCGATGCTCTTGGTCTGATTGTTGATGTTGACTTGCTGAATGAAAACGGACTTGATGTCATCAAAATCACTGTTGAAGAAAATCCTTATCCTGTAAATTACAAGGGTGAGTATCATTATAGAACTGGAAGCACAAAACAGCTTTTGCAAGGTTCGGCACTGACTAATTTTCTTTTGCGAAAAACTGGCAAGAATTGGGATTCGGTTCCTCTTGAAAATGTAAGTATTGAAGATTTGGATAAAGAAAGTTTTGATATTTTCCACCGTGAGGCAATTCGCAGCGGAAGAATGAGTAAAGATGACTTAAAGCTTTCGAATCAGGATTTGCTTGAAAAATTGAATCTTCTTGATGGAACTATGCTTAAGCGGGCAGCGGTTTTGCTCTTCCATCGTAATCCCGAAAAATGGATAACTGGTTCATTCGTTAAAATCGGCTTTTTTGAAAATGATGCAGACTTGCGTTATCAGGATGAAGTTCACGGCTCTCTTATGATTCAGGCAGATAGGGTAATAGACTTGCTTTATACAAAATATCTGACTGCCGAAATCTCTTATGACAATATCACAAGAATAGAGCATTATCTGTTCCCAAAAGATGCCGTGCGAGAAGCTGTATTCAATGCGCTCATTCATCAGGATTTTTCTGTCGGAGTGCCGGTTCAAATCAGCGTGTATAAAGATAAACTTTACATCAGCAATGACTGTGTTTTCCCTGCAAACTGGACTGCTGATACTTTAATGCAAAAGCATCGTTCTTTGCCGCATAATCCAGATATCGCAAATACTTTCTTCCGCGCCGGTTTTATTGAAAGCTGGGGACGCGGAGTAGAAAAAATTTGCAGGCTTTGCAAGGAATATGGAATTGAAGAACCTGAGTACACTGTTCATCCTAATGACATTATGATGCTTTTCAAGGCAAATGACACTGTAAATGACACTGTAAATGACACTGTAAAAACGATTCTGGCACTAATAGAACAAAATCCCTCAATTACTTATGAAGAAATGACTGAAAAAACAGGTAAATCAAGAAGAACCATAAGCAGATTGATTACAGAATTGAAAGAAAAAAATATTATTGCAAGAGTTGGTTCTGATAAAACCGGATACTGGGAGATTAATTAGTATGGATATTAAAAAATATATGATGTTTTCTGAAAAAAAATTGAATATAATTGAAAGAATAAAATCTGATAAAGGAAAAGAAGCTGTAAGAATTGCTGAGCGTCTTATGGATATATATTCTTTTCATCATAAATTTCAAACAAAAGAATTTATTGACAGATGTAATCAAGTATGGAGTGATTAATAAAAAAGGGAGAAATTCAAATGGCAAAGTCAGCGCATCCGGAACGAGAAACTCAGAATCGTATAATCAACTTTTTTCAAAAAGAACTTGGATATAAATATCTTGGTAATTTGGAAGAGTTGGAGAACTACAATGTTCGCTGGGGTGACTGGAAATCTTTCCTTACAGGTAGCGGCTACAGTGCTGCATTTATTGAATCTCTTCAAAATGAGTTTAACAAGATACTCGCAGATTTTTCTAAATCGCCATATCATACAAATAAAGAAGTTTATCGTATTTTAAAATATGGTCTTAAACTTGCAGAACATCCTGGAGAAGCTCCAAAAACTGTTTATTTCATAAACTGGGAAGAACCAGAGAAAAATGATTTTTATATTGCAGAAGAAGTAACGGTAAACGGCAATGTAGAAAAACGTCCTGATATTGTTCTTTACATAAACGGCATTGCTGTTGCAGTTCTTGAATTAAAAAAAAGTACGGTCAGCGTTGCAGATGGAATCCGACAGAACGTAACAAATCAGCGGGAACAGTTTATCCAAAGATTTTTCTCTACAATTCAGATTTGTGCGGCTGCAAATGACAGCGAAGGTCTGCGTTACGGAACAAGCGGAACTACAGAAAAATATTATCTTGAATGGAAGGAAGATAACTTTACCGACCAGCTGCAGGATAAAGATGATTTAGATAAATTAATTGAAGATAAGTGCAGTCATCAACTTAACCTTCTTGAAAAACAGTGCTATAGAATCTTTCAGAAAGACCGTCTTTTAGACATAATTCATAACTTTATCATCTATGATTCCGGCATTAAAAAGGTCTGCCGCTATAATCAGTTTTATGCAATCAAACGATGCAAGAAAAGACTTGCCAGAAATCAGGGTGGAATTGTCTGGCATACTCAGGGGTCTGGAAAATCTCTTACAATGGTCTGGCTTACAAAATGGATTCTTGAAAACATCACAGGAGCTCGAGTCCTTATCATAACCGACCGCGAAGAACTTGATGATCAGATAGAAAAGATTTTTACTGGAGTTGATTTAAAGATAGCCCGTTCCAAAAGCTCAGATGATCTTTTGGATTTACTCAATAAATACGATAATCGCCTCATGTGCTCCCTTATTCACAAGTTTGGACGAAGAACAGGAGAGGTGAGTGACCTTGATTATGAAAAATATGTAGAAGAGCTCAAAAAGACCATTCCGGCAGATTTTAGCGTAAAGGATAAAGTTTTTGTTTTTGTTGATGAATGTCACCGAACCAATTCGGGAAAACTTCATCTTGCTATGAAATCAATCATGCCGGATTCTGTATTCATCGGTTTTACAGGAACTCCGCTCTTGGAGGTTGATAAAGAGAAAAGTACTACTTCAACTTTATTTGGCGGATTCATTCATACATATAAATTTGATCAGGCCGTTCGTGATGGTGTTGTTCTTGATTTGCGTTATGAAGCGCGGAACGTTCCACAGGAAGTAAGCAGTAAAGATAGGATTGATGCCTGGTTTGAAGCTAAAACAAAAGGTCTTATGCCAAAGGCTGTTGCCGCATTAAAAGAAAAATGGGCAACTATGCAGCAGCTTTATAGTTCAAAAGATCGTCTGGAAAAAATTGCTCTTGATATAATTTTGGATTTCGCACAAAAACCGCGTTTATGTGATGGACGAGGAAATGCCTTGCTGGTAGCAGGAAGTATTTCAGAAGCATGTCGTTACTATGAAATCTTCCAGGAAAATAATTTCAAAAATTGTGCAATTGTTTCATCTTATAAGCCTAATCGTGGTGAATTAAGAACAGATTTCTCCAGCACTACAGAAGATTCAGAAAACTGGAAGAAGCAGAAAGCATATTTGAAAATGCTCGGCTATGATCCTGATGTTTCTGTAGAAGATGATGATTTTTACAAAAAGATAGAAACTTTTGAAAAGCGCGTAAAAGATATGTTTGTAGATGAGCCTGCAAACATGCAGCTTCTGATTGTTGTTGATAAGCTTCTTACGGGTTTTGATGCACCGCCTTGTACCTATCTTTATATTGATAAACCAATGCGTGACCATGGGTTGTTTCAGGCAATTTGCCGTGTAAACCGTCTTGATGGTGAAGATAAGGAATTTGGTTATGTTGTCGATTACAAGGAACTGTTTGGGGATTTAAAAAATGCTGTTAATTCCTATACGGGAAATGCATTGAGCGGTTTTGATGAAGAAGATGTTTCAGGGCTTTTGAAAAACAAACTTGAAGAAGGCAAAAAGCGTTTTGAATTCCTATTGCAGGAACTTGAAACTCTTACAGATGATGTTGAATATCCTCGCGACCAGATTGCATTTAAGCACTTTTTCTGTGGTGAAAGCGGAACCGTAGACCCGGAAAATGATGATGATTATGCAAAGCTCAGAAGCAAGATGTATAAGCTTGTCTCAAGTCTTTCTCGTGCCTATGCAGATTTAAAACCAGCCTTTGATGATGTCGGTTATTCAAAGGAACAGCAGGACAAATACAACAGGCTTGTAAAAGAGTATGTTGACTTAAAGGATGAAATTGGGCTTTCAAGCGGAGACTTCATCGACCTTAAGCAATATGACAGTGCAATGCGCCATCTTATTGATAATTATATTTCAGCCTCTGATTCTGAAAAGCTTGGAGACATGGAAAACTTTACACTTCTGGCTTATATTCAGAAAAAACAGGAAGAAGAATTGAAGAATGGCGGTTCTGAATCTGGTAAGAAGCATACTCCTGCACAACAGAATGTCGCAGAAACAATTGAAAATAATATCCGCAGAAAGATTATTGAAAAGACTCCTGTAAATCCAAAGTATTATCAGAAGATGTCTGAACTGTTCCAGACTTTGATTGATGAAAGAAAAGAGGAAGTCGCTTCTTACAAGGAAATGCTTGAAAAATATGCTGGCCTTGTAGTTCAGGTAGAAAATCCGGAACAAAACGATTCTCATCCAGCGTCAATTCGTGAAAGCCTTGCTCTTTGCGCTTTGTATGATAATTTTGGCGAAAACGAAGAATATGCATTAGCCTTGCATAAAGCCGTTCTTGATAATAAACAAGACCATTTTAGAGGCAATCTTGCAAAAGAACGCCAGATAAAAGGCGGAATCTACAGGGTAGTGCAGAAATTTATGAGCGATACAGACCGAGATGAGCAAATGGCTACTGTTGAAAAAATATACAAAGTCGTAATAGAGCAGGCAGAATACTGATGAATATAGACATAAGTGGAATCGATGTTCAGATAAACAAAAAGAATATCAAGAATATGCACCTTTCAGTAAAGCCGCCTCTTGGAAAAGTTGTCGTTTCTGCACCTCTTTTGATGAGTCAAAAATCAATTGAAAACTTTGTCCGCCTCAATTTCGGATGGATAAAAAAGCAACAGGAAAAATTTGCCAATCAGCCTAGAATGACTGCAAGGCAATATGTAAGCGGTGAAACTTATTACATCTGGGGAAAGCAATTTTTTTTGGAATTTAAGCCTTCGCAAAAACGCGTTTTTAAGATTGACGGCAACAAAATCATTCTGGAAATGAAAGCAGAATCTACTTCAGAACAAAGAGAACGTTTTGTTCGTGAAGAGTTTAGAAAGATTTTAATTGAACAATTAAACAGGCTTATTCCAAAATGGGAAGAAACAACAGGTCTTTATTGCGATTCATTCCAAACAAAATATATGCTTACCCGCTGGGGAACTTGTAATTCAAAGGCAAAACGAATCTGGGTAAATTTGCAGATGGTTGAGAAACCATTGGAATGTTTGGAATATGTAATTCTGCATGAACTAACCCATCTAAAAGTTGCAAATCATGGCAAAGATTTCATTGCAAACATGGATAAGTATATGCCCGACTGGAAAGACAGAAAGAATCTGCTTAATGGACAGATTTTGGATAACTACACATCCTGTTCTCAGAATTAAGAATTCAACTGTTATTCCCCCTTCCCATACCCTGCATTCCCTTCTGCTGCCAGCAAAGCCGCTCCGGCGAGGTCTTTGATATACTGGGCGTCGGCGGCGTTTTGCCAGGTGGTGCCGGCTGACTGAAGAGATTTTTTCTGCTCGGTTTTACGCTCGTTCTGCTTTTTAAGGAGTTCGCGCGCAGCCAGAATGATTGAAGTCGCTTCATCTGATCTTACGTGCAGAAGCTGGGCAATAGCGCTTTCTTCTGCGCGGCACATATTTTCTAGAGTTGTATATTCTTTCATGAGTGTTCGGGCGCGTTTTTCCCCTATGCCGGGGATTTCCAAAAATACGCTTACAACGTTTTCTTTTGTACGAAGGCGTTGGTTCCTGCTTGTTGCAAAGCGGTGAGTTTCATCGCGGACGCGCTGCAAAAGCCGCAGGGCATCACTCCTCTTTGGAAGGCATACCGGAGCAGCAGCATACGGCCGCCATATTTCTTCGTCTCTTTTTGCAAGTCCGGCAATAGGGATGTCCAGATCGAGTGCTTTTAAAACCTGATCAACTGCGTTTACCTGACCGATGCCGCCGTCTATCAAAATCAAATCCGGCAAATCTGCCTGTTCGTTCAAAAGTCTTGTGTAACGCCGGCTAACTGCTTCCCTCATCGACTGAAAGTCATCAATGTAGCCGTCGGTGGTCTTCAGCCTGAAATAGCGGTAATTCTTTTTGTCCGGATTTCCGTTGTAAAAACTTATAAGCGAGGCAACTGGAAATTTTCCGCCGATATGTGCAATATCAAAGCCTTCAATTCGTACCGGAAGGGCAGGCAGACCAAGAATCTCTTTAAGTTCTTCAAGTGCTGGCATGTCACCGCGCTCACGCAGCCGGCGGATAATGTCCTCGCGTGCATTCTGTTTTGCCATTCTGATAGCGGCAAGGTGATAGCCAGATTTCGCATTCTCTTCAATCCTTATAACTTCACACTCTGCCTTAAGTTCTTCCTTAATCCATCGTTCCAGAATTTCCAGCCCGCTGTCGTCAGAAACGTAAATCTTAGGCGGAACCTCTTCTTTTTGGGCGTAGTACGCGCTCATAAATTCACCTAAAAGTTCTTCGTCTTCGTTAATGCTTATAACCCTGTGATTATCGCGGCCTAAAAGTTTTCCGCCCCTTATTTTAAGAACCGTAAAACTGACAAGTTCGCCTTCCCTGTGCCATGCAAGGTAGTCCCTGTCCTCAGAATCAAAACCCTCAACAACATTCTGATTCTGCATAACCATAAGAGCCCTAAGCCCGTCCCTTAGTCTAGCCGCCTTTTCAAAGTTAAGAGCCGCCGCCGCTGCCTTCATCTCGGCAGTAAGTTTTTTCGCAGTTTCGTCGCCCTTTTCCTTAAGAAGACTAGAAATTTCTCCGAAAAATTCATTGTAGGACTCTTTAGAAATTTTCCCACAGCACGGAGCCTTGCACTGACCCATGTGGTAGTAAAGGCACGGAGAATCCTTCTTCACAAATTTCTTGCAGTGCCGCAGCGGATAAATCTGATAAAGCGTATCTATAAAGGTATCAAGCGCAGTCGCGTCAGGATACGGTCCAAAATAAGTCGAACCGTCGTGCAGGATATGCCGGGTTTTAAAAAGCCGCGGAAAATCTTCGTTCGTAATTCGCAGAACCGGGTAGGATTTTCCATCCTTAAGGTTAATGTTATATTTTGGCGAGTATTTCTTGATAAGGTTGTTTTCCAGAAGAAAAGCTTCGTATTCGTTTGCCGTTGTAATGTATTCAATGCTTTTTGCACTGGAAATAAGCAGTCTGGTCTTGATGTCTTTTTTACCGGAAAAATAAGAGGAAAGGCGGTTTTTCAAATTCTTAGCCTTACCAACATAAATTACGTCGTCCTGTGGTTTGCGCCAATTGTAAACGCCGCTAGAGGAAGGTGCTTTTAATGCAGTTTCATGAAGAATTTCTCTGTACATACTCAAAAAATGCGGTGGTTGAGGCTCTCGAAACCACCGCTGTTGGAAGTGTTTTCGGCAAACTCAATAACCATGGCTTAAATTATACTGCTCAGAATATAAATCTCAAGGGGGCATCGTTCGCGAAGCAAAAGACTTCCCCTCTTGCGGGAAGAATCCAGCAACGCCCTCTTTTTATTCTTCTTGTATTGTTTTTATGTTTTTCTCTATCGGCAGAAACCTATACAATCGGCGGAAAAAAAGGTTGGTCAGAAGTTGTAAACCGCACTGGAATAACAACAGGCCGCGGCCGTTACGGCTACGAATCACTTGAACTGGATACAAACCAGAACAAGCTTAATGAATACACAGACCTTTTCCTCGATTTTGAAACTCCGCAGCTTCAGGAACTTGCAGGAAAATACAAAATTATCCAGAACAATACGGTCTGGACAAAAAAAGCTGCAAGAGGAAAGGGTGCCGCATTAAGCCGCAGTACAGCCGGTGGAATCGTTCTTCAAGGCGACGAAACCAGCTTCTTCGGAAATGAAAGTCCTGCCGGTTCGTTCTGCATAGATTTTTGGCTTTGTCCTTCAACAGTAGAAAACGGCGAAGTCCTTCTTAATTGGCGTTCATCACGCAATATAAACGGTGTAATCGCCTATCAGATTATCAACCTTTCATTCTATCAGAACAAGGTGATGACCGTTTTTTCAAATATTTTTGACGGATATACAGAAAATGGCGGCGAACTTTCGCTTCTTACAACAAAAAGCATAGTTCCAAACACATGGTCGCGCCATACAATTTCATACAACTCATCTTCCGGTGAACTGGAATACAGAATTAACGGTCACCTTGAATGTATAGAATTTGTAACGGACACAAAGCACGAAAACGGAACAGTATTTCCGCCTGTAATGGGAATTTCTGCAAATCTTGAACTTTGTCCGCATTATACAGGACTTATAGACGATTTCTGCATTGCGCGCACATACTCCGACGTTTCTTTTGAAATGGAAGACACCGTATTCGATATTTTTGAGCAGGAGCATTACGTAGTTCATGGCGGAAGATTTCAGTCAGAACCTATACTTTTTAAGGAAGGAACAATCCTTAATTCCGTTACTGCAGAAATGCACATGCCGCCGCAGACAGATATTCATCTTTACGTGCGTGGTGGCGACGACTATTTTAACTGGACAGAAAACTACCCTGAATGGATTCAGATAAACAGCGGAGAAAAACTGGAATCAGTTTCCGGAATGTATTTTCAGGTTGCTGCAGACCTTTTCCCGGACGGTGGCGGCTGCCACAGCCCGAGCATTACATCCGTAACCCTTGATTACACGCTTCTCCCGGATCCGCTTCCACCGGTAAAAATCCGCGCAGAAAAAGGCGACGGCTCTGTTACGCTTACGTGGAGTTATTCTATAGAAGATAGCGCCGGTGGCTACTACATCTACTATGGAAACCGTCCCGGCGAATACTTAGGCCGAGTTGCCGCAGAAGGCCATTCCCCAATCAATGTAGGAAACATAAATTCCTTCACCCTTACAGGCCTTTCTAACGGAACCATCTACTATTTTGCCGTAGCTGCTTACTCTAAGATAGACAGCCGCATTACCGGTCCTCTTTCAAAAGAAGTCTACGCTCGACCTGCAAGCAGATAAGTTTTAGCCCGCCGGAAAGACCGGCGGAACAGAACTTTCTGAACCAATGGGATTTTTTGTATTCTCTTTATAGTCGTATTATCCTTGAATGAGTTATTACTTCGTTGCCGTCTTCGGTGATGAGGACGTCGTTTTCAAGGCGGACGCCGCCTGCGTTTTCGTCGTAGAGGCCTGGTTCAAGGGTTATGATCATGCCGGGCTTAAAGGTTACGTCGGCTGGCATTTTTGTGCTTACACGAGGGAATTCGTGAATTTCAAGACCAATTCCATGACCCAGAGTGTGAGGCATTTTTCTGCCGGTCCGCTCAAATATCATTTCTGCCTGTTCGCAGGCTTCCTTTACCGGTACGCCGCTTTTGTAAAGGCGCAGGCAGTCTTTGTATGCATTTTCTACAAGCTCAAGAAGTTCTTCCTGTTCTTTGCTTAATGCACCTTTAGCAACCGTAACTGTTGTGTCGCTTGTGTAGCCGTTGTATACGACTCCAAAATCAAGTATTGAAAGACCATTTCCCGGCCATTCTCCGGCAGTGTATCCTGGAAATGCGTGAATTGCCCAGCTTCTTGCCGGACCTGCCGCCAGAGTGTCAAAACCAGTTCTTTCGCAGCCATGTGCGCGGCATTCGCGTTCTATAAGCAGGGCAACGTCAGTTTCAGTCTTGATTTCGCCGCTGCGGATTTTTTCTTCAATCTGATCGATTATAAGGTCGCCGATTTTAGCCGCTTCCTTTGTACATTCAATTTCGTATTCATCTTTAACCATTCTAAGTTGAACCGCATAGTCGTGAACGCTGTTTTCGCGGCAGCGGATTTCCCACTGGTTCAACTGATCAACGTACATCAAGAACTGAGGATAAGGCGTTGTCGGCGGAATTTCAATTTTCGGACCGTAGCCCGCATTCCAGTCAAGGTTCGCTTTTACCGCAGGAATTTCCTGATTCTTGTATTTTGTATAAGGAACAATCTTGTCGCAAAATGCAACTTTTTTTGCAAGGATTTCATCCCACGGAATCAAAATGCTGTTTCCCTGCGCAGGAATAATCAAAATCGCATCGCTTATGTGGCCTGTAAAATAGCGGATTGAAGGTTCCCTATGCGCTTCGCTGTCAATAAAAACGGCAGCACCAATTTCGTGCAGGTTCAGATATTCAACAATTTTCTGCCGCCTGTCCTGATATATTTTTTTAAGTTCGTCTTTGGTGTATTCTTTCATTTTAATTACCTTTTGTCTGTTTTCTTCCCCTGATTTTTCCGGTTATTCCGGCTGCTGTTTCATCTTTAAATATAATAAGAAGAAGCATTCCAATCAAACCAAAAATAACTGCCGAGCAGATTACAGGTCCGCCGTAAGAAATAAAGCGTCCGTGTCCGCTGAAAATCCGCACAAAATAAATGCGTGCAAAATAAGCCGGAGCCGAAGCAATTACGCTGAATGCACAGATTCTTACTATATATATAATCATTCCACGGGCAATTTTTCCGGCTTCCATTCCAGGTATTTTCTTCATAAAGATAAAAAGACATACTGTGTTTACAAGGCTGGCGATGGAGAGCGCAAGCGCAATTCCTTTTCCTTTAAGAATGATAGAAAGTCCTGCTGCAAGTACGATGTTAAATCCAAAGCAGATTATTCCCGCAAGAGTCGGAAGCTTTGTATTTCCCTGTGCGTAGAATGCCGGCGAAATAATTCTGTTTACTGCAATAAAGTAAAGTCCTGCAATGTGGAACTGGAAAACGCCCAGAGTCATTGCGACAGAAGTATCATCAAAACTTTTTGTCTTGTATACAAGCGAAATAAGTTCTTTTCCGCATACAAGTGAATAGAATGTTACAGGAATGCAGATTAAGGCGATGATTTTAATTGCCTGAACCAGCATTGCATTGAATTCGTCCCATTTTTTATTTTTAGCAAGCCCTGAAAGGTCCGGCAGAATTACTGTTCCGATTGAAACTGCAAAGATTCCTAAAATAAGTTCCTGAAGCCTGAGCGAATACTGAAGGCTGGCAACAGTTCCTGTTCCTACGTTTCCTGCAAGTGCAGTAGAAACAACATCATTCAGCTGGTATGCCGCCATACCGATTATAGTCGGAACAATAAGCTTGCAGACTTTTCTGGTTCCCGGATTTGTAAAAGCCTTTTTAAGTCCGCAGAGGGTAGTGCGCCAGCCTGTTGACTGCACGAACGGCCACTGAAAAAGCGCCTGAGTACATCCGCCCACGATTACACCAAAACTCATGGCACGTGCAGCAAGAGCTTCCTGCGGCAGACCGTTAGGATTGTTCAAAAATGGCGTAAGGCAGTAAGTTACCAGAACAACAATTCCGTTAAAAAGAACCGGAGTAAATCCCGAAGGAGCAAAAATGTTGCATCCGTTCAGAATTCCCTGAAAAAAAGCCGCAATGGAAATAACAAAAAGATAAGGAAACATAATCCGTGTAAGCAGGGTTGTTTCCGAAAGCACGGCAGCATCAGTTTCTCCATTGTAAAAGAACGGAATTATAAACCTTACAAGCAGAATCCCCAAAGTACAGACGCAAGCTGTAAGGAATGAAACTAGAGTCAGAGTGGCAGAAACAAATTCTTGAGTTTCCTTGTGTTTTTCTTCGTTCTTGTCATCTTCAAGGTAGCCTCTGAAAGTCGGAATAAACGCAACCGAAATAGCATTTTCCGCAAAAAGCCGCCGGAAAAGATTAGGAATCATAAACGCAATTCCAAAAGCGTCAGCGTAAGCACTGGTTCCCAAAAAAGCCGCTTTAGTCATCTCCCTTATAAGCCCCATAATGCGGGAAGCAAACGTCATCAGGGAAAGCAGAAGCCCCGATTTCAACAATGATTTTTTCTGAATTTTTGGCATAGTGTAAAGATAACTAAGATAAGGGTTTTTTGCAATTGAGGGGAATTCTAAATCTGTTTGCAAACTTCTTCTACTGCCTGGTTAAGTTTGTCTTTAAGTTCCTGCTGCAGGGTTTTTGTGTAGATTTTTTTAAATGAATCCTGAATGTTGTTGGGAGAACCAAATTCATCAAAAAGTACAGAAGGACGGATATTCAGGGCTTCTGCAATTTTATCTATTGTTTCGGCACTGGGAAATCGTTCTCTGGCTTCCATATCGCCAATGTATGCAGTGCTCATTCCTATTTTTTCGGCAAGTTTTTCCTGTGTCAGTTCAGCCTGCTTTCTGTAGTATTTTAAATTCTGAATAAAAGTGTGTCGAATTCCCATGTCAATATTGTCTATTGATTTTCATGTTTATTTTATTCGCTAAAACTCAGTATATATTTAAATATTGATTTAAACTGTGTTAAAAGTAATAATATTATTAGCTAAAAAACAGAAAATTGATGAAAAATAAAAAAAAATGAGTAAGGTTGGAGGAGTTTATGAAAAAAGCATTTTTTGCATTAACAATTATATTTTTTTCCGCATTAGTTTTTGCTCAGGAAAAAATTGATTCCATTATGTTAAAGGTTGCAGATGATGTAACATCAAAATGTAATTCTAAAACGATTATCTGCATTTTGGATTTTACTTCACCTTCAAAAGATCTTTCTGAATATATACAGACGGAACTTACATCGCTGGTTACAGAAAACGGAATGAAAGTTGTAACTCGCAGTAATATGAACAAAGTTGATAACGAGTTGAATTATCAGCTTTCAGGTTTTATAAGTGATGAAACAGCCCTGTCAATTTGTAAACGTTTGGGCGCAAATGCAATTGTTTTTGGACAGATTAAGGAATTAGATAATAAATACAATCTACAGGTACGACTTCTGGATGTAGAGACTGCTTCTTACATTCTTTTTAAGACTTATGTGTTTTCACGTTCTTCAAAATCTGAGCAGTTGTTAGGACGGGCTGCGAATTATTATAAGACATCAATTGGAATTTGTGCTGAAGTAAATAAAAACTCAATTTCGTATATTGCGCCAGCTGCAGGAATTTATTTTGATTATTCATTTTTTAGAAAAATTTCTTTAGGTGGAAAACTTATTGCAAGTTATGATGCGTTTGAAAAAGAAAATACTGTTTATTCTCTTGAACCATTGGCAGCTTTGCGTATTTATTTGGTTTCTCCAAGTGGTGAACCTTCTACTGGATTTTATATTGAAGGAACTGGCGGTGCAGACATTATTTTTTCAAATGAAAACGTTTATACAGTTTTTGACGCCGGTGCAGGATTTGGCTTTAGAAAAGAATTTGATTCATTTTATATAGAGCCGATGGCACGATTTGGCTGTCCATATATTTTTGCGGTTGGATTTGGTACCGGACTGCGTTTTTAATTTACGGGGGGGATTAAGATGAAAAAAATATTTTATTTTACAAAGAAACTTTGCATTCTTTTTGCAGCGGCAATAATCGGTTTTGGATTTGTTTCTTGTGAAAATCAGTTTTTTAAAGAATCGGCAGGCATTTATGAAGTCAGTTTTGAATCGAATGGCGGTACAAGCGTTCCGACTGTAAATACTGACAAAATTCTTTTTTCACCGGTAACGATAAAAAATAATTGTGAATTTCTTGGCTGGTATGAAACTTTTAATTTTGCAGGAAATTCAGTTTTCTTCCCTTATGAACCAAAAAAGAATACTGTACTTTATGCTCGCTGGAATCAAAAATATACAGTTCATTTTGAATCAAATGGCGGAACTGCGGTTGCTGATTTTACAGGGAATGAAATTATAAGTGCCATAACTCCATTTAAGGAAGACTATACGTTTGCCGGTTGGTATTTGAACGCAGATTTTTCTGGAGATACGGTTTCATTTCCGCTTTCTTTAAATGCAAATATAACGCTTTACGCAAAATGGAACAAAAATTATACATTAAGCTTTAATTCAAACGGTGGAACAGAAGTTTCTTCTATCAAAACATGTGTCCTTCAGGAAATTCCGTTTACAGAAAAAGAAAACTATGAGTTTGCTGGCTGGTATGCAAATTCGTCTTTAAGCGGAGAAAAAATTTCTGTGCCATATACTGTAACACAGGACATCACTCTGTATGCAAAATGGCTGCCAACTTATCTTGTAACTTTGGAAACAAATGGAGGAAGCGAAATTGCTTCTTTCAGGGCAAGAACAATAGAAAGCGTTCAGGAACCTGAAAAATCTGGATACACATTTATTGGATGGTATTTAGATTCTCTCTTAAATTCAAAAGCTGTTTTCCCGCTTGTAATTTCAAAAGATACGACTTTATATGCCGCTTACAAACAGAATTTTACAATCACATTTGAAACAAACGGTGGCTCGACAGTAAATCCTATTTCTTGCTATGTACTCAATGAATGCCCCGAAAGCACTAAAACTGACAAATCTTTGGGCGGCTGGTATCTGGATCCAGAATGCACTGACGAAAAGAAAGTAACATTCCCATTCTACCCGACAGAAGATGTGACTCTTTATGCGAAATGGGTTTCAGAAATGTACACAATTACCTACAACGCAAACGGAGCTACTAGCGGAACCGTACCGGAAACTGTACAGGTCGAAAAAGGTTCGTCATTTGTGATAAGCGCAAATACAGGAAACCTTACAAAAACAGGCTACGCCTTTACAAAATGGTCAACCAGCACTGACGGAACAAGAGGACAAAGTTATGCACCTGGTTACAGTCTGACACCAAGCAAAAATATGACGCTTTATGTTCAATGGGGAAAAGATTATGCCGCAATGGTTACGGTTCCGGGAGGAAGCTTCTATTTAGGCGACCCAAATGACGGCACAAACCGTCCAAAAATTACACTTTCTTCTTTCCAGATTGCACAGTACGAACTGACATACGAATTATGGCTTGAAGTATACCAATGGGCAAAAGAAAACAGCTTCAATTTAACTTCCGCAAGTAAAGGCTACGCTGCAAACGACGCCTATAAAGATTTTGTTCCAGCTACAAACATAAGCTGGAACATGGCGTGCGTATGGCTTAACGCTTACAGCGAATACAAAGGCTTAGAACCTGTTTATTACCGCGGAAATGCAGTCTGGAAAGATGATTCAAGCACAAGCGGTACCTTCAGCTGGAACCAGACAAAAAACGGTTACCGTTTACCGACAGAATGCGAATGGGAATTTGCAGCCGGCGGCGGAAGCGAAACAGAGCATGATAAGTACATTTATGCAGGAAGCAATGATGTTGATGAAGTTGCATGGACTTGTGAACCTTATTACGATGGATATTTAGGAGATAATTGTGCACATACAGTTGGAACTAAAAAATCTAATGCATTAAAATTATTTGATATGTCAGGAAATGCATGTGAATGGTGTTACGACTATTATGCAGGGTTTGGTATAGAAGCACTAACAAATCCTATCCATGAATCAAAAAGTTTTAGAATATGTAGAGGTGGAAGTTCATGGACTAAAAATGGGAATTATCCATATTCCTCAAAAAAATACTCCGTTATTTACTCTCGATATAGAAACTCTTCTGGTAATAATTGGATGGAAAGTGTCTTAGAAAGAGATGGTATGTTTTGTATTCAAATTGGCATTCGCATTGCACGTAATGCAGAGTAATAAATTTTGGGGGAAGAAAATGTGTAAATTTGATAAACCTACTACGGAAATAGTAATTGAGTGTGCCAAAATATTAAAGAAAATTGGGAAAAAACAATTTACACGACAGGATATAATCTCTCTTTTTAAATGGAAGTATCCTACTGCAAATGAAAATACAATTAATCCAACAATTCAGGGGTTATCGGATAATGTTCCTGGGAGTGCTCCAAATGCTGAACGTAAATCTCCTGTTTTTCATAGAGTATCAGACGGAATTTATGAATTAATTTAACTAACTCCCATTTACTATAATTAATTTCCCTCGCGTAAGGGATACGCAAGGGCACGAAGTGCGTGCCGAGCGGAGCTGTAGGCGTAGCGAGGTACCGACCGTGAGGGTAGCCTGGAGTAGCCCGGCTGACACGACTGGAGCGGAGTGGACTGTAAGGACACGGAGCGAAAGAAGTGGCAGATACGCCCTAAAAAATTTTAAAATCATCTATCTTTCATCATCTGAAGTAAATACCATTCTTAATATCGTTCAAAATCGAAAGGAGGAAATTTATGCAGACTGGAACAAGCACTTTAGTTGCAACTAAGACAGAAGTAACGAATATTTCTCCTTTTGGAATCTGGATTTTAATTAACGATAAAGAATATTTTATCAGTTATAAAGACTATCCTATATTTGAAACAGCATCTATTAAACAGATAATTGGAGTTTCGATAGACTTTTCCGGCAATCTTCATTGGGAAGAACTTGATGCTGATATAGAATTAGAAAGTCTTGAAAATCCAGAAAATTATCCTTTAATCTATCGATAATATTGAATTAATAATTCGAAATTCGGGTTATAATTCTTTATTATATGACGAAGCCAGAACTCCAGCTTGAAGTTCGCGAGGCGGTTTATTTGGATTCAATGCTGGATTTGTTTTAGATTTTCCCGTTCGGGAAAGTTAATTTCCTAAATACAATTCGCCTCCAAAATACTGCTCTTGAAAATTGATTGTATCAAGAATCTCCTGGCGGGTGGGAAGTATGACTTGTGCTTTTGGGGAAGTTTCGCTGTTGTCCGTTGAAATATCGCTGTCCAACATCACAATCCATTTGTCTTCGTTGTCATTCAGGCGGTGGTAAACTCCAATTACTGTGCCGGAAAAAGTTTTAAGAGGATGGTCTGTTCCGAAAATATAAACATCCTGTTCTTCGCCGTCGCCCGCAAAAACGCCGTCTACATAGCCGTAATTTATCGGGTAAATCATGTCTGGGTGGCGCGGATGACGGCTTCCGATCGGACGGTCAACGTGGCCACTTACTTTTGTTCCGATGAGTTTGGAAAAATCTATATGAGGTGAGGCTGTAAGTTTTTGCGGTTCTGAAATCTGATTTTTAGTTTTCAATATAAAACTCCGTTTGAATTATATGCTTTGAGTGGGTTTGAGCGTCAAGTGCATTGAAAATTATTTAATGATTGTCAAATTCGTGGTAAAATTTAAATAAGAATCTTCGTTGTCTGTAATTAACGAAGATAACGCGGATGCTATGAGGTGGTATAATAATCATGCTGAAAAGAAAGTTTTTTGATGAGCTTATAAACTGGCGGAACTCAAAAGATAAAGAATGTCTTCTTGTTAATGGTGCACGTCAGATTGGGAAAACTTTCGCGATAGAATAATAATGTTTATCGGAGAAACCTAAAATGAATATCTACGTTGATTTTGACGATTGCCTTTGTGAAACTGCCCGATATTTTTCAAGGCTTGTGGCGGAGCTTTACGGGCTCGATATTCCTTACGAGAAAATCAAATATTTTAATCTGCAGAAATCTTTTTCGCTCACAGAGGAAGAGTACGACAGGATGATGATTCATGCTCACCGGCCGGAAGAACTTTTGTCTTACGAAGAAACTCCTGGCGCGGCGGAAGCTATTAGCGGCTGGATTGAAAATGGGCACGATGTAAAAATCATAACCGGCCGTCCTTCAAGCAGTTACGAGGCTTCTCGGGAATGGCTGAACCGGCATTGTCTTGAGCGCGTTCCGTTGTTCTGTCTGAATAAATACGGGCGGGACAATTTCATTAAGGGGAGTTCGTTCAATCTGGAGCTAGAAGATTATTACAAAATGCATTTTGATTTCGCGGTGGAAGATTCGCCGGCGGCATTTAAGTTTTTTGAACACCTTCCGAAGCTCAAGGTTCTGGTTTTTGACCGCCCGTGGAATCAGGAATGCACTTTTCCCGGGGAAAATTATTTACGCTGCACAGACTGGAAGATGATTTCTAAAATTGTAGAGATGGAAGGATGATACGGCGACTTTTAGAAGGATGAAGCAAAATTATGACACACGATACACTAAAAATCCTCGACTTTTTTGAATGCTCCGAGAAATCAAAAAAGTACTGGCTTTCACAAATGAAAAACTGCGACTGGGGCGGGGGAATCTGGCTGGGCGAACTTTTGGAAAACGAAAAGAACGGAGAGTTTTTCAGATTGTGCGGCGATAAAAGCAAGGTTTTTCTTCTTACTGAAAACACCAACGGCAAACTTGTTTCCTTCTGCACATACGCTGAAAAAGACGACATTCAACCGACTGACCTTACTCCGTGGATTGGCTTTGTCTACACATTCCCTGAGTTCCGCGGAAGGCGTGCGTTTGGAAATCTTGTTTCACATATTGAAAAAGCGGCAAAATCCGACGGTCACAAGGCCATTTATGTTTCAACCAATGAAACCTGCCTTTACGAAAAATATGGTTTTGAGTTTTATGCGATGATGAAAGATTTTCGCGGCGAAGAATCGCGGGTGTATAAAAAGTCGATAGAAAAATAAATTAAGTGGGAATAAAAATGAACTTACCAACAAACCAGCAAATCCGAGAAGCCGCAATGAAGCAGCAGGCTTTTGGTTCAAACTGTGCACCGGAAGATTTTCTCGGAACAGAAAATGTTTTCACGGTTTCAAAGCCGAATGAAAACGCGCATAAATATTTCCATCTTCCTGTAATTCTGGATATAGTTTCTTTTGGAACGAATGCGGTTGTGTCGGGCGATGCAGAAATAATAGAAGAAATTAAGCCAGTTGTGAACGGAACGGAGTTTTACCGTCTTTTTGAAACGCCCAAAATGTATGCGCTGAACGAAGTGCTTTCTAAAAAGAATGCGAAAATCTGTTTTATGGCGGATTATTTTTTGCCGGATGTGGAAAAAGTTTTTTCTTCTGAAGTTGAAAAGAAGCTTGCGCCGCGAATCCCGGTTACGATAAAGGTTTTGGAGCCGAGCGGAAAGTGTGGGGGAAAGAGTGACGCTGAGATGCCCGCCTCATATACCGACTGTTTTGAAAACTTGTACCGCCCTGAGTGGTCAAACGCTCTTTGCGACGTTCACAGGGAACGAGACGTTCTTGCGGTGGGCGCTTACGACGGCGAAAAACTTGTGGCTCTTGCAGGTGCCAGTGACGACGCCAAACATTTCTGGCAGATTGGAGTGGACTGCCTTCCTGAATATCGAAGAAATGGAATTGCAAGTGCCCTTACAAATCGCCTTGCCCGTGAAATTTTCCTCCGCGGAAAAATCCCTTTCTACTGCTGCGCCTGGTCGAACATCCTTTCTGTAAAAAACGCTCTTCGCGCGGGTTTTGTTCCCGGCTGGGTTCAGGTAACCGCAAAACCAAATGAAATGGTTGATGAAATGGCAGGAGTGCTGCACAGGTCGAGATAGAATATCGTTTATGGGCATCTTGAAAAAGTACAATGCAATTAATTTAACGGTGGTTGAGTTTGTCGAAACTACCGTTATGCGTTTGGGCTGGTTCAATGACTATAAGTTAATGGCTTTAGGAAAAAAATATTTTCTTGACTGTACGTACTATAGTTAGTATACTGTACGTACAGGGGTGATCCTATGGAAGCAAAACTCACTTTAAAATTAAACGATAATTCTATCTTAAGGGCAAAAGAATACGTTTCAGAACGAAAAACATCTCTTTCTTCAATCGTTGAAAATTTTTTTGACAGTCTTACGTTGAATAAAAAGTCGGATTTTGCATACAGTCCGCTGGTAAATGAACTTTCCGGTATCATTCATCTGACTGAGGATTATGAATATAAAGCAGATTACGCATCTTATCTGGAGCATAAATATGAATAAGATTTTTGTAGATACGGATGTGATTTTAGATTTGCTTGCTCAGAGGATTCCTTTTTTTCATTTTTCTGCGGTTCTTTTTACATTTGCAGAAATGAAGAAAATCGAACTTTACACAACGCCCTTGATTTTTGCAAATACATTTTATGTTCTTCGTAAAAATCTTGGAAATGCTGAAGCAAAAAATGCGTTACGAAAACTTAGGATTTTGCTTCATATTGTTGATTCTTCAGAAAGCATAATAGATAAAGCTTTAAACTCAACTTTTTCGGATTTTGAAGATGCAATTCAATATTATACCGCGTTGCAAAATGGAATATCTGTAATATTGACAAGAAATTTAAAGGAATATAAGAATGCTTCCATTATGGTTCAGACACCAGAGGAATATCTTGTTTCAAATCAACTGATTTAAGTGGAAAATTTAAGGATTATGGCAAAATGAATATTCAGGAACAGTTTAATTTAGTTGCAAAGGAATATGACGGGAATCGCCGGCATTTTATTCCATGTTTTGATGATTATTATGCTGGTGCAACGGATTTTGTGGCAAAATCCCTTAAATCCTCACCTAAGGTGATTTTTGATCTTGGTTCTGGAACAGGTTTACTTGCTTCTTTCTGGTATAAATATTTCCCGACTGCAAAATATATTCTTGCGGATATTGCAGAAGAAATGCTTTCTGTTGCAAAAAAACGTTTTGAAAATCTACCGAATGTGGAATATAAAGTTCTTGATTACTCAGGAAAACTCCCTGAAGAAACGCCGGATGTAATAGCCTCTGCTCTTTCAATTCATCATCTTGAGGATGAGGTAAAGCGGCGGCTTTTTATGAATATTTACAAATCTTTGCCGGCCGGTGGCGTGTTCGTAAATTACGATCAGTTCTGTTCAGAAAGCCTTGAGTTGAACGAAAAAATTGAAAAATACTGGATTGATGGAATAAAAGCGTCCGGCATTTCAGAAGTTGAATACGAACGCTGGTTGGAACGCAAAAAACTCGATAGGGAATGTTCTGTTCAGGATGAAATCAGCTGGCTGAAAGAAGCCGGTTTTGCGAATGTTGAGTGCATTTATCTAAGTGGAAAGTTTGCTGTTATTGTTGCAGTACGATGATGGAAAAGTAACTGGGTAAGTAAAAAGTCTTATCGGTTAGCGATTGTAGTACCTGCGAAGCAGTCCCGGTGATTGAGCTTGTCGAAATTACCGGGATGAGCCGCGTAAGACGGCGAAGTACGAAAAGCGCGACCGCTTGCGGATGCAAGCGGGAACCGCAAAAAAAATCTTAGCAACTAAAAGTAACAAAAATGCAACCATCGGATGGTTTTGCCGAGTTTTTTCGTGAATTATAATTTTCTTATAGAGGTGAACATGATATTTTCAGAAAAATTACAGATTATAAGGAAAAACAAGGGTCTTACTCAGGACAATCTCGCAGAAAAACTTAATGTTTCAAGACAGGCTGTTGCAAAATGGGAATCAGGTCAGGCATACCCGGACATTTCCAATCTAATCCAGATAAGCAATATCTTTAATGTGACAGTTGATTATCTTGTTCGTGATGCTGAATGCATGATAAGTCCTGTTACTGATTGCAAAACCGATATAGGAGAAATTATTAAATTTCGGCTTGAAGCAAATGTTAATACGTATGCAGCGTTTATGAATGAGGTCGATTCCACTCGTCTGGATTCTCACGATTTTAGATATGAAAATGGAATTTATACTTACCATGACACTTATGTTGGTGGTGAGCAGTTTGCCGGGGAAGAGGCTGTCTGGAAAAACGGAAAAGCTGTTTATGCCATGAATTATCTTGGACGCATTCTGGATGAACGTTTTAGCGGGAACTTTTTAAAGGAAGCCTTAAGAAAGGCTGATGTAAAAATGCCGTATCGCGGCCCTGAATATTATCAGTCGGGAGAGTATATTTATAAGTGCTCTGTAAATGGCGATTTTTCCTGGTTTCAGGGCTATGAAGAAATCTACTGTAATAATACTAAAGTTTATGAATGCTTTTTTCATGGCGGATTAATGCATTGATTTGGAAAATGGTGAAGTTATTGAAATCACAAAGCATGGAAAAGCAGTATTACATTGTTTGAACTTTTAAATGGTGTTTCAACTCTGATGATTGAAGACTGGATTTTGTGATGTCAATATATATTGAAAAGAATGTAATTCCCTGTGAAATTGTCATAATTTTTCAACAATCTGAAAAATTGTAATTCAAAAAATGCGTTATGTACTATATAATTATAGGGTCATATTTGCACAAAACATTGATATTATTCTATAATTAATATTTATCAGAAAGTATGATAGGGGAAATAATGAAAAAAGAAGTCTTGCCGGTTCGCATTGGTATCGATATCGGTTCTACTACAGTAAAAATTGCAGTTCTTGATGACAATGACAAACTTATATATGGAGACTATCAGCGCCATCGTGCTGACATAAGAAATACAATCATAGCTGTTGTAACACAGGCTTTTGATAAAATTGCTTCATCTTTTGCAATGGGAGAAGACCAGCCGCTTACTGTTAAAGTTACAGGTTCGGGCGGACTTTCTGTTTCCCAGTGGCTTAACGTTCCTTTTATTCAGGAAGTTGTTGCGGCTACTACTGCCGTTAAAAAAATAATTCCGCAGACAGACGTTGTAATTGAACTTGGCGGTGAAGACGCTAAGATTACATATTTTACTGGCGGCGTTGAACAGCGCATGAACGGTACTTGTGCCGGCGGTACAGGTGCGTTTATTGATCAGATGGCAGCACTTCTTGAAACTGATGCTGCTGGGTTGAACGAACTTGCAAAGGGATATCAGACAATTTATCCGATTGCAGCCCGCTGTGGTGTATTTGCAAAGACAGATATTCAGCCGCTCATCAACGAAGGTGCCCGTCGCGAAGACATTGCCGCTTCAATTTATCAGGCGGTTGTAAACCAGACAATTTCGGGACTTGCCTGCGGTAAACCAATCCGCGGTCACGTTGCTTTCCTTGGCGGTCCGCTTCACTTTATGGATCAGCTTAGAGCCCGCTTTATAGATACCCTTAAGCTTAAGGATGATGAAATTATTGTTCCGGAAGACAGCCAGCTTTTTGTTGCAGCCGGATGTGCATTCAGCGCAGAACGCAAGTTTACCGGCGAAGGTGCTGCAGACTTTCATTTTCCTACAGTAAAGGAATTCCGTGAAGGTCTTAAGAATCTTGTAGGCGCAGAATTGAGCGAAGTTCAGCGTCTTGAGCCGCTCTTTACAAATGCAAACGAACTTGAAGAATTCCGCAAGCGCCACGCAGAAGAAAAGGCAATGCGCGGTTCTCTTGAAGATGCGAGAGGTCCTGTTTTCCTTGGACTGGACTCTGGTTCTACTACTACAAAAGCCGTTCTTATTAATCAGAAGGGCGAAATAATTTGGGATTTCTATTCGCACAATATGGGAAATCCTGTTGATCTTGCAGTTAAAATGCTTAAGGAACTTTACAAAAAGCTTCCTAAAGATGTTTATATCGCACGTGCCGTTTCTACCGGTTACGGTGAGGCATTGTTTCAGGCTGCGTTTGGCGTAGATTCCGGCGAAGTTGAAACAATTGCTCACTTCCGCGCTGCTGATTTCTTTGTTCCTGGCGTAGAATTCCTTCTTGATATTGGTGGTCAGGACATGAAGTGTCTCCGCATGAAGGACGGCGCAATTACTTCAATTCAGTTGAACGAAGCTTGTTCTGCTGGTTGTGGTTCATTCCTTGATAACTTTGCAAACACAATGGGTATGGATGTTAAGGAATTCGGTAAGATTGCCCTTATGGCAGAAAAGCCGGTAGACCTTGGTTCACGCTGTACCGTATTTATGAACAGCCGCGTTAAGCAGGCACAGAAAGAAGGTGCTTCGGTAGCAGATATTGCGGCAGGTCTTTCTTATTCAGTAATCAAGAATGCTTTGTTCAAAGTAATCAAACTTCGCAAGGCAAGTGATATCGGTACAAAGGTTGTTGTACAGGGCGGTACTTTCTTTAATGATGCAATCCTCCGCGCCTTTGAAAAAATTGCCGGCGTAAATGTATTCCGTCCGGATGTTGCGGGGCTTATGGGTGCCTACGGTTCTGCCCTTATCGCTTACGACCAGTGGGTTGATCTTACAGCTCCAAAACCAGGCGACCCTGTAGGCGCTGAACGCCACGAGCTCAAATCTGGAATTGCTTCTTATGAAGATCTTGAAAAATTCCATGTTGACCTTGAACTCCGCCGCTGCGGTAAATGTCAGAACAACTGTCTTTTGACAATCAATAAATTTACAACCGGAAACGAAACCCGCACCTTTATTACAGGTAACCGCTGTGAAAAGGGTCTTGAAGTTGAGGGAAATGTAATTGACGCTTCCAACAAAAAGAACACAAAGGTTGATGATGTCGGCGAAAAAATGCCTAACCTTTTTGAATGGAAGTACAAGCGTCTTTTCAATTATGTTCCGCTTAAGGCAGAAGATGCGCCAATGGGCGATGTCGGAATTCCGCGCGTACTTAACATGTACGAAAATTATCCGCTCTGGTTTACCTTCTTTACAAAACTGGGCTTCCGCGTACTTTTAAGCCAGCGCTCAAGCAAGAACGTTTACGAAAAAGGTATCGAAACAATTCCGTCTGAATCGGTTTGTTATCCTGGAAAAATTAGTCACGGTCATGTAGTTTCGCTTTTACAGCGCGGCATTAAATTCATCTTCTATCCTTGTGCTCCGTATGAAAAGCAGGAAGATTCTGGTGCTGGAAACCACTATAACTGTCCGATTGTAACAAGTTATCCTGAAGTTCTGCGAAACAACGTAGACGAACTCCGTCAGGATTCTTCTATTACATACATGGATCCGTTCCTTCCGATTTATGACAAGGAACGCCTTGCAGAACGCCTTTGCGAAGAAATGCTTCCTAAATTCCCGGCCCTTACAGAAAAGCAGATTAAGGCTGCTGTAGATGCCGCATGGAAAGAACAGGAAAAATTCCGTCAGGACTGCCAGCAGGCCGGAGAAGACGCTCTTGAACAGATGATTCGTGCCGGAGGAAACGGTATTGTACTTGCCGGACGTCCGTATCACCTTGACCCGGAGATTAACCATGGTATTCCGGAAATGATTAACGCTCTTGGGCTTGCTGTATTTACAGAAGATTCAGTTGCTCACCTTGGTTCAATTGAACGCCCGCTCCGCATTATTGACCAGTGGGTTTACCATAACCGCCTGTACCGCGCAGGTGCATTTGTTTCAGAAATGCCTGACCTTGAACTGGTTCAGCTTACTTCGTTCGGTTGTGGACTTGACGCTGTTACTGCTGATCAGGTTGATGAAATCATGCGCTCAAAGAACCGCATGTACACTTTGATTAAGATTGACGAAGGAAGCAACCTTGGTGCTGTACGTATCCGAATACGTTCGCTTATTGCGGCTGTAAAGGAACGCCAGAGACACCACAGAAAAATGACAGTAAAACATTCTGCCGCTTACCAGAGACAGGTGTTTACAAAGGAAATGAAGTATTCGCATACAATCATCGGACCGCAGATGTCGCCTATTCATTTCCGCATCCTTCAGAAGGCTTTCCAGGCAGAAGGCTACAACTTTGTAGTTCTCGATGCAGTTGATCCAAAGGCTGTAGAAGCCGGACTTAAATATGTAAACAACGATGCATGTTATCCTTCAATTCTTGTTGCCGGACAGATGATTGCCGCACTTGAATCAGGAAAATATGATTTGAATCACGTTTCGCTCATTATTACTCAAACTGGAGGTGGATGTCGTGCAACAAACTACATCGGCTTTATCCGCCGCGCATTGAATGACGCAGGCTGGGGACACATTCCGGTACTTTCTTTGAGCGCACAGGGATTTGAAAAGAACCCTGGATTCAAGATTACACCGACACTTTTGCACAGACTTTTGATGGCAATCCTTACAGGCGATGTTCTTATGCGCGTTTTGTACCGCACACGCCCGTATGAAGCAGTACCGGGAAGCGCAAATGCACTTTATGAAAAGTGGACTGCCCGCGCAGAAAAGCAGGTTCAGTCGCTTTCTATTTATGGATACAACAAGCTTTTGAAAGGAATTGTACGCGACTTTGATAATCTTCCTCTTAAGCCGATTAAAAAGCCTCGCGTTGGTGTAGTTGGTGAAATCCTTGTTAAATTCCACCCGACTGCAAATAACGACATTGTAGGCACAATTGAACGCGAAGGTGCTGAATGTGTAATGCCGGATTTAACAGACTTTTTCTTCTACACGTTTGCAACAGGTATTTTCCGCCATCAGGAACTTGCATTCCCTAAGAAAACAGAACGCAATGCACGCCTTCTTGTATGGTTCCTTGAACTTTACAGAAACAAGATGAAGAAATATCTTCGCAAGAGCCGCCGTTTTGAAGCTCCAAGTTCAATCTATGATTTGATGAAGGGTGTTGATGACATCGTTCAGCTTGGAAACATTACAGGTGAAGGATGGTTCCTTACTGCCGAAATGGTTGAACTTATTCACAGCGGTGCTCCAAGCATTGCCTGCGTTCAGCCGTTTGCGTGTCTTCCAAACCATGTAACTGGTAAGGGTATGATTAAGGAACTCCGCCGCCGCTTCCCTGGCGCAAATATTTCTGCAATCGACTACGATCCGGGTTCTTCGGAAGTAAACCAGTTGAACCGCTTAAAGCTTCTGCTTTCTAACGCTCCGGCAGGCAGGCACCCTGACGAGAATGATGACGGCGTAATTGTAAATCCAGACGGAACTACAACCCGCCCGATTGTTAAGCTTGCAGAAGGCGCTTCAAGCCTTACAGATACAGAACCTGTAAGCCGCGCAGAAGCACCTCTGGAACAGACAGAAAACAGTAGTTCAGAAATTACTCTTGCAGTTGAATCGAATGAATAATTAAGGTCAGAAAATGAAAAAGAGATTCGGGATTGCTTTTTTTGCATTGATTTATTCAGTTCTTCCTTTGTTTGCGCTGTACAACCGCTACGGCGTACCGGATTCCTCTGAAATACGTGCGGATCTGGTAGAAACATGGTTTGAAGCGCCTTTAATGAATGTGCGCATGAATCATCCTGAAATCAGAACAAATTCAATCGGCGAAAAATTCCAGATTCGTCTTGAAGAAACTGAAGATACATTTAATATTTTTGTAGCTCCTCATGCAAGAATCGAAGTAGACATCTATTCCGATAAAGGCCGCGACACCGAACTTCAGGATGTATATCCAGGAGATGCAGCTGGCAGTTTTGTTCTTGTACGCGACAAAAAAACAGGAAAACCAATAAGAATCCGCTATTATTTCGCTTCTGACAGCGAAGTTTTTGTGCAGTTCACTCCTTCTGACCGCATCGCCTGCTGTGATTATGTAATTTTCGGCTGCTATGCTTCAAAAGGTGTTCCGACCGGACTTCCGTTCAAACGCTTTTATTCATCTTCCTTTGAACAGGTTGTCCGCTGGACAGAAAACATGCTTCCGTGGCAATACAACCGCATTTATAAGGACGGCTATCATTCCGTTCAGCAGATGCTTAATGTAATCAGGGAAAAAACGCCTCTTATCGTTCCTACAGAAGATGCAATGTACGATGAAAACGGCGAGCCGGTTTACATTTCTACCGGAAAACCCCGTACTGTAGAAAAAGAATATAAGGACAAGATTACTGTGAACGGGGCTGGTTTCCTTAAATGGATTGCGGATGGAATAATTGAACCGCTTACCGGCGGCCGGCTTAAACGTGAACCGCTTGTCAATTCAACGGTTGAATATAAAGAGATTGGATTTCAGGGAATTTTAAGTGAAAATTATGCAATTTCTTTTACTTTGGACTGGATACGAAATCTTGCAAGCGCAGTTGTTTCTGTCCGCAACAGAAGGACGTATCTTTATAATGAATCCGGCGTGGACGTAACTTTGGAGCCGTTTACCGCAGAATTTACAGAAAAAGGAATCGTTAATTCTACCGGTTATGTTGAAAACACTGGATATCAGACTCACTGTCTTAAAGCTATGCTTTATATACTTGCCGTTACAGAGCCGGAAACATTTTATTTTGGCGCAATACGGGAAACGGACCGCCGTTCTCCAGAAGTAAAAGTCTTTAATGAATGCTGCGTATTCTTCCCGTATTTTGACGACAAGGGACGCTTTAAGTGCGTAATTTTTAAAGATGGAAGTGAAATCTCGTATGATGAGTTTTTCAGCCGCTACTGCCTTGATTTTGTTTCTCTTGTACGCTGTCAGGCAACAGAACAGTTCTTTCCTGCAGAATAGAATTAAAATCTCGACTTAAATCCTTTTTATCATTATTATTTGAATATGAAAAAAATACTACTTGCGGTCATTCTCGGTTTTTCTATGCTGAATGTTTTTTCTGCGGCAAATGAAACTGATGCGTGGCTTTTTTCAGAAGTTACTTCTGCCTACAAAAGCGGTTTTTATCCTGGAGCCGTACAGAATGCAGAAACATTGATTAAGAAATTCCCTGAATCAACATATAGAGGTGCAACGCTTGCCCTTGAAGGCGAAAGTCTTGTTCGCCTTGGACAGCTGGACAAGGCGCTTGAAGTTCTTAGTGAAGCCGTATCCTTAAAAAATCAGCCGGAAGTTGTAATGCCGTCTGTTTACTGGCTTGGACGCACCTATGAACTTCTTTCAAAAAATGATGAAGCGCTTTCCTGTTATTACGAATATTGCCGGGTAGGCGGGGAAAAATCCTATTACTATGCTCCGTCTGTTTTTAATTCGGCTAACATTTACTATAAGACAGGTGAATATAAAAAAGCCGTTCTTAACTATGAATATGTAATAAAAAACGGTTCGGCTTTTGTTCAGGATGATTATTCAGTTGCCCTTCTAAAACTTGCGGATTCATATAATAAAAGCGGTGCTCCAGAAAAAACTATTTCCCTTTATTCGAAATTCAAAAAAGAGCAGCTTGCTTCAAGAATCTACCTTGTTTTTACCGAATATGCCGGCGATGCGTATGCGCTTCAGAAAAATTATCGACGTGCATATAGTCTTTACTGCGAAGTTCTGGAAAGCGGAGACAAGGCCCTTGCCGCAGGTGCGCTGAAAAAAGCGTATAATGTTTCAGCTTCACATAAAACAGAAGTTGGAGAAGAACCTGGAAAAGTTCTGCAGAATGCACAGGAGGCATTAAAAGATTCTCCTGAACTTCTTGCAGAATTCTGGACAAGGCTTGGAACAGACGCATTCAATGCAAATGATTACGAAAGGGCGCTCTCTTATTTTGATGAAGCAGAAAAATATCAATCTTCAGAAATGGAACCGCTCATCGTTCTTTACCGTGCAGAAATTAAAGCTGGAAATCCCGTTACTTCAGAATCTGCAGCTCTTGCAGACGCATACCTTACAGAAGAATTTGCAGAACGCGGTCTTACGGACAGGGCGGACTATTCTGATTCATATTACAGGCTCCGCATCAAGTATGCCGTTTTTCAGAACAAATGGAATGAAGTAAAGAATCTTTCTGAAAAGCTTGAATATACAGACGATTTTACAAAATATTACGTAGCGCTTGCTCAGTATGAAACCGGTGATTATGCCGCTTCTGCAAAACTTTTAAATGGAAAAGATGATGAACTTTATGCCCTTTCTCTTGCCCGTCAGCAGAAACTAAAGGAAGCTGCCGGCGTTTACGGCTCTTCGGACAAAAAATCTGCAATTACTCCGGAAGAACGCCTTAATTATGCAAAAGTCCTGCTTCTCTCGGGAAGATACCGCGAGGCTCAGATAGAAGCAAATAAATGCGGACTTAACGAAGGAAAATATATTCTTGGTCTTGCGCAGTTCAACACATGGAACTGGAATTATGCAGAAGATAATTTTACGGTTTTCCTTAAAAATACAGACAGAAAAAACGAGGCTCAGAAAAAAGCCGTTTCGTATGCAATGTTCTATTTGGGATATTCGCAGTACAGACAGGGAAAATTCCGCCAGGCATACGACAATCTCATGCAGTTCATAAGCGCGTATCCGTCGCACGAACTTTTGTGGAACGCTGAAATGACAGTTGCAAACGCAGCCGTTCAGCTGGAACGCTTTGACAGCGGCATAAACATGGCAGATGCCGCAATCCGCTCTGCAGTAAATGTTTCAGACAAAGAAGAGTCGGTGCTGCTGTGTGCTGAAATATATTCTGATGCAAAAAAATATGACAAGGCGATTGATCTGCTTTCTTCCTACGCAAAACAGAAAAATACCTTCGGCATGAAGTGTCTTTACGCAATGGCGCAGATTTACGAAAAAACAGAACGTCTTGAACAGGCTGATTCAAAATACAAAGAAATGGCAGACAGGTTTTCTTCAGAAAAGATGGCAGAAGAGGCAATGTACCGCCGCGGCGAAATGTATTTTGCAGAGCAGAAATACGATATTGCGCTCAAACGCTTTTCTGAATATTCTTCAAAATATTCCGGCGGTGCTTTTATAGAATCAAGCTGGTATTTTTCTGCTGAATGTCTGGACAAAACAGGAAACCGCAGCCGCGCAATCCTTCAGTATCAGGCGCTCATAAAAAAATTCCCGGAAAGTACATACGTTTATGCTTCTGCGCGTAAACTTGTTGATCTTTACCGCCTGGAAGGCAAATACAAAAATGCCCTTGAAAATGCGCAGTTCCTCCTTGGTAAATTCCACGATCAGGCTGCTTCTGACGGCCTTTCGGACGTAGAACGTGATCTGGAAAAACTTCTTTCCGGTAAAAACGAAGAACTTGTACGTCTTGAAAATGAATACCGCCGCGCAGGGGAAACATCTTCCGCTGCGGGAAGAAAGGCTGGTACAGAACTTGCTGTTGCATATGCAAAATCTGCGGCAACGGCAAATGATGCGGTAAAACTTAGTGAACAGCTTCTGCCGCTCCAGAAAAAGAATATCAAAACAGAAAGTCTTTATGCGGCACAGAACGCAGACATTCTTGGTCAGGCTTACAGATTAAAGAATAAGAATAAGGCAAGTTCGGAAATGTTCCTTGCTGCTGCTGAATATTACAGAATGAACGGAAAGGATGCAGAAGCTTCTTCCGCTCTGTACGGTGCGTATGACGCATTCCTTGCTTCTGGTTCTACCGGTGATGCAAACGAAACTGCCCGCACTCTTAAAAAACTTTATCCGTCCAGCGCACAGGCTGGAGCCGTAAAAACTGATAACTAAGGAATTTAAGGATTGAATATGATTAAGATGAAAAATAAATTGCTTGCGTTTGCCTTTGTATTGGCATGTGTACCTCTTATGGCACAGCAGAATCCAGAAGAAGTTGAAGAAATCTCTCTACCGGATGTTTCTACCGTTATTTCCGGTGGTGCTCCAAAAGTTGGAAAGAGCGCAGTTCCTGATTATTCACAGGTTCTTCCACAGTCAAATAAAAACGAAGAACTTCTGCCAGTCCTTCCTGAATCCGGTGAAGTTGCTTCGCCGAACGTAGACGCAGTTGCTTCTGCAGGAAGCCAGAAGAAAAACGTTTATGCAGAAGGTACTGCCGGAGCAGGATTTCCGGGCTACATAATCGGTGACTTTTCGCTGTACCGCCAGTCAGGAAAAAATCCGTTCCTTATCAAATTCTCGCACGAAACTGCAAACGGATATTCGGGTCATTCGTTTACAAGCGGTTATTTTGACCGCAAGACGTCTTTTTATGCGGACAAGACATTCTCTTCAGATAAAATGGATTTTAAGTTCCTTGGATCCTATGAAAACATGGGAAACGGTTTTCAGGACAAAATTCCGGGAATGACAGATGTTTCTAAAGACAGGTTGAACGGCGAACTTGACTGGACTGTAAGGTTCAGCAAAGAAGTTTCAATGAATCTTTCTGCAGACGGTTCATGGTACAAGCGCTATTCAACAACATCAAGATATCTGCCGGACGGTCTTGATTTTTACAAACTTGTAGAAACTTCAGATATGACTGCGGCAGAAAAAACTTCTGCTTACAGTGAATATGCCGCTATAAGTGAACTTTTCCCGGAAGTAGAAGGTTTCCTTTCAAACGTCGCTTTCCTTAATCTTGGACCAAAACTTAAATTCCGCTTTGAAAATTCAAAGAAGTTCTATACAGAATTTTCTGCTGCCTACGACATTGAATACGACATTAAGAATTCTTTTGACGGTACAAGAACAATTCACCGCGGTGATTTTGGAGTTGCATTGGGCTGGAGCAACCGCTTCATCAACATTTACGGAACTTCGTCTGCAATAATCGGTAACGAAATAGGAAATCATTCTGTTGTTGTTCCGTTTACAGTTGGTGCTGATTTCTCTATAAAGAATGCAATGTCTAATCGTCCTGTTGCACTTTCTTTAAAAGGCGGAATTGATTCTTATCTTCCAAAAGTTGAAATGCTTGAACGCAAATTCGGCTTTTCTGCTTTGAATGTACTTCCTGCAGAAACAAGTGACTGGTACGGTCAGCTTGACCTTGCGCTTCCTGTAAAAGATTTCTTTACGTTTGCCCTTGGCGGAGAATTCCGTACAACTGCATATGATAACGGTACCTGGGAACCTGATTATGATAAAGAACACAAGGCTTCCGGACAGTATCTTTATGATCAGAATGTCCTTACTCAGATTAATTCTGATGTAGCATTCCGCTTTCATGTAAAGGCATTAAGCCTGTCTGCGGGCTGGCGCAACTATTGGATTGATGTTCCGGAACTTGAATCTCGCTGTTCATTTACATTCGGCATTTCCGTTCAGGATAAAAATGCCCGTGTAGGTTTTGAAGGCCTTTGTCTTCAGAATGCTGCTCCGTCAGATGACAGATGTCCGGAAGTAAATTTAAGCATGTTTTGGCGCCTTACAAATGCAGTCAGACTTGCGGTATCGGCAGATGATGTTGTAAAATTAGTAAGTGGAAGTGAACGCGTTTATGCAGGCGATTATATTGCACGCAGCGGAACTGCTTCCGTTCAGGTCAGATTCTTTTTCTGATCTAAAATAATAAAGTCATATTGAAAATTATGAATTCAGGAGTTTATAAATGTTAGACAGTTTGAAAGCCGGCGGAATCCTTATGCTGCCGATAATCTTGTGCGGAATCATTGCTACGTTCATCATTCTTGAACGCTGCTATTATTTTTATATCACAAAGAAAAAAGATATAAAGCTTATGTTTGACCTTCGCGGTTCAATTGATGCAGAAAACTATCAGGCTGCGGCAGTATGTTGTGCAGAAGCAGATACACCTTGTGCTCAGGTTATTAAAAAGGCTTTGGATTGCCGCCGCTGGGACGAAAAGGATATGAAGGATGCCGTAGAAGCAGAAATGTCTGCCGTAATTCCGCGCTTTGAACATCTTCTTACAGCACTTGGAACAATTGCAAATATTTCTACATTGCTCGGACTTTTGGGAACTGTAACAGGTAACATTAAGGCGTTCGGTGTTCTTGGTGCCGGCGGAACAATGGGAGACCCGGCCCTTCTTGCAGGTGCAATTGGTGAAGCCCTTGTAACAACTGTTGCAGGACTTGTAGTTTCAATTCCTTCTTTGATTTTCTACAACTATTTTGTAAGCCGCGTAAACCGCCGAATCACGGAAATGGAATCAAACGTAACTGCTGTAGTAATTAAACTTTCAGGACGAGTAAAATAATGAGATTAAAGGCAAGACGAAAAGGTGTTCAGGCCGGCGTAGACATGACGCCGATGCTTGATGTTGTATTTCAGCTTATTATTTTCTTCCTTGTTTCTACAACATTTGCAGTGCTTCCGGGAATTTCTCTTAATCTTCCGGAAAGCACAACTGCTGAATCAACGTCTAATCTGGGCATTACAATAACGGCAGATAAAAAAGGCGGACTCTGGTTCAATGACAAGAAGGTTACCTATAAAACTCTTGGCGAAGAACTGAGCGCATTTGATACAAAAAAGACAAAACGTACTGAATTTCCGATTACAATCGAAGCGGATTCAGAAGTTACAAATGGAACTATCGTCAGATTGTTCGATATTATTCGGGCAAACGGATATGCGGCTGTAAATTTAAGGACAACAGAAAAGCGATAGATGCAGGTAATAACTCAGTTTGACCAGTTTCTAAATTCTCATGCAGAAGACAAAACGCAGTCAACGGGAATGAAAATTTCCATTATCGGTACTGCGATTTTATGGCTTATCATTCTTATTTTTCTTGCGGTTTCTCCGTCATTCAGAAAGCCAAAAAAATATACTACGGTAAAAATAACACTGGCTCAGCCAGAAGTAAGCAGGGCAGAAAAGATTGAAAATGCAAATCCTGCCCTTTCTAAAAATGATTCCGCAAAAGAAAAGGAAGCCGCTGCTCCAAAATCAGACGTAAAGAAAAAAGCAGATGTCCCTCAGACTGTAAAGGCTCCGGAAACGGCTAAGCAGGCGCCTAAGGTACAGGAAAATAAACCGGCACAGCAGCCTGCTAAACAGGCGCCGGCTCAACAGAAACCGGCAGCATCGCAGGCACCTGCGGCTCAAAAAGCTCCACCGGCTCCGGCCGCGTCTAAGCCTGCAGAAACAAAATCTGCTGCCTCTGAGCCAAAGAAAGCTGTTATCAAGTATACAAAATCAACGGACGAACTTCTTGAAGAGCAGTTCAGCACTTCAAAAAAGACGGAATTCAATGATTCTCTGTTTGCAGATTCAAACGAAGTTCAGAGTTCGCCTCAGGCTTCGGCTTCTGGTACTGCAAGAAAAATTGACGATAAAGCGGCTCTTTCCGGTTCTGCCGGAACAGCGGCATCTTCAGAAAGTTCTGCCGTTGTAGCACAGACTGGAAAGGATGCTTCTAAAAATTCGTCTGCTTCTGCCGCTACACAGGGAATACTTGCAAATATTGCGGCAACAACTTTTTCAACGAGTGTTGGAAACGGGCTAAGTTCAGAAACAAACGTTAACGGTGCTCGTTCAACGGATGGCCGTTTTGCAATTACTCTTTCCGAAGGTTCTCCAAGAGTCCTGCTGGATCCAAAGGAACCTAAAATCACTCTGTCTAGTGAAGCCGCAAAGCTTATAGACAGCAGCAGAAAGGTAAAGATTGTGTTTACGATTTATGCCGCCGGAAATGTTCCTTCTGCCGGAATCAGGTTTGAACCGGAATCTGCCCTCCCGGCAGAAGTAAAGAGTGAAATCCGCGCCCAGATTTCAAAATGGCGCTTTGCTCAGGCTTCATCTGATGGACAAGCGCTCTTTGATTATAGTATTATAAAACGTTAATTTGCAAAGATTTGCAGTTGGAGAAAAAGTGGTCGTTAAAAATTTAGGTGAAATTGAAGCAGTTGCATTTGATATAGACGGAACTTTATATGATCAGTGGAGAATACATGTAAAGGCTCTTTTTCATTATCTTGCTCATGGAATTTTCTTTCTTCATTACGGTCTTACAAGGCACGAAATGCATGGAATGGAACCGCTTGATGATTTTAATAAGATTCAGGCAGAAAAAATGGCAGAAAGAATGAACTGCACATACGAAAAAGCACTTCATAAACTGGACAGAATTGTTTACAGCGGACTAAAAAAATATTTTGTTACAATGCCGTGCATAAAGGATGTGCCGGAAACATTTAAAAAATTCAAGGAAGCCGGGCTTAAAATAGCGCTTCTTTCTGACTTTCCTCCGGACCAGAAGGGTGAAATCTGGGGGCTTAAGCCTTACTGTGACGTAATTCTTGGAACAGAAGCGCTTGGTGCATTAAAGCCGGATCCTCATTCGTTTTTAAGGATGGCAGAACAGCTTGGTGTTGCTCCGGAAAAGATTCTTTATGTCGGAAACAGCTATAAGTACGACGTAAAAGGTTCAAAGGCAGCCGGAATGAAGTGTGCGTATCTTTTGCCTCCTTTAAAACGGCTTTTCAATCAAAAAGATAAACTTGCAGATATTTCGTTCTCTGACTATCGTCAGTTGCAGGATATTGTGTTAAAGTAATATAGGAATGGGTGGGAATAAATGACGATTTTAACTCTTTTTTTATCAGCTGCAGTTGCGGCAGGAATCTCTTATGCCTTGCACATGGCAGACAGGGAGAATAATTCTCTGGAAAAAGTAAAACGTTATGCAGACAAACGCATGAACGAAGTTAAAGAAGCCTTTGTTGAGCTCGAAAAAAATCTTACATCAAATTCTGCCAATCTTGAAACAAAAAACATGCAGGCTACTGCGGCAGTAAAACGTCTTGAATCTCAGATCGGCGAATTCAAAAAGATGACGGACAGCCTTTCTTCGGATTCAACTGCAGTCCGCTCAATTGAACAGAAAATCCTTTCTTATGAAAAAGTTATAAATGATCTTGTTGCAATGACTGCAAAAGTTGAGCAGAACTTGGAACTTGTAAAAAAAGAATCTGTAATAATAGAGACTGTGCAGGCAAAACTTGCAGACCAGAAAAAGTATGTTGACATATTAGAAAAGCGCATTCCTCAGATTACTGACGACTTTGCCAAGAAAAACGGCGAGCAGCTTAAGACAATCGGTTCAAAACTTCTTTCTGAATATGACAGTCACGGAAATTCGATAAAGGCAGACCTTCAGAAAATAGAAGAAAATGCAAAAAAGACAATGTCAGACTTCCAGCGCGAAATTAACGAAGTATACGAAGATGCTTCCGTTAAGGCAGCAAAACTTGAAGATGATGCATTTGTTCGCCTCAGAAAAGAATCAGAAGAAAAAACTGCTGCTTTCATAAAGAATACAAATGAAAAAATTGCCCAGTCTCAGATTCAGCTTGAAAAGAAACTTGATGAAATTTCCATTCTTATAGAAAAACGTTCGTCAGCCGTTTCTACTGCAGCAGAGACAAAAACTGTTGAATTCGATAAAAAGTATGATCAGATTTTCCATGACCTTTCTGCAAAATATGCTGCCAAAACAAGCGAAATGGAAGAAACTCTTGCCGCCAAGACAGCAGAAGTTCAGCAGACTTATAAGGAAACTTCTGGTTCTGTAATTACAAACATGAAGACAAGCCTTACAGATTTGGAAGCGAAGTGCAAAAAGCATGTTGATGACTTTGCAGTTAAGTTTGAAGAACGTATTTCCGGACTTACAGAAAAATACAACAAACAGCTTGAATCCGTTAATGGAAAGAGCGATACAAGAGTTTCTGAACTTCTTCAGAAGATTACTTCTGCTGACGAAAAGCTTAAGCAGGCCGTTACTTCCGCAGAAGAAAAATCAAAACAGTACACAACTGCGCTTACAGAAAAATATCAGGCTTCTGTTAAAACTCTCCATGAAAAATATGACCAGATGCTCGACTCAATTAACGGAAAGAACGATGACAGAATCCTTCAGCTTGAGCGTCAGTTCGATGAAGCGTATGAAAGCGTAAATAAAAAGGCAGATGATGCATCTGCAGCATTTGATACAAAGTTTTCGACAAAACTTAATGAACTTGAAACAAAATACAATTCGGCAACAGAAAGCATTTCCAGCGAAATCGAAGCCGTACGCTCAATTTACAGTCAGCAGCAGGGCGGCATAAGCAGTGAAATTACAGAACGCATAGATTCTCTTGGCGAAGAATTCCGCGGAAAGATTGCAGAACTCAGAAATCAGCTTGCTGATTCCCTTAAGGAAACGGCAGATTCTGCAGAACAGCTTTCCAAGAATCAGGAAGTGCTTGAAACCAAGTTTACCGACGTTCAGGAGCGTTACGGCAGACTGTTTGAGGAGGCTGTAAGCAAGGCAGAAGACAAGGAAACATCTGCATACGAAGAATTCTCTAGAAAAGCAGAAGAAAACATTGAACGCTATAATTCAGAAATCCAGTCTAAGATAGAGACTGTAAAGAACCAGCTTTCCGACACCCTTATGTCAGTTTCTAAGGACGTTCAGGAATCAGTTCAGACGGCAGAAAATACAATGGCACGCGTTAAGGCTGAATGTGAAGAAGCCCTTGCTAAGGTTGATGCTGTAGAACCGGAATTGAACTCAAAAGTAGAAAAAATTGACGAACAAATAGAAAAATTCCGCAATGTTACAAACGGCAAAATGGCAGAACTTTCAGAAATGCTTGCAGAATCTGCCGGAAAGATTCAGGCTGCCTGCGAAAAACAGCAGAATATTGCCCTTGCCGGCATAGACGAGCAGCTAGCTGCATACAAGAAAGACATTGAATACAGGCTTTCCAAGATAGAAGCTGGAAGCAGCGATGTAGATTCCCTCGAAAAGAACCTTAAGGCTGCATACGATGAAGTAAGCGGAAAAGTACTTAAAGTATTTGATCAGTTTACTGATGAGCAGCAGAAGCGTCACGAACAGTTTGCCGAATCCCTTAAGAAGAATTCTGATCAGCTTGAAAGTGATCTTAACGTAATAGAAGGAAGAATTGAAGAACTTAAGCAGACTGCAATCGGAAGCATGTCTGACAAGCTTAAGAGCTTTGAGGAAGGCTTTGACCGCGACCTTAAGACACGCGGTGACAAGATTAACGATGAACTTGCAGAATGGAAGAATTCCTTTGACGGAAAAATCACTCTGTTCACAAATGAATACGAAAATGAGCGCAGGACTCTGGAAAACGACTACAATGAAAACCTTAAGGTTAAGATTGCGGCACTCCAGAAGCGTAACGATGATCAGTCTGCAAGGGTAGAAGAAGAAATAAAGACACTTCAGGATTCTGTAAATAATCAGGTTTCTGACATAAAATCGTTTGTATCAGGCTTTGCATCGGACATTCATTCAAAAGTAGATGCTGCAGACGGCAGAACAGAAGAAATCCTTAAGAATTCTGTAGAAAAAGTAGAAAAGAATATTGATGAGCAGCTTGGAAAAATTCAGGAACAGATGCTTGCCGATCTTTCTGCCTTTGAAGAATCAGTTAAGTCACGTCAGGAACTTGGCTCATCTTCTATCGATTCCGCCCTCGGCGAATTCAACAAGTGGAAGCAGCAGCTTAAGCACCAGCTTGACGAGTCAAAACTTATGTTCGCTTCAGAACTTGAAGAACTTAAGGAACAGGCCGTTCATAAGGTTAAAGATGCAGAAAATTATGTTGAAAATGAATATCAGCAGCTTGTAGATCAGGCTTCTAGAAAAGTTACGGATCTTTCTTCTAAGACAGATGAAAGCATTCAGGCTTACGAAAAGCGTGCAGAAGACATTATTGCCCAGCTTAATAAAATGTACGAACAGATGCTTCAGGATACAGAAGACCGCGTAAGGACTCAGAATGCAGAATCTGCACGCAAAATGCAGGAACTTAATGCAGAAATTCAGATGTTCTCGGAAAAGAGCCGCAACGAACAGTCTGCCCTTGTAATGAAAATGCAGGGTGATTCAACTGCAATGCAGACTCAGATGAGCGAACTTATGAAGGAACTGCAGAATATTCGTTCACAGATGAGCGTTTACGAAAAGGCAGATCAGATGAAGAAAGTCCTTGACGACAAGATTTCTGTACTTGAAGATGATTTTGAACGCCTCGAAGACTTTAGAAACGTTGCCTCTGACCTTACAAATCAGTACAACCAGATCTGTAAGATGAAAGAAGACATGGAAAGAAAGATTTCTGATTTTGAAGAAGAAAAGGGAAATGTAGATTCGATTGCAAAACGCTATGAAAAGCTTATTGACCTTTCTTCTACAATTGATGAAAAAATCAGGAACCTTAATACAACTCATGACGATCTTCAGACAATGGAAGTCCGCGTACGCGATTTCCAGGAATCGCTTGCTTCTATTTCTGGACGTTACGACAGACTTGAACAGAAAAATGAAGTAATTGACCGCGTTCTAAAAGATGTAGATACTTCATTTGAAAATCTTAAGGCTTTGGAAGACAGGCTTGCAGCATGTTCAAGACAGGCAGAAACTCTTCCTGACGAAATTCGCGATGTTCAGAAGAATGTTGATGAACTTCTTAAGAACGGACCAAAGATTGGAGAGGCTGCAGAAAAGCTTAACAACCTCAGTTCAATTTTTGATGATGCAGAAAGCAGGGTAGAAAGCATTCAGTCTGCACGCACTGGAATCGGCCGTGCAGAAGAAAGGCTTCATGAACTTAATTCTGAAATCGAAAAGAAATTCAAGGTACTTCAGGCTATTTCTCAGAAGAGTGCGGGCGTTTCTTCAGACAGTAAGCGTCATGTAACTCCGGAAGAAAGGGAGATGGTAAAGCAGCTTACTCTTTCTGGCTGGAAAGTTCCTGAAATTGCAAACAGGCTTCACATGTCGGAAACAGAAGTTGAACTGATTCTTGAAATCCAGTAGTTTAGGACGATTTTAGTTCTTTTTTGTTTGTGCGTATGAAATTCATCATGTATAATTCATTGCATGAAAAGATTTTTTATTATTTTAAGCTGTTTTACAGCATTCTTTTCTGGTGCGCTTTTTGCCCAGACTAGATCGGACATTCAGAATGGTTCTATATTGCACGCCTGGTGCTGGTCATTTAAGACAATAGAAGAAAACCTGCCTAAAATCAAGGAAGCCGGCTTTGCTGCGGTTCAGACATCTCCTGCAAATGCATGTCTTGTCGGTGACTACGGCGGACTTGAGCTTATGAGCAAAGATCTGGACGGCAAGTGGTACTATCATTACCAGCCGACAGACTGGAAGATTGGAAACTATCAGCTTGGAACCCGCGACGATTTTATTTCAATGTGTAAGAAGGCTGATGAACTTGGAATCGGAGTAATTGTAGACGTACTTCCGAATCATACAACTCCACGTACAAAAGAAATTTCAAAGGATTTTATTGACGCTGTCGGCGGATTTGACAAGCTTTATCACAAGAATAACAATCATGGAATCAGAAGCTACGAAAACCGCCTTGAATGTACGACTGCTCAAATGGGCGGGCTACCTGACGTAAATACAGAAAATCCGCTTTTCCAGCAGTATTACATGAATTATGTAAACGATGTAATTGACTGCGGTGCAGACGGTTTCCGCTATGATACGGCAAAGCATATAGGGCTTCCTGATGACCCGAAGGATGAATACAGCCCTAAAAATAATTTTTGGCCGATTTTCCTCGGGCTTGAGCCACTAAACGGAAAACTTATGCACCGTGCGGGGGAACTTTTTATTTACGGAGAAGTTCTTCAGGGCGGCAATGCGCGCGAAGGCGATTACGGAAAACTTATGCCGGTTGTTGCAAGCAACTTCGGAGGAGTTCTTCGCAGTGCCTTAAGGAATTCCAAGCTCAGTGCAAAGGGGCTTAAGGACTGGAAACATCCGGCTGCGCCTCAGAATATTGTAACATGGGTTGAGTCTCACGACACTTATGCAAATCAGGGCGAATCAGCATGGCTTTCTCATGCGCAGCTCAGGGAAGGCTGGGCGGTAATCTGTGCCCGCGCCGGCGGAACTCCGCTGTTTTTTAACAGACCAAAAGGTGCTGAATCTGTGCAGTTCCCGGGAGTTTCAAAAATCGGTGAAACCGGAAACGACGAATACTTTCATCCTGAAGTTGTTGCAGTGAATAAATTCCGCACAGCCATGATTGGCGAACCGGAAGAACTCCTGAATGGAGAAGATACTTCTGTCCTCATTATAAAGCGTGGTGACAAGGGAGTTGTAATTGTTAATACAAATACAGCTAAGGCAGAAAAAATCTCTGTTCCGGTTGCATTTGCAGACGGAGTTTACAAGGATAAGGCTAATGGAATTAAATTTACCGTAAAGGACGGAATCCTTACTGGTAAAGTTCCAAAGCAGAAAGTCTGTGTAATTTACTAGGCTTTTGTAAGCAGGCAGGAAACCCATGCTTCTATGGCGTTTCCTGCTCCAACTGAATCCAGTTTTTCGCCGGTTTTGGCCTTTACGAAAACGCGGTCAGGTTCAACAGAAAGAATCCTTGCAATGGATTCAATTACTTCCTGTCTGCGGCTCAAAAACTTCGGCTTTTCCAGTTTAAGTACGCAGTCAAGGTTTACAAGAGTCCAGCCTGCATCTGTTATGTCTTTCCAAACTGTGCGGAGCAGTTCTGCAGAGTCTGCATCCTTCCATTTTGGTTCTTCCGGCGGAAAATAGCTTCCAATGTCACCCATGCCGCTTGCACCAAGAAGTGCATCTGTTACTGCATGAAGCAGCACGTCACCGTCAGAATGTCCGTCTTCGCCTTTTTCAAACGGAAATTCAACTCCACCAATAATCAGTTTTCTTCCAGAAACCAATCTGTGAAGGTCGTAGCCCAAACCTGTTCTTATATTTATGTTCATAGTATCTTTTTCTCTTTTATAGTCTTCTGAATATGTAATTTTCTTGTTTTTTGAATCTCCCGGAACGACTTTTACCCTGCCTGCATATTTTCCCCAGATTTCTGTGTCATCTGTGTATTCACGGCCGTCCTGAATGCATTTTTCGTGAGCCTGAAGCAGCTCTTTATAGCGGAAGCCTTGCGGAGTCTGAACTGCGGAAAGAGAACTGCGCAGAAGGTGCTGAGCTATAAATCCATCTGAATCAATCTGTTTCTGGGTATCAACAGGCGTAAGTCCTGGAACGGCCGCTCCGAATTTTGCGGCAGCTTCTATTGTGTCGCGGATAATCTGTTCTGTAACAAAGGGGCGTGCGCCGTCATGGATAAGGACAAGGTCTGCGCCGCTTGTGGAAAGGGATCGGAGGGCGTTGTAGACGCTTTTCTGGCGTGTATCTCCGCCCTGTACATAATTTATCTGAATGGCTTTTAAAAGTGAATGGATTTCAGGATCAGCAAAAAGCGCTTTTTCGGCATCTGCTTTGCCGTTTTTAGGAACTGTTACAGTAAGCGAATGAATTTCTGCGGCTTTAAGGAATGCCTTTGCAGCCGCAGAAAGTACTGTACCCTTGTCTAAAGGAAGGTATTCTTTTTTGCAGCCAAGCCCCATTCTTGTAGAAGAGCCGGCTGCAGCAATAATCAATGCAATTTTAAGATTAGAATTCGTCGTCATCGCTGTCGTCAAAATCGTCGTCTGCTGATTCTGTTTCGCTATCATCATCTTCGTCAGAGTCGTCGTCTTTGTCTCGGCTTGATTTCTTTGAATCTGAAACGTCGTTCATAAGATCGTCATCTTCGTCATCAAAGTCATCAATGATGTGCTTGATTTTTGGAGTAGATCCAGGAGGTTCAAGTTTGGCATGAATCTGCGATTCAACTTCCTTTACGTCTACGCCCATTGCAATGGAAATTTCATCTTCAAGAAGTTTCTTTGCCTGATCGTAAAGTTTGCGTTCAAGAATAGGAAGTTCCTTTACTTTGCTTCGGTTGTAAAGACATCGTACGATTGCTGCAATGTCCGCAATTGTACCCTTTTTAAGAAGGTCAAGGTTCATCTGATAGCGGAGTTTCCAGTCCGAAGTGATCGGTTCAAATTCATCAGAAAGTGACTGCAAGGCTGCAGCAGCTTCATCCGAAGAAACAATCGGACGGATTCCAAGTTCCTCTGCCTTATTTACAGGAACCATTACAATCATGTCTGAAGCTTCTATGTAAATCTTGTAGTACATCATCGGTGCACCACGGAAAGTCTTTTCAAAAATCTCTGTTATTTTTCCAACACCCTGACTAGGGTAAACGATCTGCTGATCAATCTGAAATTTTGTTTCGCTCATAATTCTTTATTATATCATAAATTTCAGTTAAAAGCAAATTGCACAGAAATTACATGTAAATGTGAAGTTTTTTATACCAATGAAATTGCCTACGCTTTCGTAAAAAAGTCCAATTCGATACGGCTGAGGCTGCAAGGTACGTATTATGCGCATTTTTTTAAATTGCGAAAGCTCTCAGAATGTCTCTTTGTCCCGTTTTTTTGCTGTCCAGTTGTCCTTGAAAAAATGGGGTTTATTCTCTATAGTATAATGACTGATTCGGCACAGATTGGATTTGAGGGTTATACCGATTTAAGTGCTGCAGATTAAGACGTATCTGCTCCCGCGTCTTGCATACCGATAAGCTCGGTTTTAAGGAAAATATGGAAAAAAATGAAATTATGGACGAGGAAATCGTTCCAATTGAAGATCAGCTGGATATTCAGGACGTAGAAAAGGAAGAGGACATTTCTTTTGCAGATTTAGGATTAGATGAACACGTACTTGCTGCAGTAGAGCGAAAGGGTTTTAAATCACCGTCACCGATTCAGGTGCTTGCTATTCCGCGTCTTTTGAATGGCGAAGCAAACATTATTGCGCGTGCACGAACTGGTACAGGAAAAACTGCCGCTTTTGGACTTCCAATCATTCAGAAAGTAAGGGATGTTAAGGGAACTGTAAAGGCTCTTGTTCTTGAACCTACACGCGAACTTGCAATTCAGACATGTACAGAATTCCAGTCGTTTACAGACGGAAAAAATCCGCGCACATGCGTTCTTTACGGCGGAGCTTCTTATTCAACTCAGATTAAGGATCTTAAACGAGGTGTTGAAGTTGTAGTCGGAACTCCGGGACGCATTCAGGATCACCTTGAACGCGGAACACTTGATATCAGCCAGATTGATTATTTTATTCTGGATGAAGGCGACCAGATGCTCGACATGGGCTTTATTGACGATATTGAAGCAATTTTTGGTCAGGCTAATCCAAATGCCAGAATCCTTCTGTTCAGTGCTACAATGCCGGAACCAATCCTTAAGATTGCTGGAAAATTCATGGGCGACTATGAAATTGTAGAGGAAGAAGGCGTAATTGATGAACCTCTGCTCATTGACCAGAAATTTTGGGTTGTCCGCGAAAGTGACAAGATTGAAGCCCTTGTCCGCATGATTGACTATGCAGATGATTTTTACGGTATCGTATTTACGCAGACAAAGAATGACGCTGATTTTGTAACACGCGTTCTTGACGAAAAAGGCTACGATGTTGCGGCTCTGCACGGAGACATTGCGCAGGCTCAGCGAGAAAAGATTATTGCGCGCTTCCGCTCTAAGAAGACAAGAATCCTTGTGGCAACTGATGTTGCTGCCCGCGGAATTGATATCAACGGACTTACATATGTTGTAAACTATTCTCTTCCATTTGACGGAGCGACTTATGTTCATCGCATCGGGCGTACAGGCCGTGCTGGAAGTCAGGGTACTGCGATTACTTTTGTTGCTCCTCAGGAAACACGCAAACTTGGTTACCTTCGCCGTGCCGTTTCTAAGGCAAGCAAGGGCGAAATGAAGGAAGAAGACATTCCTACAGCAGAAGACGTAATTGAAAAGAAAAAGGCCCGTCTTTTTTCTGAATTGAAGACAAAAATTGGTCTTGCTGATTTTACAGAAACTCCTGCTGACGCTACTAGGGAAGCAGAAGAATCTGAGGCAGAACAGAAAGATGATGCCGGTTCTGAAAGCAGCATTAATGAAGAAGAAATGCCTAAGGCTGTTACCAATACGGTTGAAAGTTCTGCCGAAGAACAGATTTTTGGCGAAGAAGGAATTGATTCAGACCGCGCAGAATCACGCCTCATAAACGTTAAGCAGCAGTTTAAGCTTATGGCTGACGAACTTTGTAAAACAGAAGATCCGCAGGATGTTCTTGCGGCTGTTCTTTCTGTTCTTTACGGAGACAAACTTGACAAGTCACGCTATGGAAAAATCCAGCAGCATGGAAAGATTGCCGATCAGGTTCGCCTTTACATACAGCTTGGTCGCCGGGACGGATACAATCCAAAGGTTCTTGCGGACTACTTTAGCAAGATGCTGCATATTCCTGGACGCATGGTAGACAGAATTGATATTTCAAATAACTTCTCTCTTGTAAGCCTTCCAAAAGAAGCTGCAAAAAAGGCGCTTGATCTTGCAAAAAAGAACAGTTCAATTCCGCACATGCACGTTGATGTAAAGGACAGCGATTCGGAAGGTTTTGGTTCCAGAAAAGGCGGACGCGGTGGGCATGGTCGTGGCAGTGATTTTGGCGGAAGACGCGGCGGTAAAGGCGGCTTCGGCGGAAGAGACAGAGACCGTCATTCAGACAGAGATCGCGGTTTTGGTGGACGGGACAGAAATCACGGACGACCAAATGTTCACACTCCTACAGAGCGTGCTCCGCGAACAGGTTCTGCTGGACTTTACAAACAGAAAAAATCGGCAAAGGCTGAACGCTTTTAATTAAGGTAATCAGGCTTTGTAGTTATCCAGCCAGTCATGAAGCGGCTTCTGCCATTCTGACTGGCTGTTTTTTTTGTCCAAAAGGTCAGTGTACATTGAAATTATGTGGCTTTTGATTTTTTCTTTATCTGCTTCTTTTACAAATGTGTCGTTTTCAAAAAGGCGGCGGACAAAATTTTCTGCATCTTCTGATGAAAAGAATCCTGACGGATGCGCTGCGCTAAGCATGTAAAGTGCGCCTGCAACGCAGTTTATGCTGTGCTGCTTTACAAGAAGTACGCTCTCTGTAATTGCAACGGCTCCATTATAAATTTCATCAAGAATCGATTTTTTCTCTTCTTCTGGAAGCTCCGTTTCTAAAAGAAGTTCCCTTACTTTTGCCCATACACCGGCAACAATTGCAACATGAAGGCTTGGAACGCAAAGAAAATGCGGATCCAAAAAATGTATCGCAAAAAACTTGGGTTTTCCAAGATAGAAAGGTCGTTTTGTTGTAGAAAGGGAATGAGTGTATACAGTTGCCGCATCTGTATAAAGCTTTCGTATAAATTCCAGAATCTTTCCGCTAAGAATGTAGCCGTCTTTTTTTAGACGCAGGATAAACATCCTCATAATGCGGCAGAAGAAATTTACAAAATCCATGTAGATTTTGATGTTTGACGGAATAAAAGGAATTGTTTTGTCCAGCGGATGATCAACGTAAACTACAGGGAGAGAGATGATATGGAATTTCTGCTTTTGCTGAAGCATGTAAAAGTATTCCCATGCAGAATCAAGCAGTGCCCAGACATTTTTGCGCGTAAGCGGGTGCAGGGGTAGTACTGCAAAAATCCATGTAGATGAATATTTTTTTAATGGTTTTACGTAATTTTCTGATTTCATTATAGCTCCGCTTCCTGTTTTAATGTATCCAGCCTTTCAAGGCGTTTTTTATCCGGTGTAATGCAAAGGTTCTTTTCATGCGTAGGAAGAACCAGTCCTTTCGGCCCGTTTTTTGCCCTGCGCAGATATTTTACATGAGTATAGTAAAGGTCTGTTTTTCCGGCATTGCGGGCCTTTGAATAGTATACTGCAAGATTTGCGGCATCTAAAAGTATTTCAAGAGGAACTGTTTTTCCTGGGCGGTTTTTGATGAATACGTAGCCGCCTGGAAAATCCCTCACATGAAGCCACATGTCGGCTCCCTTTACGTAGTGGCGAAGAAGCTCGTCATTTTCGTTTGCATCCCGTCCTACAAGAATGTACCAGCCGTCAACAGTGTAATCCAAGCCGGGATGTTCTTTTTTCTGCTGCTGTTTTGGCGTTGAATCTTTGCGCAGAAGCTGTTCAATTTTTACAGGATTTGGTTCATTGCAGATTTCTGAATACATTTTTTCAAGTTTTTCCAGTTTCTTTTCTGCAATTTCAATATCGTGAACAAGCGCTTCTGTTCCGCTCTGGGCTTTTTTATAGTTTTCGTAATAAACGGCTGCATTTTCGTGCGCAGATTTTTCCGGATCAACTAAGATTCTTACAGTGCTGCCAGTTTCGTAATCCTCGCATTCAAGAAATTTTGAATCTTTGGATAAAAGATGTGCGTAAGTTAAAATCAAATCTCCCTGATGTTTTAAGCGCTCTGAACAAGCAAATTCTTTCTGCTTTGCCTTTAGTTTTTCAAGCGCACCAGTCATTCTGCTTTTTTTTGAAGTGTACCATTTTTCTGCCTGAACTAGCAGCGCTTCTCTTGAAAGTGTGTCTGCGTGTTCTCCGTACCATAAATCAACTTTCTGATTAAACGAAAGGTTCGGATAGTCAGGATTTTTTATGGCATATTCTTCCGCAACCTCTTCAAAATCTCTTATTGGAAAAACTTTTTCCGCTGCCTTCGGGTTTTCCGGCGGAAGTTCAAATTTCCCCCCTGTTACTTCGTCTTTTCCCGGACGGCGGAACATTGTATCAAGGATTGTATTGCTGTTGTCGCAGACAATTATATTTGCTGCATTGCTCCAAAGGCGCACGTAAAGGAAAAATTCCTCATCTCCATGTTTAAGGTCAAATTGAATGATTCTCTGTAATCCAATCTGCCTGCATTTAAGGATTTTTGAACCTTTTATATTTGAACGCAAAAATTCCATAAAGCGTAGAGGCTTTTCATTTTTTACGATTTTTCTGCGGGTTTCGTTTATGCGGCATGAATTCTGTGCAGTACAGATGAGGAGTGTTTTTGCATTTCCGTTTGCATAAAGATACAGCGCAATGGTATCGTAGCCCGGCTGGATTATGTCCTGTATAAAATATCCGTCAATGTTGAGTTCTTCAAGAATAAGATTTATTTCGTTGCAGTTCAGAGACATACATTCAGTATAACGGGGAAAAAATAAAAAATCATCTTATAATGTGAAAGTTTGGTAAAAAAACTGCATTTATGACTGATTGACTAGGGCGCTTAAATATGGCAGAATAGGCGCATATGAAACAGATTCTTTCAAATACATTGTTGGTCGTTCTCGTCGTGCTAAAGGTTTAGCGTATCCGGGAAGACTTATATGTATGTGAATAATATACGTTAGAAAAGCTCTCCGGAATGGAGGGCTTTTTTGTTTTATGTTTAAAATCAGTCCGCAATGCGGATTTATAATAGGAGTAAATGATGAAAAAAACTGGCGCACAGATTATCGTTAAGTTACTGGAGATGCATGGAATTAAGACTGTAGCGGGAATTCCCGGCGGTTCAATCCTTCCTTTGTATGATGAATTGACTAGAAGTTCTATCCATCACGTCCTAGTGCGCCAGGAACAGGCCGGTGGTTTTATAGCCCAGGGAATGACAAGAACAACAGGACTTCCTGCTGTATGTCTTGCAACAAGCGGTCCGGGAGCAATGAACCTTCTTACTGCTGTTGCAGATGCACGCTGCGATTCTGTTCCGATTATTGCAATCACAGGTCAGGTTAATACAAATCTTATCGGTACAGACGCTTTCCAGGAAGCAGATACATTCGGACTTTCTTTCCCGATTACTAAGCATAGCGTAATGATTAAGTCTCATGCTGAACTTTTTACTGCCATTCCGCAGGCATTTGAAATCGCTATGAACGGACGTCCGGGTCCGGTTCTTATTGATGTTCCGCGAAACATTCAGTTTACAGAATACGAATTTGAATCATGGCCAGAAATTAAAAAGCCGCTTCCAGATGAAAAATCTGTACGCTTCCATACAAAATCTTCTGCAATCAAGGCAATTATTGCTCAGACAGCAGAAATGCTCAGTACTTCTGTAAAGCCGTGTCTTTATATCGGCGGCGGATGTAATTCCCCGGAAGCTGCAAAGGCATTAAGGAATTTCAAAAAGGTTTACAGACTGCCGGTTGTTTCTTCTTTGATGGGCTTGGGCGCAATTCCTCATTCTGATTCAGATTTTGCCGGAATGGTCGGAATGCACGGAAGTTACGCAGCAAACGTAGCCATGAATGAAAGTGATCTTGTTATTGCTGCCGGCGTACGTTTTGATGACCGCGCTACAGGCGTTGTATCAAAATTCTGTCCTAACGCAAAAATAATTCATATTGATATAGATGCTGCCGAAATAAATAAAATTCTTCCTGCAAGCGCAAGCCTTGTTGCAAAGGTAGAAGCTGTAGTTCCTGAACTTACAGAAGCTGTAGAAAAGCGTCTTGCCTCTGACGGTGAAGAAAATAGCAAAAAGCGTAAGGAATGGGCTGAATACATTATCAGCGTTGCAGAAAAGAATTCTTCTTTTGAATGCGGTTCTCCTTCTTCCGATCAGAAAAACAAGAATTTTACAGGAAGCGTAAATCCTCGTACTTTTATTGCGTCTGTTCCTGAACTGGCAGAAAAGGCTGGTACAAAGCGCACAGACATAATCGTAACGACAGACGTTGGACAGCACCAGATGTTTGCAGCCCAATATTACCCTGTAGAAGAGCCAAGGACTTTCCTTACTTCCGGTTCGCTCGGAACAATGGGATTCGGTCTGCCTGCCGCTTTGGGTGCTGCAATTGCAAATCCAGATAAGAGAATCGTGTGTTTCAGCGGAGACGGTTCAATAATGATGAACATTCAGGAGCTTGCAACTCTTGCAGAAAACAATCTGCCGGTAACTGTAATCGTATTTGAAAACGGAACTCTGGGAATGGTTTACCAGCAGCAGAAATTCCTTTTTGACAAAACGTATTCAGCAAGTGAATTTATGGCTTCTCCGGACCTCCTTAAGATTGCAGAAGGCTTTGGAATTGAAGCGATTGATGCAGATTCAGATTCTGAATGGTACAAAAAAGCATTCAGTCCTGACCGCAAAAGAAAGCCTTGCTTTGTAAAAGTAAGGGTTGACCCGGAAGAAAACGTACTTCCTTTTGTTCCAGGCGGAAAAGCGAACATTGATTCTATAAGAGACTAAAAAAAATGCCGGGCTTGAATCCCGGCTTTTTTTAACTTTTAACAGCAGTTTTTACGAATTGCGCATCAGTTCAATTTGCTGTTCTTCAGAAATCATTTCGCCTTTAAGCAAACTGTCCATATTCTGCTGGCGCCATTCCAGCTCCTGTGTAATTTCATCGTATTCTTTTGTAGCAACTTCCTGTGAATACATGTAAATCAGCGGTTGAATCTGTAGTGCGGCATCTACAATCAGAGGATCAAACTGAGTTCCCTTGCCATCGCGCAGGATTTTCATTGTATCAGCAATTGTCATTGTCTTTTTGTACGGGCGGCGGCTTAAAAGCGCGTCCAGAACGTCTGCAACGGACATTATGCGCGCACAGAGCGGAATATCTGTGCCTTTTAGGGAGTTAGGATATCCTGTTCCGTCGTAGCGTTCGTGGTGGCAGTATGCCATATCTATTGCAATCTTATTAAAGTTCCCGTCCCATAAAAGTGGCATTGTTTCCAGAATTTCTTTTCCTTTCTGCGGGTGAAGCTTCATCATTTCGTATTCCTGAGGGGTGTAACGCCTTGGAGTGTTCAGAATGTGATCAGGAATAAAAATCTTTCCTATGTCGTGCAGGTTCGCCGCAACAGAAAACATTTTTATTGCTTCAGGAGTAAGAATGTCTGTAAAAAGTCCTTCTGCAATAAGTTCGTTGCAGATCATTTCTACGTAAGTAACTGTGTGCTCTGTATGATAACCGGTTATTAGATTGTGCTTCTTTAAAATTTCCGGCATGAACCGGAGGATTTCTACGTTAGTGTTTTCAATCTTTATATTTTTGTCCAGAATAGCTTTCATGGAATTATGATTTTTTCTGGTAAGATTCAAGGTTATTATGAATACGAACAGGAATTCAATTGAATAGCCGATGACGAAGGCAAAAAAGTCCTGAAAAACTGTACCGTACGCCATCATTTCTGCAAATCGGTTTTCTGATTTAAGGAACAGCGAACCGACCATTGTAAAATAGCAGATTATGCTCATTGTGAGCGTGATTTTTGTGTTGTAATAAAGACAACTTAAAAAAATTACCAGCGCATATGAAATGTAAATGCCTATATGCGGGTTTGTTCCCAAAATGCCTAGCATTAGGGCAGAAAAGACCATTCCAAAATACATTGCAATGTTTTGAATGATTTTATGCTGGTCAGGATAACGGTTTTTGAAAGCGCTGCTTCCGAATCCAAAAACAAGAATACTCTGCAAAAGACAGAAAATGGTTGTCATTAAGAAAGTAAGGAGACAAAATTCGTTACTTATTTCAAAAATTCTGTTGTGGGAAAGTATGTAGAACAGAGGTCCCAATATTACAGTGCAGTAGAGAACTTTTGTAACAAGCCTGTTTACATGAGCTATATTGTCAGAAAAGAAACTTTTGTCATTAAAGTCCATTTATCGTCCTGAAAACCAAAAAAAACAAAGATGATGAAAACAGAAAAAAATCCTGTTTCATCATCTTTTATTTAAGAAATTATTTTACAGGGAAAACCTTCTTAAATTCTTCAAGGAGCTGAGCAGTTTCAATTGCTGAGTCAAAGTTGTAGATGTTTCCCTTGTCGCTGTAGAATTTGATGAGAGGTTCTGTCTGTTCTCTGTAAACTTCCATTCGGTGAAGGATTGATTCCTGTTTGTCGTCGTCACGCTGGTAGATTTCTCCGCCGCATTTGTCGCATACACCTTCTACTTTTGGAGGGAGGTTGATTACGTTGTAGTTTGCACCGCATGAACGGCAAACGCGTCTTGTAGAAAGTCGTTTGATAACAAGTTCATCTGCTGCCTGGAAGTTAACTACTGCAACATCAGGGCAGATTGAAACGAACATTTCTGCCTGTGGAATTGTGCGTGGAAATCCGTCAAGGATGAATCCGTTTTTACAGTCTGGCTGGCTGATTCTATCTTTTACAAGTTCACATGTAAGGTCGTCGCTTACCAAAGAACCTGAATCAATTATTGCCTTTACTTTAATTCCGAGCGGAGTCTGATTTTTAATGTTCGCACGGAAAATATCGCCTGTTGAAATATGAGGGATTTTGTAGTCTTCTGCTACTTTTACTGCAAGAGAGCCTTTTCCTGCTCCTGGTGGTCCCAAAAAAATAAAGTTCATCTAATGTACTCCTATAGTGTTTGATCGCATTTTTCAGAGTTACCCCTAGACTTAATGCCTTTAGAGGTTTCCGTAATAATTCATTCTACTATAGAAAAGACTAAAATGCAAAAATTTTTAAAAATGATTTTTCAGGATTTCAGGAAGTGTGTATACATCTTTTACGCCGGAAACAAGGATTCCTCCCATTCCAAGTTCTAGAGGAAGCGCAATGTCCATGTCGTAGCGGTCTCCGACTGCAAGGCATTCTTCTGGCCGTGAGTCTGTCATTTTGCAGGCAAGCATAAACGGTTCTTTCGCCGGTTTTGATTTTCCGCATGTGTCCAGACCGATAATGTCCGGGATTATGTTTTCTATGCCGATTGCTTTAAGGGTTTTTGCTGCAGGTTTTACAGGGTTGTTTGTAACGCAGATAAGTGAATATTTTTCTTTCAGCAAAAGCAGAGTCTGAATGAGTTTTTCATCTTTTTTAAGGAAATTTGCCGGTTCCAGAAGGTCGCGGCGCATCTGTATGCTTTCTTCTATTGTTACGCCAAAATAAGTAAACGCATTTCCCAGGCTGATTTTTTTTCCGTCATGTGATGCCGACCAGTTTTTTCTGAACTGGCTTATCCTGTTGCGTGCCGTAGCCTCTGAAATCCCCTGTTTTTTTGCCCAAAATCTTATCTGTGCATCAACCTGTTCGAACGCATAGGATTCGCTTGTGTACAGCGTGGAATCTATGTCAAAGATGATTGTCTTAAGTTTTTCCGGAATTGAGTAAATTTTCAGTTTTTTTTCTGTTTTTTCAGACGGCTTTATTATTTCTGAAGTGCGAACAATATGTTCTGCGGCTTCCTGAATTGAAGCAAATTTTTTTAAGCCGTAAAAACCGATTACTGCGTCTCCGATAAGTTCTGAGTCTGCAATGTTTGAAATTGCAATTGCCGTTTTGATTCCGTCGGCGTTTTCCTGAAGCCATAGCCTGTTGCGAGCCTGTCCGCCTGTTATGTAAATGCATTCTTCTGTTTTGAGGCCTGTTTTTTCTGCTGCGGAATAAAGTTCCATAAGGCCTTTGCGCCGTTTTTCCTTAAGTTCGGTTATTATGCGCCAGCCTTCGCTGTTTCTATCGTTTACAGAATATTCTGTTATTTCTTCATAGGAAATTTCCCTGCCTTCAAGGGAACTTATTTCGTTCCTGAATTGAGAAAAAAGGCTGCCGCTCTGAGGAATGATGTATGAAATGTTCCAGAGGCCGGGAATTACGGACGGCAATGTCCTTAGGTTTTCTGAAAAATACGGCTTGTCCGAGCACATGTTAAGGCCTTCGCTACTGCCTGCCCGGTCACATATTCTGCCGGGTTTTAACGTGTTTGTTCCGATTAATGCGGTAACAAAATCTGGACCGCCGCAGAATACAGGGGTTCCTTCTGGAATGCCTGTAAGTTTTGCGTATTCTGCGTTTAATATGCCGCACCCGCTGCCGGGCAATACAAATTCAGGCAGCATGTCTGGAGAAATATTAAATTCTTTGAGCGATTCCGGAGTCCAGTATGCTTCTGCGTAGCGTTGTTCCGGCAAAAGAGTAATTTCCTTGCCGGTAAGTTTGTATACGGCGAACTCCGGACCGGAAAAGACTCTGGCACTTGCGTTCCATTCTGCTGGATAAAGGTTGCGGAGGGCTGCAATTCTTGGAAGGAAGAATGATTTTGAGTTGGGGAAGGGGGCGCCGGCGCTTTCAGAAAGGGCTGCCGAATCATTCCAAAGCAGAGTGCGACCGTTCTTTAATACAACTGTAGGTCCGTTTCCTGAAATGCAGATTCCAGCAATTTCAATGTCTCTGCCGCTCTCTTTCAGTTCTTTTAAAATAAAACATGAACCGTTTTGAAAAGCCTGCAGCCACTGGTTTGCAATGTACGAGGTATTTGAACTGTTTAGCGGTTGAGTGCAGAAAGAAACGACTTCGCCGTCTTCTGCTACAATAGCAAGTTTCAGCGAAGTCGTTCCGATGTCAGCACATAGAATGCCAGTCAATGCTGTTATTTTGCAGCTGCGCTCTTGTCGCTGCTGTCCTGCTGAGCCTTTACGATTTTTTCGATAATCGTTCTGTTGTCAAGCAGATCTCCAATAGACTGGTTGTGGTGAATGCGTGTGATTACGTTTGCAAAGAGACCTGATACATCTGTTGAAATGTACCATTCCTTCTTAAGAAGTTCTTCGTGGTAAACGGCATTTGTACCGATTACGCGGTAAAACAATCCCTGTTTGTAAGCTTCGTCAAAGAGTTCGATGGCATTTCCTGTAAAGAACGGAAGGCTGATTGCCGCAATAACTTTAGTTGCTCCGTTGTCTTTAAGGAATGACATTGCCTTAAGCAATGTACCGCCAGTTCCAAGCATATCGTCTGCAAGGAAAGCAACCTTTCCCTTAACGTCTCCAAGGAGTTTTACAGACTTGATGTTTGTATCTTTGGCGTTCTGAGTAACTACAGAGTAGTCACGTTCTTTATAAATCATTGCAAGCGGAAGTTTAAGTCCTGATGCGTAGAACTTGTTTCTGTCGATTGCACCAGTGTCAGGAGAAACAACAACAATGTCTTCTGTCTGACCAGTAAAGTCAACGATTTTTCCAAGTTCGCGGATAATCTGGTAACTTGCGTGAAGGTTTTCAAGGTTGATTGTATTAAATGCGTTTACAATTTCGCGGCTGTGGATGTCAAGGGTAATGATTCTTGAAACGCCAAGCATTTCGTATACGTGGCCAAGCATTGCAGCAGTAAGGCCTTCGCGACCCTTCTTCTTGTGCTGACGGCTGTAAGGATATACAGGAACTACAAGAGTGATGTTTGCAGCACCTGCCTGACGAACAGCGTCGATTGTGTTCAAAAGGCACATAAGGTGGTCATTTACAGAAAGCGAAAGCTGGTTCTTTCCGCCGTTCAAGCTGATGACTTCATGATTTTCAACGTCCTGGAAGATAAAAATGTCTTTTCCACGGATTGATTCGTTGATTTCAGTCTTGAATTCTCCGTTTGCAAAGTAAGTGAATGTTGTGTCTACTTTGAAAACCGGAGCACGGTACTTGTCTGTTGCGCCCCTGATGACTAAATCAGAAGTCTCAAGGTCATTTCTAAGGTTGATGTCGCGTACAAGCTCTTCTTTAGAAAGATCATAGCGCTTTGAGATGGCATCGTTTTTAAGAGTAAAACGATGTTTGTACATGTGTTTCAAATGAGTGATTACTGCATCTGCAAAGGCAGCTCCGCCAGGGCATGCAATAATCGCAAGTTCAGTTGGTTCTGAATATGGCATTTTCAAAAAACCTCTTTAATATAGTGGAAGGTTCTTTTATATTACCATTTTTAGAATGTCATTTCAATGTTGAATTCACTGTCTTTTATTAGAAAATTGTTGAATTTATCGCAAAAAGATATAAACGTAATATGCAGCAAACAGAAGGATCATTGAAATTCCCAGCGGACGGCTTACTTTAAGCTTTGGCCATGCAAACAGCCATACAAATGCGCTGAATCCGATAAGGATAAGCGAATCCGTAATGATTTCTGAAGATACTGCAATCGGTGATATTAACGAAGAAAGTCCCAATATAAAAAGAATGTTAAAAATATTTGAACCGACTACGTTTCCGATTGCGATGTCGTTTTCTCCTTTTTTTGCAGCAATTAAACTTGTTACAAGTTCCGGGAGACTAGTTCCGAATGCAACTACTGTAAGTCCAATAAGCGTGTCGCTCATTCCTGCTGCGGCCGCAATTGCAGAAGCGCTTTTTACTACCATCTGTCCGCCGGCAATTACTCCTGCAAGTCCAAGTACAGAAAGAAGAATGCTTTTCCATAAAGGCGAGGCGTTCTCTTCATCATCCTGTTCTTCCTGCCTGTTGGAAAGACTGTAGTTTACAGTTGAATACATGAAGATTACAAAGAGAATCAAGAGGATTACTGCATCGCCCCTTGTTATCATCTGTTCCGGGCTTCCAGAAAGAATTTTGTCTGCAGAAATTGCCAGAAGTGCGGCTGTTATAAGCATGGAAAAAGGAAAATCCTTTTTCATAAGGTTTTTGTCTATTGGAATTGGAGATATGATTGCAGTTGCCCCAGCTACAAGCATGAGGTTTGTTATATTGGAACCGACAACGTTTCCAAGGGCAATGCCGTTTATCCCCTTTAGTGCAGAAGTAAGACTTACAGCAAGTTCCGGTAGGCTTGTTCCGAATGAAACTATTGTAAGTCCGATTACAATGGAAGGAATTTTAAAAAAGCGTGCTATTCCAGAGCTTCCGTCTACAAAAAAATCTGCTCCCTTTACAAGGAATAAAAAACCGAGCAATAAAAGTGCAATCTGAACAACTAACATAATGATTGAATGATATAGAATTGCAGAAAAAAAGTCTCCTGCATGAAATAAATTCCGGGTAAATTATCTGATTTTAAGGGATGATTTTATGCGCTTACGTTGAACAGTATGCCTGCTTCCGGGCGAGAACCGGCAAGTGCATATGGACTTGTTTCAGCAGCCTTGATTGCCTGTTTTATCTGAGTCTGATAGTTGTCGATAAGGGAATCAATCTGTTCCGGTGTTGCATTTTTTACTGCGGCAGGCTGTTTTCCGCTCTTAATTGACGAAAGGTGGTCAATCATTGCGTTAAGAATCTGTATTTTAGAAACTGAAACTCCGTTCTGACCTTTGTTTGCTACAAAGCCTGAAACATGTTCAAAATGAGAGTACAAAACTGCGTTCTTGTTTACCGGGACGTAAATTTTATTTGAGGAAGCTGTACTTGTAAAACCTGTATTTAATGAAATTGACATGTTGAACCTCCTCGTGTAAGTATCGGCGAACCGTTTTTTACATGCTTTCTACTTTAATAATCGGTATTCGGGAGGATTTGTTTAGAAAATTATTTGCTTTTTGCGCTTTTAGTAGCTGAGTTTTTTAAGTTCTGAATAGCGTTCTTCTATTGTTGCAGTCTTTTTTCCTGGGACTGCCATTACGGCTTCTTCAATGTAAGGGAAAATTACTTTTTCTTTTATGCGTTCCCAGTCAGAAGGCTTTCTTGCGTAAACATGGAAAGAGTCTGAATCCGGTATGTTGGAAAGAAGGCGTGTGTAATGAACAGGAAGAATGTGTTCATTTACAGATTTGATTGTAGAAAATCCGCCAGCAATTCCAAATTTCATGTTGTCCAGGTTCATGCGTTTTTTGCGTTCAATAAGCTGCCTCTGGGAATCTGCAGAAAAGAACCAGGAAATGAATTCTGCTGCTTCTGCATGATGTTCTGCGCGTGTTGAAATTCCCATTGTTGTAAATGAATCTTCTACAGGAAGTTCTCCGTTGTAGGAAAGCCAGCGGAAATCAATTTTGTTCATCTGTTCTGTAGAAAAAAGGAAAAGGCTGTCACTTGTAACGTATGAGAACAGAGTTCTGCCGCTGGAAACTCGTTTGTCAGGGGTAACGGAAAGGTATTTGTATACAAAGTCGCTTTCTGTCTGAGTGGAAGTGTTTTCTTCTGTTATCCATTTGTTCAGGAAAGAAATTGTCTTCTGCAGGTTTTCGTTGTTCCACTGTATTGAACCGTTTTTTTCTTCGCGGAAGTCTGCATTCTGCAGTTTTGCTACTGTGTACATGAATTCCGTGCTGCTCTGCGGTGCAAAACCGATTGCGGTATACGAACCTTTTTTGTTCTGTCTGTTAAAAGCGGCTCCGGCCTTTCTAAGCTGGTCCAGCGTTATTGTGTAGCTGTTTTCTACAAGTTCCTTGTTTTCTGCAGAAAAAATCATTGCAGGAAGATTAAAGCATACAGGAAGAAGGTATTGCTTTGAACGGTACTTGCCCGCATTCAGGAGCGTTGTGTAAAAATCATGCGAACTGAGGTATCGGCGTTCAAAAAGAAAGTTCAAGGGAATAAAGTTCTTTTTTGTTTTTGAATTTCTAAGCCAGGAACCGATTATTACGTCCGGCTGAATTTCGTCCCGCGCCGGCGGAAGGCTGGCCGCAAGGTTTTCCTTGTATACCATTACGGCCTTTGTTTTATGATATTCGTTATATACTTCAAGGTACTGCGCAAATTCGCTGTTATCAGTCCAAATTACAAGCCTTTTTTCAGATTTTTCCGAACAGCCTGTAAGAGTAATTGCTACAAAGAATAACGCTGACAACAGCAAATTTGTTTTTTTAAGCACGCTTCATTTCCTCTGCAGTATTATAGATTTCTGTGTAAACCTTTTCAATAAGGTTTTCTTCTATACTACTGAAGGCAACGCGGAGAGTGTTTGCATCAATCGAAATTGTTCCGATTCCCTTTTCGTTAAGAAGCTTAACGCGAAGGGCTTCTGCATCCAGTCCGAGTGTTCTGAAACTCATAAAGTAACCTGAGTTGAAAGGAAGTGCTTCAAGTCCAGAGCATTTGTGAGTATCTACGAAATTGCGTACAACCTTATATCGTCCTTCAAGAACCTTGCGGAGAGCAGCTTTTTCTGCATCGTTGTTTGGATCCTGAAATGACTTAAGGATGAGTGTCTGTGATGGTGTTGCAGAGCATGAAACAGATGAGCGGATTACACCCATAAGTTTCTTTACAAGTGCTTCATACTGAGAATCTGTATATCCTTTGCATCCGAATGTAAGGAATCCGCAGCGGAGACCCCATGCGAAGTCTTCTTTTGTAGGACCGTCTGCTTTTACTGCAAGAATGTTTTCGTGAAGGTCGCAGATGTGGGCAAAAAGGCTTTCTGGTTCGATTGCAGGTTCATAGTTAAGTCCGAAGTATGCATCATCGCTGATTACAAGAACTTTTGCACCTGTTTCTGCTGTTTCCTTAAGAATGCGGCAGAGTTCCTTTACTTCATCCTTTGTAGGGCTGTAGCCGGAAGGATTCTGAGGGAAGTTAAGGATAAGGCGTACAGAGCCGTATTTTTTAGCTTCTGCTTTTACTGCTTCCTCAAGACCTGCAATATTGAATGCGCCGTTTTTGAACATGTCGAACTGATGAAATTCCGAACCGCGGCGTGCTTCTGCTATAAGTACGTAGTTATCCCATGAAGGATTTGGAGCCAGCATTGGTTTGTCTGCATCTACAAAAAGATCCATGATGTAAGAAAGCCCGGCTGTAAGGCCTGGAACTACTACAGGAAGAGATGTCTTTTTTGATGCAAGTGAAGGATTCTTTGAAATCTGCTTCTGTTTCCATGCTTCGCGGATTGCAGGAAGTCCTGCTGTTGGAGCATATGCTACAAGTTCGCCCGAAGTTAATTCCGGAGCCCATTTCTGAACAGACGGAAGGATTGCTGGTTTGCCGTTAATTACGGTTGTACCGATTGTTCCGTTTGCAAGGCTTGCTTTCTGTTTTGCTTCTCCACCCTGAGAAATGATTCCTCTAGGGAAGTAGATCCGTTTTCCTACATCAGAGAAGAGAGATTCTGCTGATGTTCCTTTTAATAAATCGTTTAATTCTTGTGCTAATGGGTTCAACATGATAAATTGAATTATTCTGAATTGAGACATTGTTGTCAATTAATATTGGATAATAACTGTATATTTATGCAGTTTTAGGATTAAAAATGGAAAAAAATAGCATAAACGAATTGGAATTGGAAAACTGTCGTACACTTGTTAATAAGTGCCGCGAGGAAGCAAAGAAACGTCTTGTTGGACAGGAACATCTTATTGATGGAATTCTTACGGCATTTATTGCGGGAGGACATGTACTTCTGGAAGGTGTTCCGGGGCTTGCAAAAACTCTTGCAGTAAAGACTTTTGCAGAAATTTCAGGACTTGATTTTAAGCGCATTCAGTTTACGCCGGACCTTCTTCCGGCAGATGTAAGTGGTACCCTTATTTATGAACAGGCCAGGGGATCGTTCTCTGTGCGCAAGGGACCTGTGTTTACGAACGTTGTACTTGCAGATGAAATTAACCGTGCTCCGGCAAAGGTTCAGTCTGCAATGCTTGAAGCAATGGAAGAAAAGCAGGTTACAATAGGAGAAGATACATATAAGCTTCCTGAACCGTTCTTTGTTCTTGCAACACAGAATCCGATTGAACAGGAAGGAACTTACAATCTTCCTGAAGCCGAACTTGACCGGTTCCTTTTAAAACTCACTCTCGGTTATCCTTCTTCTGAAGATGAAATTCAGATTGTAAAGACTCAAGGTGTTGCGTCTAAAGTTCCTGTAAATCAGGTTCTTACTTCACGCGATCTTTTAAGGTTCAGGGAACTTAACAGTCAGATTGTATGTGATGACAAAATTGTTGAGTATATAGTTCAGATTATTTCGGTAACTCGTCCGTCTGCAAAAAAGCAGACAGAACATGACATTACCCGTTATATTACATTCGGTGCTTCTCCTCGTGCTGGAATTGCGCTGCTTCAGTGTGCAAAGGCTACTGCTCTGCTTGCCGGAAGGTCATATGTATTGCCTGAAGATGTAAAGGCCGTTGCAAAACCGGTTCTGCGTCACCGCATTGTGCTTTCTTACGAGGCTGCGGCAGATTCAGTTTCTGCAGATGATATCATTGCAAAGATTCTTGATTTTATTCCGGTACCGTAGTTAATAAGGGTGAAAAATGCAGCATTTGTTAGCGGGATCAAGAGATTCTCTTTCTCAAAAGGCTTCTTATCTTAGAGTTGCGGCGGGGTGCCTTGCAGACAGCATGCGTACCGGCGGATTTAAGTCGCTTTACCGCGGGCAGGGTGTGGAATTCAGCGGGGTAAGGGAATATCTTCGCGGAGATGACGTAAGGGCAATAGATTGGAACGTAACCGCACGCATGGGAAAGCCATATGTAAAGATGTTTGAAGAAGAGCATGAACTTCAGGTCTTTCTGATTGTAGACCGTTCTTCTTCTATGTTTATAGGTTCAAAAGGCAAGGTAAAGTATGAAACGGCAGCAGAAGTTGCAGCCCTTTTGTCTCTTGCAGCAGAAGTAAATGAAAGTCCTGTAGGCGCAGTTTTTTTTGATGGCGCAATTCATTTTTCATGTTCACCGGAAGCAGGCAGAAGACAGTCAATGCATCTTCTTACAAGACTTGATGAAGTTGAACATATAAAGCGTGGTTCTGTATTGGGAAATGCAATAAAAGGTGCAGTAAAGATTTTAAAGCATCATTCCCTTGTATTCATAATTTCAGATTTCAGGACAAGCGGCTGGGAAGAACCTTTTAAGCTTCTCTGCCAGAAAAATGACGTTGCTGCAATCCGCATTACAGATCCTACTGACTGGGAAATGCCGGAAGTTGGGGTTTCTCCGTTCATAGACAGTGAAACCGGAAAGCGGCTTATACTTCCTACAAGATTTCAGGCATTTAAATCTGCATGGCGAGACGATTACAGAAAGCGCACTGCAAAGCTTGAAAAACTCTGTGCAAGGCACAAGGCTGGCTGCATTTCCATTTCTACAGAAGAAGATGTTGTGCGCCAGCTTTCTGGCTTTTTTGCTGCCAGAGGTGCCGGAAGGGTTTCTGCCTGGGGAGGAAAAAAATGAAAAGGTTTTTCCTTTCCCTTGTTTGTTTTGGCATGATTGTGGCAGTTTCTGCACAATCGGAAACAAGTCAGTTTGTGTTTCCTAAGCGTCTTCTTGTAGGAGACCTTGCCGAATTGCATTATACTTTCAGTTCTGGTGTAGAGTTTTTTCCAGAAGAAGAGCAGCTTGATGAAAAGCCTCTTCTTCTGGCTAAGCTGCCATTTTCAATCGACAATAATGATTTTACTTTAACAAAGGCCGTGCTTCAGCGTAATGGAACAATGTATACGGTGGTCCTTACATTCATTCCGTGGAAAACAGGTTACCTTGATTTTCCGCAGTTTGACCTTTATTCTGCGGTTTTTGGAACTTCTGCAGTTCCTTTTATAATTGATCCGGAAGCAGTTGAAGTTAATTCTGTGCTTGTAGAAGAAGAGATGGCGTTAAGGCCTTTAATTCCGCCGCTCCTTTTTCCAGGGACAATCTATTTTGTTTACTTTATGCTGATTCTGCTGATTGTCCTTCTGGTTTTTGTAATTCAGGCAGTAATCCGCTGGCGCACAATTTCTGATAGGCTTGCAGAAAAACGCCTTTTGCGTAAGTACGCTAAAAGTTCACGTTATGCCATGCGCCAGCTGAAGAAACTTGAAAAGAATTCTCACAAAATTCATGATACGGCTTTCTGCCTTGCCATTCAAAAGATTTACAGGCGCTATCTTTCTGTCCGCTTTGGGATTGATTTTAACTGCCTTGCAACGAATCAGTTCTATCCGGCATTTGAAAAGGCTACGAGCGGAGTCCTTGACGGCTTTATGGTTGATAATATGGAAGCCATTATAGAAATCTTCATAAGGATGGATTACGTGCGCTTTGCCCAGAATTCAATGGAATCAAGGAAAAAGCCGGAATCGCTTTATGCTGCTGTCCTTAAGGAAGGAGAACGTCAGGAACTTATTAATACTTCCAGGGCAATAATCAGACTTTTTGAGAGGGGTAAATAAATGCCAGATTTTCATAATCCTGCGGCTTTTTTGCTGCTTCTTCTAATTCCTGCACTTTATTTTCTGCGTGCAATAGGATTTTTTTCCAGAATGTCCCTTATAGTTACGCTTTCGGATTGGGAAGGAAATACTTTTTCATGGAATAAAAAAATCAGGAGTTTTGCTTCTGTTTTTACCCGCTCTCTTGGTGTAATTGCCTTTGTAATTGCCGTGATTGCGCTTGCAGAACCAGTTCTTTACAGGCAGGAAAGGGTTTATACCTCAAGGGGAACGGACGTTATGTTTGTTCTGGATATAAGTCCTTCCATGGCTGCAAAGGATATAGGTGGAACTTCCCGTATAGAAGCTGCAAAGAATGCAGTTTCGTACCTTGTAGAAGATAATCCAGGTGCAACATTCGGGCTTGTAGTAACCGGCGAGGAAGCTGCAATCGTAATTCCTCCTACTGTAGATAAAAAAATATTCATGGAACGGCTTTCTTCTGTTTCTATAGGTAATCTTGGAAACGGAACGGCAATCGGTACGGGGCTTGCTACGGCAGTATTTCATCTTTCGGGATCTGTTGCTCCTAAAAAATGTATTGTTCTTATTACAGACGGAGAAAACAACGCCGGTGCAATTCACCCTGAAACAGCGGCGGAACTTGCGCACAGAAATAACATTGTGCTCTACACGCTTGGGGTCGGAACTTCCGGCTCAGTTCCTATTGATTATATTGATCCTAAAACAGGTAAGTCTTATACAGGATTTTTAAATTCATCTTTTGATGCAGGTGCCCTGCGTCAGCTTGCCCAGATTGGCGGCGGGCGCTTCTTTGAAATTCAGTCTGTAAGCGATTTTTCGCTTGCTCTGTCTGTAATCATAAAGAATCAGAGTGTAGTTCAGACTTATCATTCTAAAACTGTAAACTATGACTTTTACGACAAGTTGATTTTATTGTCTGCGATTTTATTTGCAGTCTGCTGGCTTATCCGCCGCATAATCTTACAGGAGTTCATCTAATGAGTTTTACATGCCAGAGACCGGAAGCGCTGTATGGAATTCTTTTTCTCATCCCGGCAATAATTGTGGCTGTCTTTCAGTACAGGCAGGTCATGAATAATTATGAAAAAATTACAATAAAAGACGATAATCTTTTGCCGGCTAAGAGGCTTAAAAAATACAGGGTAACAATTGCAGTCCGCTCTGTCCTGCTCTGTCTTTCCTGGGTTATGCTCATGCTTGCATACGCTGGATTTTCATGGGGAACTTATCTTGAACCGGTTCAGAAAAGCGGTTCGGCAGTTTCCCTTGTCTATGACATTTCTTACAGCATGAATGCAGATGATGCTCCGGGCGGAATGACGCGCCTTAATGCAGCTAAGAAATATTCGGCAATGCTTCTGTCCCATATGGACAATACTGCAGTTTCTGTAGTAATTGCAAAAGGAGAAGGAGTTGTTGTTGTTCCCCTTACAGAAGACCGGGCTGTAGTTGAATCTTTGCTGGACACGCTTTCTCCTGCTTTGATGAGCGCCGGAGGTTCCAGCCTTGGAAAGGGAATCCGCTCTGCATTAAAGTCATTTCCTGCAAATTCCTCGCAGGCAAATACAATCTGGGTTTTTACAGACGGCGACGAAACGGACGGTCTTTTGGACGGCGCACTTGCTGACTGCATAAAAAACGGCGTTTCAGTATATCTAATTGGTTTTGGAAGCGAACGCGAAGTAAGGGTTTTGGCCGGCGACGGAAAAACTTCTGTATTGACAGCGCTCAGAATGGAAAAAATGAAGGCTGCCTGCGAAAGCGCCATGAAAAAGAACATGGTAAAGCACATTTCTGATTTGAAGGCTGCATATGTGGACGCAACGGAGCCTGGCTCAGCGCTCCAGCTTCTTGAATCAATTCATACAAAAAAGGGGGCGCTGGCTGGTTCTTCCGGGGCAGAAAACTCTGAAGAAGATTCCCAAAATTTTGTTACTTACGAACTTAAGCCGGTTCAGAGATATTCGCTGTTTCTTGGACTTGGAATTATTTTCCTTGTTCTCAGTTTTATAATCAGCGAACTTGATCCGGATTCAATTGCGCACAAGATTCATAAAAAGTCGCTGGTTTCGATTGTTTTTCTTGTAATGATGCTTACTTCATGCAAGGAACGCGTTTACGGGGCAAAGACAATATTGACCAGCACATGGAACTGGTATCAGCATAAATACAATGATTCAATTGCCGGTTACCTTCAGACTTCGTGCGAAGCGTCTGAAATGGAAGACAAACTGCTCGAACAGTATGCGGTTTACGGGCTGGCTGTAACTTATCTTTCCCAGAATGAAAATGATGCTGCCCTTGAACGCTTTAAGCAGGTTGATGAATCGGATGCAAAGGCTGTGCGCTATGCGGCAAACTACAACTGCGGAATAATTGCATACAGAAAGGGCAATTACGACACTGCAAGCCAGTATTTTAGGGAAGCCCTTAAGGTTGACGGTTCAAAACTTGACGCAAAAATCAATCTTGAACTTTCACTTAAGAATTCAGAAAAAGAAGCAAAAGCAAGGGAAAATATTATTTCCAGAGTTAACGAAACGGATGACTCTAACATAATGGAAGAAGCTGTGTTTGAGAGGATTCGTGAATATGACAAAAAACAGTGGAAAAACAGCGAAAAAACAGAGTCTTCAAGCTCTGCAATGGACTACTAAATATGAATTTAAAAAAGATTAAGATTTTATTACCGTTAATTACGATTCTCTTTACCATGATGCCGGTGCAGGCTCAGCGGCTTACTTACAGCGTAATCGAAAAACTTTCTGTAAAGCCTGTAAACCAGAATAATTTCAGCGGAACTGACTGTGCATTTGAGCTTAAAATTCCGTACATCAAGTCCGAAAACGTTCAGGCTCAGATTCCAGATCTTCCGAACGGAGTAAACTTTGTTTCGTTAAGGCGTTCGGAATATTCTGATTCAGAAAACGGAACAAAAATTGAATTGTGGCTGAACTTTTCTGATTCGGGAATATACAGGCTTCGCTCTCTGCGCGTCTATCTTAATAACCGCCTGTACTATCTTCCTTTTGAACCGATTGTTATCTCTGAAAATCCGCGCAACATTCTTCCACAGCTGGTAGTTACTTTTGACAACGGCTACGAAATGATTCAGAGCCGGCGCGGTGTTAAGAAAAACGGAAAAACGCTTTCATTCCAGGCGGGAGAGTCCGTTACATTTACGGTTTCCCTTCAGTATGGAGTTCAGATAGTTGCATTCAACTGGGCAGTTCCAAAGAACGCAATTTTCAGGGAAATAGAACGCTACGAAATTACAGAAGGTACAATCCGAAGTTCAGAATTTTCAGAAGAAAAAATTCCAGTTGCAAAATTTGAATGGCAGCCGCTTATAACAGGAAGTCAGATGCTTCCGGAAGTTCATATTGTTGCAACATCTTATAACGGAGTGCGCGTAGACCTTTATCTTCCGTCCATTCCGGTTAATATTACGGACGGAGCTGTAGAAAAAACGCAGAAAGACGACTATTCCGAAATGTTCGGCTATGCATTTTCTAAAAAACAGGCTCAGCCTAAAAAAATCGAAAAGAAGTTTATTTCGGAAGAAAACTGCCTTAAAATTGCGGAATTAAGGGCTGCAGAAAGAAAGTCAATTCCGTTTACAAATGAATATAAAGAACGTCGTGATTTTGAAGAATCAATGGAAATAAAAGGCGCGGCTTTTGAACCTACATATTTTACCCTTAAACTGTGCGGCGGAATCCTGCTGTTTTTTGTGCTTATGCTTGTCCTTGCAATTCTTCTGCGGAAACTCAGGGGAATAATTGTTTTTTCATCCCTTGTGCTTGTTTTTATAGTTTGTCTGGTAATTGCATATGTTCGGATTTCTGCAACATACGCAATATTCAAGGGAGGAGACCTTAGTCCTGTTCCGGAAAAAACTGCGGGAGCCGTAGCTTCTATAGAGGGCGGAAAGCGAGTTCGCATTGAACAGCATGCCGGCGGCTGGGTTTTTGTTCAGTTTGGTAATTCCGGCGGCTGGGTAGAAGACGATAAAGTTATTTTTATAGACAGCAAACATGGTTTTTAGAACGGAGATTTTATGGATTTTGGTGATATTTTAGATCAGTGGGACAAACAGCAGAAAGACGCTGTCAGAAAGCAGAAAGAAAGCGGAAAAAATCAGGTTTCTCATAAAAAGGCAAATGCACCTACACCGGAAGAAAAAGCAGCCATGGAATTGCGAAAAGGATTTGATATTGACCGCGAGCGTGAAAAACGCATTAATCCGATGGAACTGTGGCTCCGCCGTTACGGTACGGTAGATAAGGATTCTCTGGCACAGCAGGAAGAAGCGCGTACAAAATATCAGAGCCGCTCAAGCCTCGTTTCAATGAAGGCTGAAGCTAGAATTGACCTGCATGGCTTAAAGCGCGAAGAAGCTTGGGCAAGGTTGGAAGCTTTTGTAAGCGACTGTGAAATTCGCAAAATAAAGAAAATTATGATTGTACACGGAAAAGGCATTCATACTCACGGTTCTGATCCCGTTCTGGGAGAAATGGTCCGCAAATTCATAGAAACAGACAAGCGCCTTGGCACTTCCGGCCACCCCGATGCCTGCGACGGCGGCAAAGGCGCAACATGGGTAATACTTAAGGATAATCTTTTTAAATAATTTTCTTGTAACTGAAGGATTTTTTCAGTATTTTTTAAATGAGGACAGGTTAATTTGTGCTTTATGTTTTTCCTCCTGTCACTTATTAAAAAGATTTTAAGGATACCAGGTGAAAGATTACTACGAAATTTTAGGTGTTCAGAAAACAGCCTCTGCGGAAGAAATTAAGAAAGCGTACAGAAACCTCGCATTTAAATATCATCCGGACAGAAACCCGGGCGACACAGCCGCAGAAGAAATGTTCAAAAAAATTTCAGAAGCATATGATGTGTTGGGTGATGAAAAGAAACGCGCCGCTTACGACAGGGGCAGCGCTTATTCTTCTGCTTATGACTCAACCTATGAAGGGCAGAATGCCTATAATTACTACTCGGGAAACACTCAGAATGCATACAATACAGAAGACGCTTTCTGGCAGTGGTTCAACAATGCTTCTCAGAACCAGGAAAATTACCGGCATAATTATTATCACTCGTCTTATTCAGACAGAAATTCCAGCCGCGGTTATTCGCGTTTCGATTTAATGCTTAATTTTGTGCTGAAGATTTTTCAGGTACTTATGGGGCTGTTTTTGTTCAGGATTTTTATCTGGATTATTCCTTTTGGACCGCTTATCTGCATAGGAATAATATGGAATGGAATTTCCGGAGCACTTAATTCGCTCCGGATGATTAAAAACTTTAGCGCTGGCGGAAAATAATTCGTCCCTTATCAAGGTCGTATGGTGAAAGGGCAACTTTTACGCTGTCACCAGGAACGATTCTGATGTAATGCTTGCGCATTTTACCTGAAAGATGTGCCATGATCATGTGACCATTCTGCAGTTCTACGCGGAACATTGTATTTGGCAATGCTTCCTTAACAATTCCTTCAACTTCAATAGCTTCTTCTTTAGCCACGATTCCTCCAAAACAGACTTTACTTTTTTCATGTAAAAATTAAAGAAAAAAGTTGTTTTTTTGCAATTTTATACTTATATTATTATGTACAAATTAAAAGGACAAGTCAACAAAAAGGGGAAATTTAGAAGTATTTATGCAGGTAAAATTAAACCTGTTGATGCATTGCTGAATTTTAAGTTGGCGTATGGAGGAGCAACTATGGATGAAAAATTTGTAGCCGAGGTAAAAGCAAAACTTTTAGAGCAGAGACAGTCGATTTTAAAGTCTCTTGCAGATCAAAGTGACGAAATGAAGAGTCTTATAAAACCAATAGAATCCGGGGATGAAGCAGACGTAGCTTCTGATGTAATTGACAGAACTATGCTGGATGCACTTGGTGCTCAGGATGCGCTTAGACTTCAGCAGATTGATGCAGCATTGGAAAGAATCAGAAACGGTAAATATGGTATCTGTGTAGCCTGCAACAAGGAAATTCCTATGGAACGACTGGAAGCGCTTCCTTATGCGTTCCTTTGCGTAAACTGCGCGGCTGCAGCAGAACGACGCAACCGCTAGAGTAAGGTTTTTGCTGTAAAAGTGGTGGTTCAGCTTACAGGCTGGAACACCACTTTTTTGTTTTCAAGGATGCAGGATGTTTCCCGGTAACCGGCGTTTTTGGCTGCATAAAGCGCCCTGTCAAATGCGGCGTCAAGGAATTCCCTATTATGGCAGTCTGAACTTATTGTTACAGGCACATTCCTTTTGTTCAAAAGCCACAGAAATTCTTCTGAAGGGTATACGTCGTCCATTGTTCCGCGGGCAATGGCGCCTGTGTTTATTTCTGCAATGACGCCGGCTTTCTGGATTGCATCCGCTGTCTTTGCTATTTCTTTTCTGTACCAGAGCGATTTTTCATCGAACATATTGAGCAATGCATTGTTTTTGCGCACTAAATCTGCATGCCCGATTATATTGAAGCTGTTTTCTGCAAGCATTTTTCTTTCAAGGAAAAAATAATCCTGTGTCATTTTTTTTGTGTTTCCGTTGTACAGTTCTTCAATTTTTGCCTTTAAGCGATCCGCGCTATAATCAACTGCAAGTCGTCCTCTTTCTGTAAAAATATAGTGAACTGAACCGATTATAAAATCAGGATTAAGGCTTCTGTAAAAGGAAAAGTCTGGTCGTGTTATCTTTGGAATGTAGTCTGCTTCAAAGCCGCATAGAATCTTAATCTTTGCACTGTATTTTTCTGCAAGGTTCCGGATTTCTTTTGTGTAGGCTTCAAATTCTTTTGCCGGAATATGCCAGGAACCTGCAAACGGGTACATGCTGTGGCTTGAAAAACCCAGAATGTCAAATTTGCGTTCAATTGCTTCCAGAATCATTTCTTCGGCAGTGTTTTTACCGTCGCAGTATGTTGTGTGTGTGTGGTAGTTTGTCTTGAGCATTTTTAATTCCTTATAAAATTTATATCACAATTAAACGGGTTTTAAAAGGGCGGGGCAGATAATCTTTTTGCACAGGCATTAAATTCAGAACTTGAATTATCAAAATAATGCGTATAAAATTATAGATATGAAGAATGTGCTTATAGTTTCGGATTCTCCGCTGTTCCGGGAATTTCTTAAAGATAAACTTGCAGAAAAGAAAGTCTCTACTACGGTCATTAATGATAAGCGTGATATTGTCATCAAAATGAGTTCCATGCTTCCTGACCTTGTTATTCTTGAACGTAATGAATACGAAGATACTGAATATTTTATGGATATTCTTTCTCACATAAAAGAGAATCCTAATGCAAGCCGCATCCCGATGATTGCAACAGGCCCTAGCGTAGATAAATCTGAACTTGCGGGGTTTGCGCGTTATGGACTTCACAAGTACTTTGTAAAGCCTATTAATTTTGACATTTTTTTTCAGTCTGTAAGCAGCATTCTTAAGACAAATTTCATAATGGACTTAACTCCATGCGTTATGGACGTACACAGAAATGAATCTGTAATTTTTGTAGAAATTGCACAGGGACTCAACAGGGACAGAATTTCCCTTCTTAAATACAAGCTTGCAGAAATTATAAAGGAAAATCATCTTGAGTCGCCAAAAATTGTAGTAATGCTTACAAATATGGGGCTTTCCTTTGTTGACGGGCTGAATATAGAATATCTTCTGGACAATATTCTTTCAAACAATGCAGTTGAAAACCGCAACGTAAAGATTCTGTCGTTTAATCCGTTTGTAAAAAATCTTGTAGACGGACATTCTGAATATGACGGAATAGAAATTGCTACAGAGATTTCGCAGATTTTGAATTCTCTTGTAAACAGTACGTCTTCAAGACAGATTTCTGACCTGATTGCAGACAAAATCCTTACAACAACAGATACTGATTCAGAAGGCTGCATTGAATTAAGGGGAACAATGGAAGAAATGTCTGAACAACCTGATTCATCCGCTGCTCCGGCTTCTCGGGAAGGTTCTGAAAAAATAAAAGTTGCCGTAATCGATGACGATCAGATAATCCGCAGGCTTATATCCGCAGGTTTTGAGCATGCCGGATACCAGTGTGATGTGTATGCAAGCGGAACAGATTTTCTTGCAAATGTAAGTTCGGCAAAGTACGGCGCCATTATTCTGGATATTCTTATGCCTGGACTGAACGGTCTGGACACTCTTAAGCGGCTTCAGGGACTTCCTGAAAAGCCTGCCATCATCATATATTCTCAGGCGGTTCAGAAGGAACTTGTTGTGCAGTGTCTGGCTCTGGGTGCAAAGCAGTATCTTGTAAAGCCGCAGAAACCGGATGTAATCGTAAAGAAAGTGGAAGAACTGTTAAATGCTGCTCAATGGTAAAAGCGAAGAACCTGTAATTTCTACAGAACAGTATGTTGCAAACGCAGTCCATGAAATAAGGACGCCAGTTCAGACGATTATTGGAACGCTGGATTTACTTTCTGATACAAAACTGAATAAGGAACAGGCTGAATACGTAAGGCAGATCAGATTCGGTTCGGATGTTCTGCTTGCAATCGTTAATGACATTCTTGATTTTTCTAAAATCAAGTCAAACAAGATGAAGCTGGAAAACGTTCCGTATGACGTTAAGACCCTTACAGAAAATGTTGTCCATCTTATAAGCATTGAGGCTTTTAATAAAAGGGTAGAAATCGTAACCGACGTTGATTATTCAATTCCGGATCTTGTACTGGGAGATCCAACGCGTGTTCAGCAGATTTTAATGAACCTGCTTAAAAATGCGGTAAAATTTACGAATCAGGGCTATATTCATACAGAACTTTTGCAGAAGGATGGAAACCTGCTGTTTAAAATAACGGACAGCGGAATTGGCATTCCAAAAGAAAAACGTGACTGCCTGTTTGAAGCGTATACGCAGGGCGATGCTTCTATTTCCAGAAAATACGGAGGAACCGGCCTTGGTTTACCGATTTGCCGCGGATTAGTGCACAATATGAACGGAGAAATAGGGGTAGAGCCTAATCCGTTCGGAGGCTCGTGCTTCTGGTTTACAATTCCTCTGCATGGAGTTTCGGATGCCGGACAGGAGCAGTATGAACTGCCGGTTCCGGCTACAACCCGAATTCTGATTGTTGACGACAGTTCAATGACAGTAAAGAGTCTTGAACATCAGCTTAATTCAATCGGACTTCAGTACATACAGCATTCTACTGACGGCGAAGATGCTTACCTGAAGATGACTTATGCCGAAAAAATCGGAAATCCTTTTGACATCGTATTTATAGATATGATTATGCCGGTAATTGACGGCTGGCATCTTGCTTCAAACATAAAGGGGAATCCAAAACTTGCCGGTGCAAAGCTTTATATGCTTGTACCGGAAGGTCAGATGGGCCGTGATGCAAAACTTAAGCTTCTGGACTGGTTTACGGGCTATCTTTACAAGCCGGTAAGGATGGCAAAACTTGATCAGCTGTTGATTTCTACAAACCAGAGCCGCTCCTTCTTTGATATTCTGGAAAAAGCGGAAGAAACAAAGACTGAAGAAGCAGAAAAAAATGCCGAACAGCAGATTGCACAGGGAATAAAAGTTCTGGTTGCGGAAGATCACCCGGTAAACAGCAGGATTATTACGGAATTCCTAAAGAAATATGGTGCAACGGTATTAGAAGCCACAAACGGAAAAGAAACTGTAGAAATGGTTCGGAATGATCCTGAAATAAAAATTATTTTCATGGACATTCAGATGCCAGTTTTAAGCGGAATTGATGCAACCCGCATGCTCAGAAAAGAGCATTACAACGGAATAATAGTTGCGTGTACGGCAAATAATGATCCTGCAAACTTTTCTGAATATCAGCGCATCGGAATGAATGACATACTTATAAAGCCGTTTAAGCGTGACGGCGTAAAAACGATTTTGGAAAAATGGAATTCCGTTATAAATCTGCCTTTTGCAACAGAAATTACTTCTCTAGATTCAGAAATGATTCTTAACGAAGAACTCTGGGATATGGAAGATTTTGAAGATACAATCGGAAACGATGTAGATCTTGGAAAGCAGATTATTCTTGATTATATCGATCAGACAAGGCATTTCCTTACGGCAACTTATGACCTTCTTGACAACAAGGATTTTTCTGAACTTCAGAGGGTTGCCCATACTTTAAAAGGCAGTTCTGCGGCAATCTCTGCAAACCGTCTTGCAGCCATTGCCGCCCAGATGAGCAGCGCTACAAAAGAAAAAAGTACAGAAAAATTCCATACGGCGCTTGTCAATTTTGAAGAGTATTTTGAATTCTTTATTCTTGCAACAAACAAATGGCGTCATATATTGAATTAGCCGTACATCACTAAAAAAAATTTTCTTGTAAGCAGAGAAAGACTGCATTATTATTAAAAAAAAGAGTATAGGAGATATCATGAAAACAGCTGTCGTATTTTTGGCGGATGGATTTGAGGAAGTGGAGGCTTTAACTCCGGTTGATTACTTGCGTCGTGCAGAAGTAGAAGTAATTACAGTTGCGGTTCCAAGTCCTACAATGAATGATGAATATATTGCAATAAGTTCACATAAAGTTCCTGTCGTAGCAGATATGAGTTTTAAAGAATTCAAGGATGAATTTTCAACAGAACTTCCTGACCTTGTGTTCTGTCCAGGCGGAATGCCAGGCTCATTAAATCTGGGAAACAATCAGGATGTGCTTGATTTTATAAAGCGCTGTTTTGATGCAGGAAAGTATGTTTCTGCAATCTGTGCGGCTCCTGCTGTTGTTCTTGCAAAGACTGGCATTCTGCAGAATAAAAACTGGACATGCTATCCTGGAATGGAAACCGGCGTAGAAGAATACTGCGGCTCAGCAGAACTTGCAGAAGAAGTAATGCGCGGCAGTACTCATAAACGCGATGTTCCGTTTATTACAGACGGAAACGTAATTACAAGCCGCGGAGCTGGAACCGCAGAACAGTTTGCAATGGAACTTGTAAAACTTTTGGCCGGAGCCGACATTGCCGCAAAACTTAAGGCCGCCTGCTGCCAGCGTTAGTGTTTTTGAAGCCTTAATTTCAAGTTTTTACCTACTATAAAAAATAGCTACCGGCCGGTAGCTATTTTTTATGCAATTGTATTAACTTAGAATTATGGCTGACTGTTATTTTACAACAATATCTTTAAGTGCAGGCAGCTTTTCAATGTCTTTCTGAAGTGCTGCTTCGCGAGCCTTGTTTACATAATCCTTTGACTGGAAGCTGTATGTAAAGTTTGTATGAACGTCATAAGTTCCCTTCATAAGGGCAAATGCGTCTTCTGTCATTACAAGCTCTTCATCAGTTGGAATTACATAAATCTTTGTTTTTGAATCATCTGCGCTGATTATTGTTTCGCCGTTAGAAGTGTTTGAAAGCTCGTTCTTTTTTGGATCAAGCTTAATGCCCATAACTTCAAGGCCTTCTGTTGCAAGTGCGCGGATTTTTGGAGAGTGTTCACCAACACCTGCTGTAAAGATTACTGCATCAACTTTTCCAAGAGCGGCTACATAAGAACCGATTGTCTTTTTAATGCGGTATCCTTCCATTTCCTGACCGAGTTTGCAGAGAGGATCTCCTTCTTCTGCGCCTTTCTGGATATCGCGGCGGTCTGTGTACTTGCCTGTAATACCAAGAAGACCAGACTTTTTGTTCAATGCGCGGTCCATTTCGTCTGCGCTCATACCTGTTTTTCTCATAATGTAGAATGGAAGTGCAGGGTCAAGGTCACCTGAACGTGTTCCCATTACAAGACCTTCAAGAGGAGTAATACCCATTGTTGTATCGTAGCAGACACCGTTCTTTACGGCACAGCATGAAGCACCGTTACCGATGTGACAGATTATAAGGTTTGTATCTTTTGGATCCTTTCTCAAAAGGGCAGCGGCACGTTTTGCAGTGTAAAGGAAAGATGTTCCGTGGAAACCGTATTTGCGTGCAGCATATTTTGTGTACCATTCGCGTGGAATTGCGTACATGAATGAACTTTCAGGCATTGTCTGGTGCCATGCTGTATCCATAACGGCTGCGTGAGGAACGTTTGGAAGAACTTTCTGAGCGGCTTCAATACCCATGATGTTTGCAGGCATGTGGAGCGGTCCAAGGTCGATTACAGAACGGAATGTGTCCAGAACTTCTGGAGTAACCAGAACAGACTTTGTAAATTTATCTCCGCCATGAAGTACGCGGTGACCAACAGCGCCGATAACGCTCATATCAGAAATAACGCCTACATCTTTATCTGTAATTTCTTTAAGGATGAGTTCAATTGCTTCTTTGTGAGTTGGGCATGGACTTTCAAATTCTGTCTTGTTGCCCTTAGCCTTGTGCGTAATGCATGAGCCGGCTTCGCCAATTCTTTCTACAACACCGCTGGCAAGAACAGCCTTGTTGTCCCAATCATAAACCTGATACTTTGCAGAAGAAGATCCGCAGTTAAGTGTAAGAATAACCATATCCTTTATCCTTTAAAAATATTGGTATATTTGGCAATTTTCAAAATATCTACAGATCTGAAAACTGTCGATGGCACATAAACCTGTGCCTATAAGTTCCGTTACATCTAGTTTGCAAATGAATCCCGGCTCTGTTTGTCGCGGTTAAGAGCCGTTACAAACTGAATGAAGTGGTCTTCCAATGTTTTGTGAGGGCCAGGAAGCTTCATGCGTTCCCTTGCGCGGGCGTTATCGCGACGGATTGTATACATTGAATAGAAGTCGCGGTAGTCAAGTCCGGCATCCGCCTTTACGTGTTCCTGAAGGAATGAAGAAACTTCATCGCGGTTGATTGCAGGAATACCCTTTTCTCTGAGCTTTGCTTTAAGGAATTCAATCTGTTCGTAAGAAATTCCAAAAAGAAACTCTTCCATTGCCTGCTTTACGTCAGGGATTTCAAGGTTGTTCTTGATGAACATAATCCACTGTTCATCAAGCTGCATAGACATCATTATAAGTTCGCTTGTTCCCATCATTGTTCCGAATGCAGGAGCAAGTTTTCTGCGGGCTTCCCAAACAGTCTGAAGAACCGGCGCAATGGATTCAACTGTCTGGTCATTTCTGTGTTCCCATATAAGAAGAAGTGAAAGTGCCCAATTGCGGCGAAATTCCATAGGCTGGCTTGCGTCGTTTATAAGGTTCAGGTAAACGTCTTCTGCCATAAGTGAAAACATCATTGTGATTGTTTCCAACTGAAGCGCCTTTGTAAGTTCTACAGGAGCCTGTATTGTTATGCTGATTTTAGCGAGAGAAGAAAAAGTATGAATTTTTGAAACCATAAAGGCTTTTCCTAAAGTTGCCTTTGAAGGCAGTTGAAGGGTAGAATCACCTTTTTCCTGGTGCTTTATAAGGGAGTCAATAAGAAGTTCCGGTGTGCGTGTTCCGCCCGGTAAGTCTCCGCGTTCAAGTAAAGACGGGAATCTTGCAATTGCAGAGGCAAGTTGCCGCAGATCTTTCATTCTGTTTTCAATGATTTCTGCTTTTGCCGGAGCCTCTTCTTTTATTATAGGAAGAAGTTCAGAGTAAAGTTTTTCTTCCTTTTGAGTAAGGATTATTATACCTTCATTCTTTTGTTCAGACGCTGTGTTCTCTGTGTCATAAAAGTCACTGATACTTACTTCTTTAAACGACTGATCTAAGTTTATATCATTCACAATAACACAATTATACAACACCATAGACATAGTTTTCAATTGATAATTTTGTTTAACTGCGCCTTTTTTTTACCGAAATTTAAAATATGAGAAAATATCTGTTTTTATTTATAACTTTATTCTGTTTTTCAACTGCTTTTTATGCACAGAGCAGTCTTCTTATCCGTCCGTCAGATCTGCGACTTGTTCCGGAAACCGGTACGGCTTTTGATGATGTAACGGGCTATCATCTTTACGTAAAAAAACTTCCTGCCGTTGAATCCATTATGCTTGTAGAAACAACAAAGGATCCTGCCGGAAAAGAAGATAATTATGCCTACCGCGCAACAGAATTCAATGAAATAAACGGAAATGAAGTTCGCTACCTGAACGGAAAAGTTCTGGAATCAGATTTTTCAAAATTCAGTCTGATAGATTCAACTCCTGAACCTGATGAACAGTTTGGAGAGGCTTTTCATATCTATATTCCTTACCAGATGGTTTACGGCTACCCATGGTCAAGAAACGGGACAGTAACAATCGGAAGGGGAACATTCATAAACATCCGCTCTTTTGCAAAAAAATACGGCGACTATTCCGGTGAATATTACGACAATGCCTACATGTTTGATTTGGGAACTCCAGTTGTAATGCATAAGGAAAAACCAGCTCCTGTAGAAGAGGTACCAGAAGAAATTCCTGAGCCAGAGCCTGTTCCTGTCCTTACAGATGATTATAATCCTGTTGCGAGCGAAAAATTTGGAGAAATCTCTGAATTCCTTACGTATTCAAAAGGTCCTGAAACTATTGTTGAAGACATTATGTCTGCGCTTGAAGCAATTAATCCAAAAAGAAAGGCAGACGTTGTTTTTGCTATTGATGCAACTGGCAGCATGAAAGATGACATTGAACAGCTTAGAAAAGAATGGGTTCCGCGCCTTATAACTGGTCTTAAGGAATTTGATGAAATAAGGCTTGGACTTTTGCTTTACAGGGATTACGGCGACAACTTTAAGTTTAAGGGGCTTCCTGTAAAATTCTTTGACTTTACATATGACATTGATGAATTTGAAGCAAATCTAAACGGGTTTGTTATAAAGGGAACAGAGGGCGGAGATATTCCGGAAGCTGTATATGAAGCGATGTATGCTTCTATGGAATTCTATAAATGGCAGCCGGACGCCGTAAAGAAAATCATATTGATTGGAGATGCAGAACCGCATCCGCGTCCAAGGGCAAGCGGCAAATATTCAAAGGAGCTTATCCTTAAAATGTCTGCCGAAAAAGACATCTCTATAGATGCAATCATTACCCCGGACGATAAGGGAAAACGCGGCCGCTAGGCTGTTCCTGCGGTCAGTTTTATCTATTTGCCGGATTTTTCAGGATCCGGCTTGTATTTGTCAGGAATGCGGTCAAGACCAATCTGTGCAAGTTTGCTGTAAGAAGAAGGCAGAACGCCAAATTCAGCATCCCGGTAAAGTTCTTTAAGTTCAATGAATTTGGCTACAGCTTCGCCGTATTTTTTCTGCTTAAGGTAAAGGTGTCCAAGTTCATAAGTAGCTTCTACGTATACATTGGAATTCATGCCGAAACGCTGGATTGCCGCCGTATAATATGCTTCTGCTGCCTTGTAGTTAGGGATTTCAAGAGAATCTTGTCCCAACTGAATCAGCTGAGTATAAGTTGCATCTGCCGGAATTTCAGGAACGGAATTACACGAAGTCAGTGCAAGTAAAAATGTCATTGTCAGGAAAGTAATTTGTTTTTTCATAGTCATAATTCTACATATAAAACACTAAAAATTCTAGTAAAGTTACTTTTTGTGCAAAGTTTTTTCTTGCACCTATAATCACCACAAATTATAATGGATAACAGTGCTTTAAATTTATTTATATAAATAAGTGAGGAAAAAAAAGAAATGAAAAAATCAGTGATGGTTTCTGTAGCAGCAATGGCAGCCGCTCTTTTGATGTCTGGCTGTACAAAAAAAACAAACGGTACAGAAAGTGCTAAAAAAATCAAAATTGGTGTAATTCAGCTTGTTGAACATTCTGCTTTGGATGCAAACTATAAAGGATTTGTAGATGGACTTGCAGAAGCAGGATATGTAGATGGAAAGAATATTTCTATTGATTATCACAACGCTCAGGGCGAGCAGGTAAACTGCGTGACTATTGCAGAAAAACTTGTTAATGACCGCGATGACCTTATTTTTGCAATTGCAACTCCTGCTGCTCAGGCTGTTGCAAACATTACAAAGAATATCCCTATCGTAATTTCTTCTGTAACAGATCCAGAATCTGCCAAACTCGTACTTAAAAATACAGCTCCTGGAACAAATGTAACTGGAACTTCTGATCTTACACCATGTGAAGCTCAGATGGACTTGCTTAGAAAACTTGTTCCAAATGCAGAAAAAGTTGGAATGCTTTACTGCTCAAGCGAACAGAACTCGCACTTCCAGATTGCGCTTGCAAAAGCTGCCTGCGATAAGCTTGGTCTTAAATATGTAGACGGAACAGTTTCAAACTCAAACGAAATCCAGCAGGTTGTAACAAGCCTTTGCGGAAAAGTTGATGCAATTTATTCTCCTACAGACAATATGATTGCAGCCGGTATGGCTACAGTTGCACAGGTTGCAAATGAAAAGGGAATTCCTACAATCTGCGGTGAAGAAGGAATGGTTGCTGCCGGCGGTCTTGCTACATACGGAATCAACTATTACGAACTTGGAAAACAGACAGCTGCAATGGCTGTAGAAATCCTTCGTGACGGAAAAAAGCCTGCTGAAATGCCTATTCAGTATCTTCAGAAGTGTGACCTTTCTATCAACGAAGCAACAGCAAAAGCTCTTGGAATTACTATTCCAGAAAATCTGTAGGTTCAGGAGCACAGAATGCCTATATTATTTGCAATGGAAGGAGCCGTCGCTCAGGGAGTTCTCTGGGGACTTATGACTCTGGGAGTTTATCTTACATTTAGAATCCTTAATATGGCAGACATGACGGTAGACGGAAGTTTTGCTGCCGGCGGTGCCGTAACTGCTGTCCTTATTGTAAAGGGAATGAATCCTGTTCTTACGCTGCTTTTTGTATTTATTGCAGGAACATTATGCGGACTTGCAACAGGATTTATGAATACAAAGTTGAAGATAAACATTCTTCTTGCAAGTATTCTTTCTCAGATTGCGCTTTATTCTATAAATATCAGGATTATGGGAAAGGCAAATACACCTTTGCTTGGAAGCGATACCATGATGAGCATGTTACGCAATGCAACAGGCGGAACCCTTTCTACAACAAATGTTTCCCTGATAATCGGAGTAATAGTGATTGCTCTGATTATCGGGCTTATGTACTGGTTCTTTGGTACAGAAATAGGAAGCGCAATCCGGGCAACTGGTAGTAACGAGCACATGGTTCGCGCCATGGGCGTTAATACAGATACAATGAAAATTCTTGGACTTATGATTTCCAACGGTATGGTTGCTTTAAGCGGTGCTCTGGTTGCTCAGAGCCAGGGCTATGCCGACGTTGGAATGGGAACAGGAACAATCGTTATTGGTCTTGCAAGCATTATCATTGGCGAAGTGATTTTCGGATCTCATTTTGGATTCTGGTGGGTACTGCTCAGTGCAGTGTTCGGTTCTGTAATCTACAGAATTGTAATTGCCGTTGTTCTTCAGCTTGGACTCAAATCAACAGACCTTAAGCTTTTGACTGCGCTTATTGTTGCAATTGCGCTTAGTGTTCCTGTTGCCAAGAAAAAAATTGACAGAAGAAGGCGCAGTCTTCCGGGAATGAACATTGAAGAAGAAGAAAATACTCGTCATGTGATTGTAAAAAAGCATGCGGATGAGGAAAAATAAGGAAGATATTATGCTGAAACTTTTTAACATAACAAAGACCTTTAATCCTGGAACAATAACAGAAAAAAAAGCCATCCGTGGTGTAGATCTTGAAATTGAAGACGGTGATTTTATAACTGTAATCGGCGGAAACGGTGCCGGAAAATCAACCCTGCTTAATATAATTGCAGGCGTTCATTATACAGATACAGGTTCAATTGTTCTGGACGGCGTAGATCTTACAGGTCGCCCGGAATATGAACGTGCAAAATATCTGGGACGTGTTTTTCAGGATCCTATGATGGGAACTGCTGCCAATATGTCCATTGAAGAAAATCTTGCCATGGCAATGCGCCGCGGAAAGCGCCGGGGCTTAAGCTGGTACATTCAGCCGGCAGAAAAAAAAGTTTATCAGGAAAAACTTGCTCTCCTTGACCTTGGACTTGAAAAACGCATGAATGCAAAGGTTGGTCTTCTTTCCGGTGGTCAGAGACAGGCGCTTACTCTCCTTATGAGTACGCTTCAGAAGCCGAAGCTTCTTCTTCTGGATGAACATACGGCTGCCCTTGACCCAAAAACAGCCAGAAAAGTTCTTGAACTTACAGAAGAATTTATTCAGCGCGACAGGCTTACCGCTTTTATGGTTACTCATAATATGCGGGATGCAATCCGTTATGGAAACCGCCTTATAATGATGATGGACGGTAAAGTTGTTTACGATGTTCGAGGCGAAGAAAAGAAAAATCTTACTGTAGAAGATCTTCTTGCTAAATTCAGCGTAGCCGGCGAAGTAAATGACAAAATGGTTTTAAGCTGATTTATATATAACGGTTTATAAAAAAACTCGCTGCATTTGTGCGGCGAGTTTTTTTTGCGGTTATGATTTTATTCTTCAAGTTCCAGTTCTTCCAGTTCAGGTTCAATCTTTTGTTCCTGAAGTTCAGAATCTTTCCTCTTTAATACGATTACAGTAAGGTCATCATCTCGCGGGTTTTCGCCGCAGAATTTATCCAGGGTTTCTTTAAGTATTGTTACAAGTTCGTCTGCTGTCCTGTTTTTGTTTGCCATAATAATCTGTTCAATGCGTTCGCGGCCAAACTGTTCGTGCAGTTCATTTGTGGATTCGTTAAGACCGTCTGTAAAGCATACAAGGATGTCGTTCCTGTGCATTCTGAACTGAATTACCGGGAACGAAACAAGCATTCCCTGCATACCGATTGCACCGCAGTGCTGTTGACTGCTTTCTGGATGCAGAACATTTACTGTCCTGTTTGCTGCAGAAAACAGATATGGGTAAGGGTGTCCGGCGTTACCAAGTTCTACAAGACATGAATCGTCTTTATCAAAGTTTCCGAAGCGGCATAGAATACCGGTAAGGTAATTTTCGATGTTTCCTTTTTCTCTGTTGATGGAGTCGTTAATGTCCATAAGCATTTCGCCGATTTCTTCGTGTTCGCGGAAGCCTTTCTGGAATGTGCGCGAAATGATGTTTTTAGAAAGCATTGTAATAAGGCTGGCAGAAATACCATGCCCCGATACGTCAAAGAGCGCAACGCCGTTCAGAATGTTTCGGAATGTGTAGTAGTCATAAAGATCGCCGGAAACCTTTGTTAAAGGTTCATAGCAGATTGAAATATCCCAGCCCTTAAATGAAGCTCTTTGCGGTGGAAAGAATTTTTTCTGCACGATTGAAGCCATTTCAAGGTCTGTTTCTGCGCGTATGCGGTCACTTTCAAGTTTGCCGTTAAGGAGGGAAAGTTCGTAGTTTGCATCCTTTAAATCTTTTGTACGCTCATTTACTTCTTCCTGAAGGTGAGTAGAAAGCTGTTCGTTTCTTTTATATGTTCTTGCAAACCTTATGGAAAGAATAAGCAGGAATGCAATAATAGAAAGCTGCCATCCGAAAATTGTAATGAACGGCCAAGGTTCCGTGTTATCCATAACGCGGAGTATAAGGTCAATGATAATTCCGAATATTACAGGACTGAATCCGGCAAGCTGAATAAGGGCAATGCGTCTTCTTGATGAGTCAAACAGATTTCTTATAAAAGTTACAATTCCAAAAGACAGATGGAAAAGACAGAGTATGAGCATATACACAGTAATGTGCATGAGAGTGTCGTAGTCCGGCATAAGAAGCGTAACGATTATCTGAAAGAATAGTACTGAAAAACGTAGAATTTGAACTGGGAGACGGTATCTTACGTGTTCAAAACTTTTAATGAAACTTGTTACAAGAAAGAATACACAGTAAATCGGAATACAGAGCGTTACCTTCATAAATGTAACATATGGAATTACAGAATTTGTGTAGAACGGAAGTTCCGTTGCAAAGAACGGCATGATAAAAAATATAGAGCAGAAATTCAACCCGGAATAGTCAAGGTTGTCCCGATAGTCCCTTAGAGAGCCTTTTAAAGCAATGAACAGAAGCAGGAAAAGCAGTGATGTAAAGAGAAGAACTCCTTCCAGAAGCATGTAAACTTTTGAGTGCCAGAAATTTATGCGTTCGTAGGCTGCGTATGCGTAGCGCGAAGGCTGAATGAACGAATGGCTGGAAACGGCACTCTGTCCGTTTGTATAAATTTTTATAAGAATTGTATTAGGACCGCCAGTCTGATCCAAAATATTTATAGGAAAGTTAAAAAAGTGACATTTATAGAGCGTACTCTGTTCATTTGGAGGAAATGCACCAAACATAGAGATAAAGTTTCCGTTGCACCAGAGCATTTCTGAAAAGCGGAGATAGGGGATTACAAGACCAAGCGGCTGATTGCGGAATTCCGGCGGAATGGTAAATTCCGCCCTTACCCAGACATAGTTAGGTTCGCGGCCTACTGTTTTTTCAAGGTTTCGTGTTGATTTGTCTTCCAGCTTTTTAAAATCGCGTGCATGAATCATTGCATCGCGAGGAGTGCTTTCTGCTGTGGAAACCCAGTAATAAAAACTGTCGCTTAAATCGATTTTTTGTGTTAATTGCTCACGGCAGGAACTCAGCATTAAGAGTGCCAAAAGCGTTACCGCAGAGAAAAAGAGATTTTTTCTGAAATTTAAAATTAACACATAATATTATATATTTAAATTTTGCAGAACGCAAATTTTTTGTGTGGTTGGGAAACGCATTAAATAAAAGTTATTAAAAATCTGCTCACAGTCGCGAAGATGAATGAAAAATTATAATGCATTTGCCCTAATTTCCGGCTGCACAGCAGATACAAATTGCGCTATTATAAGTGCATGAATCATTCAATGCAGAACACAACCCTGATTTATATGGAAAAAGACGGCCGCTACCTTATGCTTCACCGCACAAAAAAGGAAAACGACTACAACAAGGATAAATGGATTGGAATCGGCGGCAAATTTGAAGAAACGGAAAGCCCTGAAGAATGTATTGCCCGCGAAGTCCGCGAAGAAACGGGGCTTACCCTTACCGGCATGGAATATCGCGGTATTGTGACTTTTGTAAGTGACGGCGATTTTACAGAATACATGCACATCTTCTGGAGTGATTCCTTTACAGGAACGCTGACCGAATGTTCAGAAGGCGACCTTGAATGGGTTGAAAAATCCCGCATGAACGACCTTCCGCACTGGAAAGGCGATGAAATTTTCTTGAATCTTATAGAACTGCGCGTTCCGTTTTTTTCTTTAAAATTGGAATATGAAAACGGTGTGCTTTTGAAAGCGGTTTTGAATCAAAGAGAACTGGCTATTTAAAACTTTTGTTCAAAATGCTATTATTCTTCAGAAAATTAATGCGCAAGGGATTGTAAGGGCGCGAAGCGTTCCGGTGATTGCGGTGATTGAGCTTGTCGAAATTACCGCAATCACCGGAATGAGCGGTAGCGGAACCCTGAAAAGCCCGGTTTTTGCGGAGCAAAAATGCGCCCAGAATATTATATGGAGTCAGAAATGGCAGATACAATGCATGCATTGGAAAAGAATCCTAACTGGAAAGGACGCCGCGGACCGGTTGTTCTTGTTATTATGGACGGTGTAGGATACGGAAAATATGAAGAAGGCGACGCTGTTCGTGCTTCAAAAATGAAATACCTGGACTGGTTTACAAAGAACTGTCCTCACACTCAGCTTAAGGCTCACGGAACTGCTGTAGGTCTTCCAAGCGACGATGATATGGGTAACTCTGAAGTAGGTCACAACGCAATCGGTTGTGGTCGCGTTTTTGCTCAGGGTGCAAAACTTGTTGGTGAATCTATTTCTTCTGGAACTATGTTCCAGGGCGATACATGGAAGAAGCTTGTAAAGAACGTAAAGGACAAGAATTCTACTTTCCACCTTATGGGTCTTGTTTCTGACGGAAACGTTCACTCGCACATTGATCACCTTAAGGCTATGATTACTCAGGCTCACAAGGAAGGTGTAAAAACTTTGCGCGTTCACGCACTTTTGGACGGACGCGATGTTCCTCCAACATCTGCTCTTGACTATTTTGAACCGCTTGAAAAATTCCTTGCTGAATTCAGCGATGTTGATTACCAGATTGCTTCTGGTGGTGGACGCATGTACATCACTATGGACCGCTACGGTGCTGACTGGTCAATGGTAGAACGCGGATGGCACGCTCACGTTCTTGCTGACGGACGCCAGTTTGCTTCTGCTACTGAAGCTATCAACACATACCGCAATGAAAACGCAGGCCTTCTTGATCAGGATATGCACGAATTTGTTGTTGCTAAAGACGGAAAGCCAGTTGGACCTATCGTTGACGGCGACAGCGTAATCTTCTTTAACTTCCGCGGTGACCGCTCTCTTGAAATTACTGCTGCTTTCGAAGAAGACAACTTCCCTCACTTTGATCGCGTACGCCGCCCGGCTGTTGAATACGCTGGTATGATGGAATATGACGGCGATAACCACAAGCCTGCTCAGTTCCTTGTAAACCCACCAAGCATTGACCGCACAATGGGTGAATATCTTACAAAAACTGGCGTTCACCTTATGGCAATTTCTGAAACACAGAAGTACGGTCACGTTACATACTTCTTCAACGGTAACCGCCCTGGTGAATTTGACAAGAATCTTGAAACATACGTTGAAATCCCTTCTGATGTTGTTCCTTTTGAACAGCGCCCATGGATGAAGTGTGCAGAAATTACTGACAAGGTAATTGAAGCTATCGAATCTGGAAAATACGATCACATCCGTTTGAACTATCCTAACGGTGATATGGTTGGACACACTGGTGTATTCAACGCTGTATGCTGTTCTATGGAAGGAATGGACCTTCAGCTTGGCCGCCTTAAGGCAGCTATCGAAAAGGCCGGCGGTATTCTCTGTCTTACAGCTGATCACGGAAACTCAGACGATATGTACGAGCACAAGAAGGACGGTTCAGTTGCTATGGGTGCAGACGGCGAACCAAAGCCAAAGACATCTCACTCACTCAACCCTGTTCCAGGAATTATCTACGACCCAGAATACAAGGGAGAATACGACAACACAAAGTTGAACGACGGTCTTGGAATTTCTTCTTGGCCTGCAACACTTATGCAGCTCATGGGATTTGTGCCACCAACTGATTACGATAAATCAATGTTAATAATGAAATAAAAAAAACTGGCTCCCAGTCGCGGTTCGGATTTCAAAACCGCATGCTAGCATGCTACACGCTGCTTTGCCTTGGAATTATCAACGTTGCCGCTACAGCGGCAGCAAAGCAGAGTGTTTTTGAAATCCGAACCACTCCTTCGCGCCAGTTTTTTTAATTTTTTTTCTCGACCGGTAGCTGTTTTTTTTATTCCAAGCAAGTTTATTTATTTGCAGACTCAACCGCCATTTTTTTTATCTTTTATTCATTTCTAAATATGTTTTAATTGAAAATTTTGCCGCAATCTGTTAAATTAAATTTGAAAATATTTTTAAAACGAGAAGCGTATGTCTAGTAATGAAAACATTATTTCAGGATTTGATGACAGTCATGATAAGAATCTCAGGCTTGTTCTTGATGTAATTCAGACAGTGCCACGCTGCATTTCTGTATATGTTACAGGCAGTATAGATAACTATAACTCAACTTTCTTTCAGGAAAAAATGACTAAGATTCTTGAAGCAGGTTTTGTTAATGTTGTTTTAAAATGTTCTTCTCTCGATTACGTTTCTTCAACTGGAATAGGTGTATTTGCTACGTTCTTCTCTAAATTCAAGGATTTAGGCGGAAATCTTGTCTTTATGGATCTTCAGCCTAAAGTAGAAGAACTCTTTCAGCTTCTTGGTTTTTCTCACTTCTTCCATATTGCTACTTCCATGGAAGAAGCAATTGCATTCTTTATGAATAAGGAATCTGTAGAAGTTGTGGTTTTTCCGCGTTCAATAAAGTGCCCTATCTGCAATGTTCATCTAAAGGCAAACCATTCAGGAAAATTCCGCTGTCCTAGCTGTAAAGCTATAATCAATGTTGATGAAAGAGGAATTGTAACTATCTAAATGAAAAGATGCTGACTAATAAGTTCTATTAGTGGTGGTTGAGCGTGTCGAAGGGCTCGATGACCGTATGTACTAAACTTATTAGTCAGCCCCTTTTCATCACTCATTTAGGGTTTATTACAAACCCTAAAAACGGCGAAGTCAAGGCTTTAAGCGTTAGAGTGCCTTGACTCGACGTATTTTTCTGTAACATATTTTATTTTGCCGCAAGCAGAAGATACTGCGGAACTACGACAATCGCAAAGAAAATCAGACTTATAATCTGGAAAACTTTTATAAACTCCATTCCCTTTCCAGGATATTCCTTAAGGTAAAGCCTTAAATTAATTACACTTGCAAGACTTCCGATTATTGAACAGAGTCCGGCGCTGTCCAAACCGTAAAGCAGGGCTGTAAGGTTTGTGCTGAACGGCCATAAAACAATGCTTGCAGGAACATTAGAAATAACCTGGCTTAATGCAATGCTCCAGAAATATTCGTGGCCAGCAACGCTTTTTTTAAGGAAATCAGAAATTACCGGATTTTTGCAGATTGAAGCGGAGAAAATAAAGAAACACAGGAATGTAAGGAGAAGAACGTAATCTGTCTGCACAAGAACTTTGCGGTCAAAAATGAGCAGGGCAAGCAGAACAAGAACCGTAATGTACGGCCAGAATCTTGTTCTTGTTACGATTGTCAGGATGACGGCGGCAAAAAGAATTCCGTAAAGTATGCGGACAGGCCTGCGTTTCGGGTCCATCTCCGGAAATTCTGTCTGAGTTGTTATTCCTGTTGATTCCTTAAGGTCTTTTCTGTAAAGAAACAGAATGAACATGTATAGAAGGATTGCGCTGAAGCCCCACAGCGGAAGCATTCTGAGTACAAAACTGGTTACGGAAACGCCGCTCTGGGTAAAAAGGAACAGGTTCTGCGGGCTGCCGAACGGCATAAGCAGGGAACCACGGATTGCAGCAATATTTTCCATTGTCAGGACTGGAAGAATGTATTTTTCTTTTCCGCCGGCCTTGAAAAGAATTATTGTAAGCGGAACGAATATTATAAGTGAAACATCGTTTGTTACGAACATTGAAGAAAAGAATACGGAACCGACAAAAAATACGGTAAGGTTCTTTATGCTGCTGATTTTACCGGTTTTTTTTAGTACCGGAACGAAAATGTTTTCTTTCTTAAAACCTTCCAGAACAGAGAGCAGCATAAAAAGTGTTGCAAGGGTTTTCCAGTTGATTGCAGTTAAAAGTTCCCTGTCCGGCGGAGTAATAAAAAGCGAAATTATTGCCGCTGCCAGAGAAACGCTTAGCATAAGGTCTTTCTTAAATAATTCTTTTATTCTGTTCATAGGTCGATATTATAATGATAATTCAGTTACTCGTTCAATTCCTGCTTCTTTCAGCATTGCAATGGAATCTGTAACTGCCTTGTCCCAGATTAATTCCGGGGAATGAGCGTCTGCACCTGCAATTGCTTTTACGCCGGCTTCCTTTACTTTTTCCCAGAAACGTTTGTGCGGGTACTGGAATCTTACGCCGTCCGGATATTCTTTTATGCCGCGGCGGATGCCGTTTGCGTTCAATTCAAGAAGAACTCCTGTTGCTGCGGCTCCTTCAATAATGATGTCGGCAGCTTTTTCGTAATCCGGGTTCCAGCCCCATGCTTCGTTTATGCAGAAAATATCCGGATGTGCAAGAATTTTAAAATATCCTGTATGCATTGCGTCCCGGCAGGAAAGAGCGTAGTCTATGGCTAGGGAAGTTTCCCTTATGCTTGTTATATTGTGAAGTTCATTGTTCCTGTCCCTGAAAAAATGCTCGCCGCACAAAAGGTAGTCCATCTTTTTTTCTTTAAAAAGATACTCGTAGTAATTATGATTTTTTGTGTATTCGGGAAGATATTCAATCTCAAGTGAATTATAAATTTTTATTCTGTCTGAAAATTTCTGTTTTGCCTGAAGAACTTCTTCGCAGTAGGTGTCCAGTTCGTTGTACTGCATTCTGTAACCGTAATCCCTGTCGGAAAAAGGCGCATGATCAGAAAAACCTAGCTGAGTAAGACCTAGTTTTACGGCAGATTCTGCATAGTCAAAAGGCAGTCCTTCTGCGTGTCCGCAATGTGATGTATGAGTGTGATAATTTGCTTTTACAGGTTCATTCATAAAAAATCCTTCTATTCTATTAAATCACTTTTTGATATAAAATTAAACCGTGAAAGATGATGTTTACATTGTTCTGAATAAACCGGCCGGTTATGTATGTTCGACAGTAAGTGACAGAAGTTACGTCGTTTTTGATTTAATTGATAAAAGCCTTCTTGAAGAATGCCGCGCAAAAAAGAAAAACCTTCATACAGTCGGAAGGCTGGACAAGGAGACTGAAGGACTTCTTCTTCTTACAACGGACGGGATGTTTTCTCACAATCTTACGGTTCCGGAACATTCAATAAGGAAGGTCTATTCCGTAATTTTAAGGGATTCTGTTACGGAAGAAGGGCAGGAGCTTTACAGAAAAGCTTTTTCAGAGGGTGTAATGCTTCCGGCTGATAAAAAGTTTCCGGAACAGCAGGCCCGGTCAGCATTAATCGAATGGAAGAAACCGGACTGTGCAGAAATTACAGTGACGGAAGGAAAATTTCATCAGGTAAGGCGCATGTTCATGGCAATGGGAAACGAGGTCGTAAGGTTAAAGCGTGTGTGCATAGGTTCCTTAAGCTTAGATGATTCGCTTGAACCTGGAAAATACCGCAGCCTTACAGTGGAAGAAATTAAATCACTTGAATGCTGACATCATTTTTTTGATGAATCCATTGTGAAGGTTCATGAATTGTGATAAATTCGTGCATATAATTCATTTTCTAATCACATTTTAGAAAATTCTTGAATTGGGGGACACAAGTGAAAGTTGCAATTTTCTTTGGCTCAAAATCTGATACAGAAAAGATGAGCAAGGCTGCTGATGTTCTTAAGGAATTCGGCGTTGAATACAAGGCTTTTATTATTTCTGCACACCGTGCGGGAGAGCTTTTGCACAAAACTGTAAAACAGTGCGAAGAAGATGGTTTTGAAGTTATTATTGCCGGCGCAGGACTTGCCGCTGCCCTTCCTGGTGTTATAGCCGGAATTACAACTCTTCCTGTTATTGGTGTTCCTCTTGAATGCATTTCAGGTTCATCAAATGGTCTTGGCGGAATGGATGCGCTTCTTTCTATTGTACAGATGCCGCCGCAGATTCCGGTTGCAACAGTTGGAATTGGAAACGCAAAGAATGCTGCATATCTTGCAGTACAGATTCTTTCTATTAAATACCCTGAACTTAAGGGCAAGCTGACTGCTTTCCGCAAAAAGCTTGCTGATGATGCTGCAGCCGGCGTTGCTGCGGGAGTAACATTATAAATGGCAGATGACAGTTTAACATATTCAGAATCAGAAGATAAGCTTCATGACGAATGCGGTGTAGTTGGTGTTTTTTTGAATCCTGCAGATGAAAAATCAAAGGATTCTCCTATGAATGCTGCTACAATGAGTTATTACGGACTGTATTCCCTGCAGCACCGCGGACAGGAAAGTGCCGGAATCTGTGTTTCTGACGGAGAAACCGTTAAGATTCACAAGGCTATGGGACTTGTAAGCGATGTATTTAAGCTGGAACACCTTCAGGATCTTCAGGGACACATTGCAATCGGTCATGTAAGATATGCAACAGCCGGAAGCAAGACTGTAGAAAATGCTCAGCCGATGCTGATTCAGTCAAAACTGGGTGCAGTAGCCGTTGCTCATAACGGTCAGCTTGTAAACTACATTCAGCTGCGCGAAATGTTTGAAGAAACAGGTGCAACTTTTTCTTCATCAAGCGACACAGAAGTTATTGTAAAGCTGATTGCCCGCGGATATAAGAAAGGCGTTGAGCGTGCCCTTACTGATACAATTCAGATGATTAAGGGGTCGTTTGCGCTTTGTGTAATGACAAGGGATGCTTTGATTGGGGCACGCGATCCTAATGGAATCAGGCCTTTGTGTCTTGGTCAGGTTGACGGCGGATGGATTCTTGCAAGTGAATCCTGTGCAATCGATGCAATGAACGGAACTTTTGTGCGCGATATTCGTCCTGGTGAAATTGTAATCATAAACAAGGACGGGGTGCTTTCCTTTAATTTTGGAGAAAAGACTTCAAAGCGCACATGTATCTTTGAATACGTTTATTTTGCACGTCCGGATTCGATCATTGATGAAATTCCTGTTCAGGAAGCACGATATAAGATGGGTGCGCAGCTTGCAAAAGAAAGTCCTGTAGAGGCTGATGTTGTTGTCGGCGTTCCAGATTCAGGTCTTGGTGCTGCGATTGGTTACAGCCGGGAATCTGGCATTCCATATGCAATGGGTGTTGTAAAGAATAAGTACATTGGACGTACATTTATTGCCCCGACACAGAAAGACCGCGAAAACATGGTTTTTGTAAAGCTTAACGCACTTAAAAGTGATTTGAACGGAAAGCGCGTAATCGTAATAGATGATTCGATTGTAAGGGGAACAACCAGCCGAAGGCTTGTTCAGATTCTGCGCCGTGCCGGAGCAAAGGAAGTTCACTTTCGTGTAAGCTCTGCACCTGTAAAATTCCCTTGTCACCTTGGAATTGATACGCCTACAAAAGCTGAATTGATTTCTTCAAATCATGACGTTGAGCAGATCAGAAAGGAAATTGGCGCAGACAGTCTTGCGTTTATTTCTGTAGAAGGAATGTTTGAAGCTTTGCGTTCATGTAATCCGGAACAGTACGGTTTCTGCAAAGGCTGCTTTACCGGTGAATATCCGATGAGCATTCCTAATCAGGAATAGCGGGAGGAAGAGAAACGTCTGTAAAAACATTCTGCGATGCTGCGCGTGAGCGGCAAACTGTATGGTTCCAAGGCATCGCAGCATGTAGCCCTCTAGCGGGCGATTTTGACAGACGTTTATCGACTGTTAGCTATTTTTTTTCACTGCAATTATATTAAACTTGAAATTAAGTCTATATAAAGCTCTTTTACTTTAGCGAATATTCCACCGTTGTTACAACGCGGATATTCTTTCGTTCTTCCAGGCCGATTGCGGCGTCTTCTATGCTGAAAAGGCCCTGGGTTGCTTTCTTAATTTTTCCGACTTTGCTGTGTGAATCGCGGGCAAACTGTTCTGCTGCGGAGCGGGCATTTTCTGTGGCTTCTGCAATCATTTCCGGCTTTATCTGGTTCAGTGCTGTAAATTCATATGTAACCCTTGAATCATAGTTCTGGGCAACGGTTATTCCGTCTGAAGCAAGTTTTAGGGAATCTGCCTGAGCCTGTTTTACTAGCTGTACTTTGGGTGTACGGACAAGAACTGTTACTTTTCCAAGAAAATTATAGGAAATCGAATCATGATCGATGTAAGGATCCAGGGAATAGTCTGTAATTCCCGGTGCCTGAATTGTATAATCATCCTCTGTAAGGGAATGGTTCTTAAGGAATTTTACTGCAAGTTCAGTCTTGTTGATTATGTCATCCTGAAGTTTTGGAAGGCTGTTGTTTCCGACTGTAAATGTGAGCGGCCAGATTGCAAGGTCTGCAGCAACTTCTTTTTCTGCCAGTCCGCGGACTGTTACTGAACGGTCCTGTTTAATGATTCTTGTAAGACCTGTAGAAATAATAAGTGCGCTTATAATTATTGCGCAGCATACACAAATGTTTTTTGAGTCCATTTTTCACCTCTTTTTGTCTGGGATATTCCCCAAGCATGGTTATTTCAGTATACTACATTCATCTATCTTTTAATAGGAGTCCATAGAAATGGCAAGTTACAAAGAATCTGGTGTTGATGTTGAAGAGGGCTACCGCGCTGTAGACAAGTACAAGGAACATGCAAAAAGAACTGCAATTCCGGGACTTTTGACAGGTCTTGGCAGTTTTGCCGGTATGTTTGAAGTTCCAAAAGGATACAAGCACCCTGTAATGGTAAGTGGAACTGACGGTGTAGGAACAAAGCTTGACATCGCTTTCCAGATGAAAAAGTATGATACAGTTGGTATTGACTGTGTTGCCATGAGTGTAAACGACATTCTTTGTTGTGGTGTTCAGACTTCTTTCTTTCTTGATTATGTAGCTTGTGGAAAACTTGAAGCAGATGTTGCTGCTGACCTTGTTAAGGGTGTTGCTGACGGTTGTGTTCAGACTGGCTGTGCACTTCTTGGCGGTGAAACTGCAGAAATGCCTGGTTTCTACGATATTGGTAAATATGACCTTGCCGGCTTTGGTGTTGGCGTTGGTGAAAAGAACGAAATGATTACTGGAGAAGACATTGTAGAAGGCGATGTTCTTATTGGTCTTTCTTCTACTGGTGTTCATTCAAACGGATTCAGCCTTGTTCGTAAGCTTGTAACAGATCTTAACGAAAAAGTTACTGTAGACGGAAAAGAAATTTCAATTGGTGAACTTCTTCTTACAGCTACACGCATTTACGTTAAGCCTGTAATGGAAGTACTTGAAAAATATAGAAAATCAATCCATGGTATGGTTCACGTAACTGGCGGCGGATTCTACGAAAATATTCCTCGCATGTATCCAAAAGCAAAAGACGGCAAAAAGCAGTTGATTTCTGTAATCAAACGCTCAAGCTGGGATATTCCACCGGTATTCGGCGAACTTATTAAGCGCGGTGCTGACCTGAACACAATCTACAATACTTTCAACATGGGTATTGGATTTGTTCTTGCAGTTAAGGCAAAAGATGCAGATGCAGTTCTTGAAATGTTCAATAAGAATGCTTCTAAATACCACCGCGAAGACTGCCCTGACATGAAAGCCTACCGAATCGGCCGCGTAGCATACGCCGAAGGCAAAGCTGAAACACAGGCCGAAAAGGTTCTGTTCGAGGATTAATGAAAAGAAAGCGAGCAGTGCGCAGCTTCATTCGAACGTGTGAATAGAAGCAAAAATGTGCGGAAGCGCATTTTTGCAACTTGCAACTGAATAAAACGCGAGCAGTGCGCAGCGTTTTATAAAATTGTGTATCGAAACGCAAGGTAATTTTTAAGTTATCTTGCGTTTTTTTTAAGGAAATAAATTTATGAAAAAAATAGCTGTTTTGGTTAGCGGAGGCGGTACAAACCTTCAGGCGTTGATTGATTATGAAAAGGCTCATGCGGACTGTCCGTATAATATTGCGATTGTTATAAGCGATCATAAGGATGCGTTTGCATTGGAGCGTGCGGCTAAGGCCGGCATTAAGACTGCAATTACAAGTCCGTATGCGGTTATGGGCGCAGATGCTGCTAAAGCTGCAAGCCGCGAAGAAAAACGCATTGCGGTAAGTGATCGTGTTCTTGAACTTTGTAACGAAAACGGCGTTGAAGGAATTGTTCAGGCTGGATGGCTTACAGTTCTTTCCGGTAAGATTATTGATAAATATGCAGATAAAATCATAAACCTTCATCCGGCTCTTCTGCCGAAATTTGGCGGTGTGGGAATGTGGGGTCACCATGTTCATGAAGCGGTTCTTGCTGCAGGAGAAAAGGAAAGCGGCTGTACAATTCATCTTGTAAACGGTGAATGTGATGGCGGTAAAATCCTTATTCAGAAAAAAGTTCCGGTTATGCCGGATGATACTCCAGACAGCCTTTATGCGCGCATTGCACCGGAAGAACATAAGGCTATGGTAGAAGGAGCTATTATGCTCGTTCAGAAATTCGTATAACTTTAGTTTGAGGAAAATGCCGGCGCGGGATGCGTAGGGGGAAGAGGCTGACTAATAAGTTTAATTTGTGGTGGTTGAGCTTGTCGACTCGAAGAGCACGAAGTATACCTCCAGATATAGCGTACAAGGTCATTGAGCCCTTCGACAAACTCAGGAACCACCTGTCGAAATGAGCTTATAGTTCAAGCTTATTAGTCAGACTCTTGCGTGTTTTTGCGGAGCAAAAATACCGGCCGTGAGGGCAAGCCCGGAGCAGCCCGTTTGCAAATGCCTTTCGCCTGTTAAAAAAATTATTCTAATCCTAATGACTTCCAGATTTCGTGTAACTCGTCGCTGGAAATTACGAAGGTAAGATACATGGAAAGGTCGGGGTAGTCGGCGGTGTCGGGAGAAGTGGTTTCGCAAATCCAGGCGGCTCCGTTTTCTGTAAGCCGTTCTTTTAATGCGGCGTACTGCGCTTCCGTGCAGTCATGTGAGATTTTAAGGCTTCCTTTTATTCCCGCTACGTCGGCGCAAAGAAGTCCGTTCATTTTTTGTTTTTTAAAGCTGGTGTACAGGTAGCCGTTGTAGTCTTTGTATGTGTATTTTTGCCAGATAACCGCGTCTTTTTTTACGGCGTGACACGATGTGATTGTTGCGCTTAAAAAAACTGTAAACAGAATAAAGAAAAATCCTGCTTTTTTTTGAAGAAATCTGCTGTTAAATTTGCTCATTTTATGTTCATCCCGGTATGTAAAAATTTGTAAAATTACAAAAATGATGTATAATTATATCATGGAATCAAGAGAGAATCCTGTTTTTGGTAGAAAGGTGTTCTTTTTAAATCCATCTCTTAGGATTCAGAATACTATTGTAAACAGACTTAGACAGGAAGAATACGAAGTTTATACTATCTCAGATTATAAGGACGGAAAGCCTATCCTTAGCGAGAATGAAACTGCCATCTGCTTTGTAAATATTGACGATCAGCTTTCATTCAAGCAGTGGTTTAACTTTCTGCACTCTTTTCAGAATGATTCTACGCTTAAATCTGTTATTCTTGGGGCTCTCTCTATGGATGCAAAGCCTGCCGAGATTGAACAGTTTGTAATGAAGCTTAGTCTTCCGGCCGGTTTTATAAATTTAAAGGAATCGCCGGTTTTAGTTTATTCCAATATTCAGAAAATTCTTGATTTGAACGGTGCGAAGGGGCGACGTCAGTATGTTCGTCTTGACTGTTACGGATTGGAATATCTTACTGCAAACTGTCTGCTTAATAACAGGCTTGTTGATTTTGTCCTTGCAGATTTAAGTTCTGTAGGATTTGCGGCAAGATGTCCTAAAAAGTTTGCCGTTTTGTTTAAGAAGGGGTTGCGCTACACGCTTACGCTTCATATTGACAGAAAGGACTATCTTGTAAAGACTGATGTTTTTGCAATTAAGGAAAACGAAGAAGATTCTACAATTGTATTTATGCTTTCTCTGGAAACTGAATCAAGTATAAGGGATGAAATAAGGACTTTTGTATTTAAAATGCTTCAGAAACAGATGGACAGTCTTTTGAATTCCTCTATTAAGGATATGACAAATTATTCTTTGGAATGTTCGGCTGGAAGCAGTCATAAAGAGACTGGAGATTATGATACATTCCATGAAATCGGCGATCTTGAACCGCTCTAAGACATTGAGAAACCTTATCTTTTGTGATATTCTTTTATCCACATTAATTCAGCGGCGCACACCTGCGTCGTAACGAGGTTTTTTTATGGCAAACACAAAAGATACACATGCGTGTACATTGGACAAAATCATCAGTCTTTGTAAGAGACGCGGTTTTGTTTACCAGGCATCAGAAATTTACGGAGGACAGGCAGGAGCCTGGGATTACGGTCCTCTGGGAGTAGACTTTAAGCGAAACATTCAGAACGAATGGTGGCATTACATGACTCAGCTTCATGACGATGTTGTTGGTCTTGATTCTGCAATTTTCCAGCACCACACAACATGGAAGGCTTCTGGACACGTTGATCACTTCTCTGATCCAATGATTGACTGTCTTGAATGTCAGGCTCGCCACCGCGCAGATAAATTGATTGAAGACTTTGTAGCCGCTAATCCGGACAAAGCTCCAGGAAAACCGGTTGATACAATGAGCCACGAAGAAATGAAGGCTTACATTGACGCCAACATCAACTGTCCTACTTGTGGAAGCAAGGAACGCAAATACACAGCAGTTCGCGAATTCAACCTTATGTTCAAAACGTACCAGGGACCAATCGCTGACGAAAGCCACCTTATCTATCTTCGCCCGGAAACTTGTCAGGGTATTTTTACAGACTTTAAGAACATCGTTCAGTCTAACCGTATGAAGGTTCCTTTTGGTGTAGCTCAGGTTGGTAAATCATTCCGCAACGAAATCATCTTTAAGAACTTTATTTTCCGTACCTGTGAATTTGAACAGATGGAAATGGAATATTTCTGTAAGCCGGGAACAGAAGACGAAACTTTTGAACGCTGGCGAAAAGAACGCTGGGCATTCTACCTTAAGTACGGTATCCCGGAAAAACAGCTCAAGTGGCACCACCACGACAAGCTTGCACACTACGCAAAAGACGCTTACGACATTACATACAACTTCCCGATCGGTTTTGAAGAAATCGAAGGTATTCACAGCCGCACAGACTTTGATCTTAGCCAGCACATGCAGTATTCAAAGAAAGACATGAGCTACATGGATCAGGAAGACGGAAACAAAAAGTATGTTCCATACGTTGTAGAAACTTCTGCCGGATTGAACCGCAACTTCCTTATGTTCCTTTGCGAAGCATACGAAGAAGAAAATGTTGGTACAGACGGAAAAGAAGACTATCGTACAGTTCTTCATCTTGATCCACGTCTTGCACCTATTACTGTTGCTGTTCTTCCTTTGATGAAGAAAGATGGTCTTGCAGAAAAGGCAAAAGAAATCCAGCACATTCTTAAAGAAGATTTCGTAACTGATTACGATGTTTCTGGTACTGTTGGTAAACGCTACCGCCGTCAGGACGAAGTTGGTACTCCTTTCTGTGTAACTGTTGACTACGATACAATTACAGAAAAGAAGGAAGATGGTTCTGCAAACGAACTTTTCAACACTGTAACAGTTCGCTTCCGCGATTCAATGGAACAGGAACGCGTTTCTTTGGATGACCTTGTATTCTTTATTCAGAAAGCAATTAAGAACTACCAGCCAAAGGTAAGAACTGACAGATAGTTAAAAAATTGGGCGCCTCTTCAACGGGCACAACCATCGGGAGGGCGCCCTTTTGCTATGGAGTAATTTTTTTCATGGAATATGTACGCTTAGGTAAATCCAATCTGATGATTTCTCGCGTAGCGCTTGGTGCCATGTCACTTTCAAAAGTAGGTGATGACGAAGTTGCTGCTACTCTTATAAGAAACGCTTACAATCAGGGAATAAATTTTTTTGATACTTCAAGAACAACTCCTGAGTGCGAACGCATTCTTGGTGATTCAATTGGAGACATAAGGGTTTCTGTAATGATTGCAACAAAAACATGCGCGCAGAGCGGTGCAGAAATTCTAAGCGACTGCGAAACCAGCCTTTCTGTAATGCATACAGACACTATTGACCTTTACCAGTATGAATCAGACGGTTTTGTTCCGGAAGAAAAAGGCATTGACGGAATCTATTCTGCATTAAAGAATCTGCGGGATTCTGGAAAAATCAAGAGCATCGGTTTTGCAACACAGGATCTTGATGCGGCTGAAAAGGCTGTAAGAAGCGGACTTTATGATACGCTGCAGTTCCCGTTCAGCATGCTTAGCCCGGATGCAACCCGACAGCTTGTAAAACTCTGTGAAGAAAATGATGTAGGATTTATTGCAATGCAGCCTCTATGTGGCGGTGTTGTAGAAAATATTCCGCTTGCATTTGGCTTTCTTCATCAATATGAAAACGTAATTCCTTTATGGGGAGTTCAAAGTCAGGAAGAACTTGATCAGGTTCTTTATTTTAATGAACATCCTCCTGTAATCGATGAAAAATTTCACGAGGATGTTGAACGGATCCGAATGTTCTTTAATTAATCCGGTTAATTTTTTACGAGAATTCACTTACGTCGACGCTTGAAAATCCGTCGGCATCCTTTGTTTCTTCCTGTTTTGCGTTTTCAAGCGCACGGGTAAGATTCCTGAGTTCAATCTGCTGATCTATATTTTTCTGAACTTCTTCAGATTCTTCCTTAGAAAGAATCTTTATGATCTTGTTTTCCCCTTCATCCGTCTGAACGGTCTTAACGGAGCCGTCTGCTTCTCGTTCTGTGGCAAGCTGAACAATAGGAGTTTTTGGATTGTTTGGAGAAACGTCAGAAACAACACCAATTTTTCCATTCTGAAGCTGTACAAAGGCTCCGATCGGGTAGAGGGAAAGGCTGAACAGCAGAGCCTTTATTACTGTAGGGTCGTACTGCTGGTTCTGATTCTTAAGCATTTCTACCATTGCTTCAAATGTGCTTTTTTCTGTCTTGTATTCGCGAGGTGCAGAAATTGCTTCAAAAGAGCAGGCTACGGAAATGATTTTTGCATACGGCGAAATCTTGCTGCCCGAAAGATGCCTTGGGTAGCCGAAGCCGTTTTCCTTTTCATGATGTTCAAGGACTCCAAGCTGAATGCTGAGCGGAAATTTTAATTCCTTAAGAATGTTGAATCCGTATACGGTATGCGAAGCCAGCTGTGACTTTTCTGCAGGAGAAAGCTGTCTGTCTGTCATGTAAAGCTGCGGCGGAATGCGGAGCATGCCTATTTCGTGCAGAATGCAGGCCATTCCAAGTTCAATAAGTTTTGAAAATGAAAGGTGCAGTTCAAGTCCTATTGTTATTGCAAGGACAGTTGATCGCATGGAATGAATTACAATAAAATTTTTGCTTCTTGCTTCTGCAGAAGGAGTTACGCGCAGAATATAGCGTTTATTTTCCCTGATGTATACGCAGAGTTCCTTTACTGTATCTGCAAGTTCTTCTATGTTGATTTTTCTGTGAGTTGCATAATATGTGTACACAGAATTAATGTAGTTCAGGTATTCGTTATATACGGTCTGAACAGAAGTCATTCTGGAGTGATCTGTGCTTGTGTATTTTGTATTTTTGTCGTTTTGCAGTGCCTGCTGAAGTGATGTTTTTGATTCGCTTTCTTCTACCGGAGCTTTCTGTGAAGAAACAACTGTCTGCTTTACGGCAGGTACTTCTTCATCGTCACTTATGCCTTCTGTGAATCCCCATTCTTTGAGCGCATTTAAGACAGTTTCCGAAACGGGTACTTTGGCAGGAAGAATCATGAATGACTTGTCAAGCATGAGGTTTGTATTGAATGTCATGTCGGTCTGTAATGTGTCAAATCGAACTGTGCCCATTTCTTTTACTCCTATAGAAATTCCGCGTTAGCGCTCGTGCAGGGAGGCACGAAATCGCAGTTTTTCTTTATGAAAAACTGCAGTGATAAAAATTACATTGACGTAATTTTTATCACACTCCTATCTTATTAATATATCGGTGTTAAATAAAAAAAACTTGAAAAATCTCACACATTTTTCAAGTTTTTAAAGGAGTTCACAATTATTACAGGCGTCTGGATGTCGTTATTCCGCCTGTAGCGTTGCTACATTTTAAATATCGGTGATTGGCATACAGACTTTAGTTATTTATAAAAAAAATTAAAGAATTTTTACAGCGAAAGCAGGCTGCTGATTGAAACCGGAGTGATTCCTGGAATTGCAAGTCCCTGAGGCGCAAGAGTATAGGTTTTTACGTCTGGCATTTCTGCAATGCGGCTTTCGAACCACCAGGCAAACATTTTCATGCGCTGGTCTGTAAGAACAGGCTTGCCGGAGTAGTCTTTTCCTGTGCAGACATTTCCGCTGAAAAGCATTGGAAGAGAAGCCGTCTCTGCTGTGCTTGTGCGCTTTGAGCGTGTATGTACGTTTTCTTCAAAAGTGCTTCCTTTTGTGTGTGTCTGGTTGGCCGGAAAAGAAAGGTCCAGCCCAGAAACATAGATTTCTGAAGCGCCGCAGTATGCACAAAAATTCCATGCAGAACTTGCTACGGAGCCGCCGGCACCTAAGTCACCTAAATCTGTTTTCTGGTAATCTTTTGCCATCGGTACCTGAGAGTTACACAGGACAATCTGCCGGCAATTGAACCTGAAGACGGCAGGGTATACGGCAATTTCTGTTATAAGCGTGCTGGACGGGCTTTTTAAGCCTGCAATATGCCTGTATGCCCAGTACTGCGGGTCCGTAAGTACAATAAAGTCTGGTTCAACGCCGTTTCTCAGGCAGGCTTTTAAGGCTGTATCTACGGCAACAACAGTCATCTTTTTTTTAAGTTCCTTAAGATGAGGAAGAATTTCTTCCAGAGAAGGGCCTGCTGCCAGCATAAGGAATTTTTTTCCTTTGTAAGAATCCCTGAACCTTTTGATTCCAGAAAGCCTGTTCAGATGGCACGAGTTTTTACGGCAGTTTTCGTTCCATCGTTTTCCGAACCGTTCCAGAGTTGCCTGATTTATTTTTTCTTTGCTGCGGTTTCTTTCTGCAAGCGTTTTTACTGCGTCAAAATACGGCTGGTTATGAACTGTGTGTGCATTTATGTTAAAAAAATATGTATTCAGTATGCCGTTCTGATTCAGCAGCGTTATAGCCTGATCCGGCGTGCATGAAACTGCCACTACAGGATTTTTTGACGTAAAAAAAGATTCCAGATTGCAGAAAAGCATGGCTGAAAAAAAATGCGCTGCGTCCGGTTCTATCCAGATTATTGTTTTCTGCGGGAAAAGTTTTGCTGCTTCTGAAACTGTATATCCAAGTCCTGCTCCAAAGAAAGCAACTGCTTCTGATTCAGAGAGCGCTTTTTCAGAAGCTTTCAGTACGTTCTGGCTTTCTTTTACAGGATTATATGCAGAATGAAGTTTAAGCAAATTTTCTTCTGCAGTAGGGAATTCTGTCTTTGTCTGAATTATCTTCCAGAACGGATAAAGGTTCTGCTGGTCGCCTGTTCCTGCGTACTTTTTAAAAAAACTAACATAGGATTCCAGAAGAAGTGCAAGCTGAGGAAAGCGGCTTTCAAATAGTTCAATATTTTTATTCCAGATTGAGTTCAATTAGCATGTTCTCCGTAATTGGAGTTCCTGGTTCTGGAGTCTGGCTTTTTACCCAGCCGGAACCGTTGATTTTAATCTTTATGTCCTGACGGTTGAATAATGGGAGCAGTTCGCGCATTGAACAGCCTGTAAAATCAGGAACTTTGGAGTCGAATTTTACAGGTTTTGAGGAAGAAATTACGATTTTTCCGTTGTGTTCAAGGGAAGCTGCATCTCCGCGGCTCATTCCAAGATGGTCGATAATTACGTCGGCAGCCTTTGCAATTACAGGGGCAACGATTCGGCCTGCATAGGTTTCTCCCTTTGCCTTTACTACGACAATGTACAGGATTATCTGCGGTTCTTCGATTGGAAAGATTGCCATACAGTTTGAAAGGAAGTCTGTTGTAGAATAACCGCCGTTTGTTTTGTCTGCCATCTGTGCTGTACCGGTTTTTACACCGATGGAGATGTCGTTAAGGCGGGCTCTTGAACCTGTACCTGACGTTGCAGTTGTTTCCATACAGCTTAAAAGATATTCGGAAGTCGAATTTTTGTAGACTCTGTCCTTATATTCCGGCGTATGCTCGTATTCAATTGTTCCGTTTTTATTTGTAATCCGCTTTACAATTGCCGGTTTTACGGGAATTCCGCCGTTTGCAATTGCGCTGGCAGCCTGAATCATCTGAAGCGCAGAAACGCTTATTTCCTGACCCATTGCAATGGTTGGTTTTGAGCGTGCAGACCATGAGCGGCTGTTTGTGTCTTTTACAAGACCCGGTGTTTCGCTTGGAAGTTCAATTCCTGTCCTCTGACCGAATCCAAGACGGCGGACCATTTCCATAAAGTTTTCGTCGGTTGTGCGGCTTGCAATCTGGGCAAGTACGTCGTTGCAGGAATATTTAAGCGCTTCCCTTGGTGTAAGCCAGCCATGGCGTCCAAGACATTTGATCCTTATGGTTTCGCCGCCCCTTATGCGGTGTTCATATACTCCGTCACAAAGGAAACTGTCGCCTGCGTGAATGAGTCCTGCGTCATACATTGAAGCAACCGTAAAAATTTTAAATACCGAACCCGGTTCATAAGCCATCATCGCTGGGCGGTCAATTGTTTCTTCAATTGTGGCGCTGCTGTATTCATTCAGGTTTGCAGACGGAAGGCTGATGTATGAAAGAATTTCTCCGGAGCGTACATCGCTTGCAAGAAGCATCATGCTTTCTGCCTGTGTAGAAGACATTGTTTCGCGGGCGATTTCTTCAAGTTTATACTGAAGGTTTGCATCAATTGTAAGGTATACGTTTTTACCTTCCTGTGATTTTCCCTGATTTAAGGCTGGATCTGGCTGAAGCTGGCTCTGCATTGAATATTCTATTCCGGCAAGCCCTTTGCCTTCTTCGCCCATATAGCCGATTATCTGGCTTGCAAGGCTGTTTTCCGGATAAACGCGCCCCGGAATTTTGTCAAAAGTAACAAAAAGGTAATTTTTTTCTTCAGTGATTTTCTTTAATTCTGTATAAGTAGCCTGGTCAACCTTCTTTTTTAGGTAAACGAAACTTGCCTTGTCTGCATTTGTAATTATGGTCTGGATTTCCTTTGGAGTCATTCCTAAAGGTTCTGCTATATCGGTGCTGAATTTTTCAAGGTTCTTGATTCTGTGCGGAGTTACACCGATGTGATAGAAATTTGTCTGCACTGCAAGCGGTTTTCCGTTCCTATCTACAATTGAGCCGCGTTCAACCTGCCTTATTCCTGCGTTTATTTTATTGATTGGGGTAAATGCAAGTGTTGAATATTTTGAAAACACATAGAGAAAGAAGAATGATGTAAAGATGAGAATAGTAATTAATGCCGGTTTCTTTAAAAATCCATTCATCTTTCTATTATTTTTCCTATAATATTTTTTACAGATACAAATCCGTAATCCCGGGAATCAATTGATTCTGAAAGGTTGTCGCCGATTGCAAGAATGCATCCTTCCGGAACCGTAGAAAACTGGCTTAACCGTTCATACTGAGTTCTGGTCAAACTTATTTTCCTTCCGTGTACATTCAGAATATACTCTGAATCCGATGAAAAATCTAGTTGCTCGCCGCTTACAGCTGCACATCTTTTTACTACTATTTTGTTGTCATGTAAAAAAATAACGGCATCATTAAGTTTTGGTTCCGCCCACTGTACAAAAAAAGTTCCGCGAAACGGTTTTGGAATTCCGTAGGCAAATTTTTGGACAATTACGGAATCTCCGTCTTTAAAAGCCGGTTCCATAGATCTGCCGGAAACATGCAGTACATCAATTACAAAAAGTTTTATTATAAAGCCAAAGAGAATGCCTGTAAAAATATAAAGCCACGCTGCATTAATTCTGAATGTTTTTTTCATAATCGGTCTGGAGTTTTTTGCAAGTATGACTTTGTTTTAAGGCTGACCCCATTAAATATATTCTAATATGTGAATGTTTTTCTGTCGATAACTTACGTATGGAAATAGTTAGTTACGTAGGATTTAACGAATCTGCGGGAAGCAGAATCCTTGAGGATATTCTTTGCCGTATTCATTCTATTGAAGATATTTTCAAAAACAGAGAGTCTCGTTCCGGTAATGCCTATGATTTCAGCGGAATCAATCCTGTCAGGACAGAAAAGAGGGCAGTGCGTTCCGAGTCTTTTACAGCGGCTTTTTCAAAACCGGATTTTTCTGATTTTTCGTTCGATATAAAGGGGCTTTTCTGCGCGCTTGGACGGGCACCGGATTTTATTATTGCAAAAGGCCGGACAATACTTTTAGTTTCTGTGGCTGTTCTTGCCATCGGCGGATTTGTTGCAGCCTTTTATTCCGGTTTTTCATACATTCAGACTGTACCAGGAAACGTTGTGCTTCAAGAATCCTATACTTCAGAGATGGAACTTCTTGAAAAGGCAATGACTTCCTTTGCCCTTGAAGAGTCACAGGAATATGATTCAGATGGAAACCTTGTAGGCGAAAAACAGCTTTCTGCTGCGGAACTGGAAAAACTTTTCCGCCAGCCGGTCTCATTCCAGTCATATACTGTAAAATCCGGAGACACTATAAGTGGAATTGCAAAGAAATTCGGACTTAAAAACATTTCAACATTGATTTCCATTAATGACATAGACAATGTAAGGGCTCTTGCTGCAGGACAGAAACTTAAGGTTCCTTCAATTGACGGACTTTTCTATACTGTTCAGCGTGGAAATTCTCTTGCCGGGCTTTCTACAAAATTCAATGTTTCCATGGAAGAGCTCCTTGATGTAAATGAACTTGAAAGTTCTGAACTTGCTGTCGGTCAGAGGATTTTTATTCCCGGTGCAAAAATGGATGCTTCAAAGCTTCAGCAGGCAATGGGAGAAATGTTCCGCTGTCCTATTACGGCTAAATACAGAATTTCAAGCCGCTTTGGTCCGCGCCTTGATCCGTTTACAAGCGCACGTTCTTATCATACTGGTGTAGATTTTGCCTGCCCAATGGGAACGCCAATCAGTGCGGCTGCAAGCGGTACAATTGCATTTACAGGGGTAAGTCCGGTATTTGGAAATTATGTAATTATCAAGCATTCAAACGGATATCAGTCATTGTACGGACATATGTCCCAGATAATTGCAAAAAAAGGTCAATATGTAAGTCAGGGAACCCGCATTGGTCTTGTAGGTTCAACAGGATATTCTACCGGACCTCACCTTCATTTTACAGTTTATAAAAACGGTAAACTTGTTGACCCGATGAGTCTTGTAAAATAAAACTGGAGAAAACGATGACTAAAGTGTGCAGCGGTTGCGGAAGAAATATTGACAGCGATTTTGTATACTGTCCATGGTGCGGAGAAAAACGTATGGGCCGCACTCAGGACTTTTTTGATATGGTGTATTCCCGCTATTCAACAGTAAGGCAGGAACAGAGAAACAGACAGTTTAATGCCGCAAAAGAGCGGCTTAATGAACTGGAACAGGAACTGAACGTTCTTGTTCTTAGTGCGGAGTTGCATAAATGAAATTAAAGAAACTGATTTTTTACATCATGTTCAGTTCTCTGCTTGTTCCTGCTTTTTCAGGCATAAAATTCGGTGCGGCAGAAATTAACGAAAAAGATGAAATTGTATATACCGTAAGTCACTCTATTCCGGGAACAGTTTCTTATTCCGCTCTGCTTACTGCAAAAATTTCTGACGGAGTTTTAGGTTCAGAGCCGGAAATGATTACGTGCTTCCCTGAAAAAATGGAAATGCTTGACGGCGGTGCAATCCTTCAAATCAGAAACCGATACGGTTCGGCATGGCTTAATACAAAGACAAATGAATTCAACTGGAAAAATTATTCAAGTTCAATTCCGCTTAATTCAATGCGGCTTGCCCCGATGAGCGTAAGCCCGGACGGAAAATGGTTCTGCTACTGCGAAAAGACGGGATATGCAACAGGTAAATTGATTCTTGAAAGCGTAAAAAGCGGCAAAAAAACGATTCTGGACGAAAAATCCGGTTTCAGTTATGAATCTGTTCCTGTAAAATGGCTGAGCGACAGTTCTGTTTTTGTTTATGCAAAAAACGGAAAAATCTATTTCTGTAATCCGGATGCCGTCCTTAAAGGCGTAGAAGTAAGCGAAGAATACCGTTGCATAGGAGAAGGTACAATAAATGCCGTGAACTGGGCAGACGGAAAGTATCTTATTTATATTGACCGCGACCTTGTTTACCGTATTAATGCACGTGAACTTTACACGCTCGGCCTTTATTCAAATGTAATTGGGAAAGGAACTGCAATCGGCCGTCTTCCTGCAGCATTTGTTTCAAGCCGCGACAAATTTAGCGTAAACGATGAAGTTTCTGCCTTTGTATTCATTCAGAACGGCAAAACTTTTACATATTATGGAATCAATAGCAAGAATTATGATTATTTTGATGTAATCTATTCCGGTCCTTTTTATGATTTAAAGTCTTCCCTGCTTGAAGCAGAAATAATGTGGACTACAAATCAGACTCCTTATATATGGACGCGAAGCCTTCCTTACAACAGTGATAAGGTAGTATCTTCTGTATACAGACTTGATCAGAAACTTACAAAAATCATCGAGATCGAAGATTCGGGACTTCCTCTTCTTTCTTTTGATAAGACAAAGTGTGCTTTCAGTTCTGGTTCAACCGTTCATATTTATGACACGACAAACTGGAAAAAGATTTCTGACCTTACCGGCGAAAATGTAGTTTCAATTGCATGGACGGGATTAAATACCCTTTATATCGGTGGAGTAAGGACAATCAGAAGCTGGAATATTTATGAAAAAACTTCTGATGCTGTAATGGCTACTTCTGCATCCAACGGATACTGGGACGGCGCTTCGGGAAGAATTATTGCAGAAAGCGTTTCCGGCTATGCATACGCCTACGACCCTGCATTGCGCACATGGAAATCTATGGGGCTTCAAGACCGCCATACAAACCTTACTAGAAACGGAAAATACAGGCTTTTCTGCGGCGATACTCCAAACAGGAATTTTGATAATGCACTGTACGTAAGGACTCTTACAGGGAAGCCGGTTACAAATCCTGTATATGAAGAAAGCGTAAAAAAGACAGAAGACAGAAAAAAAGTTGCCTTTGTGTTTGACGCTTTTGACAATGCGGACGGACTTACAAGAATCCTTTATGAACTCGGACTTTACAATGTTACAGGAACATTTTTTGTTAATGGCGAATTCATAAGACGCTATCCGAATGAAACAAGGCAGATTTCTGTTTCTAAAAATGAAGTTGCTTCAATGTTCTTTACGACAGCGCCTCTTACTCAGTCTGGATTTTTGCTTGACGAAAATTATATTAGGCGAGGCCTTGCCCGAACAGAAGATGAATATTATGACTGCACTACAAAGGAACTTTCGCTTTTGTGGCATGATTCTGTATATGAAGGCGGCAAAAAAATCATTCAGGCTGGAAATAATGCCGGTTATACATACGTAATGCCTTTCCTGGGCGTACGGGATAATGTTTCCCTTGAAGATGCAGTAATTGGAAAAGGAAAATACATCAGTCCGGCAGTTATAATTGACACATACATGAAGTATTTTGATTCTAACGGAGGCGGAATAATTCCAATCACAGTTGGACTTTCTTCCGGAACAAGGGAGAGCTACATGTATGATAATCTGGATCTTCTGCTCAGTGCAATTCTTGATGCAGGTTACGACGTAGTTCCGCTTCGTTACATTACAGAAGAATAAGTTTGCGGCAGAAGTTTTGTTTCTGCCGTTCATTTATAATTTCAATGCAAGTTGACTTAAAAGGTCTGCCGCTCTAATCCAGAGGCAGGCTTTTTTTATTTCTTTTTCAGAAACAAGCGGAATTGATTCAAGAATGTGTCCGTTCAGGGTGTATTCAATGCAGCCGAATTCCTGTGCCGGGTTTACAGAGCCTTTTATTTTATCCGGAAGGACAAGGTTTATGCTTACTTCAGAAAGAGGATCTTCTTTATTCTGAGCCGCTGTTACCGGCACTGTAAGGGCTTTGGGTCTGTACGCAGGAACAACAACTGCGCGCTGTTCTTTTGCAAATATTAAAGGAATGCTGTATTCCCTCAGTAAGAGCGGATTTTCGTAGTCCTTGAATGTGCTGAAAGCCCAGTCCATAATGACTGTGCCGTCGTGAATGCGTCCCGCCTGTCCTTCTGCAGTGTTTGAACCTTTTCCCTTCATCGTAATGCTTATTACGCGCATTCCGTCTCTTTTTACGGTAAGGGCAAGGTTGTAGCCGCTTTCGTCAATATAGCCGGTTTTAAGTCCGTCGCAGCCTTCGTATAATCCCAATAGGGGATTTGTGTTTTTCTGGTATACAGGCATTGTAATGTGTTCCGGTATTCCCTGCGAAAAATCCTGGTGTTTTGGAAGGCTTTTATCTTCCCACGAAAGGTTGTGTTCCTGCGGATACGTAAAGGAAAGCTTTGAATGGAATTTGTAAAGACTTTCCGGGTAGCGTTCAAGATAAACTTTTGCAAAAGCTGCCATTTCGCGCGGAGTTGTTGTGTTTTTTTCGCTGTAACCGGATGCTTCTACAAAATGAGTATGAGTAAGGCCAAGCGCCTGTACTTCCTGATTCATTCTCTGAATAAAGGAATCCATTCCGCCGCATACGTAGTTTGCTATTGCGCAGGCAGCATCGTTTCCGGAACAGATTGCCGAGCCGAGCATAAGTTCTTCCAGTGTAACTATGTGATTTTTGCCCAGGAACATCAGGGAAGAGTGGGGAGGCATGTTGCAGGCCCATGTTTCCGGCGGCAGCGGCACTACGTCATCCAGGTTTATCCGCCCCGTAGCAATTTCCTGAAAAACTACGTAAAGAACAATGAGTTTTGTCATGCTTGCAGGCGGAATCTGCCTGTCAGCGTCCTTTTCATACAGGATATTCCCGTTGGAAGCGTCAATTGCAATGGCCGCCTCAGCGCCTACATCAAGCTCCGCCGGAATTGTCCGGTATGGAAGCGGAAGCAGAATCTTTCCGCGCCGTTCATATTTTTCATCTAAAAGTGTTTCAAGCAGTGCAAGCTGTTTTTCGTCCGGTTCAGGAAGGTTTCCAGGGCGGCGCAGAGTGTATGCCCTTATTCCTACAGTTACAAAGTATGCGGCTCCGACTGTTGCCGCAATCAGCAGGGATATTTTTTTTATGTTTAATTTTTTCATTTTGTCAGTACTTATATATTTATCTTAAAACTGTTGCAGATTTGTTTCTTAAAAGCATGTCTGCAAGGACTATGCTGGTCATTGCTTCTACAACCGGAACAATTCGCGGGCAAAGGCAAACGTCATGGCGTCCTTTAATTTCAAGTTCAGTTTCTTCGTATGTATTTTCATTTCGGCAGACTGTTTTCTGGCTTGTAAAAATGCTTGGAACAGGCTTTACGGCAAGGCGGAATTCAATGTCGTTCCCATTTGAAATTCCTCCAAGAATTCCGCCGGCATTGTTTGTTTCAAAAACAGGTTTTCCGTTTTCTGTCTTCATTCTGTCATTGTTTGTGCTGCCTGCAGAATCTGCTGCGGCAAAGCCGGCTCCAAATTCAATTCCTTTTACGGCGCCTATAGAAAGAATGGCTTTTGCAATTTCTGCGTCCAGTTTGTCAAAAACAGGTTCGCCAAGTCCAGCTGGTACGCCTTTTACAACGCATTCAATAATTCCGCCTGCGCTGTCACCGTTTTTTCTGAATTCTTCAATCTTATCTTCCATAAGTTTTGCCGCTTCGTTGTCTGGAGCGCGCATTGTATTCTGAGAGATGTTTGAAAAATCTTTTTTTGTGCATGAAATTCCGGCAGCCCTTAAGGTGTAGGCTGTTACGCTTATTCCCGACTGCTCAAGAATCATTGCCGCAACGGCTCCTGCTGCAACTCTTGCTGCCGTTTCGCGTCCGCTTGCCCTTCCGCCGCCGCGGTAATCGCGGAATCCGTATTTTGAATCATATGTGTAGTCTGCATGACCCGGACGGAATGTATTTACAAGGTTTCCGTAATCCTTTGAATGCTGGGAAGTATTTCTTATTACAATGCTGATAGGAGTTCCTTCAGAAATGCCTTCAAAAACTCCGCTTAAGATTTCTGCCTGATCTGGCTCTGAACGCTGAGTTACGGCTGCTGTCTTAATTCCGTTTATTGCCGCTCCCGGACGTCTTTTGTCCAGGGCTTCCTGTATTTTTGCAGCGTCGATTTTAATTCCGGCAGGACAGCCGTCTATGATTACACCAAGTCCGTTTCCGTGACTTTCACCAAATGTTGTAACTCTAAAAATTGAACCGAATGTGTTTCCTGCCATATGCCTTCCTCTTGGTTCAGCATATCATAAAATTAAAACACATGCAAAACCCAATCAGTCGTCGTCCTCTGTTCCGTTAATTACCGGCATTCTAGAAATAAGTTCCGCGCGGCTGTGAATTCCAAGTTTTCTGTAGATTTTCTTGTTGTGAACGGCAACAGTTCCCGGAGAAATTCCAAGTTCTGCCGCAATTTCCTTGTCGGTTTTTCCTTCCAGAATAAGGTGAGCAATGTCTTTTTCTTTTTTTGTAAGTTTTGCAGAAGTAAAGACGGCAGTTGCTTCAATTTTTACAGCTTCGTGCTCAGGGTAAGAGGCTTTGTTTTCTGCCTGAGCTTCAGTTTCCAGAGTCCTTTTTTCTGAATATGATTTTTCAACGGAAACAGGTCTGTTTTCTTTCTGCTGGCTATCCGGTTCTTCATCAATTTTTCTGTTATTCGGGAAGGCAAGTTTTGCAACGGAATCCTTAAAGTTATTCTTTATGGCGTTTACAATAAAGTCCAGATAATTCTGTTTATATTTTAGAATTGATTCTACCTTTGAAAGAAGCAGATCAGTAAGGAACGGCTTGTTTATGATTTCTATAACTCCGAATTTATAAAGCTGTTCAGTTGTTTTTCTGGAAATATATTTTGTAGTAACGATGAAAGGAATTGCGGTAAGCTGCGGATGTTCGGTAAAAAGTTCAGTAAGGTGAAGTCCCGGAGATGTAAGTGAATAAATTACAAGTGACGGCTTTTCCTGTTCGGCATATTTTGCAAGTTCAGTATTTGAGGCAAGGATTCTTGTATAGCACAATGATTTAAATTTTTCCTGAATAATAGCTCTTACGTTTGCGTCTTCTTCTACAATAAAAATCAAAGTTCTGTATTTTGGAGAAACTATTTTATTGTTTTCGTCATTTTCGGATTCATCGTCAAAATCTTCTGTGTAGTCATAGGTTAGAAGTTCTTCTTCCGGTGCAAACGGTTTAAGTGCAACCCTAAGCTGAATGCAAAGTCCTTCGCCTGTAGGAAGCAGCGTAACATTTCCGTTAAGAAGATTGCTTATCTGTTTTGCTACATGCAACTGAATTCCCCAGACTCCAACCATTGTGCTTATGGCTTCGTTTTCGTTGTCTGATTCAAGATTCAGAAGGATTTTAGAAAGGTTTCCTGACATATTGCTGCATTTAAACTGTGCAGAAAAAATGAAAGTAAGGTTTTCATATTCCGATGTAATGTAGACCGTAGATTTTTGTTCCGCCTTGTTAATTACTGTCTGAAGTATAAAGCGGAGTGCTACAGAAAGAACCGACTTGTTTGCCATTACAAAGGTTCCGTCCGTATATTTTTCCTGAATGTAAGGGAAGGAACCGTTAAGGCGGAGTGTAGAAAGTTCAACAGAAATGCTGTCTGTAACAAAATGGCTCAGGTCTATAGGGTCTCGGTCATATTCAAGTTCTTCTTTGTCATACTGGTAGGTCGAAAGTGCAGAAATTGAATTGATAAATCTTGTTGTATTCTGAAGCGTTTTGTTTACTGCGCTTGAAACTTCCGGCGAAAGGTACTGCTTTGTCTGTTCGTAGGCTTCCGTAAAAATTTGCAGCGGATTTGAAAGCATGGAAGCAAGCGTATTGTATACATAGCTTCGCCTTTTTTCTGTAAGGGTCTGTTCTTTTGCTTCTGCGGTTTTTATCTGAAGGAAGGCGAGTGTTTCCCTCATCCTTTTGCTGATTTTTATAAAGACAGCGCTGTCTATAAGGAAGAACGGTAAAACGTATGAGCCGAGTATGAGGTTGTCGAAAAAACGGAATGCAGCGGAAGTTCCATCTATAAACCTCATGATAGTAAATAATTGTCTTATCCATAAAAATCCTATGCTCAGGTTGTAGCAGATTATTACTCCGCGGCTGTAAGTAGGATCGTATTTTCTTGTAATCAGTGACTGTACTACAAGCATAACCATGCAGGCAGAAAGCGTCAGAAGCTGAAGGTACTTTGAATATGAATATGAAAGCGGAAGGATAAGGTTCAGAAGACCTATTGTTCCGATGGAAATATAAAAGTACGGAAAGCTGTTGTGGATTTTTTTAATGATTTTAGGACAGTTTTTTATAATTGGTCTGGAAGAAAGCTGCAGTTCAAGCTGAAGTAGAATTGCAATTGCGCACTGAAGGATATTCATCAACCGGTACAGGTTTGCCGGTTTTACAATTTTTGCAGAAGTATAGGTGTTGTATATTCCTGTTCTGAATCCTATAAGAACTACAATAAGGAAACAGGCTACGGCAATCCATATTGAATTGTAATCATTGAATACCCTGCAGATGAAAATGACGTAAAAAATTGTAGAAAGGCAGACACCGAGGAACAGGGCGCATAAAAGGTTCTTCATGGAATTCATAAGGACGTAGGTTTTACAGCTCATTGTATAGACTTTTATTACCGCTTCCCTTGAAGATTCTATTCTCAGACGGATTTTAACCGTTTTATTTTTTTCTGTGCGGTATTTTGCTCCGTTTAATTCAAATGCCTGCGATATTGACGGCATTGCTTTGTCCCTTAGCCTTAAGCTGTGGCCGGTTTTTCCAAGCCATTTCCAGTTCTGGTTTTCGTCCAGAACGTACAGGACGGCAGAATTTATTGCTTCATCACTTAATGAAATTATTTCAAGGTCTTTGTCCTTTATGTTTTCCGGTATATCGGCTTCGACCCAAAGGTAACCGTTTTTAGAAAATGAGTTTACATAATCATTTTCCTGAAAATTTTGAGAATAAATTCGTTCAACAGGAATCTCTTTTTCAGAAGAATAGAAAGTTTTTAAATCAAGCCTGATCGGAAAAAGCCCTGTAAGTGCAGAAAAAAACAATAAAACAAAATTTTGCATGTCTCATAGTATACGGATAATTGAATTTTTACCATAAAAATGAGATACTTTCAGAGAAAATTTAAAAGACATAAATATAAAAGTGTCTTTTTTTGGAGGTTATAATGGCAAAATTAGGCGGTGCAATGACAGCATTAGTTACACCTATGCACGAAGATGAGTCTATCGATTATGAAGGATTCCGCGCCTTAGTCAAACGCCAGTGCGAAGCCGGAATAGACGGTATTCTTCCTTTGGGAACAACTGCAGAAACTCCAACTTTAACAGAAGACGAAGAAGACGAAATCATCAAGATTGCTTTTGAAGAAGTTAGGGCTTTTGAAAAGGCAACTGGTAAAAAAATCAATATTATTCTTGGTGCAGGTTCAAACTGTACACGCGATGCAGTTCGTTACTGTGAACGCGCAAAGAAAGCAGGTGCCGATGCCGCTCTTGTAGTTACACCTTATTACAACAAGCCAAGCAACGATGGTATTTTCCGCCATTTTGAAGCATGCTCAAAGGTTGGCATTCCAATCGTTGTGTACAACATTCAGGGACGCACCGGTAAGAACATTGATGTTCCGACTCTTGCACGCATTGCAGACCTTCCGAACATCATCGGTGTAAAGGAAGCAAGCGGAAACATCAACCAGATGATGGATGTAATTGCCGTAGTAAAAAAGGCTCACCCTGATTTTGCAGTAATTTCTGGAGATGACGGTCTTACTCTGCCGCTTATTGCTGCCGGCGGTGACGGTATATTCAGTGTTGTTTCAAACCTTGCTCCTGCTCTTGTTACAGAACTTGCTCATGCAGCGCTTGATGGAGACCTTAAAAAGGCAAGGGAAATTCACTACAGACTGCTTCCTTTCTTTAAGGCTGCATTTGTAGACGGAAACCCTACATCAATCAAATATGCACTCAGCGTAAAGGGTGATATGAAGGCTTCTGTACGGCTTCCGCTTGTAAAAGTTACAGACAGTGCAAAAAAGGTTATCGAGGCTGCTCTTAAAGAGAGTAATCTTTTGTAAATTTGTTTAATTAAAAGAGGAAAATATATGTCAGCAAAAATTAAAGTTGGTGTTTTAGGCGCAACAGGAATGGTTGGACAGCGATATATTAAATTGCTTGAAGATCATCCGTGGTTTGAAGTAACTTATGTTGCAGCCAGCCCGCGTTCAGCAGGCAAACCTTATTCTGAAGCCGTAAAGAACCGTTGGCTCATCGGTGCAGAAATTCCTGCCGGAGTAAAAGACCTTATCGTAGAAGATGCAAATGATGAAAAGAAGGCTCTTGGTAAGTGCCAGTTTGTTTTCAGTGCTCTTGAAATGGGTAAGGATGAAATTAAGGCTCTTGAAGCTGCCTATGCTGCAGAAGGAATTCCTGTAGTTTCAAATGCAAGCGCAAACCGCTGGACAGAAGATGTTCCTATGCTGGTTCCGGAAATTAACTATGCTCACCTTGATGTAATTGCAGAACAGAAAAAGCATCACGGCTGGGACAAGGGATTTATTGCTGTAAAGCCTAACTGTTCCCTTCAGACATACATGATGCCGATCCATGCCCTCATTCAGGCAGGATACCCAATCAAAAGAATGATTGTTACAACACTTCAGGCAACAAGCGGTGCCGGATATCCGGGTGTTCCTTCATTCGATATGATTGACAACATCGTTCCATACATCGGTGGTGAAGAAGAAAAGACAGAAAAAGAATGCCTTAAGATTCTTGGAAAAGTTGTAGACGGAAAGATTGAAAACGCTGCAGGTCCGATTGTTTCTTCAACATGTACTCGCGTTCCTGTAATCGACGGTCATACAGCATGTGTTTCCCTTGAATTCGATTTACCAGAAGATAAAAAACCAAGTCTTGAAGAAATCGAAAAAATCTGGACTTCTTATAAATCTGTTCCACAGGAACTTAAACTTCCTAGCGCACCGGAACATCCGATTGTTGTACGCCACGAAGAAAACCGTCCTCAGCCACGCCGCGACCGCGAAACAGAAAAGGGAATGGCTTGTGTAATCGGACGTCTTCGTCCATGCAACGTATTCGACATTAAGTTTGTATCGCTCAGTCACAATACAAAACGAGGTGCTGCTCTTGGCGGTATCCTTAACGCAGAGCTTCTTAAAGCCCGCGGTTTCTTTGACTAAATAAAAGGGGCTGTCTAAATAGTTATTTTCTATATAGACAGCCCGATTTTTTGCAATAATGAATAAAGATATAAACGATAATCCGGTTCTCCTGGAAAGTTATGACGAACTGCTCGGCCTTATTTCTGAATGTACGGACAAGGAATTCTTAAAGGAATTTTTTGGCTGTCTTTTTACATCTGCAGAACGCAATGATATTGCGGAACGCTGGCAGATTGTAAAGGAACTTAGAGCCGGTACTACACAGCGCGAAATTGCCCGAAAATTTAATATGTCTCTCTGTAAAATAACCCGAGGTTCGCGGGAAATACAAAAGCCGGACAGCGCTTTTGTAAAAATGCATGACCGGCTTAAAAATCATTAATATTGTTTTAATTTGATTCTCTTTACTTGATTTCTTTATTCTGCACTTTCTGCTGCTTTAAGCAGTTTTGCAGCGTCATTCCTGTGCCATCTTACCGCAGTTGTATACGGAGTTTCATCGTAAATATTCCTTACATTTACATCTAGACCGTACGAAAGCAGGTGGCTTATTGTTGCAGCATCAGAAGTTCTTGCCGCATAATGCAGGATTGTATTTCCCTGAATATCGGCAGCGTTTCCTGCGTACTTAATTATGTCATTAAGAATGTCTTTGTTGTTTTTCTTTAATGCAAGCGTTACAGCATTGTTACCCTTGCTGTCTGCCGCAATAAACGGATTTGCTCCGTTTTCAAGAAGAATCCTTGCGGCGTCTTTTCTGTCTTTTTCTACAGCAGTATAAAGCGGAGTGTGTCCGTCTGCGTTTCTTGTGTCAAAAGGGTAGCCTGCACTTATAAGTGTCTGCAAAAGTCCAAGAGCCTTGTTTGTTTTTACAAGAAAGTGAATCGGAGTGTTTCCGTCGCTGTCAGAAATTGTCGGGTCATTTCCTAAAACTTCCCGGATGATTACTTCATCTTTTCCAAGTACCATGCTTAATGGAGTTACGCCGTTCTTGTCCCTTGTAAGCGGATTTCCACCGGCTTTTCTGATAATTGCAATTATTTCAGGATCAGCTGTAAGGGCTGCTTCGTGGTAGCAGTTTCTTCCTGTAAGATCCTGAATCTGAGGATTTGCGTTGTTTGCAAGCAGAAGCGAAATTACGCTCACGTTCTTTGCGCGTACAGCATCCATAAGGACTGTCTTTCCGTTTGTGTTGCTTGCATTTGGATTTGCGCCCTTGAGCAGAAGAAGGTTTGCTATGTCGTATTTTCCGACAATTGCTGCTTCTGCAAGCGGAGTATGGCCAGAAACGTTCTGTGCGTCAATTTCTGCACCAAGATTTACAAGGCGCGCAACAGCCTTAGGATTTCCCCAGCGGACAGCCATATGGAGCGGTGTACTTCCAAGATTGTCGCGCGCATTTACTTTGCATCCGTTGTTTACAAGAACCTGAATTACTTCCGGCTCGTCATTTTTTGCGGCACTGAAAAGAGGAGTTTCGCCGTTTGCATTCTTTGCTTCTGTTTTTGCACCTTTAAGGATGAGCGCAGAAACAGCGTCCTTTAATCCCCATTCTGCAGCAAAGTGAAGGGCTGTGTTTCCGCTTCCGTCTGTAGCTACAATTGTCTTGGACGTAATGAGCCAGTCAATAACTGAACCGCCGTCATAAAGGGCAAGGCTTAACGGAGATTTGCTTCTGTTGTTTGTGGCAAAAATATCTGCATTCTTGGAAAGCAGAAGTTCTCCTACTTTCTGGCGGTTTTTAAGCACTGTAAGATAAAGGGCAGTGTTGCCGTCTGCATTTCTTGTATTAACGTCGTCTGTAAGGCTTATAAGATACTGAATCTTTGTAAGCGTTGCGTTGTTCTGAATTGCAATTATAAGCGGAGTATTTCCTTCTGAGTCAACGCTTGTAATGTTCTGTTTGTTTACAATCGACCTTAAAATCTTGTCGCTTGGATCTTTATCCTTAAGGGCAAGAATTAAAGGAGTTGTTCCGTTTGTATCTTTTGAGTTGATGTCTGCACCGTTTTCAGAATAGAACTTGATGTGGTCTTCTTCATTGTTTTCAATTGCAAGTGCAAGAGGAGTAACGCCGTCCTTGTTTCTGGCATTGATTTCTGCTCCGCCGGAAATAAGGGTATCCAAAATGGACGTCGGAACGGAAGTCATTGTTGCTGTATGAAGTACAGTGTCTCCGTACATATCTTTTACGGCAAGATTTGCTTTGTAAGAAGCAAGGAGAGTGTAAAGTTCAGCGCGCTTTTCTTCTGGAATAATCAGCAGTACAGGAGTTTTGCCAAGGTTGTCCTTTGCATTAATGTCTGCCCCTGAATTAAGCAGAAGTTTTGCAAGTTCAAGGCGGCCGTATCTTACAGCTTCGTGAAGTGGAGTTGCACCCGTACTGTCCTGAATGTTTGTAAGGGCGTTGTTTGTAATAAAATATTTTGCTACGGCTTCATGCCCTGCAATTGAAGCAAGGTGAAGAGGTGTCTGTCCGTCATCAAAGCGGTAATCAACGTTTCTGTTTGCAACTGCAGTCTCAAAGTAGTCGTATTCAGATTTTACGTGTTCGGCACCGTTTGTAATAAGAATTGCGGCAATTTCAACAGCCTTGTCTGAAGAAAAATTCCTGTATGCGTATGCCAGTGGTGTCTGACCTTCGTTGTCTTTTACAGAAAGGGGAATTCCCTTGCGGGCACACTGCTGGACAGCTTTTGCATTGCCGGTTTCTACAAAGTAGTGGACAATTGTTTTTTCCTTATCTATATCGCGAAGTTCTCCAGTTTTAGTCGTAATAAAGATGTCGTAGTAAGCGTCGTCAGCGGCAAGCCCTGCATCCATCGCTGTAATGCCTTCTTCGTTTCTGGCAAAAATATTACAGCCAAAGTTGACCAGCGTAGAAGCTGCTTCTTTAGAACCGTTTTCAACTGCTACGTGCAGAGGAGTCTGACTCTGAAAGTTCTTAAGGTCAGGGTCGGCTCCGTTACACAGCAGGAAAAGTGCAAGCGAAGAATCATTCAGTTTTGCAGCAAGATGGAGCGCGGTGTTTCCGTCTTCGTCCACAGAGTTGATGTCATATTTAGAAGTGAAGCATTGTTTTGCTTCTTCAATTCTTCCTTCTTTTATGAGTTGAGTAATATTAACCGCAGAGGGATCTTTTTCCTGAACTGTCACACAGCTTAAAAGTAAAAGCGGCAGAACTGTGCTTAATGTACTTAAAACGAATCTTCGACTCATATTTTCCTCTTTAAAAAATATTTCTTACCTTGAGTATCGGAAAACAAAAGTAAACGTTTAGGATTTGTTTAAAATACAGGAAATGGAATTCATCTGGGGGAGGAAGAAAAACGCTGGAAAAATCACTCTGCAATGTTTTATGCCGTTACAATGTACTGGAGCAGAAGCATGTGCAGGTCGTTAAGGTTTGTAACTCCAAATTTAGGAAAAACCTGTGTCATCTCTCTTTTTACAGTAGACTTGCTCAAAAAGAATTTCTTTGCAATTGATTCGTAGTTGTCTTTGGTTTTAAGGTATTCCAGTGTAAACTGAATCTGTCTTTCGGAAAGCTTGTAGTCTCTAAGGCTTAGTGTAGAACCCGGCACCGGAAGATTTATTTTAGAAATCATGATTTTTTTTGCCGGTACAAGAACAGAAAGAAGTGATTCCAGTTTTTTGTAAATATAATAGTAGAAACTGAAGAAGAAAAAAGAAATTCCGCATTCAAGCACAATCATGTATTTCCCGCGGACAGGATTATTAATGATTTCTGAATATCCGTAGCCGGTAAGCACAAGAATCCAGATTAAGATGAAGGCGTAAATCTTCTTTTTCAAATTGCTCTTAAAAAATCCGTTGCAGAAGCAGAGTACAATTGCTGATTCATACAGAAAAGTCCCGAGCGTTTCAAAACCGGTTAGAGTTGTCGTTATGGCCTGAATCAGCATAATTGAAGCCTGAACATAAAAGTTTGAAGGCCTAACAATTAAAAATGTACACAGAAGGGTACATGTCAAATTTATGATGAATATGGAAACTTCCGGTTTAGGAATAATCGTATAGCGCAGGGGAGTGTGGTTAAAACTCATCACAGTTCCAATTAAAAGCACTATAGCGGCAAAAAAACACATTATTCTTACGGCTGAAAAAAAACTAGGTCTCTGCATTCAGTTTGAGTATACGTGGGAAAATAAAAATAAGCAAATATTTTATAAAAAAAATATCACTTAATGAAATTTTATAGTCTTTTGAAAAGATTTTCAGTATATTAATGAAGAAAAGATTTTTCAGAGGAAAAGAAATGTCAAAGAAAACACCTATTACATTGCTCTGTGGTTATTTGGGCGCAGGAAAAACCACATTAATGAACATGATTCTTTCTAATCAGAAAGGATATAAAGTTGCGGTAATCGTAAATGATATCGGTGAGATTAACGTTGATGAAAGCCTTATTGCCAAGGGTGCAAACATTACGGATACATCAAGCATTATCGGTCTTCAGAACGGCTGTATCTGCTGTACTCTGAAAAGCGACCTTGTAAATCAGATTGAAGGACTTATCAGTTCCGGAAAATTTGACTACATCCTTATTGAAGCAAGCGGAGTCTGCGAACCCATGCCTATTGCACAGGCAATCATGCAGATAGAAAACGGTATTCTTGATAACGTTGTTTCTGTTGTCGATGCAAAACGTCTTGTAGATGAATTTGCAGGCGGAGACAAACTCCTTAACAAGAAAATGGACGAAGAAGACATTGAATCGCTTCTCGTTCAGCAGATTGAATTCTGTTCTACACTTATCATAAACAAAAAAGACCTTGTAACTGACGATGAAATGAAAAAAGTTCACGCAGTTGTAAATGCACTTCAGCCTCATGTAAAGGTTATAGAAACAACTCGAGGTCAGGTAGAAGTAGAAGATGTACTTGCAACAGGTCGTTTTGATTTTGACGTAGTATTTGAAAGTGCGGCCTGGGTTCAGCATCTTGAAAATGACGGTCATGACGATGATGACGACGACGATCACGATGAACACGAACATCATCACCATGATCATGACGAACATGAGCACCACCACGATGATGACGATCATGATGAACACGAACACAATCCGGCACATGGCGAACCGGGGCATAAATGCGACGGCCACTGCCATCACCATCATCATGAACACAACCACGAAGGTGCAGAAGAAGACGAATACGGAATTGGAAATTTTGTATACTATCGCCGCCGTCCGTTCAACAGGGACAAGCTTGAAGATTACGCAGGTCACTGGCCGAGGAACATTATCCGCTGTAAGGGTGTTGTATACTTCAGCGACGAAGACGACATGGCCTATGTTTTTGAAACTTCCGGCCGTCAGATTTCTGCAGGTGCTTCAGGACGCTGGCTTGCTTCATGCCCTAAAGCAGAACAGGAAGAAGTTCTTGCACAGGAAGGAAAGGTTCGTGCTGAATGGGACGAAGAATACGGTGACCGCATGATTAAGCTCTGCATCATCGGACAGAAACTTGACAAGGCTCAGATCACAAAAGAACTGGATGCCTTGCTTGACTAAGTCCTAAGATTTATATAAATTTAAAACCAAGCCTTGCAAGCGTCGAATGCTCTGCAAGGTTTTTTTTGTCTCAGTTTGTTCAATAAGAGGTTTTTATGTCAGAAGAAGTTCGCTCAAGTTCAGCGGAAAACAAAATGGGCACAATGCCTGTAGTAAAGTTGATTTTCAATATGTCTCTTCCGATTATGTTCAGCATGCTAGTAATGGCGCTCTATAACATAGTGGACAGCATTTTCGTTGCAAAGATTAATGAAGAAGCTCTTACAGCCGTTTCGCTTGCATTTCCGTTCCAGAACCTTATGATAAGTTTTGGCGTTGGTACTGCAATCGGTGTGAATGCACTGCTTTCTTTCAGCCTTGGACGAAAAAATCAGAAAGACGTAGACAGGACTGCTATGAACGGTGTTTTTCTTGCGTTCTGTAATTTTATCTTTTTTTTGATTGTTGGCCTTACCTGTGTAGTTCCTTACCTTACTTCTCAGACTTCGCATGCCGTAACAGAAGCTGCACGCGAATCAAATAAATTGATTTTTAACTATGGAAAGCAGTACCTTATGATTGTTACCTGTACAGGCTTTTTTGTATTCGGTGAAGTAATGTTTGAACGCCTTCTGCAGGCAACAGGACGCACATTCTTTTCAATGATAAGCCAGTGCTGCGGTGCAGTATTCAACCTGATTTTTGACCCGCTGCTTATTTTTGGAATCGGTCCTTTTCCTCAGCTTGGAATAGCGGGTGCGGCAATTGCTACTGTTCTTGGTCAGGTTTGCGGTATGACAGTTTCCGTTATCTTAAACTTGAAATTCAATCATGACATCAACTTTAAGATTAAGAACCTGATTCCGGAAGGACGCATCATTGCACGCATTTACAAGGTTGGAATCCCTTCCATTGCAATGACTTCCATTACTAGTGTAATTGCATATTTCATGAACATCATTCTGGGGCACTTTACAATGACTGCTGTTGCGGTCTACGGTGTATTCATCAAGATGAACAGCTTTATATTCATGCCGGTATTCGGTCTGAATAGCGGAATCATTCCTATCATTGCGTATAATTACGGCGCTGCAAAGCACAGACGCCTTACAAAAACTATACGCGCAGCCCTTGTAATGGCGTTTGTAATAATGTTCTGCGGATTCATAATTTTTGAAACTATTCCGGGGCGCTTGTTTGACCTGTTCAACGCAAGTCCGGATATGAAGCAGATTGGAATTGCTGCTTTCCGCCGTATTGCGCCTTCTTTCCTTGGAGCTTCCCTTGCCATTACGCTTTCTTCTGTATTCCAGGCTTTCGGAAACGCAATCTACAGTATGATTGTGTCGTTCAGCAGGCAGCTTCTGGTATTTCTTCCAAGTGCATACCTGCTTTCTCTTACCGGAGAAGTAAATAACGTCTGGTGGTGCTTTATCATTGCGGAATTCATGTCTGTCGGCGTTTCCCTGTTCTTTATAAGGCGCATATATATAAAGAAAATAAAGCCGATTCCTTACGAATAAATATTCATAATTATTTATAAATATGCAAACTGTTGAATAAATATTCAGCAGTTTTTTTTTATAATAAATTAAACGCTCTATCTAGTGTTTTTATACTGGCTTAAGGTAAAAAAAACACTAAGGATTTGCTGAATTTCCGGTTTTTTATTGTTTTTTGCTTTCAATTGGAGTAATATTAAAGTGTTTGAACGAAAAAATCATTTATAAGAGGTATAAAGGATATGATCCAGATTGACGAATGGAAAGGTTTCGCAGGTCGTTTGTGGAAAGAAGAAATCAACGTACGTGACTTCATCCAGAACAACTACACTCCATATGATGGAGATAACAAATTCTTGGCTGGCCCTACAAAGGCTACACAGAAATTGTTTGACGAACTTCAGAAGCTCCAGAAAGAAGAACACAACAAGGTTTCTATCGGTAAAGATGGAAAACAGCGCACAGGTGTTCTTGACATGGACACAAGTATCGTAACAGGACTTACTTCGCATCCGGCTGGATATATCTGCCCTGAGGGAAAAGATCTTGAAAAGGTAGTTGGTCTTCAGACTGACAAACCATTGAAGAGAGCTTTCATGCCTTATGGTGGTATCAACATGGCTGTACAGTCTTGTGAAATGTATGGTTACGATGTAGATCCAGAACTCAAGAAAATCTTTACTCAGTATCATAAAACACACAACCAGGGTGTATTTGATATTTACACTCCAGAGCACAGAGCAGTTCGCTCAGCTCACATCCTGACAGGTTTGCCTGATACTTACGGTCGTGGACGTATCGTAGGTGACTACCGCCGTGTAGCTCTTTACGGTATCGACCAGCTTATTAAATACAAGCAGGAAGACTTTGCAAACATCGGTGACGGAACAATGTCAGAAGACATCTGCCGCCTCCGCGAAGAAGTAACAGACCAGATCAATGCTCTTAAGGGCATGAAAGAAATGGCTGCTCTCTACGGATTCGATATTTCTAAACCTGCTAAGAACGCTCGTGAAGCATTCCAGTGGCTCTACTTCGGTTATCTTGCTGCAGTTAAGACACAGAACGGTGCTGCTATGTCTGTTGGTCGTGTATCAACATTCCTCGACATCTACATCGAACGTGACCTTAAAGCTGGTATCCTTACAGAAGAAGAAGCACAGGAACTCGTAGACCACATGGTAATGAAGTTCCGTATGGTTCGCTTCGCTCGTATCGAATCTTACAACCAGCTCTTCTCTGGTGACCCAATCTGGGCTACTCTTGAAGTTGGTGGTCTTGGACAGGACGGCCGTTCACAGGTAACAAAGAACGACTATCGCTTCCTCCACACATTGGAAAACATGGGTCCTTCTCCAGAACCAAACATGACAGTTCTCTACTCAAAGAGACTTCCAGAAAACTTCCGCAAATACTGTGCACAGATTTCTATCGATACATCTTCAATCCAGTACGAAAACGACGATGTAATGCGTCCAATCTGGGGTGATGACTACTCAATCTGTTGTTGTGTATCTGCAACTAAGACTGGTAAGGAAATGCAGTTCTTCGGAGCTCGCGCTAACCTTGCAAAAGCTTTGCTTTACGCTTTCAACGGTGGTAAAGACGAAGGTCTTAAGAAAGGTATGCAGATTGGTCCAGAATACGCTCCAATCACAGCAGACGTTATCGATGCTTCTAACTACAAAGAAGTTGAAAAGAAATACCTTGCTATGCTTGAATGGCTTGCTGACGTTTATGTAAACGTTTTGAACGCAATCCACTACATGCACGACAAATACTACTACGAAGCTGCAGAACTTGCTCTTGAAGATACAGATGTTCAGAGAACATTTGCTACTGGTATCGCAGGTTTCTCTCACGTAGTTGACTCACTTTCTGCAATGAAATATGCAAAAGTAAAGGTTAACCGCGAAAAGGTAGAAGTAAAAGACAAGGCTGGAAACGTAATCGATACAGTTACTCTTGTAAAAGACTTTACTGTAGAAGGTGACTTCCCACGCTACGGACAGGATGATGACCGCGCAGACGACATCGCTGTATGGCTCCTTAAGACATTCGTAAACATGATCAAGAAGCACCCAACATACCGCAACTCTGAACCTTCAACATCTATCCTTACTATTACTTCTAACGTTGTATACGGTAAGGCTACTGGTGCTCTTCCTAACGGACGCCCAGCTGGTGCTCCATTCAGCCCAGGTGCTAACCCATCTTACGGTGCAGAAACAAAGGGTCTTATCAAGTCTTTGAACTCTGTTGCTAAGCTTCCATACCACTACGCTTTGGATGGTATTTCTAATACTCAGACTATCAACCCAAGCGCTCTTGGTCATGACAAGAACGAACAGATTGAAAACCTTGTAAACGTACTCGACGGTTACTTCGATATGTCTGCTGAATCAGGCCACACAGGTGCTCACCACTTGAACGTAAACGTATTCGGTGTTGAAAAACTTAAGGACTGCCAGGCACATCCAGAAAAACCTGAATATGCAAACTTCACAGTTCGCGTATCTGGTTACGCTGTACGCTTCATCAACCTTACAAAGGAACAGCAGGACGACGTAATCGCTCGTACTTGCCATGCTAGTCTCTAAGAATAGCGACAGGAGGTCGCGTCTATCGGTCGCGGTAGACGCATTGCGAGTTTGCAAAGCAAACTCGTGAAGTAGTTTTTACAGGATGTAAAAACTACGACTCACGCTACTTTGTAAGCAAAATGTAACATCTACCCCTCAAAGTTTTGAATTTGAGGGGTGTTTTTTTAAGTATTTAGAAGTATATGGAGACATTATGACAGGATATATTCATCAATTAGAAAGCTTTGGCTGTGCCGACGGACCTGGCAGCAGATTCATCATATTTTTTTCGGGCTGTCAGATGCGCTGTCTTTTCTGCCATAACCCTGACACATGGAACATGAAAAAAGGGAAGGAATATACTTCTGACGAACTTTTAAAGGAAGCCCTTTCGTGTCGTTCTTACTGGGGAAAGAAAGGCGGAATTACTGTTTCGGGCGGAGAGCCGCTCCTTCAGATTGATTTTTTGCTGGAACTTTTTACCAAGGCCAAGGAAAAAGGAATTAATACTTGTATTGATACCGCAGGCGGTCCTTTTACGATGGAAGGAGCGTGGTTTGAATCATTTAAAAAGCTTATGGAAGTTACAGATCTTCTTTTAATGGATATAAAGCACATAAATGACGAAGAGCATGTAAAGCTTACAGGACAGCCAAGGGAAAATGTCGTGCAGATGTTCCGCTATTTGGACGAAATCAATAAACCTATCTGGATCCGTCATGTACTTACACCTGGAATTACGGATAATGATGAATATCTTTCGCAGACAAGGGATTTTATAAGGACGCTTCACAATGTTCTGCGCGTAGAAGTTCTTCCTTATCATGGGCTTGGTGCAATGAAATATAAGGATTTAGGAATTGATTACGTCCTTAAAGACACAGAAAGTCCGACTGTAGAACGTGTAGAAAATGCAAGGCGCATTCTTGAAATAGAAAAATACGACGGCTGGAAAAAATAGTTTCCGGTTTAATTGTTACAAACAGGGCTGTCTTTTGACAGTCCTGTTTTTTTACTGTTACATCTTGAAAAGCGTTTCTGCGTTTTTCCACATTATGTTTTCAAAATCTTTTGACGGAATAAGTTTTTCTAGTTTGTTAAAATAGTCTCTGTACATGGAAGGCTGACCCCATTTATTCTGGCTGTAGGTATCTACTCCGTCTATAGGCATGTCTGAACCGAACAGCAGTTTTTCACTTCCGCATTTTTCAATGAATTTTATTGCGTTTTCCATAGGAACCCACGCTGTATCTGAATACAGGTTCGGAAGTTTTGAGCACAGTTCAATTGCTTCCTGATTGTCGGTTCCTAATCCCATATGGGCCATTATAAATTTTACGTCCGGGTATTTTTTTGCCATGTCGTAAACGTGGCTGCAGGCAGAAAAATTATCGGATGCTGTGTGCGTAATAACAGGCAGTTCTAAAAGCTGTGCAAGTTCAATAAAAGATTCAACCTGTGGGGAATCAAAGGAAATTGCAGAATGAAATGGATGAACTTTTATGGCCTTTACAATATTCTGATGAACCTTAAGCAGGTATTCAAGTTCTGCAGACGGCTGTTCAAAATGAGGTTTTACCCAAATGGCTGCAAATATTTTTCCCTGATTGTCTTTTGCAAAGTCTATTGTTTTTTTAGCGGAAACAATCAGAGGAATCTGATCTTTTTCTGGAATTGATTTCTGATGTGCGTCAAATTCTGCTCCTTCGCAGTCTGAAACAAGAGCTTTTGAAACAGAATATTTTTCCATTGCAAGCAGGACATCTTTTTTTGGAAGCTTAAAATTTAATATCGAACCAAAATGAACATGACTGTCAATAATCATTTTTTTTCTCCCCCTGTATTAATCAGAGAGTGCATTTTTAAATCAATCTTCATGGAAAGTCAGGGAACCTGTCTTTAAGTTCCCTGAAATCACTCTGCTATAATTATAACATATATCTGTCAGATATAAAGATTAATGTTTAAAAGTTTTTGATTCGCCGGCGGGCTCGTTAATTATTAGAATCTGTAACCAATGCCTATAAACGGTTTTACTGCAAGGTCTGCACAGGATTCTGATTCAGATGTTGTGCCGGATGTTTTTTTGTAGTGTGCAAAAGGCTTTAAGAAAATCGTTTCATTTTCGCTTTCTAAAGATGACCAGTTGTAAAAATTTAATACGCCTTCTATGCCTGATGTAAAGTAAAGACCGCTGTTAAAGACGTAATCATATTTGAATTTAAGTCCTGCGCCGATTTTTACAGTGTTCAATGTGTAGTCTGCATTTTGAATCTGGATATAATTCTTGCTTGTTGAATAACCGGAAGAACTGTATTTGTTTTCAGAGTAGGTCAGGGAAAATCCCGGAATTACAGAAAACATGGCGTGTTCTGTTTTTACTGGAGAGATTGCCGGTCCAAAAAACGTACTGAATGAGTACCATGAATCATAGTTTGACTGCGTTACAGTTCCTTCGCTGCTTTTATTTGCCAGAGGATATTGGTAGCCGGCGGAAGCGTGCAGACCCCAGAGTTTTGAAAATTTGAATGTAGCAGAAGCATCTGAACCTAATGCACTCTGAATTTCATAGCTTGTACCGCTTGGCGGATTCAGGTTGAAGTTAAAAAGTCCGTAAAAGTTTCCGTCCAAAAATATTTCTGGTTTTTCTGCAGAAAAGGCATAAACTGAAAGTCCTGAAATTAATGCAGCTAAAATAATTATTTTTTTCATACTGTTAAGACTCCGTTTTTTTTTGTTGTTTATAGTAGAAAACATTCTGTCATTAAAAAGTTACGGTTAAAACTACAACAAAACAGACAGGTTTTCAATGAGGTAAAAGCTGTCTGTTTTAAGGAGTGATTTACTTTAAGCGAATATCACCTGTATTTGTGTTAAGCTGAATTTTCTTGCTATTATTTGTTCCCGTTGCTTCATAATTTTTGCTGTATTCACGTCCGGCAATGGAAATGTCGCCTGTGTTTGTACTTGCAGAAACGGAATAATCCGATATTGAATCAGACATTTCAATATTTAAATCCCCAACGTTTGTTTTACCGTTCAAAGTGATAAATCTGGAATCGGAAACATTAAGATCTCCGACATTTGAACAAAGTTTCAGTTCATAAAATTTAAGCCCGTAAACATTAATATCTGAAACATTTGTTTCAACATTCAGGTTGTAAAGTTTGCAGTCTGGAACAGTAAGTTCAACAACGCTGGATTTAGAATTATTTTTGAAAAAATTATACATTTTAGAATCCTGAATAATTTCTAAAGCGCCGTCCACAATTTTTACTTCAGGCTTCGAATTCCTGTATTTCAGAAAAAGTTTTGCATTTTCTCCTTCCTTTACAGTAACATCCATTACTGCGCCGGAAATTCGGATTTTAGAAAATTCTTCATCAAAATCTTCATTGAGGATAAAAGTTTCGCTGTTATCTTCAATATTAATTATAGAAGGAAAATCTTTAATGTAACTGCGGATTTTCTTAAATCCATAAACACTTCCGAATACCAAAAATATAATAAAAGCCAAAATTGCTGTAGTTCTTATGATATCAAGGGCTAGGCTTGGTTTTTTAGAACTTTTGGTTTCTGATTCAGATGGTTTTTCCGTGAACTCAGGCTCTTTATACCATATTCCGTCAGATTCAAGTCCGCATAGTTTTGTATAAAAGCCGTTTAGATGGTCAGCATATTCTGTGCAGAAAACTCCGCAGGAAAGAACAAGAAACAGGGCGCTTAAACGGAATTGCGCATAATCTGTATTCCTTAATAGGAACAAAGGAATTATGCAGAGTACGCAGAGACCGTTTCCAACTGTCTGGAATCTGACAGTTTTCTTGAAATCTTTGTTTTTTTTGCTGTTTACAAAAGCTTTTCCGGAATTTCCGAGAGAACATTCGCTATTATCAATCTTTTTCCATTTTGAAAAACCGTAAGAAAGATATTTTTCAAGTGCGCAGCATAATGCAATAAATACAATGAACAGCACAAAATTCAAATTCCATTCTTTTATTTTAGAAAAAAGGCTTGAAACTCCAAGAAGAGCCATGGCAGGGTAAAGTGCCGACAAAACAGAACGTTTTTTTGCGTCCTTCAAATATTCCTTTAAAGTTTCAAGGGAAATTACCTGTTTTTTTGAAGCGGATTTTTTTTCATTGATCTCTTCATCAATTCCAAGTTCTGCGGCAAGTTCTTCAAGATTACCGAATTCCCGGATTACAGTTCCAACGGCTTCGTTTTCTGATTTGCCTTCATTTTTAAGTTCTTCATATTTGTCTTCCATCATCGAAAGAAGTTCCTGCTTTGCCTTAAGGATCTTTTCTGTCTGAGGAAGATTTTTAAACATTGATTCAATATATTCTCTGATTGTTTCCATAAACTGCTCCAAACTACTCCTGAATGAATTTTTCAACTACTTCTTTTGTCAGATTCCACTCATCACATTTTTCTTTGTAATAAGCCTCGCCGGCAGGTGTTATTTTGTAATATGTCCTGCGCTTTCCGTTTTCTGCTTCTTTTGAATAAGATTCCACGTACCCGTTGTTTTCAAGACGCGTAAAAGCTGAATACAGAGTTGTTTCTTTTATAAGATACTTTTCATCTGTAAGCTTTTTGATGTCTTTTGAAATTTCATAACCGTAGGAAGGGTTCTGTTTCAAAAGATATAAAATCATCGTGTCATTGTAACCGCGGATAACGTCACTGCTGATTGATACCATTTGCCCTCCGTATTTTTTTTACTACGACTTACGTACTACGCTTATCGTTACTACGACTGTCGTAGTTAATATAGCGGTAAGTTTTTTATATGTCAATGAAAAGATGGCGTTTACTACGTCTTTTCATTGAGCAGCAGGGCGGTTTTCCTGTATAATGTGGTATTATTTTTTTCAGAGGTATTATATGTCAAATATGAATGTAGAAATCTTGGACAGTACTTTGCGCGACGGAGCTCAGGGTGAAGGTATTAGTTTTTCAGTTCAGGATAAAATTCACATTTGTCAGGCATTGGATGACCTTGGAATCGGTTTGATTGAAGCTGGAAATCCTGGAAGCAATCCTAAAGATATGGAATTCTTTCAGGAAATGAAAAAGATTCAGCTTAAGAATTCTAAACTTGCAGCTTTTGGTTCTACACGCAGAAAGGATATTAAATGCGCAGAAGACGTTAATCTTCAGAGTCTTCTGGCTGCGGGAACTGAATACGTTGTAATTTTCGGAAAAAGCTGGACATTCCAGGTTACAGACATTATTAAGACAACTCTTGAAGAAAACCTTGCAATGATTCGTGACACCTGTGCTTTCTTAAAGGAAAACGGACGTCATGTTGTATACGATGCAGAACATTATTTTACAGGCTATCTGGCTGATCCTGAATATGCGCTTAAATCTCTAGAAGCTGCGGTAGAAGGCGGGGCAGAAACCCTTGCTTTGTGCGAAACAAAAGGCGGATGTATGCTTAAGGACTGCGAAAAAGCCGTTAAGGCTGCCGTTGAACGAATCGGTAACCGCGCTGTAATCGGTATTCATACACATAATGACTGCGGACTTGCCGTTGCAAACAGTCTTGTTGCGGTGGAAAGCGGCGCGCGCCATGTTCAGGGAACTTTCCTTGGATTTGGTGAACGTACAGGAAACGCTAATTTAAGCTGTATAATTCCTGACCTTCAGCTTAAGATGGGCTACAAGTGTATTGCCGACGAAAAAATGAAGGAACTTACTGATATTGCTAAGCGCGTTGCTGAAATTACTAATATTGCGCTGAACAGCCAGCTTCCGTTTGTTGGCGGAAGTGCATTCAGTCACAAAGCAGGAATGCACATTGACGCAGTTCTTAAAAATCCTGAAGCATACGAACATATTGCGCCAGAGGCAGTAGGTAACGAACGCGTATTCCTTATGAGTGAAGTTGCAGGCCGCGCTACAATTATCGAAAAGATTCAGAAAATTGATCCTACAATTACAAAATCAAGCCCGTGTGTTGCAGACCTTGTTGCAAAGATGAAGGAACTTGAATTTGAAGGCTACCAGTTTGAAGGCGCAGACGGTTCATTTGAACTTCTGGCACGCAAGGTAATCGGCCGCTATAAGCCGTTCTTTAAGCTTCACTACTACCAGACAAACGGCGTAAATCCGCGTCCGGAAGAAGGTGTTTGTGCCTGCGCTCAGATTAAGCTTGAAGTAGAAGGACAGATTGAAGTAACTGCCGGCGAAGGTGACGGTCCTGTAAACGCTTTGGATATTGCGCTCCGCAAAGCATTGAGCCGCTTCTATCCGGCTGTAAATCAGATTCGCCTTATTGACTATAAAGTTCGCGTTCTTGACGGAAAGAGCGCAACAGCAAGCAAGGTTCGCGTTCTTATTGAATCAAGCGACGGCAAGAATTCGTGGACAACTGTTGGTGTTTCAAGCGACGTAATGGAAGCCAGCTGGCTTGCCCTCTGCGACAGTTTTGAGTTCAAACTCATAAACGACATAGAAAAGCACTTGGGAAGATAGATATTCCTGCGGCATAATCTGTTCATTTTGGAATAATTATGCCGCCAAAATAATCCGGATTGTTATTGATGTCGTTTATAACAAATCCTCGGAATGTTACAAGAACATAGTTTCCATCTCGTTTGCGCACGCGGTAAGAAACAGGGTGAACTTCTGAATGATCGACAAGAATTTTTTTCATTACTTCTTTAAACTCAGCCAAATCTTCAGAATGGATGAGTTTTCCCCATGTTTCTTCTGCTGCATACATATATTCATTCTTTAGTCCAAAATCATCTACAAGCGAAATTGCCCATCTGGAAAAATCATGTTTCATGTCGTTCAGGAAAACATATCCGTCTCCTGCTATTGTAAGGTAAGATTCAAACAGACCATCCAGCATTCTCTTGCGTTCTTTTGTGATTGGATTATTTTTTACGGCAGTTTTTTGAATGATTTCTATTGTAGTTTTCAGTTCTTTTTTGTTTTCGTACATAAGGCTGTCGGCGCGGTTAAACACATCTGAAAACTCCATGTCTCTGCCTGGTTCATAAACGGCAAGACCACTTGCAACAACAGGACCTACGCGCGTTTTTTTATTTGTAATGGATTCTTCTCTTAATAACGCAAGCAGTTTTTCCCGATGTTCATAATCACTGTCTTTAAGCAGAACTATAAACTCATCTCCACCGATTCTGAATACAGGGCTGTGCTTAAAGACTTCGCAGATCATCTGGCTGGCTTTTTGAATTGCTTCATCACCGAAACTGTGTCCCCTTGTATCGTTTATAGTCTTTAAGTTGTTTACGTCGCACATAACAATGCCAAATTCCCAGGAAGACGGATTTTTTCTTATTTTTTTATCAATAATCTGAGATTGTTCTGTAAATGCATTCTTGTTTTTAATGCCGGTTAATTCATCTCGTCGTGCCATTCGTTCTGCAGACATAAGGTGATGTTTCTGTTCGGCTTTTTCCTGAACTTCGTTTTCTATGTTTACAATACAGCTCAGAATGTGCTTTTTATCTTCGCAGATTATGATGACATGTCTAGTGTGTATTATTTTGTCGTTAATAATCAGACGTATGGGAACAGAATAAGGTGTTCCGTTTGAAATTAATTCCTGCAGTTTTTTCTTGTCATAAATGCTTATGATTTTTTTCAAATCATTTGGATGTACATATTTGCGGGCAGTTGTTCTTGCAAATTTAATGAATCTGTTTCCAGATTTTTGATGGGGAATGTTTTCAAAAAGTCTAGAGGGCAGAAACTCCATGAACAATTCGGATTCGACATCAATATAATACATGCAGTCATAGTAGTCGGATAAAGCTATTGATATCTGATAAAAGCCAGTAACGTCAATATCCATATTCTCTCCTAATTATTAGTATAACATGGAATTCTGTAAAACAAAATTTTTTTTACAGAAAAATAATAAGTCTACCGTACAGGTAAAAATCCCTCTTCAATTGAATATAAAGGCTGAATTCGCTAGAATTAGGGCAGAGTAGAAAAATTAATTAATAGAGGAAATATAATGGAAAAGACTATTGCTTTGATTCCTGGCGACGGAATCGGTCCTGATGTAGTTGCAGAAGCTGTTAATGTTCTTGACGCTGTTGCAAAAAAATACGGTCACAAGTGGAATTACACTAACGTTTTGGCCGGCGGATGTGCTATTGACAAGTTCGGTCACCCGCTTCCACAGGAACAGCTTGATATTTGTCTTAAGTCTGATGCAGCTTTGCTTGGTGCCGTTGGTGGACCAAAATGGGATAACCTTCCTTCAGAAATCCGCCCGGAAAAAGCTTTGCTTGGAATGCGTGGCGGCATGAAGGTATTTGCCAACCTTCGTCCAGCTGTAATGTGGAAGCAGCTTAAAGATGCATGTCCTCTTAAGGACGAAATCGTAGGCGATGGTCTTGATATTCTTATCGTTCGTGAACTTACTGGCGGTATCTACTTTGGTGAACGCGGAACAAGCGAAGACCAGAACACAGCATGGGATACAGAAAAATACACACGCCCTGAAATTGAACGCATCGTTCGCATGGGATTTGAATATGCCATGAAACGCCAGAAGAGACTCTGCGTTGTAGACAAGGCAAACATCTTGAATTCTTCACAGCTTTGGCGCCGTGTTGCAGAAGACGTTAAAAAGGACTACCCGGAAGTAACACTTTCTTACCTTTATATCGACAATGCTTCTATGCAGCTTGTTCGTAACCCACGCCAGTTTGACGTAATCGCTACAAGCAACATGTTCGGTGACATTCTTTCTGACGAAGCAAGCCAGATTACAGGTTCTATCGGTATGCTTGCTTCTGCTTCTCTTGGAGACGGAAAAGGTCCTGGACTTTATGAACCAATCCATGGTTCTGCTCCTGACATTGCAGGAAAAGATCTTGCTAACCCATTGGCTACAATTCTTTCTGCTGCAATGCTTTTGCGCTACAGCTTCAATCTTGAAACAGAAGCTAAGGCAATTGAAAACGCTGTAAACGCTGTTTTGGATGACGGATGGCGCACAGGTGATATTGCCGGCAGCCACATTGAAGAAGTTAAGAAGGCAGGAAAACTTGTTGGCACAAAGAAAATGGGTCAGCTTGTTGTTGAATACTTGAACCGCTAATTTCTTATATTTATAGGAATTTAATTAAAGCCGGCCGCATTGTAAAAAGTGCTTCCGGCTTTTTTTTCATCAAATAAAATAAGTCTTTTTCCTTGCGAACAAAGCAAATTCGAATTAAAATATATTGTATGGATGAGTCAATTTCAAAGAAAAACGGTCTCGTGTATTCTGATGATGAAAAATGCGTTGTCGGCATAGACAGTGCGTCATCTGAATTTACAGGTACTGTTCCTTATGGACCAAAGCGAATTGAAGAGGAAGCATTTTCATGCTGTTCCCTAAAAAATATTGTATTGCCGGAATCTGTTGAATCAGTCGGCGCAAATCTCTTCTGTAATTCAACTGAACTTGAAACAGTCTGTCTTCCTGCAAATTTACGGGAACTTTCTCCTTTTATGTTCTGCGGCTGTAAATCTCTTGTAAAGGTTGATATGCCTGTAGAAGTAGAAGATTTTACGGAAGGGCTTTTTGCAGAATGTTCAAGCCTTAAAGAAATTCCGTTCTGTAATGGAGTAAAGACTCTTCCGGAAGGTGTTTTTGACGGATGTACTGCTGTAACTACAATGGTTATTCCGGACAGCGTTACAAAAATCTGTAGCAATGCAATTGTGGGCTGTACAAGCCTTACGACTATTGTTCTTCCAAAAGGACTTGTTGAACTTGAAGATAACTGGATGAAAGACTGTCCAAATGTTAAGCACATCAGGATAAGCGAAGAAAATCCAAATTATAAGACTGACGAAGAATGTCAGGTTTTGTACAAGAAAAATCCCGGCGGAATTGATGCCGTCCTTATCCGAATTGAAAATAAGGATGAAAGTTCAATACCGTCATTAAAAGATGATGTAGAAGAAACTCCGTCTATTATCTCTTATGATGAGTCAGAAGATGAAGTTACTGAAGATACAGAAATCATTTTGAGTGATGATGAAAAAATTGAATCGACTGCAGATAATGAATCAGAACAGACTGATAATGATATGCAAAAAGTTTCTGAGGGGGCTGAAATGACAACAACAGATTCTACTGAAAAATCAATGGAAGATAAACTTGCCGAAATTCTTGGTCAGAACAAGATGTACGATGAGGGCAATTTCTCTATTATGGATATTCCAGAGGCTTCGGAAGAAGAAATTGAAAATTCTAAACTCGAAAGCAAAGGTGAGGAAGAATATACTCATACACCTGTAATTCAGATTGAAGTTCCTGTTGAACGCGAAGGTTCAATGGAAGACCGCCTTAAGGAAATTATGGGTCAGGAAGAAAATGCAGAAGGATTTTCTATTTTTGATATTCCTGTTGCATCTGACGCTGAACTTGAAGCAAATAAACTTATGGAAGGCAGCGGTTCTGAACTGGTAGAAGCAGACCCTGAAACCACAGAGGAAGAGGAAGAATCTGCTCCTGCCCCGGTTGCTCCTGAGCCGTCTGGAGACAAGATGTTCATGCAGAACCTTATGTTTGAAACTACAAAGGTTGTTCAGCAGAATACTGGAATTGAACGTGATTCGCAGCGCATTCTTTTTGTATTTGCAGAAAATGTTGTTGAAACAGAAATTGGTTCGCGCTTTTCTAAGCGTTTGGAACGCTGCTGCCAGAAACTTGCTAAAATCCATGGCTTTACGGCAATCTACTTCCTGCACGAAGTACGCCTTGATACAGACAAGTTTATTGCTCAGTTTGAAGAGTTCATGAAAGACAAGGATATCGTAATTGCCTGCGAAGGCGGAAATCTTCTTGATATCTCTGACAGAACAAAGATTCTTGCAGGAAAGGTAGGAATCTCGCTTACAAAAGAAAGCATAGAAAACGAAATTAGTCAGGCCGCAGATCCGTCTGTTCCTTGCCTTAAACTTCTTATTCAGGATAATCTGGCTGACTAGCAAAAAAAGAGCTCCAGATAAAAGTCTGGAGCTTGTTTTTGTAAAAATGAATTAATATTTTTTTCTTTCACTTATTAAGCTTCTGGTAATTTGATTACGACTTGGTTTTTACCGTGCTGTTTTCCCCAGTACAGTTTTGCGTCGGCTTCGTCCATCATTTGTTGAATTGTCATGCCGTCGCGGTATGGAGAAATACCCATTGTTACAGTTACTGTTACCTGCGCTTCATTGCGGTAGTTTACGGAATCATGGGCTATGTCCTTGCGGATTCGTTCAGCAGCATTAAATGCTTTTTCTTCATCCGTCATCAAAAGTATGCAGACTTCTTCTCCTCCCCATCTGAATACGCTGTCGTTTTTCTTTACCCCTGTTGAAATGGTCTGTGATACATATTTTAATACCTCATCACCGCAGTCATGACCGTAGGTGTCATTTACTTTCTTAAAATCGTCTATATCTGCCATAAGAAGACAGAATGAAGATTTGCCTGTATGTGCAAGTTTGTACGCCTCCTGCAGATAATTATTCATGCTTCTTCGGTTTAAGAGATGTGTTAAAGTGTCGAAATTTGCGTATTTTTCAAGTTCTTCAACAAGGAATTTGCTGCCAAAGTATGTAATCATAACAAGTACGGACATTGTCCAGATTACGCATATTACGCGGACTACGGTTTCTTTTGTCGGATCCGAAGATACGCCGATAAAAAGATCGCTCATTATTGCCCATGATATGAATGTTGAAAGAGAAACTCCTGTAACGGTTACCAGCATCATTTTCATATCGAAGAAAAGCATTCCAAATGCGGCAAAAAAGAACATAAAAGCCCACCATTCTCTCATTGGTGACATATAGGAAATGGCATTCCACTGAACTATGATTACAATTACGGAAAAAATCTTTCCCCATTTTAGTTTTTTGCGTTTTAAGATACCGTCTTTTCCAATACTTGTTTTCATGAACCATATTGAAACAAGCATGAAAGTTATGTCCATTATATCAAAAAGAATAATAAGAAAAACCGGGATATTCGGGTACCAGCCTGCAATTTTAAGGATTGTAAAATATATTGCTGCCGTCATTGTTGCAATTGAAGGAGCCAGAATTGCTATTTTAAAAACCCGGTTCAAATATGCATCAAGAGCTGATAATTCCTGTATAAAATTATTTTCTGAATTTTCTTCCTGCTGATTCATAACTCTCTCTCCTGAATGCAATATTTGATTTTAGATTATATTGGAATATTTTACACTTGAATTTTTCATAAGGCAACTTATTCTTTTTTGTGCGGCGGGGCTAATACATTATCAATAATTAAGCTCTGATTTGATGATTCTCCGGTTTGACAGTTAAAGGAATCTTTTGTAAAATTATAGTCTCATTGTTTTTTGCCGGGTGGGGAAAATGGCATTTGTAAAAAATCTTTTTGATCAGAATTTTATTCAGTATGCAAGTTATGTAATCAGGGATCGTGCAATCCCGGAAATTATTGATGGTTTTAAGCCGGTTCAGCGACGTATTATTCATACGCTCATCAGAAATGACGACGGACGCTTTTCTAAAGTTGCAAACGTTGTAGGTAAGGTAATGGCTTATCATCCTCATGGTGATGCTTCTATCTACACAGCACTTGTAAATCTTGCAAATAAAGAAATTTTTATAGACAAGCAGGGAAACTTCGGTAACCTGTATACAGGCGATAGTGCGGCTGCTCCCCGATACATTGAATGCCGTCTTCGTCCTATAACAAGGGATATTCTTAATACAAATCCGGCCATTACGGATTATGTAGACACATATGACGGACGCGACAAGGAACCTGTTGCTTTTAAGGCAAAGCTTCCGCTTGTACTAATAATGGGTGCAGAAGGAATTGCTGTCGGAATGAGTACTCAGATTATGAGCCATAACATTCTTGAAGTAATTCAGGCAGAAAAAGCATGTCTACGCGGTGAAAAATTTCAGCTTTATCCTGATTTTCAAACTGGTGGTCTTATAGACTGTTCTGAATACAAGGACGGGCTGGGAAAACTTATTACCCGCGCCAAAATGGATACCAGCGACGAAAAGAAAATTGTAATTACTGAGCTTCCGTACGGTTCAACATCGGAAAGCCTTATGGATTCAATTGAAAAAGCTGCCCGAAACGGAAAGGTTAAAATTGCTTCCATAAATGACTACACAGCAAAGGAAGTTAATATTGAAATCAAACTGCCGCGCGGTGTTTATGTAAAGGACGTTGTAGATGCGCTGTATGCATTTACGGACTGCGAAAAAACGGTTTACTGTAACCTTCTTGTTATTAAAGACAACATGCCGGTTCAGATGACTTGTACAGAGGTAATCCGCTATCATGCAAAGCAGCTTACACAGATTCTTCACGACGAACTTGAGCTTGAAAAAGCCGAGCTTATGGAAAAACTTCACCTCAGGACTTTGGAACGCATTTTTGTTGAAGAAAGAATCTATAAATCAATTGAAGAGATGAAGACAGAAGCCGCTGTAAACAAGGCTGTAAAAGACGGTTTTGAGCCGTTCAGCGCAGAACTGATTCGTCCTATAACAGACGATGATGTTGAACATCTTTTGAAAATTCCTATCCGCCGCATTTCGCTTTATGACATGAACAAAAACCGCAAGGAAGTTCAGGCTATTAACGCCCGCCTTAAGGAAATTGCACGCCTTTTGAAGCATATTGTAGATTACGCAATCAGCTATCTGACTGGAATTGAGCAGAAACTTGATCCTGAAGTATGCGCAAGAAAAACAACACTTACAAATATCAAGACTGTAGACGTAAAATCTGTAGTTAAGAGAAATACACCGCTCCGTTATAACGAAAAGGACGGAAATCTTGGTACTCAGGTTTCTGGCGGCGTAGAAATTATGAAGATTACTCCGTTTGACCGCATCCTTTACGTCCGAAAGAGCGGAATTTATTCAATTACAGAAGCTCCTGGAAAGGTTTTTGTTGGTCCTGAATTGCGCTACTGTGGCTTTGCCGACAAGGATTCGCTTTCAAAGGTGCTTTTTACAATCCTATACCGCGATCCGGAAACAAAATATGTTTATGTAAAGCGCTGTAAGATTGCGGCTTACATCATGAACAGGGATTACTTCTTTGCGCCGGACGGTATGGAAGTCCTTCATGTTGATACGCGAAAGAATTTTGCATTCACCCTTAATTATGTTAAAAAGCCTAAACTTAAAGTTCTTTCAGAAAAATTCAAGGCTCAGGATTATATGGAAAAAGGGCTTAAGGCTCAGGGAACAAGGGTTGCCGCAAAAGAAGTTGAATCTGTTACTGTAGAAGAGTCAAAGGCTGCAAAAGAATAAGATGAATATCCTTAAAGACCATGCAGAAACGGAACTGATTGTAAAAGGCTCCAGATTTTTGAGCGAACTTTTTCCATGTTCTGAGCAGGCAGATGCTAGAAATATCGTAAAGAATCAAAAGGCTAAATATGCAGATTCTACGCATGTTGTTCATGCATTTGTGCTTGGGCTTGGCGGAGAAATTCTTGGAATGAGCGATGACGGTGAACCGAGTGGAACTGCCGGCCGTCCAGCGCTTGATGTACTTAAAGGTCACGGCTGTACAAATACGGTTCTTACTATAACGCGCTGGTTTGGCGGAACTCTGCTTGGAACAGGCGGGCTTGTAAAAACATACGGTGACTGTGCAAAGCAGGTTTTAGCGTTTGCCGATGAACAGAATCTTTTTGTCCCTTATGTAGAAAGAAAAGAATTTAAATTTGAATGCGATTATACGCTTTATCAGTCTGTAAAGCGGTTTCTGGAAGGTCTTGATGTAGAAGGGCTTTCTGAAACTTTTGAATCGCTTGTTTCTGTAAGCGGAAAAATTGCTTGCACGGAGTATACAGTTCTTTCTGCACGCCTTAAAGACATGAGTAACGGCAGAATCGTTCTTCTGTAGGACATGTTCCTGATCCGTGCTTATTGTATGCCTAGTGCGTATGTGTAAGCATTGCAATGTCCGGGACCTGTGTTTTTGTTTCCCGCTTAAAAAGATACTTTAACGGATGAATGTCAAATGCGTTTAAAGCCCAGCCGCCGACAGCGTTCAGATTAATTACGTTTACGCTTACCGGGTGCTGAACGGGCAAAATAACTGCTTCATCAAGAAGAATCTGCTCAGCTTTAGACAGCAGTTCGGAATGTGTGGAATCTGTATAAAGGGCAGACTGGTCAAGCAGACTGTCATATTCCGCATTTGCCCAGTTGGAAACGTTCATTGTTGAACCGCCGCGGAAAAGTTCCAGGAATGCAAGCGGATCGGCAAAATCACCGATCCAAGTGTATGTAAAAAGATCTGCATCGATTGTTCCTATGCTGGAAAGGTATTCAATGTCCGGAACCTTTATTATCTCAAGGTCAACGCCGATTTCTTTCCATGCGGACTGCAAAAGTTCTGCTTTTTTTATCATGTATTCAGCGTCCGGAATGGCAAATTTTATTGTAAGCCGTTCGTCTTTGTTAATTCCCAGCGATTTTTTGGCGTCGGAAAGCAGCAGTTCTGCTTCGTTTTTGTCTGTGTACAGGTAGCCCTGCGGAACAGGATAGCCGGCAAGCGGATAAACAAGTGTTGTCGCCTGAACATATGAGTTTTCGCGGATTTGTTCCCAGGGAACGGCTTCCAGAATTGCGGCGCGGAGTTCCTTGTTTTTCCATACGTTGTCTCGTATTCTGAAAAAGAAATACTGGGTCGCGAATTCTGCGCAGAGTTGAACGGAGTCCTTTATCAGAAGGCTGTCGTTCTTAAAAGAGGCAGAAAGCCAGTCTGCACTTCCAGTATTGTATGCAAAGGTGTTTTCTTCGTCGTCACTTGAAAGAATTACAGTAATCTGATTCAAAGGAACCTTTTCTTTGTCGTAATAATTTTCGTTTTTAGAAAGAATCAGTCTGTCTGGCAAAACTTGTGAAATTACAAACGGACCGGAAAAAGAGGCCTGTTCTGCATCTACTATAGAAAAAGCAGCCATGCACAGAAGTTTTGGAAGGTATGAAGCAGGGGAAACAAGGTGAACGGATACTGTATGTTCATCAACTGCGGTAAGCCCTACAGATTCTGGACTTGATTTTCCGTTTCTGAAATCTGCGGCACCTTCTACAATATCAAAAAGAGACGAAAAACTTGCATTCTTATTTGAAAGAAGCATGAGCCAGGAGCGGATGACGTCTTCTGATGTAACAGGGGAGCCGTTGCTGAATTTTACGTCGTCACGCAGAATGAAAGTCCATCTTTTTTTGTCGCGCGAAAGTCTGTAAGATTTTGCAATTGCCGGAACAGGATCCAGAGTAATGGGATCGTATGTAAAAAGTCCTTCGTAAAGGCCTGTTAAAAGCTGGGCTTCTGCACTGTAGGATGCAGTATGTGGGTTCAAATCATAGTTGTGGCTGCTTACTATGATTGTAAAGTTGTCCTGCAGTTCGGGATTAAATCCGCTTTCAAGAGCGTTTAAAAATCCGCATGACAGAAAGAGAAACAATGCAAGGATTTTCTGCATCATTTTGTTTATTCTAGTGTCCATTGTTTATTCCAAGTTTTTTCATCTGTTCCTGTTCTTCAATGTATGAACAGTATTCAGAGCGTTTTTGAACGGCTTTTACAATAAGATTCTTGATTGTAATAAGATCCATTTTGAGCCCCTTGATTTTTCCCCTTTCTCCGGCAGGTACGTTCTGCTTAAAGTATTCGTCTGCAGCATCAAGAAGTGTAAGAATTTCCTGGTTTTCCATGATATTCTTGTTTGTAAATTCAAGGATGGCATTTTCTTCAAAAGTCTTTACTTTATGGAATTCTGCACTGCCTTTGTTTGTTAGCGGAGTATAAAATCTTGATTTTCTGACTATATTTCCGATGAAAACCCTTATGTTTACGGAGCGGGAACTTTTTGTGCCTTTTTTTGGATCAACAATGATGAAGGTGTAGTTAAGATCCGGTTCTTTCATATTGAGTATTTTGCGGAAAAAGCGTTTGATTCGCGCTGCAATATTATTTTTTGAACCTTCAAGAATGTTTACGTTGTTATTCAGTTTTTCTGCAACCTGTTCGTATACTTCGTTCAGGTTTGTAAGAGTATGGAATGAATCGAGAATCATTTCTTTTGTATCAACTGTTGAAACTTTTTCTTTTACAACCTTACGTGAAACCTGAAGTTTTGTCAGAACAAGCTGCTGTCGTGCCTGACTGTCACTTCCCTGATCTTCTTCTACAATTTCATTTATAAGTTCGCTGTAATAAGGACTTTTTCCCATAACCTGCGGGAAAAGACGCTTTATTTCTGCAATCTGATTAGAAGTAGACGAAAATGCTTTTTCCTTGTCAAAACTAGGATGATTATAAAAATTGATTCTTATCTGAAGTTTGTATGATTCCCTCTGAAAATCAGTTAAATCCTTTAAAATGCTGGAAATTTCAGTTACGGCCTGGCTGCTCTTGGTAATTGCATCTGTAAGCATACTGAGCTGCATCTGAGTATTATTTGTTCTTGCTTCCTGAATCAATGCTGCAAGGCCACGGGTGTTTGTCTTTGAGTTGTTCAGGGTAAGATTAGACCACTGGAATGAATTGTTGAGGTCATTTAGACGCTTGATTTTCTGAATGTCAAGATATTCTGTTGAAAATTTTACATAAGTACAGATAAAGTCGAGCATGCTTTCATATTCAGAAAAACGCGAACCGATAGCCATGGAACGTTCGTTTTCACTGAACGGACTTTCATCCGGAGCAACGATTTCTGAAATTTTGCGTTCTGATTTATACGGATCAGGAGAAATAAGTGCCCGTTTTACCAGTACATCATAAAGGTTTCGCACGCAGGTATGAAGCAGATGGTAATTTTCACTGAGCTTGCAAAGCTGTTCCTGATTGAACCAATCGGACTTTTCCTTGATAGCGGATTTAAGTTGTTCTGTAAAATCTAAATTTTCACCCATATCTAATGTATCGGCAGAAAATCAGGAAAAAAACAGTTAAAACTGAATTTTTGCGCCTAGGCTGAATATGCTGTGATTAAATCCGTCGCCGGAAAAAAGATGTTCGCAAGGAAGATAGAATCTGAATTCCGGACCGAAACTGAGCTTTTTAGAAAAATTAAAAAGATATGCGGTCTGGGTTGTAAGGTAGATGAAACGGCCGTTTTTCCAGAAGCTCCAGCGGATTTCGCCGGTGTCGCTGTCTGCCGAGCCTGTATAGCCGGAATCGGAGCCTGTAACTCCGTGCGATAATACTGTAACAGTAAAATCAAATGCAGGTCCAAGTCCAAACTCAAATGAATGGCGCTCTTTTAGAGTAAATTTATAGACTGCCGGAAGATCCAGTAAAAAATGAAATACTGTTGCAGTTCTGTTTTCTATTTCTGCAGGATATGCTTCGCTGTCGTACCACAGGTAGTAGTTTGCAAAAAATGAAAGCCGCGGCTGGAATGTAACCGGTCTGTTTCCGAAGAACACAGCTCCAAACGAAACTGGATATACAACCGGGGAAACTGCGCTGTTTTCGCCGCTGTCTGTATTCAGGATAAGAGAAGGTTCAAAGGTAAGGTAAAAGTTTACCGGAAATTCCTTTTTCTGTTTGTCTGATTTTTCTGTTTCAATTCTGCTTCCGCTTTCTTCAGAAGTCTGAACGGAATTTGCTTCCGGAGCATCGGCTTCTGTGCAGAACAGTCTAGAGAAAATTGAAAGTGCAAAAATTACTACAAACAGATTTTTTTTCATTTTTTATAAAGAATCTCATTCAGGTCGGCGCTTAAAAATCCGCTTCGCTGTGTTTTATAGAATGATGTTTCTTCCCAAGAAGAATATAGCATTGTACCGGAAATTACAAAATCCCCGTATGTAAATTTTTCAGGAAGTTTTGGAAGTTTTATTCCCAATGGTTTTCCGCCGTTTAAGATGTTTTTGTTGTACAATGCACCCTGAAGGTAGAGCGTACCGTCGCTGAATAGGCAGGCTGCCCATGTGTCAGAAATAAGCGCCTTTGCAGTAAGAATTTCTGAATCTGATTTGCCGTTTACACGTGAAAAAGTTCTTGGACTGTGACCAAAGGCATTTGTAACGCAAACTGTAAAGTTTACGCGCTCTGGAATGCTCTGAAGAAGCTTTTTCAGTCGTTCCGGAGCTTCTGAGTAGTCCTTGAACTTTCGTGCATTTCTGAAGGAGTCTGTATCGGCAGAAGAAATGTGAATCATTTTTTCTGCGTTGTAAGGCGTCATAAGGTTTATGTTTTCTTTTGTCTGGAATGTTAGATAAGAAAAATCAATTTTTTCTGCGGTTGAATTTTTTATTGAGCAGGTCCAGTATTGTCCGTCAAATACAAAATCGTTTATTTCTGCAGATTCTTCAAGTCCCAGGTTTTCTACATTGATTACAGGGTAGATAAGTTTCTGCTCCGGGTCAAACTGAACCAAAAACGGATGCTTCAGCTGAACGGCAGATTTTGTTTCATTAAAGAAGGTTGATTTATAAACTGAAAAAAACGGAGTTTTCTGGGCAAAGACAAGGTTTCCGGCTGTCCTTCCGCTGAAAATCTCTTTGTCAGAGCAGAGTGTAATGTGGTCATTTTCAAAAACAAGGATTCCTGTCCTGTTAACTGTTGCATATCCTTTAGGAATCCCGTTTCCCTGATCTGCTTCAATTGCGGCAGAAGAAATGCGGACTGCTTCTGTCCATGGTTTTGCAATTGAATTCGGAACGTTCAGAATTTTATCAGTTTTTTGGTAATCACCGTCAGAAAAATAGTACCATGTATGGCTTGTTTTTAATATTTCAGGAATTTCACTAACAGGAAGAGTATTTTTATTCCGGCATGAACTGAAAATCACTGCGAAGCACAGTAATATGCACATTTTTGAGAATGTTTTTTTTGTATCAGACCGGTCAGTAAGTTTCATTGAAAATTCAATCATAATGAATGTATCGGCACTTCCAGAACCGTTAGTGAGAGAATTTCATCATCTGAAAATTCAGCCAGTACAAAGCTTTCTTTTTCTTCAATGTTAAGCAGCAGGCAGGGTGTCGCTTTTTTAATGGTTATAAGTCCGTTTATTGAAGAAGCATAATTCTGCGGAATATACGGATGAATGTAAGTTCCGCTCTTAATCGACTGGAATTCCTGAACGGACAGGCAAGCGCATTTCTTTTGAGTAAGAAGGGAAGCTGAAAATTTCCGGTTGATTATTGCCGTTAAAATCGCTTCCTGATCAAGATGCCATGGATTATAAAATATCTCGCTGGAATTCTTTTTTGTTTCCAGGGTTTCCGTAAATTTAAGCCAATTGAACTTCTGGCAGTCGGAACAGATATTATTCAGACTTGCACAGGTTGAGTATAGTTTTATAAGTGTGTCTGCTGCAAAGCCGCCCTGCCACGTAATGGCGGCACTGTACGGATAAACTGCACCGCAAGGCTTAAACTTAAATCCGTTTGCAGCTGCCGGTTCAGCCGTAACGGCAGCAGGTAAGCCAAGCTGCGGCTCAATCTGAATATGCGTTGAATCCGCCGGTAAAGAGTAAATTTTGAATGTGCTGCCGTAATGAACCGTTATATTCCAGCCGGTAACGGACGGATATTTTGATTCCTCTACATCCTGGGGAGGCCATGCGGGTAGTTCTAAAAATACACCGGAACCCCCGTTTTCACAGAAGGTCCCGGTGCATGAGGAGAATAATAAAAAAAGACATGAAAGGAACACTGTAACTCTCATGCCTTATATATCGCGTTTTATGTGCAAAAAATGCATTTCCCGAAAAAAATTATCTGTGTTTTTTTATTTCTTCCTGACAGAGCTGGTCGCAGATTTCGTTGTATTGAATTCCGGCATGTCCTTTTACCCAGTTCCAGTCAACGTTAAGGGAAGCGTTAAGGGCGTCAAGCTGAACCCACAAATCCTGGTTTTTTACAGGCTTTTTGTCAGCGGTGCGCCAGCCTTTTGCTTTCCAGCCTTTTATCCAGACTGTAATGCCGTTTTTTACATACTGGCTGTCTATGTTAAGTGTTACCGGACGTTCAGAAAAACCGGGTGTATTTTTTATAATGGACAAAGCCTGAATTGCGGCTGTAAGTTCCATTCTGTTGTTTGTAGTTTCATGTTCTCCGCCGGAAAGTTGTCTTGCCTGTCCGTCAGCAATTACTACAACACCCCATCCGCCGGGACCAGGATTTCCGGAACAGCCGCCGTCTGTGTAAATTACAATTTCGTTCATCAAAAGGACTCCGTTAAGGCTTTTTGGCTTTTGCCGATGTTCTAGATTCCGTAAGGATTCAGAAGCAATCGGCAAATCCTTTACATGTAATATGTTTTAATAGGCGGGAAGCCGTTGAATTCTACTGATGCATAGGTTGAAGTGTAGGCTCCTGTAGAAAGCCAGTACAGGCGGTCTCCCTGCTTAAGGGAAATAGGCAGCTTGTACTTTGTTGTTTCGTACATTACGTCCATGCTGTCGCAGGTTGGACCGGCAATGATTACTTCGCCTTCTTTATCTCCGTCCTTTGTAGTAATTATAGGATACTTAATGCATTCGTCCATTGTTTCTACAAGGCCGTTAAATTTTCCGGCGTCAATGTAAACCCAGCGTGTAAGGGCTGTATTGTTTTTTCTAGAAGCAAGAATTACTTCGCTTGTAAGAATGCCGCTGTCGCCTACAAGTGAGCGTCCCGGTTCAAGAATGATTTCCGGCAGATCATCGCCAAAATCTTCTGTAAGGAATCGTGTAATTTCTGATGCGTATACGCTAAGTTCGTTTGTAGGATCAACATAGCTTGCTGGGAAACCTCCTCCCATATCAATCATCTGAAGGCGGATTCCTTCTTCTTCTTCAAGCGAGTTGAAAAGATACTTTACTTTTGCAATGGCATCGTTCCAGGCACCAATATCCCTCTGCTGGCTTCCAACATGGAAAGAAACTCCCCAAGGAGTAAGCCCGAGCTGCTTTGCCAGAACTAAAAGATCATATGCCATATCAGGATGACAGCCGAATTTGCGGCTTAAAGGCCAGTCTGCTGTATCTGAGTTTTCTACAAGAATGCGTACATATACGCGTGAACCTGGTGCATTTTCTGCAATGCATTTAAGGTCATCCTTGCTGTCTGTTGCATACATGCGTACACCTTTTTCGTAGAAGTACTTTATGTCTGCGGATTTTTTAATTGTGTTTCCGTAAGAAAGTCTTGCCGGGTCATCAACGAACCTTAAAATTTTATCAAGTTCGTAGCGGCTTGCAATATCAAAGTTAGAACCCATGTCTGAAAGCATTTTAAGGACAGGTTCTCCAGGATTAGCCTTTATTGCATAGAAGATTTTTGCGTATGGAAATGAATCCTTTAATTTAACATAGTTAAATTTGATTGTATTCAAATTTACAACGATGTTCGGAGTAGGTAAATCCTTCGAAAAATCCAGAAAGCGCGACCATTCCCTGTCGCTTACATAATCACTTCGATTATACATGGCATTCCCACTGATAGTTATTTTTCGCTGATTTAAGGCTCATTATAAAAGTGTTTTCAACGATAAATCGAATAATAGTAAAAAACAGGGATTAGGGAAATATTTTTTTTGAAATTTTTTGAAATTTCTGGGTTTTTAGACCCATTTCCTGTTTTTATTTGTATGGTGTTTTATTCAGGCAGCGAGTTTGATTATTCTTCTTGAAGAAATCTGATTTTAAATCCATAATAGAAGAATATGAATGGAACGGTTCTAGCTGGAACAAACAATATTTTTGAAGTTGAATGCTCTGACGGTATAATCAGAAACTGCTCTATAAAGGGAAAGGTTCTTAAGTCAGATACAGAATATTATAATCCTCTTGCTCCTGGTGACGTAGTAGAAATAGAAGTCGATCAGATGGATGATGATAAAGGACAGGTTTTAAGCCTTGTTCCAAGAAAAAATCAGTTTGTACGCTGGAATGTAAAGGGGCGCTGTCCTCAGCTTCTTGCAGCAAACGTTGATTACATGATTCTTGTTACAACTCCTGATGAGCCGCCGTTCAGACCACGTTTTATTGACCGCGAACTTGCACAGGCAGAAATGCTTGGCCTTACTCCGGTTATTGTCTGCAACAAATATGATCTTATAGGCGATAAACCTGATGTAGAAGAATACCTTAAAATCTGGGAAGACCTTGGTTACAGGGTTATGCGCGTTTCTGCAAAAACAGGCGAAGGAATTTCTGAATTTATAGAACTTATCCGCGACAAACTTAGTGCGTTTGTAGGTCAGTCTGGTGTTGGTAAGAGCAGCCTTGTAAACGTTCTTGACGATTCATGCGTATTAAAGACAGGCAGTCTTTCTAAAAAATACGGACGCGGAAGCCATACAACAACAAAGGGAACGCTGAACAGGCTTCAGCTTAATACTGCCTATACCGGCGGAATTCATGGAGAAATTGCTTCCATTATAGATACACCAGGAATCCGCCGCTTTATGCTTCACGGAATAGAAGCGGATGACCTTCATCTTTATTTTAGGGATATAAAGCCTTTTGTCGGAAAGTGTAAATTCGGTATGAACTGTACGCATACAAGTGAGCCGGGCTGTGCAGTAAAACAGGCTGTGGAAGACGGACTTATTCACGAAAAACGCTATGACAGTTGGATGCGCATCCGCGATCAAATTAAAACCGGCTCATGGCTGGACTAGCGTATAATTTTGATGCTTCATGGATAAAAAAACATTAACAGAATTAGACTATTACAGAATCAGGGATATGGTGGCTTCGCACTGTCTTGCAGAGGAGTCCAGTTTCATCATGTCCAGAATGGAACCTCTTACAGATGCAGAAGAAATAGAAAAGAACAAAAAGCTCAGCATTGAATGGTTTCGCTTTATCAGCACGACAAGGGCTCCGGCATTAAAGGGCTGGAATCCGGTTTATCCTGTGTTCAAGATAATTTCTACAGAAGGTTCAACTCTTACACTGGAACAGACAAGGGATCTAGGGCTTTTCTGTAACTGCGTGTATAATGTACGTTCTTCAATAGAAAATAACAGTCGTGAACTTTCTCTTGATTCTCTGGATTCGCTTGTAAAAACGCTCCCTGATTTAGGACCGGTAAGTTCTTCCATATTTAGAATAATTACAGCAGACGGCGAATTACGCGACCTACCGCAGATTTCTGCAATCCGCTCAAAAATTGCTTCCCTGAACGCAAAGATAAAGGGAATAATGCAGGGCTTCACAGGCAGTTCCCGCTATGCAGATGTCCTTGAATCAACTGTTCCTGTTTTGCGTGGCGGCCGTCAGGTGCTTGCCGTAAAGTCAAACAGGCGCAGTGCAGTGCCCGGCATTATTCACGAAATGAGTCAGAGCGGTCAGACTGTCTACATTGAGCCGGACGAGGCCGTAAAGTGTTCAAATGACCTTGTTGAAGCAGAATTTGAACTTTCTGCTGAAATAAGAAAGATTCTGACTGAACTTGCAGATAAAATCCGCCCTTACAATGATGATTTAAAGGCTGCCCTTAAAATAATGGAAAAGCTGGATATAACTCATGCGGCAGCACGCTGGGGAAAAAACGTAAACGGAGTTTATGCAGCCCAGTGCAGAGAAAACGAGCCTCTTCAGCTTTTAAAGGCACGCCATCCGCTTTTAGGAGAAAAGGCAGTTCCTATTGACGTGCGCTTTATGCCGGGAAAAAGAATCCTTATCATTACAGGGCCAAATACCGGCGGTAAAACGGTTACCCTTAAAACAATCGCACTTTTTGCAATGCTCAATCAGACAGGATTTCCGGTTCCTGCCGCAGAAGGAACGCGCCTTCCTGTGTTCAAGGGCGTCTATGCGGATATTGGGGATGAACAGAGCATGGACGAAAGCCTTTCCACGTTCAGCGGTCACATGAAAAACATTGCCCGTGCAGTTCGCTATGTAAACGAAGATTCTCTTGTGCTTTTGGATGAACTTGGAAGCGGAACCGACCCGCAGGAAGGAGCCGCTATTTCCATGGCGGTTCTGGACAGGCTTATAGAAAAGCGCGCATGGGTTTTAATCACAACTCATCAGGGTGTAATAAAGAATTACGGCTATACTCATCCGGAATGCATAAATGCCAGTGTTGAATTCAATTCTGACACCCTCAGTCCTACTTATAATCTTCTTATGGGAATCCCGGGAGAAAGCCATGCCCTTGATATTGCAAAACGTTCGGGGCTTCCAAAGGATATTGTAGAAAAGGCGCGTGAATATATTGTTTCAGAAAAGACAGATGTTTCTGCCCTTATTAAGGGACTTACAAAAAAACATGCCGAAATTGATGAAATGACTTCTTCGTTTAATTCACGTCAGGCAGAACTTGAAGAGAAAATTCTTAGAAATGAAGAAAAAACTCTTGAGTTAAGAAAAAAGGAGCTTGAATTGAAGGAAGGAATTCAGAAGGAAAGTCAGGAATTCCTTGCAGAAAGCCGCAGAAAACTTGAAAATCTTGTCCGCATGATAAAAGAAGGCGAAATTACAAGGGAAAAGACGCTCGGCGTAAAATCCTTTATAAAGGAACTTTCTGAAGATGTAGAAAATGAGGAAGAACGGCTGGAAAAAGAAGAAGCGGAACTTGCCCGCCAGATGGAAGCCCTTGCGGAAAAAGTAAAGAACAGGGTGAGCCATAAATCTACAAAGAAAAAGAAGAAACTTGCAGAAGCGCTTGAAACTGCAAAAAGCATGGCTTCTGACAGGCAGAATGAAAAAACTGTTGACGGAAAAAAGCAGGTTCAGCTTGAAGTCCTTGAATTTGCTGTTGGTGCAAGCGTAACAGCCGGTAAAAACAAACAGGAAGGGGTTATTGTAGCCGCTAAAGGAAAAGCTCAGTGGGATGTTCAGTTTGGTTCTGTAAGAATGACTGTAAAGCAGAAAGATTTGACTCTTGTGTCTTCTCCAAAAAAGCGCACGCCTACTTATACGCTTGATCTTGCAGGGGATTCCAAAGATTCCAAACCGGCGTATGAATTAAGGCTTTTGGGAATGCATTCAGAAGAAGCTGTACGGGCTCTTGAACGGCAGATTGATTTGTGCATTCTTTCAAACCTTAAGAATTTCAGTGTAATTCATGGAAACGGTAACGGCGTTTTACGTCAGAGTGTTCAGGATTATCTTTCGAACAGTCCGTCTGTCCTTGAATTTCATTTTGCGCGCCCGGAAGAAGGCGGCTTTGGTAAAACTTATGTTACGCTGCGTTAGTCTCGGTTTATATTGCAATTCATTCATTAATTAAAAATTAATATTGCGTTTTTGGAAACAATGGATTGAAAACCTTTCACTGTCCAAAAGTGAAGTTTTGTATTATCGTTTAATTCTAGGAAATTATTTTTTACTATATATAAGGGGTTTTGTTATGGCAAAAAAATCTGATAACGCATGCTGTGGTGTTGCACGCGCTCCACACCGCTCATTGTATTACGCTTCAGGTTACACTGATGAAGAACTTGCTCAGCCGATGGTCGGCATTATTTGTGCAAAGAACGAACTTATTCCGGGTCATATTGAACTTGACCGCATTGCTGAAGCTGTAAAGGCTGGTGTACGCATGGCAGGCGGTACTCCAATTGAATTCCCTGCAATCGGTGTTTGTGACGGTATTGCCATGGGACACGAAGGAATGAAATATTCCCTTGTAACTCGCGAACTTATCGCAGACAGCGTTGAATGTGTTGCTAAGGCTCACCAGTTTGACGCTCTTGTAATGATTCCTAACTGTGACAAAATCGTTCCAGGTATGCTTATGGCTGCTGCCCGCCTTGATTTGCCAACAGTATTTGTATCTGGTGGTCCAATGATGCCGGGTCACCTTCCTGGAAATGATCCTTCTAACCCATATTCTGGAAAAAATCTTTCTTTGACAGATATGTTTGAAGCTGTAGGTGGTCTTGCTGTTGGTAAGGTTACAGAAGCTCAGCTTAAAGAAATGGAACATTGCGCTTGTCCTGGATGCGGAGCTTGTTCTGGTATGTTTACCGCAAACTCAATGAACTGTCTTACAGAAGTTTTGGGTCTTGGTCTCCCAGGAAACGGAACAATTCCTGCTGTAACTGGCGAACGCATTGCTTTGGCTAAGCATGCCGGTATGCAGGTTATGGAAATGTACAAGCGTGGAATTACTGCCCGCAAGATGATGACAAAAGAAAACTTTGAAAACGCTCTTACAGCAGATATGGCACTTGGATGTTCATCTAATACAATGCTTCATGTTCCTGCAATCATGCACGAAGCTGGTCTTTCTTTGGATTTGCACGAAGTAAACGAAATTTCTAACCGTACACCAAATCTCTGTCACCTTGCTCCTGCAGGACACACATTCATGTGTGAATTGAACGATGCTGGAGGTGTACAGGCTGTTCTTGCAGAACTTGCAAAGAAAAACCTTATTCATACAGATTTGATTACTGCTACAGGAAAGACAATTGCAGAAAATATCAAGGGTGTTAAAAACCGCAATCCGGAAATTCTTCGTCCGATTGAAAATCCGTTCAGCGACAACGGCGGTATTGCAATTCTCTTTGGAAACCTTGCTCCAAACGGAACTGTTGTAAAACGCTCTGCATGTGCAAAGGAACTTATGCTCCACACAGGTCCAGCACGCGTTTTCAATGACGAATCGGAAGCTATGGAAGCTGTTCAGAAGGCTCAGATTAAAGCCGGCGATGTTGTAGTTATCCGCTACGAAGGTCCTAAGGGTGGTCCTGGTATGCGCGAAATGCTTGCTGTAACTGCAGCTCTTGCAGGACAGGGACTTGATAAGCAGGTCGCTCTCATTACAGACGGTCGCTTCTCTGGTGCAACTCGCGGTGCTTCTTTGGGACACTGTTCACCAGAAGCTGCAGACGGAGGTCCAATCGCTCTTGTTCAGGAAGGAGACAAAATCACTCTCGACATCAACAACTACAAAATCCACCTGGACGTAAGCGACGAAGAATTAGCAAAACGCCGCGCCGCATGGAAAGCCCCGGAACCAAAAGTAAAGACCGGCTACCTTGCTCGATATGCAAAATTGGTAAGCTCTGCGGATAAAGGTGCGGTTTTAGAGTAGCTCAAAAAGTGTGCGAGTTTTGCTTATGCAAAACTCGGTAAGCACGCGAAGCGTGCGATCTGGCAAGGGTGCTGGCTTAAAGTTGTAGACTACTGACAAAAAAATACCGGTGGAACTTAAAACCACTGGTATTTTTTTATATACACTTCTTCAACTGTTCATCAAACGTCTTCAGCGGAAGGTTATATCTGTGCGCAAGTTCAAGGTAGCTTGCATCGTAATATGAAAGGTTGTGTTCTTCGGCAAGGTCAAAAATGCGCTGGCGGATTTCACCGTCGGGCAGGGGATCGGTGTAAATTGGAAGACACTGTAAATCGTACATGATGTCCATTGCGTCTGTTTTTGAAAGTTTAATCTGGCCGTCTCCGGTTTTTCGGATTTTTACAAGAAGAACATTTTCAATTTCATACCAGAATAAAGCGGGAACGTAAAACTGGCCGTTGTTTTGAAGAATGTATTCAACATCTTTTATGGAATCTTTTAGTTCATCGGAGCAAAGTCCATTCAAGAGGTACGATGCCATAAAAGATGTATCAGCTACAAAGCACGGAAAACTAGTATTTTCTGCCATCGTTTTTCAGCTCCTTGAGTTCTTGTGCGGTAACAGGTATGGCTCCCGGAGTGTTCAGCATAGAACTGAATTTTTTACTGCGTGCAAGAATTCTTTGGTGTGCGTTTAAAGCGGCCTGATTCTGTGAGTTTTGCTTTGACTGTAAAACAGCAACTGGTTTTCCGTTTTTAGAAATATTGATTACTGCTCCTGCCTGCACTCTGCGAAGTAGTTCTGAAAAATAGGTTTTTGCATCAAAAGCGCCGATTTCAAATAAATTCTGACCTACACAATTTAAAGCGGCTGCCATAAGCACCTCCGCTTTAAAATATAAGGTCAAATAATTAAAAAGTCAACCAGAAAAATAAACTAGTTTGTAAAATAAGTCTATTTTTACCAATAAAGCTCGCTTTCAAAACAGATTTTTTCATCCTGTTTCCCGATTATAACGGCTTTTTTAGCGCTGTCGTCGAATGAGCCGAAGAGTTTGATGTTTTCTCCAAGGACAGCTTCGTTTACATAGTTTATTTTGAAATCTTTGAATTCGAGATTCCTGTAAGATTCCGGAAGTGAATCGATTACAAAGGCTCCGTAGCGTGCGTTGTTCATGTGACCGTTTCCGTCTATGTCGCTGTACCAGATTGGGCGTTCTGCAAGAAGATTTGCGTTTTCCGGCATTACAATTTTTCCCAGAACCGGACAGTCGTGTTCTGTCTGTAGATCCGGGGCTTCTCGCATGGTAAAGTTTTTTATCGGCATAATACGGCGTTTGTTCAGATCGACTAAAAGCCACGTAGAAATACCGGAAACGAGCGGTTCTTTTGTTTCTGTGTCAAAAATTTCGTAGGCGCGTACAAACTGAAGGGCTTCCGGTTTTTCTTCCCATGTTTTTATTGTAATTTTCTGATTTCCAACAGGCATTTTGTGCATTCTAAAAGACTGACGGCTTACAAGAATTCCAACCCCGTTGTCTGTAAGGGTGTCGTAACTCATGCAGCGCTGATTAAAATCTTCAACAGCTGCATCGGTTACGATTTTTAAAAGTTCCTGAAGGCTGAGCCTATGGTTTTTATCGCACTGACAGAAATAAACCTGATTTTCGCTGAAAAACTGATAGTTTGTTCGTTCGTTTTCGTGCCACTGTTTGTACTGAGTCATAAACTTTCTCTCCGTATTATTTATAATCTTACCGGAACGCCGTCTTTGTTAAGGGCTTCTTTTATAGAATTTACAGTATATTTTCCTGAGTGAACCATTGTTGCAATCAGGGCTGCGTCAGCTTTTCCTTCTGTAAGAACTTTTGTCATGTGCGCAGGAGTTCCGGCGCCTCCGCTTGCAATAACTGGAACAGAAACGGCTTCTGAAATCATCTTTGTTAGTTCAACGTCGTATCCGTCTTTTGTTCCATCTGCGTCCATGGAGTTTAATACAATTTCTCCGGCTCCAAGTGATACGGCTTTTTTTGCCCATTCAAGTGCATCCAGTCCGGTATCTACGCGTCCGCCATGAATTGTTGTTCCGTATCCGCTTGGTTTTGTGGCGTCTTTCCGTACGTCCATGCCAAGAACAATGCACTGATTTCCAAAAATGCGTGCGCCTTCTTTTATAAGATCAGGATTTTTTACGGCTGGGCTGTTAAGACTTACTTTTTCAGCACCTGCAAGGATTGTAGAACGTATGTCTTCTATTGTATTAATGCCGCCGCCAACAGTGAACGGAATAAAGACCTGACTTGCAACTTTTGAAATCAATTCAAGAATTGGACCGCGGCCGCGTGCAGATGCAATGATATCGTAGAAGACAAGTTCGTCTACGCCCTGACGGTAATACTCAGCTGCCATTTCTACTGGATCGCCGATATCAACATTGTTAAGAAATTTTACGCCTTTTGTTGTTCTTCCGTCTTTTACGTCAAGGCAGACAATTATTCGTTTCTTAAGCATTATAAATCTCCTCCAGCAAAATTTCTTAAAATCTGAAGACCTTTTTCACCTGATTTTTCAGGATGAAACTGGAATACAGTTATGTTGTCTTTTTCTACGCAGGCAGGAACCTGAATGCCGTAATCTGCTGTTGCTTTAATTACAGAAGCGTCTTCCGGGCAGATTACATAAGAGTGAACAAAATAAAAGTCAGAATGTTCTGGAATTCCATTAAAGAGGGAAGAGCCACCGTTTTTATATGTAAGGTCCGACCATCCCATGTGAGGTGATTTTAATTTTCCGTCAGAATTTACGCCGGCTTCTTTCCATAAATCAGAAAAATGTCTGATGCGGCCTGGAATAAGTCCAAGGCACTGAACGTTTCCTTCATCTGAATGATCAAAAATAATCTGTGAACCAAGGCAGATTCCGGCAAGGCGTTTGCCTGCTGCTGCCCATTCCTTTAAGAAAACGTCAAAACCTGTTTTTTTAAGCTGGTTCATTGCGTATTCGGCATCGCCAACTCCAGGAAAAATAATTCTGTCGCAATTCATTAAGTCAGAAGGTTTTTCAGACAGAACAAAAGGTGCAGACAGCGCATTTAAAGCTCTTTCTACGCTCGTAATGTTACCGGCATTATAATCAACAATTCCAATCATATATGAAATGATATTGAAATCAGAATGTTGCGACAAGCATATTTCGATTTTTATTTATCCATAATTGTAATTTCTACGCGGCGGTTTCTGGCTCTTCCTTCTTCTGTTGAGTTGGAAGCGACCGGTTCTTCTGCGCCTTTGCCCTGCGTAAAAATGCATTCCGGCTTTCTTACGTTCAGTTGGGTAAGGAATTCTGCAACTGCTCCAGCTCTGTCCCGGCTTATCTGCTGCTGCATTTTTACAGTTCCCCTTCTTGCACAGTGTCCGGTGATTAAAAGGTCGTTTTCAAATGATTTAAGGATTTCTGCAATGTGCCTTAATTTAATCTTTTCGCTTTCCAGAAGGCGGGAAGAATCCGGCTCAAACTGAATGTTTTCAATACTGATTGTAAGGCCTTTTTCGCTTTCCTTTACGTCTACGTTTTCAAGTCCGAGTTCCGCAACTGTTTTTGTAATTTTCTTAAGGTTTTCTTCTGTTCCTGCCCTCTGAAAATCCGTTACTTCTGCATGCGCGTTCCCCGTAAAGACAATTACGTCTCCGCTAAAGGTTTCTATTTGAATTTTAAAATCTTCTGTGTAATGGTCAATCTGTCCGCGTTCGTTGTCCCAGTAGACTTTCTGATGTGAATATCCAGTAGTGATTTTTGGGGCGTTCATCACGTTTTCTGCCGGCAGGTTTTTGATTGAAGGAGTGGAAAAAAGCATGTTGTAGTTTATTTCGATAAGGCTGATTGTCCTTTCGTTGCCGTCTGTGTAGTCACCGCGGTAAAGGTAAGTCGCTTCAAAAGGAAACTGAAACGGTTTTTGAATTCCAAATGTTCTGCGCAAATCGTGTGCTTCATAGCCGCGTTCTTTCCATGTGTCTCCCGGTTTTACTTCGTATTCAGGAAAGACCGGAACATCGCGTACTGTAGGCATAAAATATTCGTCAGAGATATCGTACTTTCCTGTTTTATCCCTTGTAAAAATGCTTTCGTATTCTTCGCCCCAGGTATAAATTCTGTTGTTCCATGATTTTGAAGAATTTTCGCTTGTCATAAAAACAGCTTCTGCCGTACCGCTTCCGTTTTCGTCAGTTTCCGTTATTACAGAGGAGATTCTGTTAAGAATTACTGCAGTATGATTAAAACGTCCGTTCAAATAAACGTCTTCATGAACGGTAGAAAGGATTCTGGACTGGTCATTCATTTTGAATTTGAACTGGAATGTTTTTGCCGGAATGTCGGTTTCTAATCTCTGTGCAAAAAGAGGACAAAGGCTGAATGAAATTAATAAAGCAAAAATTATTTTTTTCATGCTTTTAGTATAACAATATTTTTCAAAGAATGCATTTTTTTATTAAAAAAATCTATATATACAGTATGGAAAATACATTGAAAATTGATGCAGATGAAATTTTCTGCGATGATCCTGCGGTTCTGGCAGCTATGGAAAATTTTGGAATAAAATATCTTTTTCCCTGGCAGCGTCTTGTCATTGCAAACATTATGGATGCGGCTTCCGGCGAAAATCAGGAAGTTCTGGGAAATCAGATTGTGCTTCTGCCTACAGGTGCCGGAAAATCCATGTGCTTTCAAATTCCGGCTTTGCTGCTTTCCGGACCTACGCTTGTGATCTATCCGCTTTTAGCACTTATGACTGACCAGCAGAGGCGCATGGAAGAGGGAGGAATAAAATGCGTGGTTTTCCGCGGCGGACAGAGTGCAGAAGAGCGTGAAAATAATTTTAAGATGATTGAAGAAGGCGCCAGAATAATTATTGCAAATCCAGAAGTTTTAAGTTCTTCTGCTCTTCTTGAGCGGCTTAAGTCGTGCGGAATTCAGCATGTTGCAATTGATGAAGCGCACTGTGTTTCCGAATGGGGAGACTCGTTCCGTCCGGCTTACCTTGAACTTGGAAGGATTTTAAAGGAACTTGCTGTCCCTGTTGTAACGGCGTTTACTGCAACTGCAAGCCCTGAAGTCCTCTCCAGAGTTTCAGAAGTTCTTTTTGGAGGGGAGGCTCATATTGTACGCAGCGAAAGCGACAGATCGAACATTCATTATTATGTGCGGAATGCACCGGCAAAAAAAACGGCGGCCCTTATACTGGCTTCTACAGAACAGCGGCCTATGATAATTTTCTGCGGATCCAGAAACGGAGCGGAGGATATGTCCCGGGAGTTGAATGCAGCGTATGGAAGCGAAACTTCGCGGTTTTACCATGCAGGGCTCAGCCGCTCAGAAAAAACGGCAATCGAACAGTGGTTTTTTAATCAGAAAAATGCCGTTCTCTGCGCCACCTGTGCTTACGGAATGGGAGTAGATAAAAAAGATATCCATACAGTTGTTCATTTAGATCCTCCTGAAACCGCAGAGGCTTACATTCAGGAGGCCGGCCGCGGCGGCAGGGACGGCAGCGTTGCAAATGCAATTCTTTTATGGAACCACGCCGATACAGAAAAATTTTCGCAGTTTCCAAGCGATTCCAGAAAGGCTGCTATGCTGCGGTTTGTCCAGACAACGGAATGCCGCCGCCAGATTCTTCTGGACGCACTTGGCGCAGAACAGGCAGTATGCAGCGGCTGCGACCTCTGTGATTCCAGAATGCTGGCGGCAACAGAAAAACCGCACCGCAGCCTTTTTCCGCGTTCAAAATATTTCAACGCAGTAAAGTTTCTTTTTGCTGCTTCCCCGTACAGGACTGTTTCTGGAACGTCGTTG
>JBGVIP010000070.1:0-2269 GCA_045123335.1 Treponema sp.
ATGTCTGGAAGATGTTTTTAAAAACGGTCTTCCCGTAAACACATTTGAAAACATCTGTCAGGAAGACGGAAAAACAAAATTCGGCGACAGGACTTACAAACACTTCTTTTTTGCGCCTCTGTGTGCTAAAATGATTAAAGACAAGGAAGTCAAGGCATTTTTTGAGTTCCTCATTTCAAACCAGGCATCCAGCAGCTACACCGATGAGCTGAAAAATTACGTTGCAGATGCAAAGCAAAGCACGGAGAACAAAATGCAGTTCATGACATGGGAAAGACAAAGAGCATACGATTTAGACACAGGGCGCGAAGAAGGCATAGAAATTGGTGCTCAGCAGAAAGCGGTGGAAGCTGCCCGCAGTTTTTATGCTAACGGAGCATCAATAGAATTAATTTCAAAATCACTTAATATGACAATAGAACAGGTTAAAGAAATTGTTCGAGATACAGAAGTTTCTGTATAATCCCTTACAATAATAATTTCTTTAAAAAAATTACTGGCGCCGCCATGGCGCCAGTAACCATATAAACCTTACATCATTCTATTTTGCATTGATTTCAAACTGTGGTTCAAGAAGTTTTTTGCTCTTGTCCATAACTTTTACATAAAGCTTGCTGTTTGTTGCGTAAACCATTGCAAAACCAGTTTTACCCGGTGCACTTACCTGACCTTCTGCGCCTTCTCCTTCAAACATTGTTTCTGTAACGATAGGAGCTTCATTTGTAATGTCCGGGCATGTTGCACCCATTGAAGGAAGGTTTATGTATTCAACGCCGTCTTTTGCTTTAGGATGATTGTAGATGTGGATGTGTCCAGCAAATACAACGTTTACGCCGTATTTTGCAAAAAGCGGATGAAGATACTTTCTTACGCGGTAGTTTGCGTAATGGCGTGGAGCATAGCAGTATGGACTTTCGTGCATTGCTACAACCTTCCAGCGGTGTGTGTCATTTTTAAGAGTATTTTCAATCCATTCGTACTGTTCAGAACCCGGGCTGAATTCCATTTCTACATCAAGAGTCATGAAAAGAGCGTTTCCGTATGTGAATGCGTTGTAGCGCTTTTCAAGTCCAAGGTAGTCCGCAAAAAGGCTGTTTGTGCGGTCATGGTTTCCAGGAGCGGCATTGAACGGAACAAGACAGTTATAACCTGTAGAATCAGACTTTGTGTTCTTGAGTTTTGCAACAACACCCAGGAAGAATTTCTTTTCCCACTCTGAACCAGGTTTATTTCCGTCGTTGCTAAGGTCTCCTACAGAAAGTACGAACTCAGGTCCTTGAGCCATCATAGGAGGCATATTTTCTTTAATAACGCTTGTATCACTCTGGGAATCTCCGCATACTGCAAAACAGAATTTTTCAGTTGTTTCGTCCAAAGGAGCTATAAAATACTGCTTTTTGCCGCTTAAACTTCCGTCTACATTTTTTAGAGTAAAGAAATACTTTTGACCGGCTGTAAGATTCTTAAAGTCATAGTAATAGCCGTTTGATTTTCCGTTGACCGTATCTTTTTTACCTGTAGCCTCTGTTACTTCGCTTGAGCCGTCTTTTCCCCATGTGATTTTATTTCCGTCTTTTTTTTCGTCTCCATGCCATACAAGACGAGGAATGGTTTCTCCTGTATCCTTGTCTGTAATGTAAGTCATCAGGGCAGCGCGTGTACATTTGTACTCGGTACCGTCGGTTATCGGTATGAATGTGTAATCGCTTGCCTTTGAAGTAATGCTAGCTCCTTCGCTTGCAGTTCCTTCAATTTTATATTTATCTGAACAGCTGTTATTCTTGTATGCTTCACTACCCCAGGCACCGAGCGTTGGAGTAATAGACCAGTTCTTTCCTTCTACAACGCGGAATTTGCGCACCCAGTAATATTTTCCATCTTTATCATTTTTAACCTTTTTAAGAACGTCTGTTTCTCTAAGTTCTGTTCCGCAAGGAACGCTGTCCCAGTAGGCTGTACGGCTAAGGTCGCATAGTTTCTGAGTTTCATCGTCGTGCTGATAGTGAGAAAGGTACATCTGCCAGTTGTCTTTCTGTTCAATATAAGAAGTTACAACAACCGTTCTCATCATTGTGAAATTGCGTTTGTCGTGGTTTTCCCATACATCGTCTCCGCTGCTTGCCTTTTCCCAGCCAGCGCGGTAAACACCCGGCTTTTTAATTTTGTATTCGCTTGAATATTTGTTGTCTCCTGCAGTTACTTTTGTAATTGTTACAGAAGAAGTGTTGTCAAAAGTGAATACGTAATCTTTTCCGTCTTCGCTTACAGT
>JBGVIP010000071.1:0-10062 GCA_045123335.1 Treponema sp.
GATAGCTTAAATCCTTCGTAACAGATGACTTACAGGTTCCTCCGTTTTCTTTTACAATTTTTTCTGCATCAGAGCGCTTCATAGTAACAAGTTCGCCGGTAAAGCAGAATGATTTGCCTGAAAGGATTCCCGCAGCAGAAGATTCAATTTCAATTGTTCCGGCAGAAAGAGACCTCATTTCTGCGCTGTTTTCTGCAAGACCTTCTACTGCAATTGAAGCCATTTTTTCTGCAAAGCCACTTACACGAGCAGCTTCTTCTTCTGTCATATTTAAAAGCTTTTCTATTGAATCAAAACCAGCGGCAACAAGCTTTTCAACTGTAGTTTCGCCAATTCCTTCTATATCAAAACCTGCAACAAATACAGAAAGAGACATTTTTTTATGATTTTGAATTGATGAATAAACCTTTTCTGCACCCAGCGATTTTTTTTCTGCCGCAATGCTCTGCTCATTTAAAAAGAACGGAGTAAGCTGTTCTGCAGTAAGGGCATACAGATCAGAAATTGATTTTACGGTTCCTGACTCATAAAGCGATTTTATAAGAGATTCACCTAAATCCCTGATATCTACAGTCTGAACCCATTTTGTAAGCTGATGCAGAACTCTTTTTCCGCACTGCTTGTTCGGACAGAAAAGCCTCGAACCTTCATCTTTTAACGGAGTTCCGCAGCATTCACATTTCTGCGGAAAAACAACAGGCGTACAGCCTTCTTCTTCAGGAAGTTTACGCTCTATTTTCGGAATTATTTCCCCTCTTTTTACGACTACAACCTTTGAGCCGATTTTTATTCCAAGGGCGCGCATTGTATCTGGATTTGCAAGACTTGCACGCTTTACCTTTGTTCCGTTCAAGTCAACTTCATCAAAAATTGCAACCGGAGTATAAGTTCCGCCGTTCATACTCCATTCAACTTCACGTACGGTTGAAACCGCTTCTTCAAGGCTGAATTTAAAAGCAATCTGGCGATCAGGACGGGCACGACTTGCATCCAGATGATTAATATATCTTTCCTTTATTACAAGTCCGTCAATATCATATTCAATGTGGCTGCGCTCTTCCATTACAGAAGCCCTGTAATCAATTACTTCTACAGGATTTTTACAGATTACAAGCCTTACAGTTTCAAAACCGCATGCAGACAGCCAGTTTATTTTTTCTTCTTCATCTTTAAATGGCTGATTTCCTGTAACGGCAAAAGCGTCATAGGAAATAAAATTAAGGTTTTCCGAGCCTTCGCCATCCTTCCTCTTCATAAGACCGTTGGCAGCATTGCGGCAGTTTGCCTTGTCAGGATATTTATTTTTGTGAACGGAATGAGTCATAATGACTTCACCACGGATTCCGCCAGTATAATCAATTACATGACCGGATGAATCTTTCAACTCAGAAACAACGCCTTTCATCTTTCTGGCATTTACAGTTATATCATCGCCGATCGAACCGTCACCGCGGGTAACAGCATGAATCAATTTTCCGTGTTCAAACTGAAGTTCAAGGGATGCACCGTCCAGCTTGTATTCTACAAGGTATTCATCGTAAACATGCTTTTCTGCCCATGCAAGAAATTCTTCCGGATTTGCAGCCTTTTCCTGACTGCCCATAGGCATAACATGCCTTAATTTTGCAAAATTTCCGGAATCTGCCCCTACTTTATGGAGCACGGGATTTTCAGGATCAAAAGCTTTAAGTTCATCCCAGAGACGGTCAAATTCCGCATCCGAAACTTCACCTTCACCGTTGTAATAGGAAGCCTGATACCTTGTAATAAGGGAAACAAGTTCCTTTATGCGCGAAGCATTGTTAAAATTCTGCCGGTCAATATCATCAAAAAGCTCTGCCATTTACAATCCCTTAAGAAAACATAAAGAAAAAGACTTAAAGCTAATCCTTTATAAACATCAATTCGCTTATTACACGGTCCTGATCAAGCCCTTTACGTTCAAATTTTGTTTCAGGACGCCATTCCTGATGAGGAGCAAATTTTTCATATTTATTATGAAGCCCAGGAGTTAACGTAAGCTGTTCAAGTCCGAATTCTGCATACGGAAACCAGTCTGTAACAAAATAAAGGTAACCGCCGGAAGCAAGTTTTTTTGTCATAAGGTCAGTTCTAGGCCTTTGAATCATCCTGCGCTTAAAATGTCGTTTTTTCTGCCATGGATCGGGGAAGAAAATATGAAAACCGTTTACTGAACCGTCGACAAACATTGTTTCAAGAACTTCAAGAGCATCATGCTGAATTATATAAAGGTTTTTCAAATCCCTTGCACGAATTTCCCCAAGAAGTTTTCCAACACCTGGAGTATGAACTTCAATACCAATGTAATTAATATCTGGATTCTGTTCTGCAATAATTGCTGTTGCGGCACCCATTCCAAAACCAATCTCTACAACAACAGGATTTGTATTTCCAAAAACATCAATAAAATTAATCTTTCCGTTGATAAATGGAATGCACCATACAGGAGAAAGTTCTTCGTAATCCCTCTGCTGAGCCGCAGTCATGCGTCCCTGTCTTAATACATAAGTTTTTACAGCCCTGTAAAACGAATTCCCGGCACTACCGTCATCAGAACTTTCTACATTTTCTTTCTGGTTCAATAAATTTTCACTACCCATAAAATCCTTTCCAAATAGTATAAGTCATACAGTGTTACAGCTCTTTTGCAGACTGAAAAGAAGCTTTTACGTTATCTGTATTTTCACTTTTCTGTTTGTTTTTATATACTGGAGGCATTACATATACAAATGCATCCTTGTTTGAAACATAATACTCTCTGTAACTGTCAGAATTTCGGACAGAAGCAAAAATCAGAGCATCTGATTTCCAACTGTTCTTTTTGATTCCATAATAAAGCAAAACTCCGGACTCATTGTAAACGGCAACATAAAGACGACAGTTAATTTTTATGCCCTCTGAAACTTCTTCTGCCTTTGATTTAAATGCCGCAGAATCATACGAAATATTAAAGTGAGACTTTACAGATTTATCCTGAGCATCAATATATTCAAGTTCGTAAAAACCAGGCTTAAAATTTTCGTTTAAAGGCATGCAGAACTCTGTGTAGCCGGCCCACTGCTTGGTTTCATTTGAAAAAACAAGCGGCTCACTGCAAATCCAGCGGTAATTATTTTCTGCACAGCGAATTTCAAGACGTTCCGCACGATGAGAATCACTTTTTGTTTCTGCGAAGGCGGCAAGTTTTATGTCTGCGTCGGACTTTTCATCTTTATAGTCAAGAATAAGATAACCTGTTGAAGTGACAACTTCAGGATCTGCCTCCGAACAGGCAGAAAAGACAATACACATCAAGAGAAAAAACAATGAATAAAGGATAAAGGCTTTTTGACGCATATCAGAAATTAAAAATCAGATTTATGACCGTAAGATCACTTGCGGAGAACTGATTTACCAAAGATTCAAATTTTACGTCTACCTTCTTACAGGCATCATCAAGATAAGAAAGATAATAAAGACCAAGGTCTGTTCCGCCGTCAGGAACATCGCGGTAAAAGTCTATAAGAGTCTTTTTATTTGTATCGGCAGTTGCCTTCATTTCAATATTTTCTTTTACTTCCTGAAACTCGTCATCCTTGTTGTAAAGAGTAATCTGCAGGCGTCCCTGCTTTCCGATAGAAGTTGAACCGCCGCCTAATTTCCATGAAACAGAAACAAGAACCCTTTTTCGCTGAAGTTCCTTTACGATTTTTGAACGTGCTTCAGGATCAACTACAAGAGAATTTATGTCGTCGACAGCAGGATAAAGATTCTTTGCTTCCTTGCGAATATTTGTATTTTCGTTGTTAAGGGCAAGTTCCATAACCATTACAGAAATATATTCAGCAACACGCGATTTTTCCATGTACTGGGCAAGAAGATTTCTGATTGACGAAATCATTTCTGCAAAGCCGTCTGATTTGTGGAACAAAGTAATTATATACCAGTTCATAAGGCTCATGCGATTCATGAACTTTTCTGTCATGAGCATATAAACGTTCTTTTCTTCTATTGAGTATTCTTTATTTTCGCGGATTGAATTCCAGACAGGATCAAGAATTTCTTTTCGTACCTGTCCGATAATTGTATCTTTATTTACAAGGATTGAGCGGAGCTGCTTTTCGCTCATCTTTGTTTTTTCATCAATAAGGTGAGCCGGGTTTGCCCTGTTATGTTTTCTTACACAGTCGCACTGAATTATAGACATGTAAATGTCACGATCAAACTGCTTGTAAAGAAGTGAAAATACAACAATCTTTGAAAGATCCATTACTTCCTGTCTGGAAGAAACGAATTCCGGCATGGAAATTTCAATCTTTGAAATATAATCAAGGAGCAGCATGCTCTGAATTGACTGAGGAGAGAATCTGTTCAGCGAAATACCATATTCATCAAGATTGTCTGCGAGACGAAAACGTATCAGCTTTTTTTTGTGATTAATGAAATTTGAAGCTCCATCCTCTGTAAGAATAACTTTTAGAGGAAGTTCAAGCATACTTTTTTTTCCAGGTGCACCCATACCTAAATACGTCTCCCAATCTAATCCTATTATACTCAAGGACTATTGCATTGTAAACTGTAAATATTATAATCTATTTATATGAAGAAAAACAGTTTTTTTTTCATTTTTTATACAGTTTTTCTCTTTTTTTCAGCGGCATTTACCCTGCATGCAGAAGACCTGAACGGCCTTGAACTCTGCAATCAGTTCAGGACGCTTTTAATTAAAAATGACCTTCAATATACGGAAAACTATTTGATTCCTTCTGAAGGAGAAAAGTTTCCGTTCAACATTAAAGTAGATTTTAAGGACAACTACAACTTTAATTTTGATCCTAAATCCGAAAAAAGAATTTCCGAAATCTATTTTGTCTTTTCACTTGAAGAAGCGGTTAAAAATCATCGTCTTGTCCTTAAACTGATTGACAATGTAAAAACAACGCTTACGCCGGAATGTAACATACATTTTCTTTTTTCATATGGAGATTCTGTTTCTGATTTTAAGGAAAGCACAATTTCGGGAACAGAAAGTTTTATAGAAAATCTTGATGATACGGATAATCTTGCCGCTTTCTGCATAAGCCTGAACCGTTCAAGGAATGCCATCATCCCAGGAAGTGCCGGAGAAATTGCACCTTCCTGGCTTATACAGCTTGCAGCAGATTCGTTTCACTCAAACAGGCTGTTCTACATTATTAAGGGTGGATTTCTTTCTCCGTTTTACAGGCTTAATATTCTTACAAACGACTACAGGACAGGGCTTTTCTTAAAAGCAGGAATTCCTGCAGCCGGAATTGAACTTGCCGCTTCTGAAAACAGCAATACAGAATACACAAGAAAAATCCAAAATTTTTTCTCTACAATCCTGACGAATTTTGACGGAGATAAAACTTTGGAATGGGATCGCCACTCGCAGGTAATTCAGCTGGGAACATTCGCTTTTCTTGTCCCGGAGATTTTTACTGTAATCTGCACAATGATTCTGGGATTTTTAAGCATTCTGATTTTGTGCGAATTTTCATTTTTCTTTCATTTTTCTAAAAAGGATTTTTCTGCGCTTGTTAAAAAATCATGGTACCTTATTCCGCTTTGCGCAGTTCTTACAGCAACTGCATTTTTTATAGGACAGTCTGTTTCCTGGATTTTGTATAAAACTCTGGAACCTGATCCATACTTTGTTTTTTCCGTTAAAGTTGTTACAGGGATTTCAATCATTTCGTTCTGCTATCTTGTTCTTTTAAAATTAAAGGGAAATTCATTTCACCATGTCTACCCTTACCTTATGACAATTACCAGCGTAATGAATATTTTCCTTTTCAGCGCTGTAGACATGTCTCTATTCTACCTTTTTGCATCTGAATATCTTCTTGTATATCTTTCACGCCTTACAAAAAGAACAATTTCTCTATCAATTGCTTTTCTTATACTTACACTGCCGTTCATTCCGTATGGAGTACAGACTGTCCTCTATGCAGATCCGGGTACTATTCCAAGAATTACGTTCTGTACCCTGCCGGAAAACCTTCTTGTTTCGTTTGCGATTCTGCCGTTTGAATTTTCATGGCTAAGAATTCTTTCCAGACTTAACGTCATGTGGAAGCGAGTAGAGAAAAAGCGCAGACAGTTCATAAAACAGAACGTAATTGCAATTGCTTCCTCTGTGGGAATTTTTGCCGTTATCCTTATTACCGTTTCAAAAGTCATTCCGCAGAAATACAAGGAAAACGAAACGACAGTTCACCGCCATTATTTTGAAACTCATAATGACGACATTATCTCTATAGGATATTCTGACAGCATTTATTTTGAAAACTTAAACAGAGTCCTTCACATTCATCTTAATGAAAAAACAGAAAACGTAAGAATCATCATTGCCGGTAAGACCGCCCAGCCGATTCAATATTCAGAATTTCCATATACTTCTGATTCAAAACATATGGCATACATTATAAAACTTCCTCTGTATCCGCCGGAAGACATCGACATTCCTTTTATTGCAAACCGCAATACTGATATGATTATTTCCGTTCAAACCGTAAAAAAATCCGAAGAAAATAAAAACGAAAGAACAGAAATAATCAAGAACATAGAAATAAAAAAATGGAATCAGGAAAGCCATGAGTCAAAATAAGTGTTTTCTGCATATGGACATAGATGCTTTTTTTGCCTCAGTAGAACAGCTTGACCATCCGGAATGGAAAGGCAAACCTGTTGTTGTCGGCGGACTTCCAGGAGAGCCTAGAAGCGTTGTATCCACAGCCTCTTACGAAGCACGCAAATTCGGCATTCATTCAGCAATGCCGGTTTCCCAGGCATACAGAATGTGCCCGGACGCAATTTTTACGCACGGTTCACATAAACGCTATTCTGAACTTTCTTTTATTATAATGAACATCCTTAAAAACTACTCTCCGGATGTCCAGCAAATTTCAATTGACGAAGCCTGCGTTGACATTACAGGAACGGAAATGCTTTTTGGAACTCCTGATGAAATTGCGGCAAAAATACGTAAAGAAATAAAAGAATCAACAGGATTAACGGTTTCTGTTGGAATTGCGCCAACAAGATACCTTTCTAAACTGGCCAGCGAAGTAAACAAACCAGACGGTTTATTCAGGATTCACAATGGAGAAGAAATTCCGTTCATGCTGAACCTTCCGCTTGCAAAAGTCTGGGGAATCGGAAAAAAAACACTGGAACGGCTTAACAAAGCGGGAATATATACTACAAGACAAATTTATGAAACGGATGAACGCATTTTAAAATCGATGTTCGGAGACAGCATGGGCTCTTTTCTGTACAACACAGTCAGGGCACAGGAAACTGAACAGAAATCAGAACCGACACGTTCAATAAGTGCAGAAACCACTTTTCCCGTAGACATTTATGATTCATACATTGCAGAAACATGGATTATGGAATTATGCCACAACATAATGTTCCGGCTGAAAAATGAAAAATCTAAAAGTCGCACTGTAACAATAAAGCTGCGCTACGACGATTTTACTACAATTTCTGCAAGAGCAACCGGCGAAGATTTTATTACAAGCGTGGACGACCTTTTTGAGCGCGCAAAAAATCTTTTTGAAAAAAAATACGAAAAAGGACGTGGAATAAGACTTTTGGGTGCCGGTGCAGAAAATCTGATTGACGAAAATTCTGCCGTTCAGGAAGTTCTTTTTGATTTTGGAGAAAAGAAAAAGAAAGCCGTAGAAGACGCAATTCTTTCGCTTACAAATAAAAATCCTGACATCAAAGTAAAAAAAGCAAGGCTTCTGACATCTGCAAAGAAAAATCTGATTGTACTGCTAGTGCTCGGCTCTTTGTTTAGCGGGGCCAATCAAAAAATTGCGGCACAGGAAACAGAAAACCAGCTTAACGCCTCTGGTGCCGCAGCATTAAACAGCGAAACAGAACTTCTTCCACTACCGGAAGAGGCTTCCAAAACACTGTGGACAAAACAGCTTGGAAAAAACAATCTTGAATTCATAATGAAAGGCTGGTGGCAGGGTCAAGCTTCATTTGGGGCAGAAGCGACTTACGACGAAGACGACGGATTTTCTCCTTCATGGTCAACACCGGTTTTTAACCAGAAGGTAGACATGTCCATGTGGTTAATGCTTAACCGTCAGTGGTATTTTGAAGCCGCAGCAGCAGATGAATTTGAAAAAAACACAGTTGCTATGGGATTTTTTGGAAAAGCGGGAAATCCGTTAAAAGAAGTGAGGATTGCAAACCGCGGAATAATATTTCCTTCCGGCTACAGCATGGACTGTTTTAACCGAAGCATAGGCGGAGGACAGAACCAGGCACCGGGAATTATGGCTCATTTTGCAGATCCTGATTTAGAAAGAAACCGCTGGCATGCAGATTTTGCACTGCGCTACGATATGACAGAAACTCATTCGGCAACCTATTACGGGAAAAATGCTGTTACAACAACCGTAAAAAGTCCTTCAGACTATATTACAGGTCAATTCTTTGTTCTGCCGGAAGATTCCGGACTTATTTCTGAGATAAAAAACATTTATGTAGAATCTTCCGGAGGAAACTATAAAGACAAATACGGCCGTTCTTTTTCCAGACTGCCGGAAGATTCATACATCACAATAAACAAAACCAGCCAGCTTATTATTTCAAAGGATGCAGGTACTTCAAGAAAAAACGGAAAACTTCCTGCCGTAATCATAGAATTTACAGGAACTCCAAAGACATCTGATTTTGGTTCATATGATGAAAAATCAACCTTCCTCGGTAAAATTCAGGAACATTTCGGAAGTTCTGCTGACCTTAAAAAATTCAGCTATGAACTGATTACAGAAATAAACGGTCACACTGCCCTGTTAATTCAGAATTCATCAGGATTTTCGCCGTTTGCATGCGCCCAGTATTATGACTGCGGTATATCAGAAAAAACAGACGTAATGATTGGAAGCAGCACTACAGGTACAGTCAGCGAAGAATATTCAGCAGGCCTTACAGATGACTTTGAAAGCCTTTCCGAATCCGCTTTTTTTAACGGAACCCATAAATTTGCAAAAATATATCTGTCTGCAGAAGGACAGTCGTACAGCATCAAACCGGCAGACCAGTTTCCACTTGCAGAGAAACATCCGGGCTTTTATCTTGGCTACCCAGTCAGCACAGACCTTTCACTTTTAATTCAAAAATATTCGCCGGTAAAGAACTACAATATTGGAACAAAGGCTTCACAGGGCTCCGTAAGGGTCTATAAAAATGCAATTCTGGACACAAGCGCATCCTATGATTCAGAATCAGGAATTGTTACAATTTCAGGCTCAGCATCAGAACTTGATAAAATCTATATTTCATGGGAAGAAGACACAGGTTCCAGCGACAACGGAGCCATAAGCGCACAGGCAGGATTTGCCTTTAACATTCTGCCATGCTTAAAAGCAGATTTCGTTCTAGCTACAAACTGGACAGTAAAGCCATTTTCAAATTTTGCAGAATACTCGCGTGCTCAAGGCGGCTATGCATCTGCCTCTACGGGAATTGAATTCAAAAAAGAAACTGTAACATTATCAAATGCAGTCGCTGTAACAGTAGAAAATCCAAACGTTACCGGTCTTTACAGAGTTTTGGGCATGGACGACGCAGCTTCACAGACATATTATCTGGAAAAATCCTCCGGCTTTATTCTGAACGGCATAGTCCCGGACATAGAAAACCTTGATTTAAAATCAGAAAATGACGGAACTCAAAATGAAGAAAATTTTACAGGTTTTACAGACAGCGCCATTACAGGTTATAAAATTCCTCTCGAATGGGATTTTACAGACGAAGACAAAACAAACTGGGCGGCGATTAACATAAAACTGAACGCAGGAAGTCTCTTGCCTTCTGCTTCAGAATTCAGGCTGGCAATAAAAAATGAATCAACCGTTTTTACAGATTACGACCTTTATCTTCAGCTTGGAACAGAAGCCGGAAAAAACGTAGAAACAGAATATTCTGAAAACATTCCTTTATGGAACCTTTCAAACTCAAATGAATCGGCAGTAATAACCTGTTTTAAGCCGCAGGTTTCCGGCTGGCAGA
>JBGVIP010000072.1:0-25466 GCA_045123335.1 Treponema sp.
GTGGCGGTGGAGCCGGTGCTCAGTATTCTCATGCTTTCCATGATTTCAGCGATCTGTTTGGCGGTGCTGCCGGCGGATTCGGTGATATCTTTGATAATATTTTCGGTGGCGGATCAAGCCGTTCTTCTCGCAGAAGAAACGGTCCTGTAGAGGGCGCAAGTCTCCGCTATGATTTAAACATTTCCTTTAAAGATGCTGTTTTTGGAACAAAGGCAGACATTCATTTTAAACACAATGAAACCTGTGAGTCCTGCAAGGGAACTGGCTGTGCTCCTGGAGCTTCCAGAAGAACTTGTCCTACTTGTAACGGTACAGGTCAGATTAGAAGAAGCGCAGGCTTTTTTGCAGTTCAGCAGCCATGTCCTGATTGTGGCGGAACAGGTACAAAAATTGACAAGCCTTGTAAGGACTGCGGCGGACGTGGCGTAGTTCAGAAGGCAAAGAAGATTTCATTTACAATTCCTGCCGGAGTTGATGACGGAAAGCGGATTATTCTTCCTCATCAGGGCGATGCCGGTGAAAACGGCGGACCTGCAGGCGATCTTGTTGTAATCCTTCATGTAGATACTCATCCAGTATTTGAGCGTGACGGTCAGGATTTGTACTGTGCGGTTCCTGTGTCTTTCTCTCAGGCTATTCTTGGAGCAGACATTACTATAGATGCTCTTGACGGTAAAAAAATTGCCATTAAGATTCCTGCAGGAACTGCTTCCGGTAAGCTTCTGCGTGTAAAGGGAGAAGGTGTTCCAGTATCTGGAAACATGGCTCGCCGTGGTGACCTTTACATTAAAGTTATAATTCAGATTCCTCAGCATATTTCCAGTGCTCAGAAAGAACTTCTTCAGAAGTACTCTGAACTTGAAAATCCAACAGTTAATCCTAAGCTTTTACAGCTTTCTTCTTTAGATTAATCGCTTTTTTCTGTGGAATGGGCTGACTAATAAGTTTGAACTATAAGGTCATAGAGTCCTTCGACAAGCTCAGAAAACACCTGTCGAAATGACCTTGTACGCTATATTTGATGGTATACTTCGTGCTCTTACGAGTCGAGAGTCTCAACCACCGAAATTGAACTTATTAGTCAGCCCCTTCTACGCTCTTTTTTAAATAATATTCATTTTTTACATCATATCTGCCGATTTATGTTATAATTAGTATTGTCTGATTTAACATACTGGGGTGAATATGTATAAAACAAGAAAGAAAGTCTTTTATATAATGGTAAATTCAGCCGTTCTGGTTCTGTCGGTTGCTCTTTCTCTGCTTCTTGTAATGAAGAATGTTGGAAATGCTCTTCCTGTAATTCTTGCCGGAGTGCCAGCCTGCGTCTTTCTTATTTTTCTTGTATCAGGAGCTGCAGTCCGTCATGCCATAGACAGGGTTCTGCGCAAAAAGTATCTTGAATCCGGTGAAACCGCTTACCTTGAAGAATTTATAGACAGACTGCGTTTCTGCTATTCTTATGATGATCTTTATAAATCTTTTGCAGATATTCTTGAATTTAAGGCAGACTGTTCAGTCCTTCTTATTGACCGCGAAAAAAATTACGTTCTTTACAATAGCCCTAACAGAATTTCTTCTTATTCAGAAATCAGGGAACGTCTCCTTTCAAATTTTGAGTTGAGCTGGACAGACGGATTTTATTATCTCGGTCAGAATCTTGGTATTGTTTCTGATTATAAACAGGCCAGAGGATTTTTTATCTGTTATCAGGGAATTCATTGTTTTATCTTTAACAGGTATACGCGTCTGTTTGACATGAACATATACACAAAACTTCAGGAAGAATTCTGCCGTTTCTTTGACCGAACAAAGATTATTGCAAACCTTTCTGAAATTTCTTCCCTTACAAAGGAGTGGGAGCAGCTTGCAGAAACTCAAGTTTCCTTTCTGCCTCATAAAATGCCGGATATTCCTCACCTTAAGATTGCGGCATATTACCGTCCGCTTGTAAACGTTTCCGGTGACTATTACACAGTTCTTCCAATCGACAGTTCGAGAACTCTTCTTATGCTTGGAGACGTTTCGGGTAAAGGTCTTCCGGCTGCCCTTATCATGGGTCTTGTAATGAATACTGTTAAAATTATAGAAAATAAGAACGATCTTGTAGGCTTGATTAAGGCTGTAGATAAGGCTATTAAGGGAATGCACCTTCAGGATAAATATACCGTTCTTTTCCTTGGAATTGTTGATACGGAACTTATGAAGATTTCTTACATCAATGCTTCCATGTCGGATCCTATCATCCTTACAAGGGCTCCTGACGGCTACCGCATAAAGTCGCTTGCTTCAAATGCCAGTCTTGTCGGAATCATTGATATGGATGATGTTTCTGTAAGCGAGCAGCGCCTGTTCCGAGGAGATACAATTCTTCTTGCAACGGACGGTGTTTCAGAAGTTATGGATGACAGTGGCGTTGAACTTGGTGATACAGATATCTTTAAGGATACGCTTATTTCAAGTGCGTCAAAATCTCCTCAGCAGTTTGTTGATGATGTGGTTGACCTTATCATGCGCTATAACGGCGACAAAAGGCTTCACGATGACATTACAATGATGGTTGTAAAGGTAGGTTAACATGTTGTATTTAGTATTGAATTTATTGATGTCCGTTTTTCTGATATGTGAAACTCTTTATGTTGACCGCAAGGAAGATATTTATTCGGGAAATACCAATCCTATTATTTCCAACCTTATGTTGCTTGCTATAAATGTTTCGTTCTTTACGATTGTTTATGCAACAAGAAACATGATTACTGTAGGACTTTTTTCAAATCTTGTAAAAATATGTTTCTTCCTTGAAGGCTGTATGCTTATAAACCTTGCCTTCTGTATGCCATATTATGCCTGGAAATATACAAACTCTTTTGTACTTACAATAAAAACCCTGCTTCAGGTTGGAGTTTTTTTCCTTGTAATGTTTATGTTCAAGACTGTTCGTCATACAGAAGTTTTTGGTCTGGAAATTGATTCAGCCTATCTTTTTGTTGGTGAAGCACGAAAATTCTTCCCATGGACGTGGGTAACTGTATATAAATTCCTTTTACGCTTTCTTTTGCCTGGTTTTATGTGCTTTGTAATGCTTTTGCGGAATGAACAGAAGGGTACTAAACTTGAGCAGTTTCAGGGCTATGTATACAGCTTTGCAATCCTGATTACATGGCTTTTCTCTTTGGGTCTTGATTTTGCAACTGAATACATTAAGGGATTTTCTGTACTGCGTTATATTGTATATATTCCGGCTTTTGTCATCATACCGATGGCATCGTATACAAATACTACTCCTTCCGGACGAAACGTATTTTCGTTTATCGTTAAGTCTGTAAGCATGTACATTATTCCGGCTTTCCTTATGGGAGCCCTGTTCATGGTTCTTTATTCATTGAATAATAATCATCCTGTGTTCTTTGTTTTCCTTGCATCTTTGGGTGCTGTTTTGATTCTTGGACTGGTTACCGCAATCAATAACTTTATTTCAAAGTCTTGGCTTGGTCATAGTGCCGATTATGCAATTGCATTTGAAAAGGATCTTGCAAGTGTAGATTACAGCGGTGAAATGGATGATATTGCAGAAAAAATGTTCAATATTTTCCGAACAAACGCAGAATCGTCTTCCATGACCGTTTATATTAACGGAGGAAACGATACGTTCAGGGTTGCATATTCTTCTTCAAGAAAGAGCAGGCATATTTCAAACTATGGACTCCTTTTCGAATCCCTGTTAAATGATGGAAGAAACATTATTGCATATTCTGAACTTGATTCTGACAACACTCTTATGGAATATAAAAATGACCTCAAGAGGCTTTTTGCAGAAACTTATTCAGATGCAATGTTCATTCTTAATGAAGGCCGTGACGTTCATGGTCTTATTTTCCTTGGAATTAAGGTTAACAAGGAACATTACAAGCAGTATGACCTTAATGTTTTCAAAAAACTTTATTCATACTTCTTCGTATTCGGATTCTTTATGCGAAACATTTCCAATAAGGAAATCATTGGTACTGTAAACCGCGAACTTCGCATGTCTAGCCAGATTATTACATCCATTCAGGATAACATTGATATTTTGAATAATTCAAAAATGGATGCCGGATGTATCATGGTTCCTGCCCATAACATTGGCGGTGAATTCGTAGATATGATACGCCTTACAGATACAAGACATATGTTTGTTGTAGGAGATTTGAGCGGTAAGGGTATTGCGGCTTCCATGAGTATGGTAATCTTAAAGCAGATTATCCGCGCGTATCTTGCTGATACGCATGATTTTAAGCAGCTTGTTGTTAAGGTAAACCGCTTTATCCGCGATAACCTTCAGAAGGGAACCATTTTTGCAGGAATGTTTGCAATTGTAAATTTTGAAAATGATACAATGTATTACATAAACTGCGGAATTCCTGCAATTTTTCTTTATACCGAAGCATATAATAACGTAATTGAAATTCAGGGTGGCGGACATATTCTTGGATTCGTAAAGGATATTTCTCCATATATTTCGATTAAGCAGATTAAACTTAATAAGAATGATATTGTTCTTACATGTACAGACGGTCTTATTGAATCACATTCTCTGCGCGGAGAAAAATTCGGTAAAGACAGAATCCAGCGTTATATGGTTGCAAATGCAATGTATCCGGCAGCTCGAATGGCTCAGTTTGAATATGACGAACTTGTAAAATTTATGAGTCATGAAATGGAAGATGATGTAAGCGTTCTTGTATTGAAATATCTTCGTTCTAATGCATCTGATAAGGCTGAAGCTGATGCAATTAAGGCAAAATTCTATGATTCGTTTATGAAAGCTGATGGACTTGATGCTGTTTCTCAGATGGAACAATATGAAGATTTTGTTCAGAATATGGATTCAAGACGGTAGCAGGATTTTTATAGGAGCATAAATATGGAACAGTTGACATTTACAAAAAAAGATGGTTCAGACTATATTCTTTTAACTTTGAGCGGGGATTTTAACGCCTATACTGCGCAGAACATTCAGTCTGAAATTTATTCAACTATTGAAAAAACTAATCTTGTACTTGATCTGGCAAACGTAAATGTTCTTGATGCGGCCGCTATGGGAATAATAATGGCTGCACATAATGATGCAGAAGAAAACTCTAAACGGCTGTATCTTATGTCTCCTTCTAACGAAGTTGACCGGCAGCTTCTTGCAACAGGATTTAAAGATGAATTTAATATAATTTCATCTGTTACAGAAGTTAAATAGTTTTTAGTTATAAAAAAAGGATGTCTAAATCAGACATCCTTTTTTTTATCAAAATGCTTTTACTTAGCCTTTTACTACAAAGTTTACAAGCTTGTCTTTTACAACGATGCATTTTACGATTTCTTTTCCGTCAAGGAATTTTTTTGCATCTTCGTTTGCTGTAGCCTGTGCTTTAAGTTCGTCGTCAGAAGCGCCTGGAGCAGCCTGGAATTTACCGCGGAGTTTTCCGTTTACCATTACAACGATTGTTTTTGCATCGTCTTTTGTCCAGTCTTCATTTACTTTTGGCCACTGTACATAAGCGATAGATTCGTTGTTTCCAAGCTTCTGCCACAATTCTTCTCCAAGATGAGGTGCATATGGAGAAAGTACTTTTACAAAGTCTGCCCACATTGATGTCGGAATTGTATCAAGCTTGCTGAATTCGTTGATAAAAATCATCATCTGGCTTATTGCAGTGTTAAAGTTCAAAGTTGCAGTATCTTCTGTAACCTTTTTGATTGTCTGTGCAAAAGTCTTGCGCGCAGAAACAAGTTTTTCATCATCAAGTTTGCCGGTAATGTCAATGTCTGCCATTGGCTTTTCGCTGATTGCCCATACGCGTTCAAGGAAGCGGTGAATGCCAACGATTCCCTGGGTTGACCATGGCTTGCTCATTGTAAGAGGACCCATGAACATTTCATACATGCGCACAGAATCTGCGCCGTAAGCTTTGATTTCATCATCAGGGTTTACAACGTTTTTGAGGGACTTACTCATCTTGGCAATAATCTGTTCAAGCTGTTCGCCTGTTGCTTTTTCGTAAGCTTTTCCGTCTTCTTTTACTTCAACTTCATCAACTGGAACAAGAGTCTTATTCTTGCGCTGGAAAGCAAAAGATGTAATCATTCCCTGGTTTACAAGTCGCTGAAAAGGTTCTTTTGTAGAAACAACTCCTAAATCGTAAAGAACTTTGTGCCAGAAACGTGCATACAAAAGGTGAAGGACAGCGTGTTCTGCTCCACCAATGTACAAGTCTACCGGCATCCAGTATTTTTCTGCCTTTTCCGAGCAGAACTGTTTGTCGTTTTTAGGATCAAGGTAGCGCAGGTAATACCAGCAGCTTCCTCCCCACTGAGGCATTGTGTTTGTTTCGCGTTTTGCATCGGCACCGCACTTAGGACACTTGCAGTTTACCCATGAATCGATTGCAGCAAGAGGGCTTTCGCCGGTACCTGTAGGCTGGTAGCTCTTTACTTCAGGGAGTTTAAGAGGAAGTTCTTCTTCCGGTACTGGAACTGTACCACAGTGAGGGCAGTGTACAAGAGGAATTGGTTCGCCCCAGTAGCGCTGTCGGCTGAATACCCAGTCGCGGAGCTTATAGTTGATTGCCTTGCGGCCGATTTTCTTTTCTTCAAGGAATTCGAGCATTTTTGCAATTGCGTCAGCTTTGTTCAGACCGTCAAGGAATTCAGAGTTTACGTGAACTCCGTCTTCTGTCCATGCCTGAGTCTGTACGTCAACTTCGTTCTTCAATACTTCTATGATAGGAAGGTTGAATTTTTTGGCAAATTCCCAGTCACGTGTGTCGTGGGCAGGAACGGCCATGATTGCGCCTGTTCCGTAAGAAATAAGAACGTAGTCCGCAATCCAGATTGGAATGAGTTTTCCGTTTACAGGGTTGATTGCATAGCTTCCAGAGAATACACCAGTTTTGTCCTTGTTCAAATCTGTTCGTTCAAGGTCAGATTTTTTTGCTGCTGCTTCAAGATATGCGTCTACGGCAGCTTTCTGGTCAGCTGTTGTAATTTCTGGAACGATTTTGTGTTCCGGACTTACTACCATGTATGTTGCACCGAACAATGTATCGCAGCGGGTTGTGTAAACAGTGAGTGTATTTGAAGTCGGTTTTCCGTCTTTATCTGCAACTGTAAAAGTAACTTCGGCACCTGTAGATTTTCCAATCCAGTTGTGTTGCATGAGCTTAACGCTTTCCGGCCAGTCAAGTCCTTCAAGGTCAGCGTCAAGGCGGTCTGCGTAATCAGTGATTTTAAGAATCCACTGGCGGATTGTCTTGTGTGTAACTTCTGCACCGCAGCGGTCGCATTTTCCGTCCTTTACTTCTTCGTTTGCAAGTCCTGTCATACAGCTAGGACACCAGTTGATTGGAGTCTGAGCCTCGTAAGCAAGTCCTTTTTTGTAAAGCTGAAGGAAAATCCACTGTGTCCACTTGTAGTAGTCTGGTTCACATGTAGAAACGCAGCGATCCCAGTCATAAGAAAAGCCGAGGGACTTAATCTGCTGTGTAAAGTGCTCAATGTTGGCGTTTGTAGTTGTCTTTGGATGTGTTCCTGTCTTGATTGCATAGTTTTCTGCAGGAAGTCCGAATGCATCGTATCCCATTGGATGAAGTACGTTGTAACCGTTCATGCGAAGGTAGCGGCAGTAGATATCTGTTGCTGTGTAACCTTCCGGGTGACCTACATGAAGTCCCGCTGCACTAGGGTAAGGAAACATATCAAGAACGTACATGCGTTTTTCCGGCGGAAATTTGTCATCTTCCACAGCCTTAAAAGTTTTGTGTTCATCCCAAAATTTCTGCCATTTAGGCTCAATAGATTCAAAAGGATACTTAGACATTATTTATCTCCAAAAAAATAATAATTGACAAATATATAGGCAGAAATTTTGGCACAGCAAAAAAAACTGCCATGGTCGACAGCGGCAAGGACGCCGCGTCAAAGAAAAACAGAGTAGTCTGCTGGTTTTTATTTATAAAAACCAGGTAAGTAAAAATTGCGAGGAGGCAATTTTTACGATCCATTTCGGCTCAATAGATTCAAAAGGATACTTAGACATTATTTCTCTCCAAAAAATATATATAGGAAATTTAATGTTTTTCGTTTTCTTTCAGTATATTGAAAAAGAAAGATAAACTCAACGATGTGAGGAAAAATATGCTGTTTCAAGTGTTTTTACGCTGTTATCCGCGTGTGTCTGAAAACTACCAGTCGCGCTGAATGTATGTTGCTTTTGGTCTTGCCGTTATGTCTACGCGGCGGTTCTGCGCTCTTCCGGCTTCTGTGCTGTTGTCTGCAATCGGGCGTGTAGCACCGTAACCTTTGTACGTAAACAGAGACTGAGGAATTCCTTGCTTTACAAGCGCATTCATTACGGTTCTTGTTCGCTCAATCGAAAGGTTCATCTGACCTACAGGCTTGCCAAGATCCGCAGTATGTCCTTCAACAAGAATTGTAAATTCATTGTTTTCGATTATTTCTGCAAGCATTGAAGCAATCTTTTGAATTCGCGGAGCTTCTTCCGGCAAAAGTTCTGGAGAATCAGGAATAAATTTAAGGTCAACGCTGAAAAGAATTCCTGTAAGAGTGTCGCTTACATCAATATCTGGAACTTTATTTTCGTATATATAGCGCTTGATATTTTTGAATGAAGCGTAGTAATGATCGTTCTTTTCCGGAACAGAAATATCATAGACAAGGTTCTTTTTATCCAGAAGGATTACAACTTTTCCCTGCATTAAAAGATCCCTGTTCTTTTTTACAGTAAGGATTTTCAGAGCGTCATTTTTTCTTATGATAGGGTCAGTCCTGTTTCGCCCAAAAACCTTGTATGCGCGGATATAAAGCGGATCAAGTCCGATTCTGTCTTCGTATGCAGAAAATTCATCCTGCCAGTCGTATTGAACCAGTCCTTTCTGTTTGGAAATTTCTCTGTCTGCAACGTTTTTTTCGTATATTATGTTCATGTCTTCATCCCAGATTGTAGGGAAAAAGCATGGATAAGTTTCGCTTTTTACATATTCTCCATGTACGGGAATTGAACCGCGTGCGTCTATAATAATCCCTGTGTATGGACGGGAAGATACAATTTCAATAGGTTCGTCAGGAATATACGGAAACTTGTGTTTTATAAGTTCCCTGCTGATTGTATTTATATCAATCTTTTTTAAAGTGTTTACTCCGTTTCCGTCAGAAGAGTATAGGGCTGGTGTCTGCTTTCCGTTTTCAATGATTTTTGTGACCTGTTCCATAGAGATGGATTCATCCAGCACGCGGTCGGCAAGATAGCTTGAATTATCGACATAAAGGGAAAGAAGTGGATTTTTTACAAGTCCCGGAGTTTTTATGCGTATAAGGCTTTCTGCAGAATTCCGTCCTGCTGGAAGCTTCATGTCTGTGTCTGTAACATCAAGTTCAATCTGAGACGTAAAAATTTTTGTTGTCCAGTCTACGCGGCTTTTTGCAGTAATTGAAGAATTATATTGGGCTGAAGCTGCCGCACATAACGCTGCGGAAAATATAAACAGAGCAATTGATTTTTTCATAGATAATCCACCTCCTAGAGTATCGGAGAATTTATTCCGGGGTTATAGCAAAAAATCCCATTTCGTTAAGCGCATATGCAGCGGAATCCCTCATTCCTTCCGGGAATCTTAGCCGGTATGTTTTTCCGGGCGGGGTAACCTGCTTTATAAGTGCGCTGTTCATTGCAAGAAAAGTTTCTTCATCAATGCGAAGTTCGTATGCAAGGCGCTTTAATGGAATTGCTTCCCTTACCTTTATGTAATCAAATTTACCGGCGCGGGTTTCTAAAGTTGTGCCGTTCCATGCCCGGCAATGCGGAAAACTTACTCCGTAATACGAATCGTTTTCTACAACGTCTGCAATTGCAAGCAGTTTTGGAACATAGCCGGACGCCTGTTTAGAAAGGTAGCCGTTTCTGCTTAAATACCAGAAATCCTTTGAGCCTGCTTTTTTTATTGCCCGCTGAAGTGCGCCGGCTCCGCAGTTATAGGCTGTAATGGCAAGAAGCCAGTCTCCGAATGTTTTGTAGTTCGTGTTAAGTTTTTTTAATGCCGCTTCAGTAGAAATCCATGGATCCAGGCGCTGGTCAACGTATTCATCATATTCTAATAGACCGGCAACGCTGTTCGTCATAAACTGCCATAATCCCGTCGCTCCGGATTTTGAGCGTGCATTCGGATTGTAATCAGATTCAACAAGTGCAAGGTATTCTAGAATCTGCGGCATTTTCTGCCTTTCAAGTTCATTGCGTATAAAAATGCGGTACTGCTGTCCGTCATCCAGAACCTGATAAAGCCATTTCTGAAGGTCTGTAAGGTATTTCTGCCTTAAAAGATCAACTTCCATGGACTGCATGCCTTCGTAGCCTAAATTTTTGTACGCAGATTTTTTTTCTTCAGAAAAAACTGTGCTGCAGAGCGTAAAAATCAAAATCAGTGAGCAGAAGATTTTTTTTCCGTAAAAAAGCCTGTTCAGAATTTTCATTAAAGCTTTTCACCGATGTAGATTCCGGCCCATTCCCAGTTTCCATGAATATCCGGGTCAAGCGGGAAGTTTACTTTTCTAAAGTAAAGGTACCATACAGAAACGTACTGGCTCCATCCCCATGTTCTCAGGTATGCCTCGTTTGACGTAGAGTCTGAATCAAGTTCAAGGTTATAGCGTACGCGGTTACCGCGCATAAAGTTTCGCATTGAAAATTCTTCCTGTGCGTTAGGATCCATTTCATCCTGTTTCCATGACATTGAGAAGAAGTTTACTTTTGCCCTGTAATTGTCCAGCGCACGCCAGTCGTAGTTGCGTATTGCTTTTTTAACAGCGGCTTCAAGAGCCGGAAGGCTTTCAAATGTCCAGTCCTTAGGAGATGCACTGAATCCGACCAGCTGTCGTGCTTTTTTATAGGCGTTAGGTTCTCCTGCAATCTGGATTGAAGAAGAATCTGGTTGGGCAAGGAACATTGAGTACGATTTGAGCGCTTCATCCCATTCGCTTTCTTTTTCGTATTCAAGCGCAAGACGCAAATAAAGCTCTGTGATTGAAACGTTTGTAGGAAATCTGTTGATCAGTTCGTTAAAATAGCGGATGCGGCTCTTTGGGTTCTTACTGATTTGAATCAGGTTTTGAAGGCACGAAAAATGAACGGAATTTCCCTTTACAAGCAGGTCCTGATAGCACAAAAGTATTCTGTCAAAATAGTATTCAGCAACAGGTTCCGCTCCGTCTGCAAGGTAGGCATATGCTGTAAGTAAAAGCCAGTAAGCGTTGTAGATGTCATCAGGGTGTTTTTCTACCCAGCTTGTAAGGAAAAGGATTACGCCCTGTCTGTCCTGCAGCGTTATAAGGTTTGTTGCAATCTGATTTACAATTGCATAGCGGCTTACAGATTTTAAATCCGGATTTTCAAGAAGGGTGTATAATTCAGCCTGTGATTTTTCAATCGCCTGACGGCTGTCTTTTTCCGGGTTTTTAGCTCCGCACGAAATTAAGGTCGGAAGCATTATTAAAGCAAATATATAGAAAAAAAGTCTCTTTAAATATGATTTTATGCGCATATTTGAATTTACCATGTTCATAACTTGTTGGCAAGATAACGGTTTATATTGTATTCTATTACTTAACGTGGAGAAATAGACAATATGGATAAAAAGAACTTAAAATCCCTTAATATAAGTCTTGCCGTTGGACTTGGAATGATTTTTATTGGATTCATCCTTATACTTTGTTTTGCAGGAACAGTTCCTCATCTTTCTGTTCTTATTCTTCCTGATTTCCTTTTTCTGGCAGGTTTTGCAAACCTTTTCTATTTTCTTGCTGTAAAAAAATCGTCGTTCAGATTTTTTCTTGCGCTGTCACTTACTCTGTGCGGTGTATTTGCTTCCCTTATTGCATATAAGGTTGTTTCACTTTCTCTCAAACAGTTGTGGCCTGTTTTTATTATGATTACTGGAGTCTGCCTTTTTGTTTCAGGACGCTGCAGTCATAAATTGTTCAGCCTGAGCTATGATTTATCTGCCCTTGTGCTTGTATTTATCGGACTTTTGTTTCTTCTGTTTTCTCTTGGGGTTATTACAGTTCCGTTCAGAACAATTGCACTCTTCAGCGGTCCGCTTCTTCTTATTTTGGGAGGAATCACCCTTGTAATTTTATTCCTTCGCAGAAAGGCTCTGCTTGAAATTCTTCCTCATGAAATTTCAGATGCCCTTAATAATGATGATGACATGGAGGACTGCGACTAAAAGCGTGGTTCCGGTATTCCTGTGAAATTGACTTACTGCCTGCGGATAGTTTTACTTTTCTCTCTTATGTTGCCGGGTGTGCTGCTTTCTTCCTGTGCCAGCGTTCCTACGGATGCTGTGTTGGATATGCTGCCACCTACGCAGGCTCAGCAGAATCAGCCTCCGTCTGCAATAGCAGTTCCAGATAACGTAAAGTCAAAAGTTCATACATATTTTTCTTATGTTTCACCGGAAGTAATGAAGGATATTGAAAACGGATCTCCTGCTTCCTTAAGGCGTGCGGCATCTGCATTACGGCGCTTTAATTCCGGCTATGAAGAAAATGACCGCGTACTTCTTTTAATCTGTTCCAACATAATGAATATGGTCTGGCCTCAGGAAAGGGTAGAGTGGGAATCTCCGGAAGTTTCGGCTGGAACTTCTTATCTTGGCGCCATTAATTCTGCCCGTGACGGAATTTATGACACAAGTACAGGAAACGTTGATTTTCTTTCTACGGCGCTTCCTTCCCTTGTTATTGTAAAAGTTCAGGATGTCTCTTCATTTTTTGAGCTGTCAGAAGCATCCTTAAAAAAATGTCTTGAAATGAGTCCGGATTCCGTACTCATAAATTATCTTCTGGGGCTTTTGTATAAAAAGAATTCCATGCCGGACAAGGCGCTCCCATATCTAAAAAATGCCGCACTTGCTTCTCCAGAATGTTTTCAGACAAATTATTTGAATGTAGAATGTCTTTTTGAGGCAGGAAAAGATTATGAATCATTTGCCGCTATTGACTCTCTTGTTCAGAAATATCCGCTTAATCCTTCTGCTTTAAAACTGGCTTCCCAGGTTTCGTATAAAAAAGGCGATTATGACCGCGCAGAAGAGTTTGTTTCAAGGCTTCTGCAGCAGGATCCTAATGACCTTTCTGCCCTTCTTTTTCGTGCCCGCGTTCTTGTAGAAAAAAAAGATTTTATCCATGCTGCGTCGCTTCTGGATGTTTACGCCCGTCAGGACAGCACGTCAAAGGAATATCTTCTTCTTCGTGCGCACATTCAGTCTGACTGGAGCCGAAATACTACAGCCGCAATCTCTACAATAGAAACTGCATTAAAAACTTACCCGGGTGATAAAGATGTAATGCTGTTTGCAGCCGGTCTTTGCTCTGCAACAGGCCTTGCTGTTGCAGGAAAAAACGTAACCTGGTATGCAGAAAAGGTTCTTGAAAAAGAGCCGTCAAATGCGGCTGCACGTCAGTTTGCTGTAGAAGGTTTTATTTCTGAAAAAAAATGGACAGATGCATACACGTTAAGTTCATCCCTTGTTTCTGCTCATTCAGGCGACAAGGCTGTTGTATCAAATCATATAAAAATCTGTCTTAAGTTAAAAAAATATGATGAAGCCTGGAATCTTGTGTCAGAAATGTATAAAAATTCTCCTTCTGATGATACGGTTATTGAGCAATACGTTTTAGTTATGGTAGAATCCGGGCGTTCTGTTCAGGCGCTGACGCTTATAAATCAGCTTTTGGGAACAGCATCTCCGCATTTAAAAAGTTTCCTCTATTATGAGAGGAGTTTCCTTCAGTCTTCTGACGAGACTATGCTTTCGGATCTGCGTTCCAGTCTTATGGCAAATCCGCGTAACAGTGATTCGCTTTTTAGACTTTACAGAATTTATTACGGAAGGAAGGATTACAGAAAGGCTCAGTATTACCTGAAACAGGTTGTTGCCCTTAATCCAAATGATTCTTATTACAGGAGTCTGAGCGAAGAGCTTATGAATCTTTTAAATTAAAAAAAAATTACTAGTGTTTTCATTAAAAGTGGTGTATTATAATAAATAGATTTCAAATTGGTATTAACCGGGTTCCGGTAAAAATATATGGAGGAAAAAATGAAAAAAATTGTTATGGCAGCAACTGCTCTTGCATTGGCTGCAACAGCTTCAACATTTGCTGCTGGAAAAGCAAAGTTGAAGGTATGGGAATCAGATGGTCCTGAAAAGACATTTATTCAGCAGGCTATCAAAGATTACAAAAAAATCAACAAAAACGTAATGATCACTTACGAACCAGTAGCTTCTACTGACGCACGTGCAAAAATCGAACTTGACGGACCTGCAGGAGTAGGTGCTGACGTATTCGTAACTCCACACGATCATATTGGTGCATTGGTACAGGGTGGACACGTTCTTCCTGTAGATGATGCTGAAGCATATATGGCTAACTTCTTGCCAATGGCAAGAATGGGTGCTTCTTACAATGGACAGGTTTACGGTTATCCATTGGGAGCAGAAACATATGCTTTGTTCTATAACAAGGCTCTTATCAAAACAGCTCCAAAAACTTGGGATGAAGTAATTGCATTTGCAAAAACATTCAACAACAAGGCAGAAGGTAAATACGCTTTGGTATGGCCAACAGCTGACGGTTACTACGGATACATGTTCATGGACTCATTCGGAGCTCCATTGTTCGGTGAAAACGGAAATGACCGCAAACAGCACAACTTGAACAGCCCTAACGCTATCAAAGGTCTTACATACTTCCAGAATCTCCGCAAACAGATCCTCGACATCCCTGCAGCAGATGCTTCAGGTGACTTCTGTAACGCTGAATTCGTAGAAGGAAAGGCTGCCATGATCATCACTGGTCCATGGAAGATTACAGACTTCAAAAAATCAGGTGTAGATTTCGGTATCGCAACTCTCCCTTCATTCGACGGAAAAGAACCAGGTCATTCATTCTCTGGTGTTCGTCTTGCATTCGTAAGCTCATACTCAGAATATCCTGAAGAAGCAAAAGATTTCGCTAAATTCATCACTTCAAAAGAAATGCTTGAAAAACGCTTTGAAATCACAGATCAGATTCCACCAAGAAAGGATATCGATACAAACAAAGAACTTTCTAACGGAATCAAAGCTCAGCTTGAATATGCTAAACCAATGCCAACAATTCCACAGCTTGGTACATACTGGTCAGCAATGGGTTCTGCTTACTCAGGAATCTGGGACGGAGATCCTGTAAAGAAGGCTCTTGATGCTGCTGCCGCTGCAATGGAAGCTGCAAAATAAGCCTGAAATAAAATAAAATAGGTTGGTTCAGGTGCATGGATAAAACTTCTATCCATGCACCTGTATATATATTTTTTAGAGGTATGGAATGAATAATACAATGGATCCAGAAAAACTGAAGAAAGCGCCTGTAGCTTCTTCTTGTTTTATGGGATTGGGACAGATCCTTTACCTGAAGCAGTATGTCCGCGGAGGACTTTTTGCTCTGGTAGAACTTATTATGCTTTTCTGTATTGTCTGGGGTTCTGCAAAAATTATTCCTGCAAATCGTTCTGCAGCGGATTACATGCGTGAAATTCCTGAAACAGACGAAATGGAAGAGTACTTTAGTGACATTGATGACGCTAAAGTATTGAAGAAATTCGACGCAATTGTTTCGGCTCGTACAAAGAGCTACAAGTCTTTTGCAAAAAGACATTTTAAATCAGAATTTGAATCTTTGAATTTTGATGAAGACAATAAGTTTGAAATTGACGATGATATTGAAACTCTTGTAGATGATTCTGAAAGTGATTCACTTTATGAAGCATTTGCTAAGATTGACAATAAATATGATAAAAAACTGGCTATCCTTATGGCTTCATGCAGCCATGAAGATTTTGATGAAAATTATGACGGCTGTCTTTATTGTAAGAGTGCTCATAGAAAAGGTGCCCGTACAACAAAACATTTTGCCTTATTTAGAGGACCTTTAGTATCTTCTTTAGCCGGATTCATTACTCTTGGTTCAAGACAGAATACAACCGTTACAAAATATATGGATCACTCAATCTTTATGATGATTAACGGTATTTTTGCCCTTATCATCATTGCTTTCTTTGTGTTCCTTTATATCCTTAACATTAACAGTGCAAAAGCTTCTGTAAAGAAGTTTATAAAGATTGGTCATTTCCAGACATGGAAAGAAGCCCGCAATGATATTTCACAGAACTCATTCGCTACAATCGGTATTGCGCCAAGTATTGTAATGATTGCAATCTTCTCTGTAATTCCATTGCTCTTCTCTGCACTTGTAGCATTTACAAACTATTCTTCACCGGATCATATTCCGCCGAACAACCTTGTAGACTGGGTTGGTCTTGAAAACTTTGTACAGATGTTCAGTATGAAAGTTGGTGGCGGTGAATGGGCACGTACATTCGGATGGACTGCCATCTGGACAATCGTATGGGCTATTTTTGCTACATTTACATGTTTCTTTGTTGGATTCTTCTATGCATTCGTTCTTCAGGACAAACGCGTAGTTATTCCAAAGTTCTTCAGAACTGTATACATCCTTCCATATGCCATTCCGACAATGCTTTCTTTGTTCGTATGGGCTAACCTTTTGAACGGTACTGTAGGTCCTATCAACAGAACTCTTCAGCTTATCGGTCTTATTGATCAGCCTATCCCTTGGCTTTCTGATCCTTGGGTTGCAAAGGGTGCTTTGATCTTCGTAAACATTTGGATTGGATTCCCTTACTCAATGATTCTTACAACTTCTTCAATGACAGCTATTGCCAACTCATTGTATGAAGCTGCTGTAATCGATGGTGCTACTAAGTGGCAGCAGTTCAAGAGCATTACATATCCTCTTGTTATGTTCCAGCTTAAACCTACATTGATCATGCAGTTTGCCGGAAACATCAACAACTTCGGTGCAGTATTCTTCCTGACAGGTGGTGGTCCAAACATGCCTCAGCCAGGTTTGACAACTGTAACAAACTGTGGTGCAACAGACCTTTTGATCTCTTGGATCTATAAGCTTACTATGAATACTCCAGCCCGATACAATTTGGCTTCAGTACTGTCACTTCTTGTATTTGTAGTACTCGTACCATTTGCGTTGTACAACTACACAAGAACCAAGTCGTTCAAGGAAGGAGAAGTATAATGACAAAGTTAACAAGCAAAGCTACTCCAATTGGAATTCTTCTGAACATTATTCTTGGTATAAACGTACTTATCGTTATTTACCCTGTATTGTTCACAATCAGTTCTTCTTTTACAAAGTCAAATTCTTTGGCTGCAACATCAGTTATTCCTTTTACTACTCAGGTAGATAAGGAAATCAGGGCTGACTGTCCTGCATGTCAGGGAACAGGATATATTCCTGAGACTGGAATGGAATTCATCAAAGTTGATACACAGTTTGATGAAGATTTGAATGAAATTTCTGCAACTGGTCCTGAGGACAGAGTTTGTCCTGAATGTAACGGTACAGGAAAGGGCAAGGCAACAAAAGTTGTTCACAAGTTCAGCTTTAAAAAGCCTACTATTTACCAGTATCGTCGTCTTCTTACAAGCCCAGATAAGCTTGTAAAGGGTGAAACAACTGTTCACGGAACAAACTACAAAATCTGGTACCTTAATACACTTAAGATTGCTGTTATGAATACAATCATTACAGTATTCATCTGTACTCTTGCCGGATACATCTTCTCTCGATTTGAATTTACAGGTCGTAAGCAGATTATGGGAGGTATGATTGTACTTCAGATGTTCCCTAGTTTTATTGGAATGGTTGCTACATATGTAATCCTCTGGAAGTTCAATGCGCTGAACACATTGTGGGGACTTGTACTTGTATATTCTGCAGGTTCAATTCCGTTCAACTCTCAGCTTATGAAGGGTTACTTCGATACAATGTCTAAGGATATTGCAGAAGCAGCTTACATTGACGGTGCATCTCCATTAGTTGCATTTATCCGTGTAATTCTTCCTTCTGCTAAACCTCAGATTGTATTCCTTTCTCTGACAAGTTTTACAGGCCCATGGATGGACTATATCTTCCCTCGCATGATTTTGCGCAGTGATGATAAGAAAACTCTTGCCGTTGGTCTGTACGAAATGATCAGTGGTCGTTCTAACGATAACTTTACAATGTTTGCGGCAGGTGCCATTCTTGTTGCAGTACCGTTTACAATCCTGTTTATGGCTGGTCAGAAGACATTGCTTATGTCTATGGCTGGTACAAGCGGTAAAGAGTAAGGTTTCGTGTTTTAGAGAAACTGCATTGCGATTAGCCTTTGCGGTTTCTTAAATAAATTATTCTGTACCTAAAAGTGGAATTCATGGTAACGTGGATTCCACTTTTTTGTTTTAAAGATGTAAATTATGTTGTATAATAGATAAATAGAATAAATAACGCTGGAGGAAATATGTTATTTAAAACTTCTATTGCAAAGAAGCTCCTTGCAGGTGCATTGATTGTTTCTGCTGCTGGTACTTCATTTGCAAAAGCAAAAAAGGGTGGTGTGCTTAACCCTGAACTTGCTGTAACTCAGCTTGCTGGCGTACAGCGCAAGGCTAATAAACCTACAGAAGGTGTTTATTACAGCCTTTTCGTTCGTTCTTTTGCCGACGGAAACGGCGACGGAATCGGTGATTTTAAGGGACTTACAAAAAAACTTGATTACCTGAACGACGGTGATGATTCAACAACTACAGACCTTGGCGTTACAGGTCTCTGGCTTCTGCCGATTTTTGATTCGCCTTCTTATCATGGATATGACGTAACTGATTATTATTCCATTAATCCAGATTATGGAACAATGGAAGATTTTGAAAAATTCATTGTCGAATGCAAAAAGCGCGGAATTGATGTAATTATCGATATGACATGTAATCATTCTTCTCCATATTGTGAATGGTTCAAGGAATCCAAAGATCCAAAGAGTTCATATCATTCATGGTACCGTTGGATTACAGATATGGATTTTTCTGAAAATGGCGGAGTTTACAATCGCAATCAGAAAGGTCTTGCAGGCAATATCTGGTGCATTGATCTTTCTAATCCTGTAACTGGTGCAGACGGAAAACCGTTGCTTGATAAAAAAGGACAGGCCGTAATGAATTATTATGCTGGTCTTTTCAGTACAGGAATGCCTGATTTTAATATGGATGAACAGGCTGTTCGTGAAGAATTCAAGAAGGTATTTAAATTCTGGCTTGATAAGGGAGTTTCTGGATTCCGCTTTGATGCTGCTGGACATATTTACAATGCCAACGAAGTTAGACCAGGTTCAGAAACTATTACTAAGGCTGTAAAATTCTGGAAAGAAATGAATGACTATATTCTTTCCATTAAACCGGATGCATACAGTGTTGCTGAAGTTTGGGAACCAACTGCTACACGTGCAAAATATCTTGCAGGAATGCAGTCTAACTTCCATTTTGATTTGGGAACTTTGATTCCTAATATCATCAACAATCAGGAAATTAATGATAATAACGGAACTCCGGACGATGATGACAAGAGCCGTTACAACGGATTTGCACGAAGTCTTGAAAGCGAATATGCAATGTACCGCGAAAATAATCCAAATTACATTGATGCACCGTTCCTTTCTAATCATGACCAGGCTCGTATTTCTGCTGCATTAAGAAACAAGCCTGATAAGATGAAGCTTGCCGCCAACATGTACATTCTTGCAGAAGGTATTCCGTTCATCTATTACGGTGAAGAAATTGGTATGAAGAGCGGTTCTGATGATCCGTCTAAGCGTACTGCACTTGTATGGAATGCAGAAGGAAAGGATAAGATGACAACTTCATGGTTTGATACTCCTGCTTACGGAAATGCAAAGGTTTACAACAAAAAAACTGTTCCTGTTGCTGTTCAGCAGAAAGATCCAGAATCTTTGCTTAATCATTACAAGCGCGTTATCCGCGTAAAGACTGCTCATCCGGCTTTGCTTCATGGACGCCTTAAGGCTGTACCTACAGACAGCGCAGTTCTTGAATCATGGGTAATGGAAGCTCCTGAAGAAAAGGCATTTGTAATTCACAATGTTTCTTCTAAGAGAACAGAAACTGTTGCATTGCCAGCCGGCTGCGACATGCCTTTGGTTTATACATCAAATCCGGGAACAAGTGTTGCTGACGGAAAGATTACAATTCCGCCGATGACATCTGTTGTTCTTGCTGCATCTAAATAAAAGCGGCTTTCGGTAAAAAAAAATGCGCCTGGTTTGAACATCAACTGTTCTGCCGGCGCATTTTTTTTATAGAATTTCCTGAATGTGTTTCAGTGACGGTATAATTTTGTTGCAGAGCGGTCTTATCGTTTCGTCCGGCTGCATTTTATCCGGAACCATTATTGTAAAAAGTCCTGCCGCATGCGCACTCCTTATGCCATTAAAGCTGTCTTCTATGGCTGCGCATTCTTCCGGTTTTAAGCCGATTGACTGACATGCCTTAAGGTAAATCTCTGGATCTGGTTTTGAATGTTCAACCTGATCTCCGCATATTATTGTCTTGAAATATTGGACTATTTTGCAGTCTGCAAGCTGGCGGTGAACCCTTACCTGTCTTGTGGAAGAGGCAAGCGAGAGCGTGTATTTTTCTTTAAGATAATCCAATGCCTCTGTAACGTATGGCATTAACGGTATGCCCTCTGTTTTTTCTGTAATATCAAACAGTTCTGACGTGCGGTTTAGGAACGCAAGACCGTCAAAATCGCTGCCGTATAGCTGTTTTAAAATCGTAATTGTGTCTGCGCGGTTTGCACCCATGCATTTTGAATTTGCTTCGCTAATATTTGAAATGCCGAATTCTTTTGCTGCGTCTTCCCAGTTGCGCCAGCTGATTGTTTCTGTGTCTAAGAGGACGCCATCCATATCAAAAATTACGGCTTTAATGCCAGAGGTTTGTTTTTCATTCATATTTGCATTATATTATTTTTATAAAGGAATGAATATGGATTCAGAAAAAAAACAGGAATTGTTCCGGCAGATAGATGAAGTGACCGGAATTTATGAACAGTACAATCCAGTTGGAGAGGGACATAAGTTTGACCTTGCTGTTGTAAAAAAAGTCTACGAAGAAATGATTTCGTATGTGATTGTTAATATTGATGAGGCAGAAAACCTGAGAAAATGGATGGATTCGCATGACTTCTGGAAGACTCCGGCTTCTACAAGATTTCATGGAAACTGGGAGAGCGGACTTTGCGTTCATACTCTTATGGTAATCATGAATGCGTTCTGGTTTGCAAAATCCGTTGTAGAAAATTATGAAAGGTCTCCGATTGACGGAAAATTTGACTTTAGTGCAGAGGATATTTTTGTTGCTTCTCTATGTCATGATTTCTGTAAGGCTGACAGTTACATGATTGAATACAGGAATACAAAAGATTTTATGGGTAACTGGGTTAAAAAGCCTGTTTACCGCACAAAGGATGATTCAAGAAATCTTGGCCACGGAAATGAATCAGTTCTTAATCTTATTGAATGCATGCCGTCTTTTGTAAAAAGAAGAAATGTTCTGGAAGCAGTAAGCCGCCACATGGGCTTCAGCGATTTAACTGATACAGAAAAAATGAATTATTCGAATTTTCTTCAGAATCCGCTGGTTCTGCTTTTACAGCTTGCGGATCAGGCTGCAGCTGCCTGGTGGGACTGCTAAAATATTTGTTTTGCGAAATCTACAGAAGTTTTGGGAATAGCCTGCGCCGCTATGGAAGGGTGGGGAATAAAATTACAAAAGTATTTTGTAATTTTATTCTACCAGGATTTACGGCCTTTAGGACGCAAAGACCGAGCGTAAGCGGGCCCTGGAACAGCGGTTTGCAAAGGAATTTGCGCCCGTTTTTATAAGAATTTACATTGTATTGTTGAAAAATAGAATTTCCGCTACAATAAAGTATTCTACATTTTTGATGAGAAAAGAGGAAAAAAATGCCAACTGATCTAAAGAAAATGCGCAATATTGGAATCATGGCGCATATTGATGCCGGAAAGACTACGACTACAGAACGTATTTTGTTTTATACTGGAAAAATTCATAAGATAGGCGAAATTGATGATGGTCAGGCAACAATGGACTGGATGCAGCAGGAGCAGGAAAGGGGTATTACAATCTGTTCTGCGGCTACAACTACAACATGGAAAGGCTATCAGATAAATATTATTGATACTCCGGGTCACGTAGATTTTACGGCTGAAGTTGAGCGTTCTTTGCGTGTTCTGGACGGTGCGGTTGCGGTAATCTGTGCGGTTGACGGTGTTCAGCCTCAGACAGAAACTGTGTGGAAGCAGGCTGATAATTTCTGCGTTCCACGAATTGTTTACATGAACAAGATGGACCGCATTGGAGCTGATTTTTTTGGTTCCATGAAGGATATTGAAGATAAATTCGGTGTTGAATGTGCTGCATTGCAGATTCCGATTGGTCAGGGTCAGGAATTTGAAGGTCTTATTGACCTGATTGCAATGAAAGAACTGCGCTTTGAAGGCGAAGAGGGGGAAAATGTTGTTGTAAGCGACATTGATGCTTCTCGCCTTGATGATGCTAAGGCATGGCGCGAAACTTTGATTGACAAGGTTGCATCTGCTGATGACGAACTTGCTGAAATTTATCTTGAAGGCGGCGAAATTTCTGATGCGCAGATTAAGGCTGCACTTAGAAAGGCAACTGTAAATCGCGTTCTTGTACCTGTTGTAATGGGTTCAAGCCGCCACAACCAGGGCGTACAGCCTTTAATTGATGCAGTAATTGACTATCTGCCGTGTCCAACTGACATTCCGCCTGCAAAGGGAATTCACGTAAAGAAGGATAAGGAAGAAGAAGTTCAGATTCCTTGCGATGCTTCCAAGCAGGCTCTTGGTCTTGTATTTAAGATTCAGTATGACAAGGAAATGGGTTCTTTGTGCTACGTACGCATGTATTCAGGAAAAATTACATCGGGTACTCAGATTCTTAATATAAATAAGAAAAAGCGCGAACGCGTAAACAGAATCCTTCGCATGCATGCGGATAAATCTGAGCCTGTAAATACAGTAGAAGCCGGCGATATTGCGGTTTTTGTAGGCCTTAAACTTGCGCAGACAGGAGATTCTATTGGAAGCGAAGGTTTCCCAGTTCTTCTTGAAGAGCCTGTATTCCCTCAGCCTGTAATTTCTGTTGCCCTTGAGCCGGAAAGCATGAGTGAGCGAGACAAAATGAATGAAACGCTGGAAATCCTTTCTAAGGAAGATCCGACATTTACATATCACGAAGATGCAGAAACCGGTCAGCTTATCATCAGCGGAATGGGAGAACTTCATCTGGACGTTCTTGTTACAAGAATGAAGGACGATTTTAAGGTTCAGTGCCGCGTTGGTGCTCCTCAGGTTACTTACAGGGAATCTGTTACTGCTGCGGCTGAAACTTCTGACGTATTTGAAAAGGTTCTTGCAGGAAAAGAAAATCGTGCTGGACTTTCTGTACGCGTAGAGCCGCGCGAAACTGGTTCTGGAAACAGTTATACATGTACTGTCAGAAAGCAGGAAATTCCTGATGAAATTTATTCTGCTATTGAAAGCGGATTTAAGTCTTCACTGGATTCCGGTATTAACTACGGTTATCCTTGTGCGGACATTGCGGTAACAGTGACTGGAATTGAATATGACGAACTTACTGCTTCTACATTTGCTTTTGAAGCATGTGCCGCACAGCTTTTTGACAAGGTTTGCAATATGGCCAGTCCGGAGCTGCTTGAGCCTGTAATGAACGTTGATATCTCCTGCCCTAAGGAATTTGTTGGTGACGCAATGAGTCAGATGACACAGCGTGGAGGCATGATTCTTGGCCAGGATTCTAAGGCCGGCGGTGACATTGTTCACGCACAGGCTCCTATGGCAAAGATGTTCGGTTTCAGTACAAACCTGCGTTCTGCAACTCAGGGACGCGCAAGCTTTAGCATGGAATTTTCGCATTTCCAGGTTAAGGCTGGCGGACTGGATTCGTTCTAATATTCTGCGGTTTTTAAGTAGATTTATAGAGTTCCCGGAGCTGCGGCTTTGGGAACTTTTTTTAGGGGATTTATAGAGGATAATATGAAAAAGTTTTTTTTGTTTTTTGTTTATCTGACGGCATTCTGCTGCGGTTCTTTTGCCCAGTCTGCTTCTGAACTTAAAAAAATTGATGCAGTCCTTTCTAAAATGTCAGAAAGGGCACGTCGGGAAATTGTAATTTCTGATAAGGTTCAGTTTTTAAGGGACTTAAAGGTTGTACTTGATGCAGAAAAAAATTATAGAAGCGACGATCTGGGAATATATTATCTTGTTGATAAAAAGCATTCTGTCGGTGAATATGTGCCAAAAGATCTGGTTCCGCTTGTAAAAAATGATTTATATTCAATAAACAGAAATGACCTTTCGCTTCGCCCTGACGTTGAGGCTGCCCTTAAAGTTATGGCAAAGGCGGCTTTGCAGGACGGAATACGTCTGCTTGTGAGTTCAACTTACCGCTCTTACTCTTACCAGGAAAAAGTTTTTGCAAAATGGGTTGCGATTGATGGTCTGGAAGAAGCAGAGCGTGAAAGTGCACGCCCGGGAACAAGTCAGCATCAGCTTGGAACAGCAATTGATTTTGGTTCTATAACAGATGATTTTGCAGATACTTCCATGGGAAAGTGGGTTTATAAAAATGCCGCAAAATACGGCTGGAGCCTTTCTTTCCCAATGGGATATGAAGACATTACAGGCTACCGCTGGGAATGCTGGCACTTCAGATACATAGGAGTTCCTGCCTGTCAGATGCAGAAAAAGTGGTTCTGCGACGTTCAGCAGTATATGCTGGAATTTATTGATTTATGGAAGCAGGCTTAAAATAAGATTTTTTATATATTTCAAAAAAAATAAAAAAAAATTTAAAAAAAACTGTTTGGCTTATTGACATAAATCGTAATATAAAATATATTACTAACACACGCGGCGATGGCGGAATTGGTAGACACGTAAGGTTGAGGTCCTTATGGCGAAAGCTGTGCAGGTTCAAGTCCTGTTCGCCGCATAAAGAGGAAATGCAGAAATGCGTTTCCTCTTTTTTTTGTGTCTCTCAATCCTTTATATTTTATTTTCAATTTGCTGACTGTTGCGCTATAATTGAACTATGTGCAGATTTAAAATGTTTGTTTTCTTTTCATTGTGTATTTTATTTTCCTTTAATTTTTCTGGCTGCAAAAAAGTTCAGGAAATGACACTTGCAGAAATTCAGGCTCTTACAGAAGAGAGCGATTCTAAACTGATTCAGAATACTGTTTCAAAGCCTTTTAAGCATGATTCATATGTAGACGGCAGCGTGGGGGGTGTAATTCAGGATGCGCTTATAAGCGATCCTAAAACCTTTAATCAGCTTATTGCTGAGCGCGACGGCACTTCTACCGACATTATG
>JBGVIP010000073.1:0-31342 GCA_045123335.1 Treponema sp.
TTTACAATGATGTTCGGAAAAAACAGTGAAATAAGCCATGTAAGGATTACTTTTACAATTGTTCCTATAAGACCAAATGCGGCCGGAATAAAAAATCCGTTATAATTGATTGATTTGCTGAAAAAGCCCGGAAAATATCCAAGAAGTGTCCTCAAAAGCATGTTAAAGCCGAACGGACAGCCTGTTAAAAAATCCCAGAAAAGTCCGGAAATAAAACCTGAAGTCGATCCGTAACTTCTTCCGTTAAGAAGAGCCATGTAAATAATGCAGAGTAAAAGGAAATCAGGAACGGCAGGTAAAAAAGATATATTTGAAACAATTGCAGTTTCAAAGACGCTTACAGACAGAAGAATTAGAATTGAAACACAAACTGACTTAAACATATCTATTTCTTAGCCTCATTAATTTCTCGCATATTTACAACTACAACATTTTCAAGTCGTGAAAAATCAATTATAGGTGTAAGTTCAATATCAAGCAGAGAATTGTAATCAATTACCGAAATTTTAGAAATTGTTCCAACGGCAATGTCCTTCATGTAGTTGTTGTTTTCGCCAGAAGTAACAACTACATCACCATAGTGCAGTTCTTCCAGTACCCTTTTTCGTACATAACTCATTTTAAGCGGTTCATCTTCATTTCCGTTACCGGAAACCAAACCAATGTCGCGGGTATTTTGAATTCTGCAGGAAACAGTACAGTTTAAATTGTAAACAGGCATAACCTGACTTGTTAATGCACCAACCTGAATTACTTTTCCAACAAGACCGGAATTTCCGTTCTGATAGGCAATTACAGGCATATTTTTTTTGATTCCAACAAGGCTTCCCTTATCAATTGTGATTGCAGCGTAAAGGTTGTCGCTATCCCGGGAAATAATTCTTGCAGGATAATTTTTTTCTTCAAGTGAAGTTGAAAAACCAAGCTGTTCCTTTAAGCGTTCGTTTTCTTTTTTTATTTCTGCATTTGACCTGCGCATCTGTTCATAGTCAGCAAGCTGTTTTGTAAGGACTTCATATTCTTTTCTAAGCTGGGCAAGTTCGCGTACAGCAGAAAAAGAACTTCCAATTCCGTAAACAATGCCGTGAACACCGCGTTCAATGGCACTAAGAGTAGAAAAACCGAGCTGTTTAAAATTAAGGACAAAACTTCCTGAACTGAATGTAAGCATTATTCCCGAAAAAAGGATATAAAGTACAAGAACAAATTCAGAAAGCTTAAAAGAAAACTTATTTTTCACTGCACTGCCTATTCATTCAAACTGTCGTATACAGATCTGTCAGAAGACATGTCTCTGAACAGTTCAAATGCTTCTCCAGCACCCAATGCTACACATTCAAGCGGATTTTCAACAAGAATTACAGGAACACCAGTTTCTTTTGAAATAAGTTTAGGAAGTCCCTTAAGCATAGAACCACCGCCGGTCATTACAATACCGCGGTCAATAATATCAGAAGCCAGTTCCGGAGGAGTCTGACTGATTACGTTCTTGATTTCTTCTACAATCATCTTTACAGGTTCTTTGAGGGCTTCTCGAACTTCTACGCTGTCAATTTCAAGACGGCGTGGAAGACCTGTAATTGCATCTGTTCCCTTCAATTCCATTTTTTCAATGGTTTTGTCAGGTGTAGCATTACCAATCTGAATCTTAAGACGTTCTGCTGCCTGATGTCCTATGATAAGGTTATGTACGCTCTTTACGTGTTTTACAAGAGCTTCGTTAAATTTATCTCCACCTACGCGGATAGAACTTGTGACAACCATACCGCCAAGTGAAATTACAGAAACTTCTGCTGTACCACCACCAATATCACAGATCATATGACCGGCAGGTTCATAAATAGGAATTTTTGCACCAATAGCAGCTGCAAGCGATTCTGCAATTACTTCAACTTCCTTTGCGCCTGCTTTAAGGGCTGCTTCAATTACAGCGCGGCGTTCAACATCTGTTACACAGGAAGGAATACCAATCTTCATTCGGGTAGATTTGAACAGCTGGTGTCTAGGAGTAATCTTCTGAATAAAATATTTAATCATACGTTCTGTACTGTCAATGTCAGAGATTACGCCGTCTGCAAGCGGACGAATTGCAATAATGTTGCTAGGTGTTTTTTCAAGCATGTTTTTAGCTTCTGCACCTACAGCAAGAATTCTTTTTGTACCCTTTTCTACGGCAACAACCGACGGTTCATCAATAAGAATTCCCTTTCCCCTTACATAAATCAAAGTATTACATGTACCAAGATCAATACCAATATCTGTCGAAAACCTGTCAAAAAATCCCATAAATCCTCCCGGATTTTTAAATATATTATTTTCTTAATTATATGCAGCCATCTTGGCTAAAGCGCCAGGATGATTAACATGAATCTTTAATGCTTTTCTCCATTCGGAACGAGCTTTTACAAGATCACCCTGCTTTTCATATATTACACCAATACCATAGAAAGCGTCAGCAGAATTTTGATTTTTTTTAAGGATATTATCAAAAGATTCCCTCGCCTTTCCATAATCTTTTTCATCAATATATATAAGTCCAAGCAGATTCAGACTCTTGTTTACAAGGTTGTCGTCTTCACAGTCATTTACAATTCTATACAGATATTGTTTTGCAACATTTTCCTGTCTAGCTTTGTAATACTGCTCGCCAATAGAAAGCAGCAGTGAATAAGATTCTCTGACGATAAGCGCTTCCGTAAAGGCTGCAATGCTTTCCATTGTCATATCCAGGGCAGCATAACTTAGCCCCAGGTATTCATATAAATCATCCGGTTTGTAACCGGAAATTTTTGCTGCTTCAAGATATTTTATTGCAAGATCAGAATAATAATATGATGTAATTGTATTTTTGTAGAAATATGCTTTTCCAAGAACGTATTCAATTTGCCCTCTTAGCTTTGCTTTTGAACTGTAATGGGCAATTCTTAGGCTGTTTATTGCTTCATCAAGGTAATTCTGAGTGCTCAATGTGTCCAGCTGTGAAAGGGCAACATAAAAACTTGAAAAGCCATGATATACAAGCGCAAAATTATTAAAGGGATTTTTATCAAGAAGAACATCTGTAAGTTCGTTTACTTTCTGATAGTCATACTTATTCCAAGCATCAACAATTTTTTTATTTGTAACTCTGTCCTGAAAAGTACCCTGGAACATTTTTATTGAAAGAACGGTAATGACAGCAAGAACAATTGCTGTCGAGATTAAAATAGTGAGGTTGCGTACTAATTTACTTTTTCTCTTAATAACATTACTGTTCAACATGGTCAAAAAAAACAAACAGGATAATAAGCCGGGTTCTGTCGTATTGCATGCAATACCTGACCATCTATCCGAATCATCCGTTGCCGGATGACTTTAGCAATTTACCCAAAGTATAAGGTCGGGAAACCAAACTTCTGCTTAATTTTGCTCCAAATGAGGTTTGCACTGCCACATCCGTTGCCGTCTGTGCGGTAGTCTCTTACACTGCCTTTTCACCCTTACCCTTTGCAGGGCGGTTTGTTTTCTGCTGCACTGTCTGTCAGATTCAGGGATATACAGTAAAAACTGCATCTACCTGTTTCTGCCCGGTTATTACCCGGCATTTTTCCCGAAGGAGCCCGGACTTTCCTCATGTCTGCACTCTGTCATAAGAATGCAGGCACGCGATCAGATCCTGTTTGTAATCATTTTAATTATTCAGAATCGTCAGATTCTTCCAAATCGTCATCATCGCGATCTTCAGACATGTCATCGGCTGATTCAGATTCATCGTACAGATCGTTATCTTCGTCTTCGTCAAATTCATCATCGGCAAAGTCGTCGTCAAGATCTGCAAGGCTACCGGCATCATTAAAGTAAGATTCCTGTGCGCCTTCTTCTACTTCTTCATAGTAAAGGATACGGCTGCAGTATGGGCAGAACAAAATGCTGTCACCTTCACGAACTTCGTTTGCAAACTGAGCAGGAAGAATCATGTGACATCCAGAACATACGCCGTTACGAACTGCAACAATACCTTCTGAATTTCTCTGAATGATTCTCTGGAATTTGAACAGAATTTCCTGATCAAGACCAGGAACTGTCTGTGCTTCCTGAGCTTTAAGCTGTTCAAGTTCGTTTTTATATGTAGAAAGCTGACCTTCAAGTGCTTCTTTGCTTGCATTAAGGTCTGATTCCTGTGAAGAAATCATCATTTCTGTAGCTTTCATAGTTTCGTTAAGTTCTGCAAGAACTTTTTCTTCTTTCTGAAGTTCCTTACGGAGTTTTGCTTCTGTTTCAGTTGCTTCATGAATCTGCTTTTCAAGAGTCTCATATTCACGGTGAGTAGAAATTGTATCCATTGCCTTTTCACCGTCTTCGCGAGTCTTTATTGCTTCATCAAGCTCAACTTTAATCTGAGAAACTTTTTCTTTTATTTCGTCGTATGTCTTATTCTTTTCGATAAATTCTTTCTTCATTCTCGAAAGAAGTTCATCCTGAGAGCTCAATTGCTTCGGAGCTTCTTCAATTTTTGATTCAAGTTCATACTTTCTTCCAAGAATAACTTGAAGACTCTTTAGTCTGTCAAAAATCTCATTAGTTTCCATTTTGAATTCCTTATTCGTTGTTTATCTAAAAATAATACCTTAAATACAGTTTTCTGTCTATAAACACCAGGCAGATTATGTTTCAATATAATCACGAAGACCGTTTGCACGTCGCGGGTGTCTGAGTCTTCTTAAAGCTTTTGCTTCAATCTGACGGATTCGTTCACGCGTTACATTGAAGTAAAGGCCGACTTCTTCAAGTGTAAGCGAATATCCGTCATCAAGACCAAACCTCATCTTAAGAACTTCCTGTTCACGCGGTGGCAGAGTTCCAAGAACCTGTCGCAACTGTTCCTGAAGCAGTTTGTAAGAAGTCTGTGTTGCCGGATTTTCAACTTCCTTATCTTCGATGAAGTCGCCCAAAGATGAATCTTCCTCTTCTCCGATTGGTGTTTCAAGAGAAATCGGTTCGCGTGCAACATTCTTTACCTGCTTTACGCGTGCAAGTGGCCAACCAAGCTGCTGTGCAATTTCTTCATCAGTCGGTTCACGGCCGAATTTCTGCATGAGCTGGCGGCTTTCGCGGACAACCTTGTTAATCTGTTCAATCATGTGAACAGGAACTCGGATTGTGCGCGCCTGATCAGAAATAGATCTTGTAATTGCCTGACGGATCCACCATGTTGCATACGTAGAAAATTTAAATCCCTTGCGGTATTCAAATTTTTCTACAGCCTTGATAAGACCAATGTTTCCTTCCTGAACAAGGTCAAAGAACTGAAGTCCGCGGTTTGTATATTTCTTTGCAATTGAAACGACAAGACGAAGGTTTGCATTGATGAGGCGGTTCTTAGCCTTTTCCATCATGCGTGCCCCTCGTTTTATTTCCTTTGCTTTTTCCTGAATTTCGTCAATTGTATTTTCAAATTCGAATTCAAGGCGGTTAAGCTTGCGGTCAATTTTCTGAATCTGAGTGTAAATATCCCTGATTTCATCAGTCGTCATGTTAAGTTCAGATTCGATTTTTGCAGCTTCTGAACGCATTGAAATGCGACGTCCAAGAGTTCGGAGTTCTGCAGCATTGGAAATGCGCAGTTCCTTCATCTTTTTTTCCTGCTTCTGACGGTATTCTTCAATTTTTGAAGTTGCATCAAGGAATTTTTCTGTAAATTTATCAAGTTCCTCTGACTGAATGTCAATTTTCTGAAGCTGAGTCTGAATCTTTGCCCTAAGTTCTACAAGCTGTGGATCAACAAAAATGCGGCTTACGTGATCAGTCTTGTAAATCTGATCCTTAAGGGATTTGTAAAGCTTCATTTCTGGAAGAACAGGCTTTATGTATTCGCCGTAGCAGCTCTTAAGGCGGCGTTTTTCTGCCATTTCTTCGTTGATTTCTTTGCGTGCTTTGCCAGGTTCATGCTGGTCAATGCGTGTAAACGCCTTTATTGCAATTTCAAAGAATTCAGGAATCATAATGCCGGAATTAAGCACAACATTTTTAATGATGTTGTTTCCGTCTTCCATTTCTTTAGAAAGAGTAACTTCCTGCTCTGCAGTAAGAAGATTTTCTTTACCGATTTCGCGAAGATAAAGGCGGATCGGATCATCTACGCTGGAATCCTTGTCGCTGTTTACAAGACGGCTTCTGTCAGCATCCTTGTCAAGGTCATCAACTGCGTCTTCGGCATCTTCATCATCAAGAAGTCCTTCGTCGTCTTCGTCTCCCTCAACTTCTACTGAATCATCTTCGTCTTCGATTCCCGGTTCAATAATCTGAATGTTGTTTTTTTCCAAAAGCTGCAGGACAGTTTCCCATTCCGGAGAATTTACGAAATCCTGTCCAACAAGAATAGTTACTTCATCATATGTGATTACGGACTTTCCCGCCGCATAATCAAAGATTTTTTTTACAGAAGGATTTAATTCCTGATCCATCGATTCACACCTTTTGCAAACTGCTTTTTCAGTCAACTGACCTGCATCAAGCAGCCGATTATACTTTCAATTTTTTATCTAGCATCATTTTTTCTGAAAGAAGCCTGTTCAATTCTTCTGTATCGTCCTGCGTTACGCAGGAAAACTGCTTTATACGTTCCATCAGCCTGTCCCGCTGTTTTTCCAGCGCCTTGCGCTTGATGCGGGCAACAGAATCCTTGACTGCAGCCTCTGTATTCCTGCTGAATTCTCCGCTGGAAAGTGAAGCTGTAATCATGTTTGACATCCGCACGTCATCACACCTGGACAAAACTGCCGAAAGCGTTAAAGAATCTGAATTGAAGCAATCCTCCAGAATAAGTAAAAGCTTTTTTGCATAAGAGTCGTCAAAATCATCGGGAATAAGTTCGGTTCGAATAAGTTTATACTTATCAAGATCGGCTATTATTGCCAGTACACATCCCAGTTCTGCGTTGCGCTTTATGGGTTCTGTATTGTTAGTTTTTTCTGGCTGCCGGATATTTAAACGCTGACGAGCTTGATCACGATTATTATAATCCCTCTTGACTGCCTCCGGCTTTAACTTGAATGCCTGACACATCTGTTCCAGGCAAGATTCTTTTAATATATCGGACTGAAGAGAATCCAGATAAGGAAAATATTCAAGCGAAGCCCGTATTTTTCCTTCTGGTGTATCAATAGGATACTCTCTCCCTAGTTTAGATAATAAAAAGTCGCTATCTAGGATAGCACCAGAAACCGACTTCGTCAATATTTCGGAACCAAAATTTACCATTAATTCAGCAGGATCTTTTCCGCCTTCTATTTTTATTACCCTTACTGTAATGGAAGCCTTTCTGAGCATGTAGATTGCACGCAGTGTTGCTTTCTGTCCAGCTCCATCCGAATCAAAAGAAAGAAGTACTTCATCAACAAATGGTTTGATGATTTTTATCTGGTCTTCTGTAAGCGAAGTTCCTAAAGGAGCCACGGCGTATTCAATTCCGCACTGATGGTATGCAATGCAGTCCATGTAGCCTTCGCAGAAAATAACCTTTTTGTTTTCCTTTATAGCTTTTTTTGCAAAATTGAATGCGTAAAGGGTTTCTCCCTTTTTATATTGAATCAGGTCACCGGAGTTAAGATATTTCGGACTGTTAGGATCGTTGGAAAGCTGCCGTCCGCCAAATGCAACCATCTGTCCCTGACGGTTAAAAATCGGGAACATAAGCCTGTTTGAAAAAAAAGCAACGTCCGGATAGTTCTTGCTGAAAAGACCGGATTTTTCCAGGAATTCCTTTGTAAAATTCTTTTTTATTAGGAAATTTTTAAGCCAGTATCTATCTGCCGGCGCATATCCTATTTTAAATTTCTTTAAGGTTTCTATTGTAAGTCCGCGATCTGTAATGTATTTTAGGGCAGCTTTTCCTTGTTCTGATTCCATAAGGAGATAATGAAACATTGAACCTGTCCTGTCGTAAAGTTCAATGTACTGTTCTATAAGTTTGATTTTAGGATCAGGCCTGTTTTCTGTCTGCCCGCCAGCGTACTTGACTTCGATTCCGGCTTTTTTTGCAAGCAGGATAACTGCATCTGTAAAGGAAAGCTTTTCCTGCTCCATTATGAATTTTATTACGTTTCCCCCGGCACCACAGCCAAAACAGTGATAGTATTTTTTGTACGGATCAACATGGAACGAGGCTGTTTTTTCTCCGTGAAAAGGACAGCAGCCCCAGAAGTCATTTCCGCGAGGGTCTAATTTTGTGTATTCACTGATTACGCTTACAATATCTACTGAATTGTTTACAGCATCAATTGTTTCCTGAGAAATAAAGCCGGCCACTAGTATCCACTCTTTTTTGTATTGTAAGAATGAGCATTTTCAATATGATTTGAAAATGTTTTGGAAAAAACATGATTTCCCTTTTCCGGATCTACAAGGCGGAAATAAAAATAATTTGTTAATGCCGGATTTACAGCTGCATTAAGGGCTACAAGTCCAGGATTGGAAATTGGTCCCGGCGGGAGTCCTGCCCATTTATATGTGTTGTACGGACTGTCTATTTCTATGTCTTTATAGGTGATTACATCCGGATGTTCGCGGCCTTCTATTTCTGTAATTATGTATTCAAGGGTTGCGCATGAATATAGTCCGATATTATGCTTAAGCCGGTTATTGAATACGCTTGAAATAAGAGGAGCTTCAGAAGCTATGCGGTATTCTCTTTCTATAATTGACGCAAGGATTACAGTATCAAGAATTTTTGATTCAGGAATATTTTCTGCATTGGTGACCTGACGGAATTTTTCAAAAAAGTTTTCAACCATTGTTTCAATTACAGAAGAAGCCTGCATTAACGGTGTAAGAAAATATGTATCAGGAAAAAGGAATCCTTCAAAGGACTCTGCCCTTACGTTAAGTTTTTCAAGAAGTTCCGGATTTTTTGAAGCCTCTTTAAAATCTGCAGCAGAACATACGCCTGCTTCTTCCATTATCATTCCGATTTTTGAAACTGTCAGACCTTCCGGTACTGTAACCCTTATATATTCCTGATTGCCTGAAGAAAGAACTTTAAGTATTTCATTAAGGTTCATTGAAGGACTGATTCTGTATACACCGCTTTTAAGCATGAATGCTTCTGAAGATCCCATAAGGATTTTTCTTGCGGCCGGATAGCGTGCTGCAAAATAAAAAAGCAGTTCGCTTCTTATAAGGTGCTCAGATTTTAATGAATTTCCGGTTGCCCTTACAGATGCACCTGCAGGAACCCTTACGGTTTTTCCCGTACTGTCAGAACTGTTATACGGCAAGGTGCACAGCTTAACAGAAACAAAAATGACTGCAAGCAGCGCAACAGCAGATGCTGCCAAACTTAAGATTTTTACAGAATTTTTTTTCATAAGCAGAAGAAATTATACAGAATTAATTTTTAAAAGTCAGTCAGATACAAGTCTTTTTGACAAAATTGTAAAAAAAAAGCTCTGGATAAACCAGAGCTTTGGGAAGTCAGGGAATCGAACCCCATCCGGTTGCCCAAGAGATTTACAGTCTCCCGCAGTCCCACTGTGCCAACTTCCCGAAAAGAGCTGCCTGAAGGACTTGGACCCTCGACCCCGAGATTACAAATCACGTGCTCTACCAACTGAGCTAAGGCAGCAGATGTTCGTTTTGCGTCGAACGTGTTTTTACTATATTCTTTTTGGAAAAAAGAGTCAATAGCAAAACCTTTAATTTTTGAAAAAAAATTAAAAAATTATTCCGTGTCGCCGCAGAAAAGCGGAATGTATTTACTCTGGATTACACTATTCCATGAGTATTCTTTTAGGACATAGGCCGCAGCCCAGGCAATCATCTTCTTGAAGTTTTTCCTGTCATTTTTTGCCATTACAGCCCGGTCTACAGCGGCAAGGAAGCCGTCTGCATTTGAAATTGAATAAAGGAAGCCGGATTTTCCGTCTACAATTTTTTTAAGCCCTCCTGTAGCGTGGGCAATAGGGATTGTTCCATAAATCTGTGCAATAAAATCTTCAAGGCAGCAAGGTTCAAAAAAGCTTGGAAGGAATACAAAGTCTGAAGCGGCCGCAACAAGTCTTGAAACAGGATCATTATATCCGTTAAAGAATACGATTTTACCTGGATATTGTTCTGTAACCTGCTTTATGCTTTCTTCAATATTTGGATCTCCCTGTCCTACAATAAAAATCCTTGATTCCGGATGATCTGCAAAAAGGCGACCAAGGGAATCTAGAATTACAGAAATTCCCTTCTGCATTACAATGCGTCCGTGATACATTAAATACAGGCCTTTTCCGTCAGGAACATCGTCTATCCATCCGTAACGGGTCATTCCTTTCATGTAGCGTTCGTATTTCTTTTCTGCAACATAGAATTTCCTGCACATTTTAAGGAAAAAACGTCTGTTAAGAAGCTTTCCGTATAAAAATCCTTTTGCCGGTGAAAAAGCATATGGAAGAAGCGAAACATGTTTTTTCATAGGATTGTACAAGTTGTAGTCAATTCCGTTTGTAATTCCATGAACCGGGATTTTCTTTTTGAAGAATAAAGTAGAAAGTCCGTCCGTACAGCTGTCGTTTTCAGGATCTGTAAGTTCTTCTGCATAAAATGTAGAAACAGTTGTAAGTCGTGAATAAACTGCAGAAAGAAGGAACGGTTCTACCCTGTAGCCGTTCTGCGCCTGAATAAGGATGGAATAAGGCAGTGCGCTGAAAAATGCAGCCTGTTCAAGATTCATAAAATCATGATGATAGGCAGGGCCTGCATTATGAATTGTTACGAAGAACTTTGTCTTTTCATAAAATGAAGAGGCGTTTTTATCTGCATAGCAAGGGATAAGTGCACAGGATGCATCCTGACAGTGCATTATATCAGGACGCTTTGCTTCCGGAATATATTTTACATATTCACTTACGGCCTTGGAAAACATTGCATCAATAAAAAGACTGTCTTCGTGCCCTTTTCCCTTTATATGCTTTGGATCTATTTTCTGGTCTTTTTCTGTATAAACGTAAACAGCACTCTTATTTGAAAAAATAGGATTTTCTACAAAAACGACCTTAAATCCAAAACCTGCAAAAATTCCTTCTGTATAGGATACAAAGTGAGTCATGTTACCTACAGGAATTTCAACACCGGAAACGGCTTCTTTCTTCAAGTTTTTGATTCTTGCATAAGAAGTACAGCCGAATGCAGGGATAAAAAGAGTAACCTTATGCCCTATTCTGGAAAAGCCTTTTGCGAGTGCGAACGTAACATCCTTAACGCCGCCTGCTTCCGCAATTCCGGCGCATTCCATGCTTGCAATCCAAATATTCATCAGCTTATTTTTCACCCTTTAAATCCGGACGAAGCACGGCTGCTCCGTCAAGATAAATGTTTTTAGGCACGGAATTTTCTTCCATGTAAACTGTTGCAAGAACCCGAATTACCTTTTCAAGTCCGCCTTTTATATAGGCTTCCTGACTGCAGAACAGCGGAATGCCCGAAACGTTTATTCCTCTGTAAGAATGGCGGAGCGCTGCGCATGGATTCATTTCATCCAGATCTTTTGTAAGCGTAAAATGAAGCGATACAAAGTCATCTGCATTAAGACCGTTCTTTTCAAAAAGCTGCGTGCACATTTCTACAGTCTTTTTTGTAATTGAGTCCTTTGTATTTTCTGCAGTTATCGCTCCGCGAATTCCGTACAATCTTTTCATTCTTCAATCCTTTTTCTTCTGAAAAAACCTTTGTAGCCGGAAGAAGTTTCATCCGGCTGTTCAGAAAAATCCTGAGAATCATCAGGATAATCTTCTGCTGGTTCCAGAGACTTTTTTATATTTGTATTTTTAATGCCGTTTTGTTTTTCCAGATTCTGAAGGTAAACTGCCCGTGCGTGTTCATAAAGGTAAAAATCCGGAATTAAAGCTTCTGTTACTGCAATTGACGAGAACGTAACGTATTGGTTTTCTGTGTCAAAATTTGAAAGTTCCAGAAGTTCTTCTGTAGAAAGCAGTTCCGGCCTGAAAGCTGTAGATTTTTCTGACTTTCTTAAAAGAACGGCAGAAATGTTCCTGCAAAGAGAATCGCTTTTTTCTTCTATATATGCAGAAAGCGATTCTTCGTCTGTAATCACAGATGCTTTTAGCAGCTTGATTACATCTTCTGCCTTTACTGCGGCCGAAATTTTATAGGTAAACCTGTAGTCAAAGTTGTTTATGCTGTCATCAACAGATTTGTAAGTATCTCCGCTTGAAAGGGAACCTGTAATTTTTCTTGTCAATGAAAAATTCTGATTTTTAAAAGTCTTTAATTCTGCATTAGATGGAATTAAGAATTCCCAATGCCATGAAAAAACTCCAGGAACAACCGGGCGGGAACTGATTCCGCCTGTCTTGGAAACGATTATTCCAAAACCGTCAGACGGAACCCTGAACTGTGTCCAGCCAAGAAAGAAAAGAACGGCTCCAAAAACTACGAGAATAATGAAACATGCAAACAGATTTTTGAAGAACTTTTTCATTTTACCCCCTTGACGGTTAAAAATACAATTTTTAGTATAACAATGGATTATGAGAACTGCAAGGATTGACTTGAATAAAAATCTATCTGTCTCTATTTTGTTCAAACTTACACGAAGAACAGTTCTCTTTCTTCTGCTTTTTACAGTCTCGCTGATTTTCCTGTATTTTATTGGAAATTTCCAGCAGTTTCTTGATTCAACCCAGATAATCGTCATTAAATCAATGGCTATATCTGCTTCAGCTCTTGCAGTTTTAAGTGCTGCAGCCCTTATAGAATCTGTAATCTACATGCTGATAAAAAAATCAAGATGGCTTTATTATGCAGTTCACTGCGTGCTGCTTGCCGGTGCGTGCTGTTTTGGAGCTGCAGTCCTTATTGCTTCATCTTCCCTTATTATCATTGTTCAGGGAATTTAATTTATGAAACAACTGCATTGTAAGGCAGAAAAAGCATGCAGTCACCTTTTTCTGCTGATATTGTTACAGGAAGCCTGTCCTTTGCATATTCTTCAGAAATACGGTTGCTCAGGCTTGGCATTCCGTATTTTCTAAACAGGTCAGATTCCCATTCTAGTCCTTTAGAAAGAATTTTTCCGCCGGAATAGCTGGAAGTAGTTCTTGCAACGGAAACAACGTCTGTTTTTTTCAACCCGTTGATTTCAGTTTTTGTTCCTTCCTTTACAAAATAAATACACTGTTCGCTGCAGAGCCATACATCCGGATGATGAAAGGACGAAAAGGAATCAAAAATATTAAAAAAATGATCAGCCCGTCCGCCGTCTCCTCCAACCAGAGTTATAAAAGGAATTCCTCCCTGCTTTTCTGCAATTTCATATGCTTTTTCTACTGCCAGTTCAGTATCTGTATAATCCTTGTCACACGGATACGGAACCTTTACGTCATCGCTGAATGCATCCAAAATTGACCGGTCAGAAATGCTGTCAAAATCTCCTAAAATCACGCAGGGATTAAATCCATACAGGATGCATGGCTCCAGTCCTGAGTCTGCAGCGATGACATAATCAACCTGCGGATGTGTCTTCCAGTAAAGCTGAGTTTTTTCATAGGCCGGAAACAGACCGCCTGTAAAAATCACTATATGAAGCTTTTTAGGGTTTTGCATTTTCTACTCCCAATCGTTAGAATAATACCATGGATTATGTAAAAATTCCCGCAATTTTAAATAAAATGAATGAGATTTTTGAATCTAACGGTTTTGAAGCCTATCTTGTCGGCGGCGCCGTAAGAGACATGCTCATGAAAAAAGAGCCTCATGACTGGGATGTAACTACGAACGCAAAACCTGAACAGGTTATTGCCATTTTCAGAAAAGTTATTCCCACCGGAATTGCACACGGAACTGTTACAGTTCATTTTATGGGTAAAGAAATAGAAGTTACCACGTTCAGGACTGAATCAGATTATTCAGACGGAAGGCATCCTGATAAAATTGAATTTACCGGAAAAATTGAAGAAGATTTGAGCCGCCGCGACTTTACGATGAATGCAATTGCGGCTTCCCTTAAAGACGGTAAAATCAAGGATCCGTTCTGCGGGAACAGAGACATTCTGGCTAAATGCATAAGGACAGTCGGAAACCCTCTTGAACGTTTTTCCGAAGACGGATTAAGGCCAGTGCGCGCTGTTCGGTTTGCTTCCCAGCTTGGATTTAAGATTGAAGAAAAGACCATGGAAGCTTTAGGCAATCCGGAAGTACTCAAAAAAACAGCTTCTATTTCTACAGAACGCTTTCGTGATGAGCTTATGAAACTTATGACGGCGGAAAAGCCTTCTGAAGGATTAAAGCTTATGGAATCCTGCGGAATTCTGAAGATTTTTATGCCGGAACTTTTAGACGGCAGGAACTGCATTCAGTCTGATGACAGGGGCTACCATATTTTTGACGTACTGGATCATAACCTTTATGCATGTGACGGCGCACCAAAGGAAAAGCCCCTTCTTCGTTTTGCGGCCCTGCTTCATGATTCCGGGAAACCTGCAAGCCGTACGGAAAAAAACGAAGGCGGAATCAGGATTGTAAATTTCTACAATCACGAAGTTTATTCTGAAAAAATTGCAGAAAAAATAATGACAAGGCTTAAATTCAGCAATGCGCAGATTGAATATGTGTGCCACCTTATAAAACTGCACATGTTTCATTACGAGCCGGTCTGGTCTGATTCCGCCGTCAGAAGGTTTCTGGTTAAGGCGGGTTCAGAATACATTGAAGACCTTTTTGACCTGCGCCTTGCAGACATGTACGGCAAATACAACGAAAACGTGAGGATTCACGACAGCGCAGCATGCGAATCTCTTTTAGAATTTAAGGAACGCATTGAGCAGCAGAAAAATGCAAATTCAGCACTCAGCTTAAAGGATCTTGCCGTAAACGGTAAAGATTTAATTTCAATAGGAATTCCGGCCGGAAAACAGTTAGGAATGATTCTGAACGAACTGTTCGAGGCAGTCCTTGAAGATCCGGCTCAGAACAGCAGGGAAAAACTTTTGAAAATAGCAGAAAAAACATACAGACAGAGGATGAATTAAAATGAAGCATAATGAAGAATTTGAAAACTGGACAACTTACGACGGGTGGCTTGTAAAAAACTACTCTGAATATTCAATTATTTCTGTGAATGAAGTAAACGGTAAAATTTTATGCGAATACATCGATAAAACAGATCCGATTCCGGAAGATGATTCCGAAGAAAAGAGCGGACAGTAAAAAATACTTACAGGAAATTTATATGAACAAAAAATTTAATCTTAAAGAATTTGCATGCTTCGGCGTTGCAGGAAATTTTACAGGTCATCTTGAACAAGCCGGAGAAGCCGCTGACTTTAAAAACGTAAAAACAGCAGAAAACAATGCTCCTAAAGCGCTTTTTCCGACTTACATTCCTGGAAATGACGGCACTACTCCAGAATTCCTTCATGTATTTCCGTTTTCGTCTGAATCAATCATCTTCCCAAAAGGAGAAGAAAAACTTCAGATAGAACCGGAATGCGCAGTCCTGTTTAAGGCCGAGTGGGACGAAGGTAAAGCCGTTTCCCTTACTCCGCTTGCATTTGGAGCTTCAAACGACTGTTCAATCAGAAAGGAAGGCGCTAAAAAAATCAGTTTGAAAAAAAATTGGGGAAACAGCACAAAAGGATTTGCAACAAAGACAATTCCTCTTGCAGAATTCTCGGATAAAAGCGTGCTTGCCGGCTATAGAATTGCAAGTTTTCTTGTCCGCAGCGGAAACGTTTATCCTTACGGAGAAGACAGCGCAGTTCGTGATTACAGCTACATCTGGCAGAAACTGTCTGACTGGCTTTTAGAAAAACTAAATTCACAGAAAGACGAAGGCCCGGCAGAAGACATTCATTCTTATCTTGCTGCGGCCGGATATCCGGAAAATCTTCTTATTTCGATAGGTGCAACAAGATACACAGAATTTGGAATGAATAATTTTCTAAAGGACGGAGACAAGGCTGTTGTTGTCCTTTACCCGGAAGATTCATATACAGCCGCAGAAATAATGCAAAGGGCAAAAGAAAACCGCCTGGACGAAGAAGACATTTCTGCTCTTGTACAGACGGTGGTTTGTTAATTAGCTTTAATTTAAAGTTTTTAATTTCGATTTACACTAACTCGAAATCAAAGTTTACTAAATCTGCATGTTCATGGCTTCGCGTACTTCGCACAAAGTCTTTTCTGCAATTGCCCTTGCCCTTCCTACGCCGTCAAGAAGTACCTGCCTTATGTAAGCAGGATCCTTTTCAAGCTGTGCGCGTTTTGTGCGGAGCGGGCGCAGAGTTTCGTTCAATGCTTCTGTAAGAGTGCTCTTAAGCATTCCGCCGCCGCCCTCTCCGATTCTATCTGCAATTGCGCCCGGTTCTTCCCCTGTACAAAGCGAAATAAGCTGGAGCAGGTTTGCAACTTCAGGACGATTTACAGGATCATAAGTAATAAGGCGTTCGCCGTCTGTCTTTGCTTTTTTAATAAGTTTTGCAGTTTCATCTTCTGTTGCGCAGAGCATGATTGCGTTTCCACGTGACTTGCTCATTTTCTGAGTTCCGTCCAGGCCCATAATGCTTGGTGTTTTAGAAAGAAGAACCTGTGGAAGCGGGAAAATCGGTTCTTTTCCAGAATCGGTGCAGAACTTCTTGTTAAAACGGCTTGCAATTGTGCGCGCCATTTCAATGTGCGGAAGCTGGTCTTTTCCTGCCGGAACAACAGTTCCCTTGCAGAAAAGAATGTCTACAGCTTGATGAACAGGATACGTATACATTCCGGCGTTTACGTTTGTAATTCCTGCTGCCTGAATTTCTTCCTTAACTGTAGGGTTTCGGCTTAATTCTGCATTGGAAATAAGAGTAAGGAAAGGAACCATAAGCTGATTTGCTTCTGGAATATAGGAATGAGGATAAATGATTACATTTTCCCCAGGTTCAATTCCGGCAGCAAGATAATCAATTACAAGCTGTTTTGTATTCTGGCTGATTTCCTGATATGCGTCGTGGTCTGTTAAAACCTGATAGTCTGCAATAAGAATCATTGTTGGAACGCCAAGTTTAGAAAGTCGTACTCTGTTCTGAAGGCTTCCAAAATAATGACCGATATGGAGTCTTCCTGTCGGTCTGTCTCCTGTAAGAACCCTGTATTTAGAAGGATTTTTAAGAAGGTCTTCTTCAAGTTTGCGGCTTGCTTCAAGAGCTGCCTGATAAGTTGCACTGTTTATTGTTTCTGCCATATTTATTCCTTTTTTCATCTGTGATTCTAGCATAAAAAAAAACAGATTTACAATGCATTTTTGCCCCGATATCTTACTTGAGATGTATTAAAAAGAACGCTAAAGTAAATCCATGACTCTTGCTTCATTTTATAACTGGCTTGACAACTACCTTAATTTTGAAAAGACACAGAAAAAAAATATTTTCTGGCTTGATTCCATGAAATTTCTGTGCGAAAAACTCGGTAATCCGCAGGATAAAATTCCCTGTATTCATATTGCAGGCTCAAAAGGGAAAGGCTCTACGGCAGAAATGACTGCCAGTATTCTTGAAGAAGCCGGTTTTAAATGCGGCATATACTCTTCCCCTCATATTTCAGACTTTCGTGAAAGAGTCTGCACTCCGCACGGATTTTTTCCTGACGAAATATATGAAAGGTCAGCTGATGAATTGACATCCCTTGTAGACAGCATTCCGCTTGAACAGCTTCCGGCACAGCGCCCTCTTACATGGTTTGAACTTGTTACAACATTTGCTTTTCTCTGCTTTAAAAATGCCGGCGTAGACTATGCAGTTTACGAAACAGGACTTGGTGGACGCCTTGATTCAACAAATGTCGTAAAGCCACTTGTTACGGTTTTAATGCCGATTGAACTTGAACACACAGAATTTCTTGGCGACACAATCGAAAAAATTGCCTTTGAAAAAGCCGGAATCATAAAGGAAAATACACCGGCCGTAATATCATTCCAGAATTACGCAGAGTCGGAAAAAGTATTTATAAAAACATGCCGCCAGAAAAATTCAAGATACATTCTTGTAAAAGATTCCCTTATTCCGGAAGTTTTGGATTTTAAAAACGGCGAAATGAATATAAGGCTCAGAGGAACAGGCAAAGAAGCAGAAATTCCTTCTGATTTTGAACTTTCTGCAAAGCTTCTTATGGCCGGCAGAGTTCAGGCTCAGAATGCTGCAGCGGCGGTTACAGCATTAAAAATCATGCTGCCGGGAATTGACGTAAGCGCAATAAGTCGCGGACTTTCAAAAGCCCTTATTCCTGGGCGGTTCCAGATATGCGGAAATACAGTCCTTGACGGAGCCCATACAGTCCGTAGCATAGAAAATACAATATGCACCCTAAAATCAATTTATCCGGGAAGAAAGTACAGGCTTCTTTTTGCATGCGCCGGTGACAAGGACATAAAGGATATAATTCCGCTTTTTAAAGACACGTTTGAAAGAATCATTTTTACAAAACCGGTTACTGTAAGGGCATGCAATCCGGAAGAAATGAAAAGGAATGCAGATCTAAACGGAATCAAGGCAGAAATAGAAAACGACCTTGAAGCTGCATTCAACATGCTAAAATGTGACTCAAAAAATGACGATATTATACTTGCAGCCGGCTCATTCTATCTGGTTTCTGAACTGATAAACCTGATAGGTAGAAAAGGCCTTGCAGCATAAAAATAGACGGAAGATGACAAAATGAGATGCACAAAAGCAATTATATACAGCGATAACCTGCGCAATAATATTTCAGAAATAAAGAAGAACCTTAAGCCGGGCGTTAAGCTCTGCTGCGCCGTAAAGGCAAACGGATACGGAAACGACGCCGTTACTTCTGCTCGAATCGCAGAAGAAATGGGTGCCTCCTATCTTGCAATAGCAACAGTTTCTGAAGGTGAAGAATTAAGGAATGCAGGCATAAAGGCTGATCTCCTGCTGCTTTCTCCATGCTGCCCGGACGAATTTGAAGGCGTTGTTCAAAACAGAATTACTCCCCTTGTTTTTGACCGGGAAACAGTTTCTCTTCTGGCAGAAACAGCAGTCCGGGCAGGCAAGGTACATCAGAGCGTATTTCTTGCGGTAGATACAGGAATGGGAAGAATCGGTTGTTACCCGGAAGAAGCTTCTGAAATAGCACGCTTCATAGAAAGTCAGGAATCACTTGAACTTGCAGGAATGATAACCCATTTTGCAGTAAGCGACGGAATTACAGAAGACAATATTGCTTATACCGCAAGTCAGTTTTCAAAGTTCAGGCTTGCAATAGAAAACGTACGAAGCGCAGGAATTAATCCCGGAATCTGCACCTGTTCTGCAAGTGCAGCAGGAATTGCAATGCCGGAATATCAGCTGGATATGATCCGGCCTGGAATCATCCTTTATGGATATTATGCAGACCAGGTTACAGAAAAATACCTTGAATCAAAGGGAATAAGCCTTAAGCTAAAGCCGGTAATGCAGTTTCAGACTTCTGTTGCTGCAATCAGGCATTTTAAGCCGGGGCAAAGCGTTTCATACGGCCGAACATGGACAGCAAAAGAAGAGACAGACATAGCAGTTCTTCCTGTCGGATACGCAGACGGACTTTTAAGGAGAAATTCCCCAGGTCTTAAAGTTTCAATCAACGGAAAAGCATATCCGGTTGTAGGCCGAATCTGCATGGATCAGTGCATGGTCGACATAGGAAACGCAAATCCAGATGTAAAACGCTGGGACACTGCAATTTTATTCGGACCAAAAGACAAAGGTTCAGTCCTAGATGCAAATGACATTGCAGAAATGACGGGAACAATTTCCTACGAAGTGATGACAAGCGTTTCTAGCCGGGTTAGACGCGAAATCGTATAAATATCAATGTTCCGCATAATATTTTTACATACGCCATTATTGTAAAGTTTTGAATTTTTTTATAAAATGTATAGTGAAACTGTCTGTTTTACATCCAGATCAGGTGGATGTTCAGACTTTTAAGGGGATAACTGAAAAATGAAAAAATTCAGAGGAGTACTAACTATACTTGGAACTGCAGGACTGCTTATTCTTGCTTCATGTGCAACTGTTTCTTCAGCAGCTTCATCAAGCAGCAACGATGACGACGGATTTATCAGTCAGGAATCGGCTTCTCAGCCAGAAGGCAAAATCATAAAAGAACCAAAACCTATATCAGTTCAGAATACATCAAATCAGCTTGAAACAGAATTTAAAAATCTGTTGAAGAGAATTGAACTCAAAGTTGAATCTTCTCCAAAAGCAACAACTGCAAACAAGGCATTTAACGTTCCTTACGTTGTAACTGTAAAAGACGAAAACGGTCCAGTTGCAGGACTTGAACTTACTGTAAACTGGCCAATCGGCAGAACTAATGATACTGTAACTTACAGCGCTGCCCGCCTTAAGACAGACGAAAACGGAAAAGTTTCTTTTACACCTGCTGCTCCAAAATTTGCAGTAAAGGATAAAGTAACTTTCTACCCTTCACCAGTAAGTTCTTCATCACAGATTGTTAAGGCTGCATACGAAACAGCAGTTTCTGCTCCATACGCAGTTAAATCAGAATATCTCGGTTATCCGGGAGGACTTCTCTACACTTACGATTTTAACGAAAAAGGAAATCCTACAACAAACAACTTCCTTCTTCTTCAGAGCCTCAGAAACATCGGTGTAAACGTTGGAAACTCTCCTGTAAGCGATACATCTTATTTCAACATGCCGGTTTCTGAACTTTACAGGGAAACTTACAACATCGTAGGAAAATCCTATAAATTCATGGTTATGGGAGCATTTAAATATGCCGCTCCTGCTGAAGAAACTGCTGACGGCGCAACTGTTACCCTTACAGCAGACATAACCTGCGTTGACATGAGCAACGGAAACATCCTGTACAAAACAAGTTTTACAGAAACTGTAACAGATAAAAACAAATGGACTGCTGATCAAAAGTGCCGGAAGATTCTTGCTGACAAGGCTGCCGACGCAATTGTATACGGCATGTAAGGAACTATTATGATTTATACAGACACACGTGATTCAAGCGTAAAAACAGATTTCAGAACAGCTGTAATGAACGGAATGAACTCTGCAACAGGCGGACTTTACATTCCTGTAAGTTTTCCAAAACTTGACAGCTCATTTATAAACAAAAATCCGGAACCTTCTTTCCGCGACATTGCTTTTAACATGGCAAAACCCTATGTTGAAAACGAAATCCCGGATGAAGACCTTATGGCAATCATCTGTGATGCATATCCGTTCAGTCCAAAAGTTGTTCCAGTTGATTCAACTTCATACGTTCTTGAACTTTTCCACGGTCCTACATGTGCATTCAAGGATTTTGGTGCACGTTTCATGGCTCGCGTTATGTCATATTTTAACAGAACAGAAAAAGGAACTCTTCACATTCTTGTAGCTACTTCAGGTGATACAGGTTCTGCCGTAGGTTCAGCTTTCCACAATGTTCCGGGGCTTGATGTTACAATTCTTTACCCAGAGGGAAAGATTTCTAAAATCCAGGAAAAACAGCTTTCAACATTCACAGGAAATGTACGCGCACTTAAAGTAAAGGGAACATTTGATGACTGCCAGAAACTTGTAAAGACTGCATTTACAGATGCTGACCTTAGAAAGCAGTTCCGCCTTTCATCTGCAAACTCAATCAATATTTCACGCCTTCTTCCTCAGAGTTTCTACTACATGTACTCATCTCTTGTAGTAAAAAACAGGGCTCCGCTTGATTCAAAGCTTGAAAACCCTGCAATTCTTGCAGTTGTACCGTCTGGAAACTTCGGTAACCTTACATCTGGTCTTATTGCAAAAGAAATGGGCGCTCCAATTGAAGGTTTTGTTGCTGCAACTAACTCAAACAACACAATTCCTGACTGGATTGCTACAGGTGATTACAATGCTCGTCCTTCTGTAGAAACTTATGCAAACGCAATGGACGTTGGTGCTCCTTCCAACTACGAAAGAATTAAGGCAATGTATTCCCTTGAACAGGTTCGTTCTATGTTTGCTTCTTATTGGCTTGACAACGAAGGAATCAAAGCTGCAATTACAGACTGCAACACAAAAACAGGCTACACAATTGATCCTCATGGAGCAATCGGCTGGAAAGCATGGGATGACATCAGAAGTGGCGCAATGGAAAATCTTGTTAATGGAAACAAGAATGACTATAAAAAGCCAGGTCTTACACCTAGCGTTCCTGCTTGGGCAGACAAAGTTGTTTCAAAGAAAGCTGTTGGAATTATCCTTGAAACTGCTCATCCTGCAAAATTCGGTTCTATCGTAGCTGAAGCAACAGGAAGAGAACCAGTAATTCCTGAATCACTTGTAGAAGTAATGAACTTGCCGGATCAGGCAATTCCAATGGAAAATGACTATGCTAAATTCAAGGAATGGCTTAAAGCTAACCTTGCTGAATAGCATGTAAATCCCGGTAGAAAATCTGCCGGGATTTTTTTTACAGACTTCTTTCCCCATTTTAAGAATTCGACTATTGTTCAATAGACAAAAAAAGAGTTATACTAATAGAACACAATCAAAAGTTAAAGGACTGGAGTAACAGTTTATGAAATTATTGGTAATAATCCCAACTTACAATGAAATTGAAAACATTACAAAAATCGTTCCTGAAGTTTTTAAGGTAATTCCTCAGGATGCCGGAATCCTTATTGTTGATGACGGTTCACCGGACGGAACTGCTGCTGCTGTAAAAAAGATGCAGGAAGAATATAAAAATCGACTGAACCTTCTTGAAAGAAAGGAAAAAAGCGGTCTTGCAAATGCATATATTACAGGATTTAAATGGGGATTTGAAAACGGCTATGATGTACTCTGCGAAATGGATGCAGATTTTTCTCATAAACCGGAATACCTTCCTGCTCTTTACGAAGCAATGCAGACAAATGACGTTGCAATCGGTTCAAGAAACATTAAGGGCGGTGCTGTAGAAGGCTGGTCTGCCTTAAGAAACTTTATTTCAAAGGGCGGTTCGCTTTATTCACGTCTTGTACTGGGTTGTCCGGTAAAAGACCTTACAGGCGGCTTTAACATGTGGAAAAAAGAAGCTCTTGAAAAAATCGGGCTGGACACAATCATTTCCAAGGGATATTCATTCCAGATTGAAATGAAGTACAAGGCCTACAAAGCCGGCTGTGCAATTAAAGAGATTCCAATCATTTTCCCTGACAGAAAATTTGGCGAATCAAAGATGAGCAAGGGAATCTTTATGGAAGCCCTTAAAGCTGTCTGGAGAATCAGAAATGCTTAAAAAAATAATGAAATTTGCAGTTACAGGCGGGCTTGGAACACTTACAAACCTTATTCTGTTTGCCCTTTTTGCAGACATCCTTAAGTTTGAAGCTCATGCAGTAAGCGTTGCCTGCTTTGTAATTTCATGTACACAGAATTATGTAATAAATCACCTGTGGACATTTAAGGTTGAAAATCAGGGAGAAAGCCTTTCTGTAAAGCTTTGGGCAAAATTTCTTGCAGGTTCGCTTGTCGGCTATGCAGTAAACTTTGGAATTTTTTCCCTTCTCCTACATATTTCAGACTGGAATTATGTAATTCTTGAAAAAGAACTCTCTCTTAAAGTTATTCCGCAAGGAATCGGTATTCTTGTTGGAATGATTTTTAATTTTATTTTCTCTAATTTTTTGGTTTTTAAAAATTCAAAGAAAGGAAGTACTAATGAACAGTAAGTTAAAACAGATTTTTTCTTTCAGAACCCTTCTAATTCTTGGAATAGCCTGCTGCTTTATCTGCATCATTCCGTTTACAAAAGATCTTATCGTAAAATTGATGGAAACTTTTGTCCTGCACAGGGAATTAAGGGATTTTTCTAAATGGAATGACATTCTTGTTCATTCAATGACTTATTTTGCGCTTATAGGTATTTTCTGGTTTTTCTTTTGGTATACTTCTAAAGGAAAGAAAATCGGAGGAGAAATTTACGAAACTGCCGTAAGAGCTTTTTCCGGAAAGAAAACGCTTTTTTACCTTGGTGCAATTTTTGTAATCTACTTTATTGCTTACTCTGCCCTTATCCGCGCAAACTATGAATACGCTGATGATATCCGCCGCTGCTATGCAGGTCACAAGGCCTGGGTTGGCTGGAGCCGTTACGTTTCTGAAATTCTTGCGGTATTCATTCATACAAATTTCTTTATTAATGATATTACTCCAATTACTCAGTTGTGGACTTTAATTGTCCTTACTGTTACATCGTACCTGCTCTGCTACATTGTAACAGAAGGCGAAATGGGTAAATGCGCCGCTGCAATGTCTGTAGTGTGCGGACTGACAATCTATTATCTTGCTAATTTTTCGTATAAATATGATTGCCCTTACATGGCTCTTTCCATGCTTTTCGGGCTTCTTCCATTCCTCTTTATTTCTAATTACGTAAATTTTGCTGTAATGTCATTCATCAGCTTGATTCTTGTATGTTCTTCATATCAGGCATCAAACGGTATTTACATTATTTTTGCAATGTTTACTGCTTTTAGAATGTGGCTTCAGAAAAAGCCGATGAAATCTGTTGGAATTTACACAGGCATTTCAATTGCAGTTTATGTTGCGGCCCTGTTCTTCTTCCGTATTTTCCTTATGAATCAGTTTGATTCTTCAATGGATTCCAGAGGAACTGGAATTGCTACAGGAATGAACATTTTTACAAAGATGGCATCAAACTTTAAAGCATACAATTACTGTATCCTTCCATTGAGCGGAAACCATTGGGTTAAATTCTTTATTGGCCTTACAGCTGTACTTTTCCCAGTTTCTGCAGTACGTCTTAGAAACGGAAGAAATGTATTTGCAACAATCGGACTTTCTCTTGTTATTCTTGTAGCCATGTACTGCCTTACACTTGGAGCATACCTTGTACTTGAAGAAGCGCTTGTAACAAACCGTACGTTCCTTGGCTTTGACATGCTCTGCGGAATTATTGCAGTTTATTCGGTATATGCACTTACAAAAGAAAACAGCATTAAGATTAAACGTTTTGCCGGAGCAATGACTGCCCTTTACGTTTACGGACTTATTGTACAGGCCGTTGTTTACGGAAATTTTGTACAGAAACAGAAAGAATACGAAAACTTCCGCTTCTCGATTCTTGCACAGGATTTGAGCAAAATCGTTGACTTTACAAAAACAAACTCAATCTATATCGGCGGAATTACAGGAATGCCAGGAAAATCAAGAATGGAACGTAAGAACTATCCTATTGCGGCCGGTTCAGTTTCTCCTGTTCTTACAAAATATATCATTAAGGGATACAATATGGACTTTGAATTCCTTAGCGAATATACTCTTCCAGAACTTGATCTTCTACCGGAATTCAAAAAACAGCTTACTGATCTTCCTATGATTCAGGATACTTTCTATCATACAATCTACGGCAAGGACACTCAGTATTTTGTTTACCTTAAGTGGCCGATGATAGAAGAATAACTGGAGAAAAGGCTTAAAGAAGTTCTATGGCAGCATATCTGTACACTCTTATAATTTATCCTTTGCAGCAGATTATTGAATTTGTGTATATGGCGTGCCTGGAACTCTGCAAGTCTTCCGGATTTGCAATTCTTGGCGTCAGTGCTGCTGTAACGCTTTTCTGCCTTCCTCTGTATGATGTTGCAGAAAAATGGCAGAAAACAGAACGCGAAATCCAGGAAAAACTAAAACCAGGCATTAAACGCATTAAACACGCTTTTACCGGGGATGAACAGTACATGATTCTGACCACGTTTTACAGGCAGAATCATTATCATCCCTTAATGGCGTTAAGGTCTTCATTCGGGCTTTTTATTCAGATTCCGTTTTTTATTGCTGCATATAACTTTCTTTCGAATAACGAAGAAATCCGCAAGGCTTCATTTTTTTTCATAGAAAGTCTTGGTCGCCCTGACGGACTTTTAAAAATCAGTTCACTAAAAATAAACGTTCTGCCTGTTTTAATGACATTAATCAACATGATTGCTGGCGCCGTTTATACCAAAGGATTTTCTTTACGCGAAAAAATCCAGATAAATGTAATGGCGCTTGTTTTTCTTGCAATTCTTTATAAATCACCTTCCGGTCTGGTACTTTACTGGACAATGAACAATGTTTTTTCGCTTGTAAAGAATATTTTCTACAGACTTAAAAATCCCGGAAAAATATTCCGCCTTATGATGGCCGCCCTTCTTTTCTTTACGGCGCTTTTCATTCTGTTTACAATGAAGCCAAAACAGGCGGTTCCTGTATTTTTGTGCTCAATTGTTGTCTTTTTTTTACCGGTGCTAAAAAAACTATATGAAAAGCTGTCATGTTCCAGTCTGAGCAAATTTGAAGAAGACTGTAAATTCAGGACATCAGTTTTTTTTGTTTCTGCAATAAGCCTTACTCTACTTACAGGAATTGTAATTCCTTCGTTTTTAATAACTTCCTCGACTCAGGAATTCTGTTACATTGATAACTGCTCCTCTCCCCTTTATTTTCTGTTCAACAGCCTTCTTCAGTGTACAGGGCTTTTTCTTCTATGGCCGACATGCATCTATTTTCTTTTTGACAGAAAGGTTCAGGGAACAGTCAGTTTTGTTTCTTTTTTAATCCTTGTTTTCGGAATAATAAATGCCTTCTGCTTTCAGGGAAATTATGGAACGGTTTCTGCAACTCTTGTTTTTACGGAACACAAGGAACTGCATCCGGACATGAAAACTTTTATTCTGAATCTTTCGTCACTTTTACTAAGTGCGGGCATCATACTTCTTGCAATGAACCGGAAGAAAAGTTTTATTATAAGCTGGATTTCCTTTATTCTGTTTATTTCTATGGGCGGACTTTCGGTAATAAACTGTATGCTGATTCAAAGGGAATTTCTAGCGACCGCAAAACCTGATCCTCAGGTCACTGACATAAAGCCAGTAATGAGTTTTTCAAAAAGCGGTAAAAACGTTCTTGTTATAATGCTGGACAAGGCGCCGGGATTTTACATGAGCACAGTTTTTAATGAAGCTCCAGAACTTCTTAATTCTTTTTCTGGATTTACGGCATATCCTGATACAGTTTCTTTCGGAAGCTGGACAATCCAGGGTGCGCCGGGACTATACGGCGGCTACGAATATACACCATGGGAAATGAATCAGCGCCGCGAAATTTCCATGCAGGAAAAGCATAATCAAGCTTTAAGCATGCTTGCGTTTATGTTTGAAAAAAACGGCTTCGAATCATACCTGATTGATCCGCCGTACCCAAACTACGATACAGAACCTGTTTTTTCATTTTTAGACGGACATAAAAATGTACACGGCATCAAGGCTCTTGCAAGATATACAGACATCTGGTACCGGGCAAGCGGATATCCAAAACTGAATACAAAAAGCCGCCGCATAAAAAGAAATTTCATTTGGTTCAGCATATTTAGAATTGTTCCGCCGTCCATGCGTTCAATTGTCCATTACAATGACTGGTGGAGCGAAACGGACTATATGGATAATGTTTCTGACTTTATTGACCGCTACTCTGTCCTTGATTTTCTACCAGAACTTACTTCTACGGATTCAGATAAAAACTGCTTTATCTTCATGGATAATGAAGCAACCCATGATCCAGGGTTTGTAATGGCACCGGACTATACGCCTGCGGTTGGAATACCAAACAGCTTTGGTTTTAAACATACAGAACTTGAATGCGACCCTGGATTCCATGCCATGACAGCTTCTTTAAAAAGACTTGGAGAATGGTTTGACTACCTCAAAGAAAACAATGTTTACGATAATACGCGTATAATCATTGTTTCAGATCACGGTTCCTATCAGAGATTTCCTATATTTGAAGGCTCTGACCTTTTACCAAGGGCAATAGAATGGTATAATCCAATGTTAATGGTAAAGGATTTTAATGCAGCCGGTAATTTAAAATACAGCGGTAATTTTATGACACAGGCAGATGTTCCTGCAATTGCCGTCAAAAATGTGATAAAAGAGCCTGTAAATCCTTTTACCGGCAACGAAATAAAGGAACTATCTTTAGAAGAAAAGCAGAAAAAAACAATAGTTTCATTCAGCAAGGCAAACAGGGTTCGAGCAACAGAAAACAACGGTTTTATCATAAATGATGATGACTGGTATACAGTAAAGAATTCAATTTTCTCAGTAAAAAACTGGTCAAAACTGAACGTAAAAAAAGGAGAAATAGTAAAATAACCATGCTTAATTTTTTATATGACCTTTCGGCAACGCAGCCTTCTCCACAGAGCAAATTTCACGGAGGAGGAGAATACGGAGAAGTTGTATTCTTTAAGCTTCTTGAATACACAGATAAAATCAATCTTTGTGCCTATTATGATTCAAAATCCTACATAAATCCTGATCTTTTAAAGGCCGCAGAAGAAAAGAACGTAAAAATCTTTGACATTCAGAAAAAATCACTTGCAGAAATTATAAGTGAAGAAAAAATTGACAGGGCATATTCTGCAATGCTTAATTTAAACCAGAACTGGCCTTTAGGTCAGCTTGAAGTATATACAACAGTTCACGGCTTAAGGACACTTGAAAAACCGACTGATCCGGTAATGCTCTGCTATGAAAAAAACAAAAAACAGCTGATTATTGATGTTCTTTTCATGACAATATTCAAAAAATGGTATGAAAAAAAGCTGAAAGTTATAAACGGACGTCTTGTAACGGATTCCCGCATTAATGTAATTACAATTTCAAGACATTCAAAGGCTTCTATAGAAACATTTTATCCTGAAACAAAAAGCAGGAACATTCCAGTGTTTGCCTCGCCTACTTTTGACCAGCTTGATAATTACAAGTCCGTAAGCTCAGCACTAGATGATTCACGTCTTAACGATTTTGGTATCTCTAAGGGAAAATTCTTTCTTATTACAAGCGCCGCCAGATGGAATAAAAATGCATTGCGCGCAGTCCTTGCATTTGACCAGCTTGTTTCTGATGGAAGCTTGACAGGTTTTAAACTGGTAGTAACAGGCGTTACAGATAAAAAGGTATTCTCCAGGCACATAAAAAATAAAGATGCAGTGAAACTTCTTTCATATGTAGAACGCGATGAACTTGAACTTTTGAACCGAAGCGCATATGCATTTATCTATCCGTCTCTAAACGAAGGATTCGGTTACCCGCCTATTGATTCCATGAAATATAGGGTTCCGGTTCTTGCAAGCGGAACAACTTCTATTCCGGAAGTCTGCGGAGACGCTGCCGTTTATTTTGATCCATATTCAGTTTCTGAAATAAAAAACAGAATAATTCAGATTTTGGACGAAAACTTTTACAAAGAACTTCAAAAAAAATCAGAAATACGGCATGATTACATAACCGCAAAACAGAAAAAAGACCTTAATGATCTTGCAGAACATCTTATTAGATAATTTATTAGAAAATATTTGAAATTGGAGACAAAAAAAATGGCAAAAATATCTTTTGAAAATAAAACAATTCTGGTTACAGGAGCTGCCGGATTTATCGGAAGTTACCTTTCTAAAAAACTTCTTGAAACAGTCTCTTCCTTAAAAGTTATTGGACTTGACTGCATTACAGATTATTACGACACCTCCCTTAAAGATGAACGTCTCAAAATGCTGAGTGCGTTCGGAAATCGTTTTGAATTCATAAAGGCAGACATTTCTGACATGATGGTAATGCAGGACGTGTTTGCAAAATACAAGCCTCAGATTGTCGTAAATCTTGCTGCCCAGGCAGGCGTACGCTACTCAATTACAAATCCTGATGCATACATTAAGTCCAACATGATTGGTTTTTACAACATTCTTGAATGCTGCCGTCATAATCCTGTTGAACACCTGGTATTTGCTTCATCTTCAAGCGTATACGGTTCAAATAAAAAGGTGCCGTATTCTACAGAAGACAAGGTGGACAACCCTGTTTCGCTGTATGCCGCAACAAAAAAATCAAATGAGCTTTTTGCACATGCCTACTGTAAGCTTTACAAAATTCCGGCTACAGGCTTAAGATTCTTTACAGTTTACGGTCCAATCGGCCGCCCAGACATGGCTTATTTTAAATTTACAAATAAACTCGTTAAAAATGAACCGATAGAAATCTACAATATGGGTGACATGTACCGAGATTTTACTTACATTGATGACATTGTTACCGGAATCATGAGCGTCATGGGAAAAACACCTGATGAAACAGAAGACGGCGCTCCATACAAAATCTATAATATCGGAAACAACAAGCCTGAAAGCCTTATGCGCTTTGTAGAAATCCTTGAAAACTGCCTCATAAAGGAAGGAATTATTTCTGAACCGGGTAAAAAGGTTCTTCTTCCAATGCAGCCGGGTGACGTTTACCAGACATACGCAGATGTTGATGACCTTCAGAGGGATTTTAACTTTAAGCCATCAACTCCATTGGAAAAAGGACTTGAAAACTTTGCAAAATGGTATAAATGCTATTATAAAAAATAAAAATAGACTATAATGGAAATATGAAATACGTTTACGTCCTTACTTCAACGCCAAAAGATTTATATTACGAACAGGCCCTTATGTCTGTATGGTCCCTGCGCTACCGCATGCCGGATGCAGACATAATTGTCCTTGTAGATGACAAGACATTTAAATCTTTTGAAGATGAAAAACGCAGCGAATTAAAGAAGCTTGCAGAAGTAAAATCAATTGAATTTGATGACAAGGTTACAAATGTAGAACGAAGCCGCCTCATAAAAACTGCAATTCCAGACTACGTTTCCGGGGATTTTCTTTACATTGACTGCGACACAATCATTGCAGACGATCTTTCTGACATCGAAAAAGCAGGCTGTGAAACCGGTGGTATTTTGGACGGACACTGCTACCTTGACGAGCACATCCATAAAAACTATTTTCTTGCAAGAGATAAAAAACTCGGGTTCCATGGAACCCAGGCAGAAGGCTTTAATTTTAACGGCGGCATTGTATTCTGTCGTGACACAGAAGCCGGACACGCCCTTTTTAAAATGTGGAATGAAGTATGGAAATATTCCGCTTACACAAAGCATGATCTTCATGACCAGAGCGCCCTTAACGAAGCAAACTACCGTACAGGCCTTAAAATGCAGCAGCTGCCGGGCGAATGGAATTGCCAGCCAAGCCACGGCGGACTTGCATTCCTAAAAAACGCAAAAATAATTCACTACTACTCAAGCGAATTCAGCGGAAAAAACTATGTTCCGTATTATAAGCTTGCAGACAAGGAACTTCAGAACAGAATAAAGGAAAGCGGCAAAATTCCGGAAGACATCATAGAGATGATAAAAGACCCTAAATTTCAGTTTAACAGGGTTCATCTTATTAACGACAGCCGCATAGTAAGCATAATGCAGTCACCGCTTACATTTACGCTTGCAGACATTAAAAA
>JBGVIP010000074.1:0-24978 GCA_045123335.1 Treponema sp.
TTTCAATTTCAATAAACTGAATCCAGTGGTCGTCCTGCATTGGGTGTTCTGCTGAGCCGACTTTAACAGTTACTTTGCTTCCTTTAACTTCTACAACAGGAACGTGCTTTTCGAGTGCGCCGTCACTTGTATTTGCCTTAAGTTCTTTTACCGGTTCGCCGCAGCATGTAATTCCGTCGCATTTTGAATCAACGGCTTCCAGAATCTGACCGCATTTTGTGCATTTGTAAAATTTCATAACTTGTTCTCCTCTTAAAGGGAGGCTGTAGAAAAGGTTGTACAGCCTCTCATAAAATCCTATTTAAACTATAAGAGAGAAGTCTTGTATTGGCAAACAAATTCCACTCATTATGAAACAAATTTAAAACTCAACATTCAGGCTGTATAACTGCTGACATAGGCATGGTTATGAAAAGATTTTTTACTTCTGAACGGACGCTGCTGTCTGCGTTGAATGATTATTCATAGACATACAGTTTTTCTGAGCCCAGTGTTTCGCGTACTTTAAAAAGTATTGTGCCGTTTGTATTGCGAAGTTTGTCTGAAAGTGCTTTGTAGTAAAGAAGACTTTTTCCGATGATTGTGTCTGCCGGGGCTTTTATGCCTGCCGCGCACTGACTTAATGCACTTACCGCAGAAAGCTTAAGGGCTTTCTGAAGGCCTGTAATAAGGGCGCCTTCGGTTATGGAAAACTCGGAAAATGCATACAGCACCTGACCTTCCGGGATTAAAAGCTGGGAAACAAGTATGAAAATCCACATGCAGAGATGCGGCAGAATCAGAATTTTTCTGCCGGAAAGTGCCTGAAGTACAAGAGCCAGTAAAAATGCTGCAGTAAGGATGACTGTTTTATTTATGAAGAAAATGCTTCCGGCGCAAAGCAGAAGAATTGATGCTGCTGCGATTTTTGCGGGGCGGGTTTTAGGGTGCAACCCTAGGAGAGGGGATAGCGGGCAACGAAGTGCACGCGAAAGGGCAGGCGCCCTTCCTTCTGCAGAATGTAAAAGTTCGGGAGCCTGTTCTGGAATTTGAATCAGTCCGCTTAAAAATGCTGTAAGGAACCCCGTAAAAACATTGAAGATAAGCATTGGGGCGATAAAAACTTTGGTTCCGCTGCCAAGATAAAAGTAACAGAGTGCAAGTTGAACTGCTGCGCTTATACTTGAACCTGCGCAGGAAATTCCATAGAGACTGATAAACCTGTTTTTTAATGTTGCGTAATTAAGAAAATACATTAAAAATCCGCTTGCAAGGGACTGGCAGACTGAAATTAAGAGAAACGGTGTAAAAAGTGTTCCGCTCATCATGCTTGCGGCAACAGCCTTTGTTAAAAGAAGAACTGTAAATGCGGAAAGCGGCATGGAAAATGAGTTTAAAATTACTATGTTTGCAAGTCCAAGCCTGAAAAACGGCGTAAAACGGGGAAGAAGCATTTCTACATAGGAAAAGAAAAGTGTTAGAGAGACAAGGTAGGCGGTTTTATTCTGAGACTGCATCAAATTCTCCGTCCTTTTCCATTGTAATTATTACTCTGTTCGGAAGGCAGACTAAAGGGAGGTTTGTTCCCTGATGAATGCACTGTTTTCCTGTACAGGGTGAATCGATGATGCGTACTTTGCCGTCTTTTATCTGGAATACGGTTTTGCCCAGGGGACCGTTTACGCTGTAGGTTCCGTTCTGTTTTAAGGAATATTCGTATTTTTTGCCGTCTGCCGTTACGGAAATTACACTGCCTTTTTGAGGGCGGTTCAAAATTAGTGAAAAAACTGCGGCGGATAAAAAAATTGCGGCAATTAAAAAATCTAAAGGTCGGGGCGCTGTCACATTTTTAAGTTTACTGTTTTTTTTGTTTCTTCTCTATGGGAAAAATGCGGAAAAGCTTGTAAAATGTGTATATGAGAAAAATTTGCTTTTTGAGTGCATTGTTTTTTGTTTTTTGTTTTAACGGTGTCTATGCGGGCGGAGGAAAGCCAGTCTATTTATGGAAGAATGTTCCCGGAATGAAGAAAAATTATTCTGTCATGTATGTTCACCCGGCGGCAGAGGAAAAAAATACAGGGGCGGCTGTTATTATTTGTCCGGGCGGAAGCTATCATCATTTGGGGCTCTACAATGAAGGTTATAAAAGTGCAAAATGGTTCGCCGAAAAAGGGGTAACTGCCTTTACTTTGCGGTACAGAACTGCGGAAAACGGATTTCATTACCCGGCCATGATGCAGGACGTTCAGAGGGCGATTCAACTGGTTAGGGAAAATGCGGAAAACTACGGAATTGATGAAAATAAGGTCGGGCTTATAGGGTATTCGGCTGGTGGTCATCTGGTTACTATGGCCGGTGCTTTATGGGAAAGCCATGATGAACTTAAGGCTCTGGGGCTTGAGCATAAGGTAAGCTTGAGGCCGGATTATGTGATTCCTGTTTATCCAGTTGTTTCCATGCACGATGAGCTGGCTCACCGCTGGTCAAGAAAAAGTCTTTTGGGACGGAAGCATTCTGAAGACAAGAGAAATGAGTTTTCTATGGAAATAAATGTTCCGGCCGATATGCCGGCTTCTTATATTGTTGTCTGTAAGGATGATCCGGTTGTTGACTACAGAAACAGTTTTGCTCTTTATGATGCAATGAAAGATAAAGGTGTTGACTGCAATATTGCTGTTTATGAATGGGGCGGTCACGGATTTGGAATGCTTAACAATTCTTTTATGAAGACATTCAAATGGAATGAAAAAATGTGGAACGAATTTCTGGAGCCTTTCCTGAAAAAATAATTTAAAATTTTTTTCGGGAAATGCAGAAAAACAACACTTAACCCCGTTATATAAGGTGAAGAAAACATCGCCTGAATGTTTTCTTTAGTTTGTAAAACGGGGTTTTTAAATTGAAAGTCTTATTTATTACAACAGAGCATCCCGGATATATTTTCGGTGGATTGGGAACTTTTACCCGGGAATATGTAAGGGAACTTAGAAAATTCGCAGATGTAAAATGCGTTTATTTTCATCTGCGGGACGATGAGCCGCCTTTGCCGGATGCAACGGTTGATTATGTAATTGCTCCTGACCATGTGTTTGAAGCATTTTCTCCTGATGCAAGAATTCTGGAAGTAGCGGCTTCGTTTCGTGCTCAGCTTGATCCGGTTATAAAAAGCTGGAAGCCTGACGTAATCCACTGCAATGACCGCCAGACATTTCTGCCATTCCGCTTTGAAAAAAATGTATTTTATTCTTCTCATCTGATTTTTACGGATCTGCTTACTTCCAACAATATGAATGACCTGTATTTTCAGGAAGTAAAGGTTGAACGCTGTGCCCTGGAAAACAGCGCTGTAGTTGCAGCCTATTCGGATTTTTCTGCTAAAAGCGTTCTTAAGGTTGCCGGCGGAAAGTGCGCTCCTGTGGTTCTTCCGCTTGGGCTTCGTACTCAGAAATTTTACTCGAACAAACGCCGGGTGCGTAAAGACGGAACGCTTAATGTATGCTACTTCGGGCGTTTTGAAGATGTTCAGAAGGGCTTTTATGATTTTATTGCGGCGGTAAATGCGCTTGGACCAAGATTTAAGAAACGTAATAATGTGCGCTTTTGTCTTTACGGGCGCGGCTATATTGATCCTTGTCTTGATCTCAGTCTTTTTGAAAAGCCGGAATTTCTTGAGGGCGACAGGCTTTACGATGCATATGCGTCTGCAGATATTGTTGTAATGCCGAGTCGTTATGAACCGTTTGGACTTACAGGGCTTGAGGCAATGGCTTCCGGGGCTCTTCTTCTGGTTCGTGAAGGACTTGGAATGGACATGTACGCAGAACCGGGACGAAACTGTCTTTCTTTACCGGATCGTCCGCAGGAAATGGCTGTTACTTTGAGGAATGCAATCCTTGATTATGATTCGTATAAAATGATTCAGGATAATGCGTGGCAGAGTGCAAGGGAATGGACATGGGAGCGCTGCGTAAAGGCTCACATGTATATTTACCGGCAGCTTATTGCAGAAAGGATTCCGCATATCTGTTCTGCATACAGAATGGAGCAGCGCCAAGTTCTTGATTCATACAGAAAATCAAGCGATGTAGAAAAAATTCACAGTGCAGAGATGGAGCGGATTTCGTCTTCTGAAATTTTAAAATCTGTAAATGAATATAAAAACGGGAAGATTCTTGTTGTAACAGGAACTTATGAACCTGATGAAAATGAGTTCAGAAAGAATTTATCGGACGTAAAGTTTATTTCTGTCCTTAATGATTCAAGGTTCGGAATTGCGGTTCGTCTAGAATGTCTTCCATTTAAGAATGAAGAATTTGATCACGTTATTGTTGCGGGGGCCTGGGAATCTGTCCTTGATCCATGCGGTGCGCTTATGGAACTTGAACGGATTTCTAAAAAATCTGTGCTTGTCATGTATAAAAAGGGGCAGCCGTATTCATGGCAGACTTTTCAGATGGAGAGCGATAAGGACTGGAAACTTATTAACAGCAGCGCCTGGAAATGTGATGTAAGGCGTGACCTTGTTATGGAAAAAACTGTTCCGTATGGATCGGTTTTATATAAAAATTCTTTATACGCTCAGGAGGAAAAGAATGAAAGCTTTGCATGAAAATTGCAGAAAATTGGATTTTACAGGATTGATTTCTGTAAACGGCGGCTACAGTGCATATGCATCAAAGTCGGTTAGTGTTTCGCATGTGAATGGGGTTTCTGTTGATGATTCAACTAATAAACCTGCTGAATCAGGCGGTGGATATGCTCATATGGGGTTCCCAGGAGATATATGCGGTTATTCATTTACTCATAATCCGGAACTTGCACCGCTTTATGCTGCAATAAGGGAAGCGTATGCTGCTTATATTCAGTCCAGTGCAACTGGAATTGGATTTCAGGAAAACTATTCAATTTTGTGCGGACTTGTGCGCAGAAAGTACTAGTGCCGGCTGACTTCAGGGAATTAAGTCCTGTCTGTGATTAATTTAAAATAACTGGTGGATACTGTGAAAAAATATGTTCTTGTAATGCAGCATGATGAAACTGACTGCGGGGCTGCGTGTCTTGCATCGGTGGCGAAACTATATGGAAAAAGGGTGTCTGTAAGCAGAATCAGATATTTTTCTGGTACAGATTCTATGGGAACTTCGGGACTCGGAATAGTAAAAGGTGCAGAAGCTCTTGGTTTAAGTTGCCGAGGAATGCTGAGCAGTGAAAAAGATTTGAATCTGGATGTTCCGCTTCCTGTTATATGTCATGTAAGGAAAGATGTTCTTGATCATTATGTTCTTGTTTATGGAATAAAGAAAAACAAGGTAATTGTGGCAGATCCTGCAGAGGGAATATGCCGCATTCCTCTGGAAGAATTCAAGAATATTTGGTCAGGGGTGTTTTTTGTTGTTTTGCCGGAACAAAAATTTCAGCGTACTAAAGAAACAAAATCTCTTTTAGGGCGTTTTGCATATCTTTTGCTGCCATATAAGAGAACTCTTGCGGAATGTTTTCTAGCAGGAATGCTTCTTAGTATTCTGGGGGCAGCATCCGCTTTTTATTTTAGGTTTCTTATTGATGATGTGCTTTATTCCCAGCTTAAGAATACGCTTACATTATGTTCATCCGCCTATCTTGTTGTAATCCTTTTCCAGGTTCTTACAGAATTTGCGCGGAATCAGCTTATGAATTATATGAGCAGTAAGATTGACCTTCTGCTTATATGCGATTATTTCAGGCATATACTTCGCCTTCCTATGGAATTTTTTACAAGCCGTAAAACGGGTGAAATTATTTCTAGAATTGGTGATACGCATACGATACGGCATGCAGTCTCTTCAACAACTCTTTCTGTTGTAATTGATTCGTGCATGCTGATAATCGGTGGAATTTTTCTGTTTATGTTTGGCTCGGAACTGCTTTTTGTTTCAATGATTCCGGTGGTCCTTTCTGCAGTTGTTGCTGCTGTTTTTGTAAAGCCGTTTCAGAGGAATATACGGGCACTTTCGGTAAGGGAAGCTGATAAACAGTCGGCTCTTGTAGAATGTGTAAACGGAGTTGCAACAATAAAGGCTTTGTCTTCAGAACGTTCTGCATTTGACCGTACAGAAGGCAAGATTGTTGAATGCATAAGAAGAAACATAAAACTTGGCTCTATGGCTAATGCGGAAAATGCCCTGCAGCACTTTATCTCCGGTACTGGTACGCTGCTACTTTACTGGATTGGAAGCATAATGATTTTTAAGGGAACCCTGTCTTTAGGACAATTGATTTCTTTTATAACTCTTTCCGGGTATTTTTTGGGACCTCTGTCCAGGCTTTTAAACTTGCAGCAGTTTCTTCAGGAAGCTGCAATTGCTTCTGACCGCTTAAGTGAAATCCTTGATATGCCGGAAGAATCAGAGGGCGAAAATGAACTTGTAGAGCTGGAATCTATAAAGGGAAAAATCGAAGTAAAGAACTTGACTTTTTCTTACGGAACAAGGGGAGCTGCATTAAAAAATGTTTCGCTTAAGATTCAGCCGGGGCAGAAAGTGGCTTTTGTGGGGACTTCCGGTTCCGGTAAGACAACAATGACAAAACTGATAATGAAGTTTTACAGGGCAGATAAGGGAGAAATCTTTGTTGACGGAATTAACAGCCGCGAACTTGATACTGCCGCCTACCGTAAGTGCATTGGCTATGTTCCCCAGGACGTTTTGCTTTTCAGCGGCACCATCCTTGAAAACATACTGTGGGGTTCCGACGGCGCAGATTTAAAGGATGCAGTCGTTGCCGCTCATGCCGCTGAGGCATCCGGTTTTATTTCGGCTCTTCCAGACCGTTACAGCACGGTTGTGGGCGAGCGGGGAGCTACTCTGTCCGGCGGTGAACGCCAGCGCATCTCCCTCGCCCGAATTCTTCTGAGAAAGCCGTCTCTTCTTATCCTGGACGAAGCTACTGCAAGCCTGGATTCAATTTCCGAGAAAGCCATAATGGATACAATCCACAGGAACGGCAGGAATTCTACGATGATAATTGTTGCTCATCGGCTGGCTACAATCCGCGAGTGCGACAATATCTTCGTTTTTGATAAGGGGCGCATTGTGGAATCTGGAACGCATTCAAGGCTGCTTCAGAAAAAGGGAAAGTATTATCAGATGTGGAGGGCTCAAAATGAAGAAACTAGTAATTTATCCTGAAGAAAGGACCGGAATCTGTTCAGAAATTTTTCTTTACAGGGAACCGCGGGCCCTTCATGGAATTGTATATGTAGCGCTTTCTTTAGTAGCAGTTGTCTTGGGATTTTTAGTTTTCGGACGGATGGATGAAGTAATAAGGTCAGAAGGAATTGTCCGGCCTGATATGAATGTTTCCTACGTAAAGAACATTATTTCTGGAGAAATTGAAAGTCTTTTCTATAAGCCTGGAGACTATGTCCTTGCGGGGCAGAAGCTTTTTGCAATTAAGGGAGAAGCTTTTTCTGCGCAGCACAATGCTCTTTCGGCTCAAAGGACGGAAAACCTTCAGAAAATCGAAGGGTTAAACGAAATGATTAGCTGCTATGAAAGTGACAGGGGTGTTTTTTGCGGAAATAACCCGACCTGCAGGGCAAGATACGAGGCCTTTACGGCAGAGAAAAATCTTCTTGCGGCAAAAATCAAGCGTGCGGGCTATCTGTATTCGCAGGAACTTCTTATTCCTGAGTCGGCAACGACTAGAAGCGAAATTGAATCTCTTAAGTACCAGCTTGATGTAGCTGTTCTTGAAAAGGAAGAATTCTGTACGTCGTTTATAAGCTCAATCCGGCAGGAACTGGATTCCCTTCGTCTTGAAAAAGAGAATATTGACCAGCAGCTTAAGCAACTTCAGGTTTCTCTTGAAAATCTTGTGATTGTTTCGCCGATTGACGGTTTTGTTCAGGAAATTTCTTCGCTTAATCCGGGAGACTATATCTTTACGGATCAAAAAGTTCTGAATATCGTTCCGAAGGCAGATGATTCGTGCCGCATTGAACTTAATATTCCTGCCGAAAAAATGGGACGACTGAAGACAGGACAGAAGGTTAAGCTCAGGTTTCCGGCTTTTCCGTATTATGAATACAGGGGAATTAACGGAACCCTTAAGGTCATTCAGCCTGATTCCCAGGTTTCGGATTCCGGGGCACTGTTCTTTAAGGCATATGCTGACGTTGATTCAATGGAATTAAGGAGCAGAAAGGGCGAGTCGTATCAGATTAAGCCGGGCTTTGAAGTAAATGCCCGTATTGTGCTGGATAATCAGCGCCTTATGACTTTTCTATTAAAGAAGCTGGATTTTACTGTATGAAAAAACTTATATTCGTTATTTCAATGCTTTCTGCTCTTTGCCGATTGTATTCCCAGGCCGGCATGGAGGCTGAGCTTGGGTTTATTCCAAACCCTAAAAACGGCGAAGTTAAGGCTTTAAGCGAAGCATGCCTTGACTCTACGTATTTTTACGCCCTTCCTTTTTACAGAAAGGCTCTTATTGAAAAAAATCTAGGATTTCTTTCAATAAAGGAGTACGGAAATTTTTTTCTTCCGAAGTGTACGTTTTCTGCAAAATCTTCGCTTGAAGGAGATTATGAAGAAGGTATGAAGAGCTTCAGTTCCCAGCCAGCTTTTGATTTTATACAAAAATTGCCAGGAGCGTGCAGTTTAGGCGCTTCCCTGTCGGGAAATATTTACCTATCGCTTTCTGATGAGATTGATTTTTGCTACAGCTGCATTCCATCTGTAAGTCTTTCTGTCCCTCTTGCAGGAAGCAGAAAATTCATTTCGATTTACAATTTTTACGGCAGGAATAATTACGCTTCCAGAAAAAAGAGTTTGGACCTTCAGTTTGATATTGCAGTCAGGGACGGAATTTATAAATACGTTTCGGAAGTAGGAAACTATCTTTATTACAGAAGGATTTCTGAACTTTATTCAGAAAAGTATGAGCTTCTTGAACGACAGACAGAAGACTATGAGTCGCTTTTTAATATGGGTAAGGTTACCGCAGTAAATGTTAGCGATAAAATTTCTGAAAAAATGCAGTTCTTTCAGTCTGTTGTAGAGGTAAACGGGAACATCATTACTTCAGAAAAAGCGCTTGCAGAAATGGGAATACGGAAAGAAGAAATTTCATTCAGTCTGGAAGATTTTATTTCTTCTTGCAGGCAGAATTTCTTGATTTCTGGGCCTGTATATTATAGGGATTACAGGGAAATTTCTTATCTTGATGTGGAACTGCTTGATTATGTTGAATCGGTGGCAGGTTCCCTTCCGTATGTTACTGCGGGTTTTTCCATGGTTTCTCCCGTTTCTGACTATGATTTTCCTGATTTTTCAGAGGGAACATGGGCATTCAGCCTTTCGCTTACGATTCCTTTTTACGGACGTTCCGGCGGAAACCTGATTAAGTCTGTATCGGAATTTTCCCATCTGACCGGTCTTGAAAAAGAGCGGCTTACTCGTCGTCACTTAAGTTCAGATGCAGAACGGAAAGGTTTCCTTGAACTGTACGAAACATACAGAATCTCGATGGAAAAAACAGCTATGCTTGAGACAGAACGGCTTTCTGAATACGAAAACCTTTATAGAATCGGAAGAATCTCTGAATACGACCTTAAGATGCAGCAGAATACAGCCGCCTTGTCCCGCCTGTATAATGATTACGCCGAATTAAAACTGATTCTTACAGAACTTTCCTTTTACTGATTCAACCGGAGTTTACATACCCGGATGCTATACGCTGGATTCTTCATTCGTGCCTGGGAATTCATTTATTACCTAAACTTGCATAATGATGAATATTTATTTATAATTTTGCATAAATATTCCACTGTCTGCACTGCAGGCTGTATAAGAGGGCATTTGTGAAAGAACGACTGACACGTTTAAAGGCCATAAGAAAGCTCATTAAGAATTACAGAATTGAAAGTCAGGAAGCCCTGCTTGCATATCTGGAAAAAGAAGGCTTTGAAGTTACTCAGGCAACACTGTCTAGAGACCTTAAGCTCTTAAAGGTTGGAAAAGTTGCAGACGGTAATTCAGGATATGTCTATACACTGCCGGGAGAAGATGAACGCCAGGAATCAGAACTGATTTATGTTCAGGATTTTCTGCGCGGCTATGTTAGCATTGACTGGAGCGGAAATATTGTTGTCATAAAAACTTTCCCTGGGCATGCAAATACAGTATCTAATGCCCTTGATAATATGAATATGGATGAAATCCTTGGTACGGTTGCCGGTGACAACTGTCTTTTTGCCTGTCTCCGTCAGGGAGTTTCCGGAGATCAGTTTATGGCAGAATTAAAGCGCCGCATTCCGGAAATTGAAGCATAAGGGAAATATTCTATGGTAGCTTATAAGTCTGTTCTTTTAAGAATTGCCGGCATTGTTTTTTTTATGCTTTCTCTGTCTGTTTCTCTGCCAGTTCTGGCAAGAGCCGCAGAATCTTATGCCTTTTTGATTTCTGAACCGCAGACCGGCTGGGGGCTTTTCTACGTATTTACTTCGTTCCTGCTGCTTACATTCTTTTTTATGGCTTTGTTTTCATGCGGCACAGCTGCTATTTTTGCAGGTTCGGGCGGCTATACTCAGTCTGTCTGGAACTGCGGAATAAATTCACTTGTATCTGTAAGTCTGTTTGTAATGCTGCAGACATTTACGGGAATAACGGATGATGATTTGTTTATCATGAATCTTTCAGAAGTTTCAATTTTTCTTCTGATTCTGTATAATGCAGTTGTATTTTTTACGCTTAAAGGTGAAAAAGATTTTTACTGGAAGAACCTGTTTTTTCAGGATAATGCATCAAAGCTTTGCCTTAAAGTTTATGTCATTATGATTATCGTGTCGGAGATTGCCTGCTTCTTGTACGCTCATAAAATAATTGAGGTGTAGGGTAATAGAATGATGAATGAAACCGAAAAGTTTGCTGCAGATGACGTCTGTGAACTCTTGAATAAGTGCAGTGATTTTTTTGTTGCCATGGGTGACGATGTAAGGCGTACACTGCTCATAAAAATGATTGAGGCCGGTCAGAGCGGTATAAATGTACAGAATCTTACCAAATTTACCGGACTTTCCAGACCGGCTGTTTCTCATCATGTTAAGATTTTAAAAGATTGCGGACTGGTAAAAAGTTATAAGGCTGGAACCAGTAATTTTTATTATGTTGATTTGAATCAGGAACTTCGCAACATAAAGAGTTTTGTTGCAACCGCAGAAAAGATTCTTAACTGCGGTAAATGATTTTTACAATGTTCAAATGCCCTTTTTAAGCAGGTTTGTTTTTTTTGCTGAACCATGGCATTTGAACTGAACTGTATTTTACTCTGAAATTACTTTTTTGATTGCAGAAAGCAATTCCGAGTATTCTGTGAATGCAGGATACTGAGGGTAATCTGCCTTGATTTTGTCTGTTGTGCGGAATAAAAATCCTGCTTTTGAAGCCTGAATCATTCCTAAATCATTAAAAGAATCCCCAGAAGCAATTGTTTCAAAACCGCATGACTGAAGTGCTTTTACTGTTGTGTATTTTGATTTTTCACAGCGCATTTTGTAGCCTGTTATTTCTCCGTTTGGTGCAACTGTAAGAGTGTTGCAGAAAATAGTTGGAAGACCAAGCTTTTTCATAAGAGGAGCAGCGAACTGTTCAAAAGTATCGCTCAAAATTATAGCCTGTGTGCATGATCTGAGTTCATCAAGGAATTCTTTTGCGCCTGGAAGAGGCTCTATTTTTGCGATTGTGTCCTGAATTTCTTTTAATCCAAGGCCATGTTCCTTTAAAATCTTAATTCTGTAGTTCATGAGCTTGTCGTAATCAGGTTCATCTCTTGTTGTCTTTCTTAATTCTTCAATTCCTGTGGCTTCTGCAAAGGCAATCCAAATTTCAGGAACAAGAACTCCTTCCAAGTCTAAACATGTAATATACATATAGATATCCTCGTATAAATTTTTTTCTAGTATAATGAAAATACATGCGCTCTTCAATTAAAAATATAAGGAAAAAAAGTACCTAATGAGAAAATTATATACCATACTGTTTCTATGGTATGGTATACTTTATGGTATGTATGGTATAAATTAGGTATAAAAGTATATAAAAATATACACGTGTATTAAAATAACTGACTAAAAAAATAGTCAGTTATTAATAATTTTTAAATTTTTTTAATTAACCGCGGTTAATGTTAAATAAAATGACAGAAAATAATTATTTAAATATTTTATTACGACTTGGCACGAAAATTGCATAATTATTTGTGTAAAATATAAACTTATTCTGAAGGAATTTTGTGAGAGTTATTCCTTTGGATGTACATACCTTCTTGTAACGGCACGGACATTTGGAGAGAGTTCATCGGAAAAAGAGGGGTGGTTACTGCTATCGGCGGTATCCAAAAAAAGAATGTGTCTGTTGTTTTGTAGACACAGGAAAAGTTTATCAATAAAATGAAAACGGTTGTCAATCGGCAGCCGTTTTTGTTTTTTTAAAAGGTTTTATATGGCTAAAAAAAGAAAAAGTAGAAAGAAAAAGGCTAAAGTATATATCCCGTTAAACAGCATTATTTCTCTTGCCGCAGTTGTTGTCGGACTGTGTACGGCACTGCTTCTTGTAAATGTATTTTCTTCCGGACGCGGTACTTCCGGCAAAACAAACCGGCAGCCTGTTCCAGTTCAGACAGAAAAGCATGTTGAAACAAAAAAAGAACAGCCTGTTCCTTTAAAGGCTCCTGTTTCTGCCGGTGAAACTGCAAAAGAAAAAAAATCTTCTCCGCAGGAAAAGAAAACTGTAACAGAGCAGAAAACTGAGTCTTCAAAGCCTGTTGTTAAAACGCCTGTTCAGGAAAAAAAGCCTGAGCAAAAACTTATTCCTCCTGTAGTGCAGGAAACGAAAGAAAAGAAAGATGTTAAAGAAACTTCGATTTCAGAAAATAAAGTTTCTGTCCTCCCTGTAATTCCCCCGGCAGTAAACGGAGCTCGCATTGTAATCATTTTTGATGACGGCGGTCACAATCTTTCTCAATTGGAAAAATGCATAAGCCTGCCGTTCCCGGTTACTGTTGCGGTTCTTCCGGGCATAAAATTTTCTAAAGAAGCGGCTTATAAAGTTCGCTCAAGCGGAAATGAAGTCATCCTTCATCAGCCTATGCAGGCGGTTAATGCAAATATGAATCCCGGTCCGGGTGCAATTACAGCCGGAATGAGCGAAAATCAAATCCGCTCGGTACTGTTTCAGAATGTAACGGAAATAGGTCCTGTAACAGGAATAAATAATCATGAAGGTTCCTTAATTACAGCGGATAAAGTCCTGATGAGCTACGTAATGAAATTTGCAAGCGACGAAGGCTTGTATTTTCTTGATTCAAGAACCAATTCTGCTACTGCAGTTCCGGAAGTAGCAGATGCCCTTGGTTATTCCTATTATGAACGCAATGTTTTCCTTGATAATAAAAAGGTTCGGGAAGATATAATTGCAGAAATAATGAAAGGCCTCTCTATTGCAAATAAAAATGGTACCGCTATAATGATAGGGCACGTTTGGTCTGCAGAAATCCTTCCGGGAATCTTAAGGGAGTTTTATCCAGAGTTAAAAGATAAAGGGTACAGGTTTTCTACTGTATCAAATTCGGGAGCGTTAAAAGTTCCCCGCGGTATGTGAGTTTTGCCCGGACATAAAGCGTCGGGTCAGTTCATTCAGATAAGTGCATTTAAGAAGGTGTAGTATGCGAGTTCTTGGTATAGAGTCTTCATGTGACGAAACGGCTGCGGCTATTGTAGAAGACGGAAGAAAAATAATCAGTAATGTTGTTGCAACTCAGATTCCTTTTCATCAGATATACAAGGGTGTTGTCCCGGAAATTGCCAGCAGAAAACATGCTGAATGGATTCTTCCCGTTGTGCGTCAGGCGCTGGAACAGGCCGGAATGACTATGAACGATATCGATGCTGTTGCTGCAACAAATCGTCCTGGGCTTATGGGCTCTCTTTTTGTAGGCCTCACTTTTGGAAAAACTCTTGCATGGGCATGGGATAAGCCTTTTATTGCAGTAAACCACATGCTCGGTCATCTTTATGCTGCTCATCTTGAAAACGACATTTCATACCCGTATCTTGGACTGCTTGTAAGCGGCGGTCACAGCATAATCTGCAAGGTAAACGGTTTTGATGATATAGAAGTTCTTGGAACAACCGTAGATGATTCAGTAGGCGAGGCTTTTGACAAAGTCAGCAAATTTTACGGTCTTGGCTATCCGGGAGGAGTCAGAATAGATAATCTGGCAAAAAAAGGTGATCCAAAAGCCTGTGCGTTCCCGGTTCCAAAACTGGACGGCGAAGAACACCGCTATGACATGAGTTTCAGCGGCTTAAAAACTGCCGTAATTCATCAGTGCGACATGTTCTGGAAGGATGGATACGAACATTCTGTAGAAAATATGTGTGCGGCTTTTCAGGAAACAGCGTGCAGAACCCTTACAAGCAGACTTTTTAGGGCTGTAGAAGATACAGGGCTTAAAACAGTTGTTGCGGGCGGCGGTGTTGCGGCAAATTCCCGCCTTAGGGCAATGCTTGCAGAACGAACAGACCTTAACTGCATATTCCCGCCGTTAAAACTCTGCGGTGACAACGGCGCCATGATTGCGGGTGTTGCATATCATTTTCTTGAACGCGGCGACCGCTCTGGTTGGAATACAACAGCCTGCGCACGCATACCTCAGTTTAAGCGCGGACTTTTAAAACATCAGTCACACTGATTTTGCGTACTTTTAGGGAGTAAAGATGGAACTTAAGGATCTTACATACGGAATCGTAGGTTTGGGAATAATGGGTGGCTCATTTGCCAAGTCCATAAGAAAAAATATTCTGAATGAAAAAGATGCTTCCGGTAGAATATATGTCTGCAACAGAAGTACAGCCTGTCTTTCGCTTGCAGAAGAAGAAGGCGTTGCAGACAAATCGTTTACATCTGATTGTGTCTCAGAAATGCTTCCTGACTGCGACGTTGTTTTCGTATGTCTTTATCCTCATGCTACCCTTGATTTTCTTAAAATTTACAGAAATGAATTTAAATCTGGTGCCGTAGTAACAGATATAAGCGGCGTAAAGGGAATTTTTGAAAAAGAACTTCCAGAACTTCTTCGTCCTGACGTTGATTTCATTATCGGTCATCCTATGGCAGGTGGAGAAAAAGAAGGATACGTCAATTCAAAAGCGGAATTTTTTGTAAATCATAATTATATTCTTTGCCGTCAGGATTTTAACCGCCCGGAAAACCTTGCAATGATGAGAAATCTTATTCATGCAATGGGATTTTCCCGTATTACAGACACAACCTGCGATATGCATGACTATAAAATAGGATTTACAAGCCAGCTGTGTCACGTAATTGCAAGCGCCCTTGTAGAAAGTGCTGGTGATCCTGAAATTACGGCTTTTGGCGGCGGCAGTTTTGAAGACCTTACTAGAATTGCCATGATAAATGCGCCTTTGTGGACAGAACTTTTCATTTCAAATAAGGAAAAGCTTGTTTCCCATATAGAAAATTTTCAGAAAAAAATGGAAGAATTTAGAATAGCTATTGAATCTGAAGATTCGGAAACTTTAAAGGCATTGCTGGAAGATACAAGGGAAAAGCGGATTGGCATGGGTTCAATCTGCTCTGCAAAAAAATCCTGAAAAATAATGCTCTAATAGAAAAAATATATTCTCACATGTAAAAAATCCGTTGAAAAACGTTCTAAACAACATTAGAATGGTATCATGAAAGATTTAGAAATTCTTGACAGTTCGATCAGAAGAGTCCCTGATTTCCCAAAAAAAGGCATTCTTTTTTATGATGTAACGGGAATTTTTATTAATCCTGAGGCATTTAAAATCTGCATTGACCGTATGGTCAGTTTATACCGCGAAAAGAAGATTGATGGAATTGCGGCAGTAGAATCCCGCGGTTTCCTTCTTGGTGCGCCTCTTGCAGAACGTCTTGGCCTGCCTCTTGTGCTTATCAGAAAAAAAGGAAAATTGCCGTCAGAAACATATACTGCAAAATATGCTCTGGAATATGGAACGGCAGAAATTGAAGTTCATAAAAGTGATATCCAGCGTGGAAAAAATTATCTTGTTGTTGATGACCTTATTGCTACTGGGGGAACGCTTACAGCGGCACGAAGTCTTATAGCTCAGGGAGGGGGAACTGTTTCTGATTTCTTTGGCGTAATCGGTCTTAAAGAATTTGATTTTGAAACGGTTTTGGCTCCGTCTTGTGTTACGACATTGATTAATTACGGTGGGAAATAGATATATAAGGGGAAAAAAATGTCTGAATTACCAAAAAATTACAAACCTATACTTGACGTTAAAGAAACTGAACGCGCAATTGTAAGCATAAAAGAATTTTTTCAGGTTTCTCTTGCTACAGAACTGAACCTTACACGTGTTACAGCCCCTCTTTTTGTTCCTGCAGGAACAGGTATAAATGATGACTTGAACGGTGTAGAAAAACCGGTTTCTTTTAATGTAAAAGGAATGAACGGTCAGAAAATGGAAATCGTTCAGTCTCTCGCAAAGTGGAAGCGAATTAAAGTTACAGAACTTGGCTGCAAACCAGGTTTTGGAATTTATACAGATATGAATGCCATTCGTCCTGATGAAGAATTAGACGCAGTGCATTCGCTGTACGTTGACCAGTGGGACTGGTGTATGGCAATTGATGAAAAAGACAGAACTGTTTTCTATCTTTTTGACATCGTAAAGAAGATTTACAGAACATTAAAGCGCACAGAATTTTATATCTATGACCGCTATTCAATGTTTGAACCGATTCTCCCGGAAGAAATCAAGCTTATTTATTCAGATGATCTTCTTCGTGAATATCCTGACCTTACTCCAAAAGAACGCGAAAACGCTGTTGCAAAAAAATACGGCGCAGTATTTATTGCGGGTATTGGCGGAAAGCTTCCTGACGGTTCAATTCATGACGGACGCGCTCCTGACTATGATGACTGGATCAGTGATGCCGGTGACGGTCATGTAGGTCTTAACGGTGATATTATTGTATGGAACGAAACTCTTGGACGTGCATTTGAACTTTCTTCTATGGGTATCCGTGTAAGTCCAGAGAGCCTTATGCGTCAGCTTAAGGAACGCGGATGTGAAGAACGTGCAAATCTTCCTTTCCAGAAAAAGCTTCTTAATGGCGAACTTGCATATACTCTTGGCGGTGGTATCGGACAGTCGCGTCTCTGTATGTTCCTTTTAAGAAAAGCTCATATCTGCGAAGTTCAGGTAAGCGAATGGCCGGAAAGTGAATTAAAGGCTTGTGAAAAAGCTGGAATTCCAGTTCTCTAATATTTGTATTGATGATTAGACAGTTTGATTATACAGGTGATGAACTTGAATTAAAGCTCAGTGAATGCGTTAAAAACGGTGTGACTGAGCTTTCTGTTCATGATGCAGCTCTTGCAAAAGATAAAGGAAGGCTTTTAAAATTCCTTAAGTCGGTTGAGCGAGAAGCGCCTGACGTATTTGTTTCTTTTCTGGTAGACCCTGCAAACATAGACAGAGATTTATGCCGTCAGTGCATGAACATTAACTGTTCTGTAGAAATGCGTTTTTCTCCTGAGCCAGGTACAGGAAAGGGGCAGGGAATCCTGTTTGATAAAAAATTTTATTCCCGACGCTGTGCCGCTCTGAATAATGCAGGTCTTGTATTTGGAGTGTCCCTTTCATTTGCAGATACTGCAGGAGATTCCCTTAAGGCGTTTTTTGATCGTCTTGATTTTACTGTTGCCCAGTATCCTAATCATATTGATTTTCCTCAGACAGAAGATTCTGAACTTATGTCGACTGCAAGGGTTTCCGGGCTTTTCAGCGCAGAAAACATCCGCCTTGCAAGGGATGTCTCTTTTGCGGCGCGCACGTTTTATTCTGCCGGACGAGCAGTTCCATGGTTCCTTTCTGTGCTAAAGCCGCTAAGAATGCCAGCTTCAAAGTTCTTTTCTGATTTTGCAGAATGGCAGCGCGTAAATAACTGTGATTTTAAAAGCGGTTTTGTACCGGAAAGCGTTTCTCATGAAGAAATCGAAAAAATGCAGCTTAATTTTCTTCAGATTAAGTATGAAGAAAAACATGCAATGCCGGTTTTTGCCGCAGTTAAAGATATTGTCCGTCTGAACGGGGCTTTCAGCCGCGTTGTAAGCGACGGAAAAAACATAGAAATTGAAACAGACTATAATCCTGATGATTTGTTGAGCCCGGAATGTATGGATATAGAAAATTTTGCCAACGATGTCTGCATGGAGCGGTGTAAATCGTTGCTGTTTCTTACAGATGAGGGGCCGGATTACAAAATACTATGACATACGTTTTTACCTCTTCAACTACAATACGGCTGGATGATTTTTTAAGAAAAGAACTGCCGTTAAAACTTGATAATCCGGAAGGCTGTAGTAATTCAAAAATTCGCCGTCTTATTTTGTCCGGCTCTGTAAAAGTTAATGAGCGACAGTGCAGGCGTCCAGCGTTTGAACTTAGGGGGCAGAGCACTGTCTGTGTAAACTTTGATGAAGAACGTTTTTTCTATGAAAAGCAGCCGGATGACATTAAATTTGACCTTACAGAGGAAAATGTCCTTTATGAAGATGATTTTTTAATCTGTGTTAATAAGCCTGCCCTTTTTCCGACGGAAGAAACTATTGTCGGCGGTCAGAAACGCGATAACCTTCATGATGCCGTTGTCCGCTATCTCTGGGCAAAAGACCCTTCTTTACGAAATCCTCCTTATGCAGGCATTATGCACCGCCTGGACCGCGAAACCAGCGGAGTAATCCTTTTTACAAAACAGCGTTCTGTAAACAAAGCTGTTCAGGAAATGTTTGCCGGACATGATTTTACAAAAGAATACATTGCACTCGCAAACGAAGGGCCTTCAGTAAAAAGGTTTAAGCGGCTTTCCAAAGGCTCTTCTTTTACAGTCGAAAAATATATGAACCGCATTTCTGCAAAAAGTCAGGCCTGTAAATGGGGAGAAGTTTCCTTGGAAAAAGGTGGACTTTATTCAAAAACAGATTTTAAAGTTCTTGAAGAATCAAATTATTCTGGAAGAAGGATTCTGCGCGTTCAGGCTCTTCTTTATACAGGCCGTACACATCAGATAAGGTTTCATTTAAGTTCTGCAGGATACCCGATTTTAGGTGATGAACTTTACGGCGGTTTACCAGCAGAAAGGGTGATGCTTCATGCTTACAGGCTGGAATTTAACCATCCTGTAAGCGGAAAAACTGTTTCTGTAACTGCTCCGTGTCCTTTTTAACACGAAGGCAGTTACTTTCTTTTTTTTACAGTTCAATTTCTGTCTTAAGTTCTTCAAGAGTTACCTTTCTTGCTTTGCTTAAAGACATTTGTGTCGGCTGGATTATTGAAAACTCTTTTACAAGAAATTCTTCTGAACCTTTTGTTTCTGCAGAAAGCCTGTTTCCGTCAAGAGTAAGTAGAATTTCAGAATAAGAACCGTTTTTGTAGCTTTCTGTTTTTCCGTCATCTTTATACAATGTAAATGAAGTTTTCAGACCTTTTTCAGGAACGGCAAGGATTACGTCCTTTCCTTCTTCTTTCATAGGAATGATTGAACCGGATTTTACAAAAACAGGAACAGTTTCAAGGCTTGCGTTCATTGTGTATTCCATGTCTTTTGCGGCTGTAATTTTTTCCATAGTAAAGAAGTTGTACCATGTTCCTTTTGGGAGCCAGACTGTATGCTCTGTTGTGTCAGAAAGTTCTTCCATTACAGGAGAAACAAGAAGTGCGTCTCCGAACATATACTGTGAATCAAGACAGCTGTCAGGAGCGCCTTTACTTTCGTAGTACATTCCTCGCATCATAGGAAGACCGCTCATAGTCTGTCTTGCAGTTGAATAGATATAAGGAAGAAGTTTGTATCTTGTCTTGATGACTTTTGCAACAAGGTTTTCGATTTTTTCTGAATGTGCAAAAGGTTCGCGGCTTCCTGTTCCGTGTGCCCTGTAAACCGGAGTAAATGCGCCGAACTGCTGCCATCTAAGGTACAGTTCTTCCGGAGATTTCTGCTGAACAAATCCGCCTACGTCGCTTCCCCAGTATGGAAGGCCCGAAATTCCTGTATTAAGACCGTATGCAATCTGATTTTTTAATGCCGGCCAACTTACAGAAACGTCTCCGGACCAGATTGAAACATTGAATTTTCCTGAGCCTGTTCCTGCAGAGCGGCTTAAGATGAACAGTCTCTGATCTGGTTTTACAGAATGAACGCCTTCGTAAAGGGCTTTTGTCCAGTAAAAGTTGTAGTAGTTGTGAAAATCAAGTTCTGCGTATTTTCCGTATTTAATGTTTTCCTTTGCTCCTTCCGGTTCGCCAAGGTCTGTCCAGAATCCGTCAATTCCGGAATCAAGCATTGCACTGTATTTTTTTGCCATAAAAGAAGACGCTTTCTTTCCGAGCGGATTAAAAACTCCGCCCGTTTTGTCATCAAAGCACCACCAGTCGCGCCACAATGCAAGTTTTCCCTTTGAATCTTTGCACAAAAGTCCGTCTTTTTTTAATTCCTGGAAATTTTCAGATTCTGTTGTAAAAAATGGCTCTGTAATTGTAATAAGTTTTACTCCGTTTTCTTCCATATAGTCATTCATTTCTGAATAATCGGCAAATTCCGGTGCTGTCCAGAAAATGTCTCCCATGTGCTTGAACCAGTAAAGGTCAAGAACGACTCCAGAAAGCGGAATGTCATGTTTTTTGAAATTATCAATAAGGTTAATTACTTCCTTGGAAGATTTATAACCGTATTTTGACTGAATGTAACCGTATGCCCATTCAGGAAGAATGCAGAGGCTTCCTGTTTCTTTGTAAAAGTCTGAAACGGCTTCCTTAACGCTGGATTTCTGACTTACAAAATATTCAACTCTGTGGAACTCTGTCCTAAAAAGTTCCGGATCATCGCCGTCCTGAAAATAAATTTTGTCTTTTCCGGCTGCATTATAATAAACGGCTGTATTTTCGTCAGTGATATAGAAAGGAATGAATATGTAGGCATGGTCACCGTATTTTGATTCATTATAAATTGTAAATGACTGGTTTGCCAGATTTGCTTTGCGGCTTGCCTGTCCAAATCCGTAGAATCTTTTTGCGGTTTTCCAAGTTCGTTTTTCGCGCAGAAGTTTTCCGTCGTCGCTCAGGCGGGCAGTGTAAAGTTCGCGGCCGTCTGCCTTAAGCGTGTAACCGTCTTCCAGAGGAATCAGTTCGTAGTTTTGCCAGATATAGACATTTGCGTTGTTCAAGGTAAAGTCTGAATCAGCTTTTTCGCGCTTAAGTTCAAAATCTTTGCCCGGTGCAGCCGGATTTTTGCCGGTTGCTTCAAATCTGACAGAACCGTCTTTGCATGGTTCAAAAAGAATGGATGTTCCGTTATCAAAATCGATTTTTGAAAAACAGAATGCGTTTGCAATAAGTAAGAATGCTGACAGTGCAGCTAAAATTATTTTTTTCATGCAATAAGTATATATGAAATTAAAAAAATTTTAAATTTTTATTGACGATTTATTCTTAAAATTAGTATTTTATATGTAGAAATTAATAGAAAAAGGACAATGTGATGTCAGACGAAAATCAGAATACAGAGCAGAACGAAAAGGTTGAAAATCAGGCAGAAAATGCTGCTGATCAGACTGAATCTGCTGCTGCAGAAACTGAAAAAACTGAAGAAAAACAGGAACCGACTCCTGAAGAAAAAATTGCAGCCCTTGAAGCTCAGGTTGAAGAACTTAAGAAAGAAGCTCTTTACAAGGCTGCAGAAAATGACAACTGGCGCAAGCGCATGATGCAGCAGAAGGAAGAGGCTGTAGCTTATGCAAATGCATCTCTTTTAGGAGATTTGCTTGACAGCCTTGATAACTTTGACCGCACAATTGATGCAGCTAAGGACGCAAAAGACGCTAAGACTATTGCGGACGGAATTAAAATGATAAATAAAAACCTTGTCAGCATGCTTGAAAATAAATATGGTCTTGCAAGCTTTGGTAAGGAAGGTGATGAGTTTAATCCTGATGAACACGAAGCAATTGGTCGTGTAGAGGATGAAAAAGCTAAAAAGGAAACTTTACAGCAGGTTTATCTGAAAGGATATAAATTGAACGGAAAAATCATCCGCCACGCTAAGTGCATGGTGAGTGTTCCAAAAGCCTAGACGGGTTTTAGGGCGGAGCCCTAGGTGAGGGGGTAGCGGAAGACGGCGGTGGTTGAGCTTGTCGAAACCACCGATGGCTGAAGCGAGGGGCAGGCGCCCCTATGAAAATGTATAAATGGGTCATTGAGCCTGTCGACTCGCAAGAGCACGAAGTATATGACCTTTAATAATTGTAAATTATGTGGTTTCAAGGGCGGGTACTGAGCCTGTCGAAGTGCAACCACCGCGAAAATGAGGTATATAAAATGGGTAAAATTATTGGTATTGACTTGGGAACAACTAACTCTTGTGTTGCCGTAATGGAAAACGGAGAACCAGTTGTAATTCAGAACTCAGAAGGTGGACGCACAACTCCATCTATCGTTGGTTTTACTGCAAAGGGAGACCGCGTTGTTGGACAGCCAGCAAAGAACCAGATGGTAACTAACCCAAAGAACACAGTATATTCTGCTAAGCGTTTGATTGGTCACAGATTCAGTGAACTTCAGGGCGAAGCTACAAAACTTCCTTATACAGTATTGGATAACGGTGCTGACTGCCGTGTAGAAATTACACAGAACGGCGAAACAAAAAAATATTCTCCACAGGAAATTTCTGCTTTCGTACTTCAGAAGATGAAGAAAACTGCAGAAGACTACCTTGGCGAACCAGTTACAGAAGCTGTAATTACAGTTCCTGCTTACTTTAACGACTCTCAGCGTCAGGCTACAAAAGATGCCGGTAAAATTGCAGGTCTTGATGTAAAGCGAATCATCAACGAACCAACTGCTGCTGCTTTGGCTTTCGGTTTTAAGCAGGATCAGGACAAGGAAAAGACTATCGCTGTATACGACCTTGGTGGTGGTACATTCGATATTTCTATTCTTGAACTTGCTGACGGCGTATTTGAAGTAAAATCTACTAATGGTGATACACACCTTGGTGGTGATGACTGGGACCGCGCTATTATTAACTGGCTTCTTAAAGAATTTAAGAACGACACTGGTATTGATTTGAGCGGTGATGCTATGGCTATGCAGCGTCTTCGTGAAGCTGCTGAAAACGCTAAGATTCAGCTTTCAAGCCAGACTTCTACAGATATCAACCTTCCATTCATCACAGCTGATGCAACAGGTCCAAAGCACCTTCAGAAGTCTTTGACTCGTGCTCAGTTTGAACAGATGACAGAAGATTTGTTTGAACGCACAAAGGAACCTTGTCGCAAGGCTCTTGCAGATGCAGGAATCGGCGTTGACAAGATTGACGAAGTTCTTCTTGTTGGTGGTTCAAGCCGTATGCCAAAAGTACAGGAAGTTGTTAAGTCAATTTTCGGTAAGGAAGGTTCAAAGGCTGTAAACCCAGATGAAGCTGTTGCTATTGGTGCTGCAGTTCAGGGTGGTGTTCTTAAGGGTGATGTTAAAGACATCCTTCTTTTGGACGTAACTCCACTTTCACTTGGTATTGAAACAATGGGTGGTGTAATGACTAAGCTCATCGCACGCAACACTACAATTCCTACAAAGAAGAGCCAGGTATTCTCTACTGCAGCTGACGGTCAGACTGCTGTATCTATTCACGTACTTCAGGGTGAACGCGAAATGGCTGCTCAGAACCGTACACTTGGTAACTTTGACCTTGTAGGTATTCCACCGGCACCACGCGGTGTTCCACAGATTGAAGTAACTTTCGATATCGATGCAAACGGTATTGTACACGTTTCTGCAAAGGATCTTGGAACAGGAAAGGAACAGCACATCCAGATTACTTCTTCTTCTGGTTTGAGCGAAGAAGAAATCAACCGCATGGTACAGGATGCAGAAGCAAATGCTGCTGCTGATAAAGCTAAGCGCGAAGAAATTGATGCTAAGAATGAAGCTGACAGCCTTGTTTACCAGACTGAAAAGACACTCAAAGAAATGGGTGACAAGATTTCTGGTGCTGACAAACAGAAGATTGAAGATGCTGTTGCAGCTCTTAAAAAAGCTATTGAAAGCGGAAATATTTCTGATATTAAGGCTAAGACAGAAGAACTTAAACAGGCTTCTTACAAGATGGCTGAAGAAATGTACAAACAGCAGGGTGCTGCAGGTGCCGGTGCCGCCGGAGCTCAGCCAGGTGCTGATGCCGGAACAGCCGGAGATGCAGGCGCTTCTTCATCAGATAATTCAAAATTCAACAAAGGCAAAGCCGACGACGTAGATTTTGAAGTTAGCGATGATAAGTAATTTGTACTTAAGGTTGGACAAACATATTTATAATTGCGACAGGTAAAAATGACGGAGGGAGCGGAGCGTAATACAAAAACACTCTGTTTGTGGTTGCCGCTATAGCGGCAATTGATAGTTCCTTTGCCACAAACAGCGTGTAGCACGCTAGCGTGCGGTTTTGTATTACGGGCCGGGACCGGGAGTCATTTTTCAGGCGATTAACATAAAATAGGTTTGTCTAAGTTTAACCCTCTTTGCATTGTAAAGAGGGTTGTTTTTTAGTATATTATTTAGCGAAAGGTTTTTTGAAATGGCAAAGCGTGATTATTATGAAGTATTAGGTCTCCAGAAAGGGGCTACAGAAGATGAAATCAAAAAGGCTTATCGTAAACTTGCGGTAAAATATCATCCGGACAGAAATCCTGATGATAAAGAAGCCGCAGAAAAGTTCCGTGAGGCAACAGAAGCTTATGAGGTGCTTTCAGATTCTGAAAAGCGTCCTTTGTACGATCAGTACGGCTTTGCCGGCGTTGACCCGAATATGGGCGGCGGCGGAGGCTTTGGCGGTGGCTTCGGCGGTATGGATTTCGATATCTCCGACATCTTCGGCAGCTTTTTCGGCGGCG
>JBGVIP010000075.1:0-18618 GCA_045123335.1 Treponema sp.
CCATTCCTGGGAAGTTTTGTGAAATAGCACGGTCTTCAAAATATCCGTATTCTTTATACATATTGTCAAGGTGTTCAAGGAGGCTTTGACCTTGTGAACGCCAATACATTGTCATTTCAGCACATAAAGCAGCAGCAGAAACACCGTCTTTATCCATTACTTCTGTTTCTACTTTATATCCGTATGATTCTTCAAGACCGAATACGTATGTTCCGATTCCTTTTGCTTCGCGTTCTGCTTCTACAGCGGCAATCCACTTGAATCCTGTAAGACATTCGATCATTTCTACGCCGTATTTCTTACAGATGTCATCGCCGAACGGACTTGTAACGATTGAACGTACACAGTATGAGTTTGCAGGAAGTTTTCCGAATTCTTTTCTTGAAAGGAATACGTAATCCATAAGGAGTGCACCCATCTGGTTTCCAGAAAGGAGAACGAAGTTTCCGTTTTTGTCAGGGAATGCTGTACCAAAGCGGTCTGAATCTGGGTCAGTTGCCATTACACAGTCAGCCTTTGTTTTTGTACCAAGTTCAACTGCCATTTTAAGAGCCGGCTTTTCTTCCGGATTTGGTTTTTCTACAGTAGGGAAGTTTCCATCTGGATTTCTCTGTTCCGGTACTGTTGTTACAGCAAGACCAAGGTCTCCAAGAACTTTTTCTACGTGCATTGCACCAGTTCCGTGGAGCGGTGTATATACTACATTTACGTTCTTTGCATATTCTTTGATCAATGCTGGGCGGAAAAGCTGTGCCTTACACATATCCCAGTATTTTTCATCAATTTCGCTGTCAATCAATACAAGTTTTCCTGATTTGATTGCGTCTTCTTTAGAAATTGTTTTTACAGAAGTTACCTTGTTTACTTCTTCTACAATACCGATGTCATGAGGTTCAATAACCTGTGCACCATCGTTCCAGTATGCTTTGTATCCGTTGTACATTTTTGGGTTGTGGGAAGCTGTTACAACAACTCCTGTGTCTGCCTTGTAATAGCGGATTGCGAATGAAAGTTCTGGTGTTGGGCGAAGACCTGTAAAAAGATAAGCCTTAATTCCGTTTGCAGCAAGAATGAGGGCTGTTGCTTCAGCGAATACGTCTGAATTGTTGCGGCTGTCATAAGCTACAACTGCGCTGAGAGTTCCTGCTTTTGCTTTTTCCGGGAAAGCCTTGATTACGTAGTTGGCAAGCCCCTGTGTAGCAAGGTTGATTTCGAGAGTGTTCATGCGGTTTGTACCGCCACCCATTACACCGCGAAGTCCACCTGTTCCGAATTCAAGAGTGCGGTAAAAACGGTCTTCAAGTTCTGTAAAGTCTTCTTTTGCAACGAGATCCTCTACTTCTTTGCGGAATCTTTCGTCTTTTTCAGCAGCAATATATTCTTTTGCTCTTTTTAGGATTTCAGCCTTATCCATTTTAACTCCTGAGAATGCCATGTAATCTTTTTGATGGTTTATGGCTCATTCTGATTCTTATTTTCAATTATAGTAAATTTTTTATACTTAATAAAGAGTGTTTTGATAAAGTATTTTATCAACAGCAAAAAAGTTTTAAGATTTTTTTACTGATTTTTGTCCGCTTTTAGAAGCATTTCCGTTTCCCATTCAAGAAGTTTGTGTTCAAGTTCCGGGTTCTTGCCGCGTACATCGCATAGAATTCTGAAAACAGGTTCAGTTCCGCTTCCTCGCATCCATATAAATGCTGCTGGTTTTGAATCGCGGTCATAAAATTTAATTTTAAGTCCGCCTTTTCCGCTCTTAGAAAAATCTTTTTCGCCGCAGACTTCTTTTGTTCCGTTTGTAATGCAGCATTCCCAGCTGAAAATTCCGTTTTCCTCAAGGAAAGCCTTTTTTTCTTCATACTGAACTTCAAAGATTTTCTGGAACCTTGACTTAAGGACAGAATGATCTTTTGTTTCGATGTGAAGGACGGCCCTTGGTTCTGAAACCCCTGTAGTTGTATAAACAGGAATTGAACTTAATATGTCTGTAAGTGAGTAGTTTTCTTTTTCCTTGATTCCTGTGCTTTTGCACCACAAGGAATAGAGTTCCCTGATTGTCATAAGCTTGATGATTGCAAAAAGCGTGTTTATCGGGTCGCGGACTGCTGCCGGATGAGTAATTGTTCCGCCGTTTGAACCTTCTCCAAGAATTCTTACAGCGTAACCTTCTGCGCGTTTTTCTGCGGCAAGATTTACTATATTTGCTTCACCGACTTCTCCGCGGAAAACTTTTGCACCAAGAGAGGCTGCAATTTCATCAATTCGCATTGAAGTAGGGCAGTTTACGGCAACTGCGGCATTTGAAATTTTGCTCCATTTCTGAAATGCAAGTTCAGCAAGAACAGAAAGGCTGAAAACTTCCTGCGCCTTAAGGATTACGGCTTTTTTCTGGTTTTCGTCCCAGTAAACAATGTTTCCGCGGTCACCGTCGCAGTCCGGCATGTAGCCCAAAAGTGCATCTTTTTTTTCTTCTTTCTGGAGGCGTTCCATCTCTGCGGCTACGTGAACAAGATTTTCTGCTTCCGGAATGATTTCGTGAACAATTTCGCCGGCCTTATTGTGGATTGCATAAAAATTAATTCCTGCTGTCTTAAAGAAGTTTGAATCAACTGAATCTGCGCGGGCTGAACCGTTCATGTCGCATATAACGCCAATATGCTTCTCGGAAATTGCATTTTTTAAGCGGCTGAATAAATCTTCCTGCTGTTTTTTGTCATTTGTGCCGGAAATAGTTTCGTTCAAAAATGTTGAATATGCAGCAAGCGCTTTTGCTTTTTCTTCTGAAACTGCCCTGTAAACTGCGGCAATTTGTTCTTCCTTAACATTGTGGATAAGGTCAAAAGCGTTTTTTTCTGCATTTTCTGTTTCGCACAGGGCGTTGAACTTGCTTACAAGCCCTGCATTTTCTGCGGCATTTAAAACTCCGCCTGTGTTTAAGCCGAATTTTATTCCGTTGTGACCTATCGGGTTATGGCTTGCAGAAATATACATAAATCCGTCTGCATTTTTTGAATATGCCATGATTTCCGGAGCGGCTGTAATTCCAAGGAATTTTACGTCTGAGCCTTTACTTATAAATGCTTTTACAGCGGCTTCTGCAATTGCAGGACCTGTCGGGCGGGCATCCATTCCGACAATGATGACCGGATGATCTTTTTTTAGTCTGTCCTTAAGGTAGTCAGCAAAAACTGCTGCAGAAAAAATAGAAATGGCAATATTTTCTTCGCCAATCATTGTTGTTTTATCCTGTTCCTGACCGGAAATGGCAAAAACTTTGCGCCAGCCGGAAGCCGAAAGAATCATGTTTGTTTTCATGCCTATATTTTAGCGAATGTGAATGAACATCTCAATCTTATTGAATAGAATGAATCTGCATTTTGCGCTCTTGCTGCGTTGTACAACAATTAAAAATATTCTATACTAAAGTGGTATGGAATTTATTGAACAAGATTTACCTAAAGCCGGAGATACTGTTGTTGTTGGACTTTCTGGCGGCGTTGATTCAACTTTAACTGCACTGCTTTTAAAACAGAAAGGATGCCGAGTAATCGGTGTAACCATGTCTTTGTGGGACGGAAAACTTCCAAAACTTGATGAAGGTAAAACTCTGCACGATTCATGCTATGGCCCAGGAGAAATAGAAGATATTGAAGCATGTAAAAAATTCTGTGCAGAACACGATATAGAATATCACGTAATTGACGTAAAAAAAGCCTATCATGACGAGGTTCTTGAATATTTTAAGGCTGAATACAGGGCTGGTCGTACTCCAAATCCTTGTATCCGCTGTAACCGTTACATTAAATTTGGTGCACTTCATCTTGGAATCAAACAGCTTAATATAGAATATGATTATTTCTGTACCGGACACTATGCAAAGATTGTTCGTCCTAAAGAGGGTTTGTTTGGTACAGATTCCAGACCATGCATGGTTCATACTGCAATGGATCAGTCAAAGGATCAGACGTATTTTATTTACAGGGTTCCGTCAGAAGTGCTGGAAAAGGTTCGTTTTCCGCTTGCAGACATTCCTAAAAAAGAAGTTTTCAGGATGGCAAGGGAATTTGGCCTTGCGGCTGCAGAACGTGAAGAAAGCCAGGATTTTATTCCGGAAGAATATTTTGACATGCTCTTTGCAGATAAGCCTTCCATTCCGGGCGATATAATTGACCTTGATGGAAAAGTTTTAGGAAAACATAGGGGAATTGAACATTATACAGTAGGACAGAGAAGGGGGCTTGGCATAAGTTCATCTCATCCGCTTTATGTTCATTCAATAGATCCTGTAAATAATCTGGTTGTTCTTGCAAGTAATGATGATTTAAATTCTTCTGGTCTTATTGCAGATGATTTTGTATGGCCGGGAAATGTTGAACCGTCCGAGCCTTTTGAAACAATGGTAAAAATCAGGCTTGCTTCAAGGCCTGTAAAAGCCGTTATAGAAAAATATATGCCTGCAGAGGATGAATCATTTATCGGACAGCCATGGAAGGTTACTTTTGATACTCCGCAGCGTGCAGTTGCTCCCGGACAGTCCGTTGTCATGTACGAAGACGGAGTTATCCGCGGCGGCGGAATAATTTCAAAAACTTTGTAAAGAATTAATGAATTGAAAGCAGGTAAGTGGCATTTACTTCCTTTCCTAAAATGTCCGTTATAGTAAGCTGAAGGGCATTTTTACCGGGAGTAAGTGTCGCTTCTCCTAAAAGCTGAAGGTCATTGTTCGGATAGAGTACGCTTTTTGAATAGTTTTTCTTGCCCGAAACACAAATCTGGTTGTCATCCTGTCTTAAAAGATCATAGGAAATCTGATCAACAACGGTTCCGTTAATAGCAACCCTTGTTTTGTATGGAACGGCTACAGCCTGTCTCTTTTTATAAACCTTGTATATTCCGGAAGGCAGAATATTCTGATTTATTACGTTGTACTGTCGTCCGTTTTTTTCCTGAAGATAAATTTCGTTGTAGTAAAGTGGAAGTTCTTTTCCAACTCTAGGCATAAGGAGCCTTGGATTGATGGAGGTATTGTTTTTTGTGTCTATTACCTGAAATTCCAGCGAACTGTGTCCCTGCTGCCAGGCAGAATTTCCAGAAGTACCGAATATTTCGCCGCACTTAATGTTGTTTTCTGTAAAAGCGTCTTCCCGGAGTGATTCTGAATCAATGTTTCCGTATACAGTTAGAAGGTTGTCTGTATGAGAAAGAATCACTGCATTCCCTAAAGTTGATGGAAAAAAGTCTGTGTGGTCTGAATATTCACTGATTATTACAGTCAGGTAGCCGTCATCTGCTGCCTTTACATCTGAAATTTCTGAAAAAATAAGGGAATTGCTTATGGTTTCGCCCCTTAGCTGGCCAAAATATGAGTAGAATTGGTCTGATTGAACAACTTTTTCCTGTGGCCAGTCAAAACTGAATGCAAGAGAGGAAATAAACAGAAGGCATGCAGAAATTATAAATCTTTTCATTTTAGTTCCTATTTTTTACTGATAGATATGCAGGAAATTGTAGAATCCTTTCCGACATAGAGTTTGTTTTCATCTGTAAGAATAAACGCATTCCTTGCAGAGAATGAAAAAGCGCCTGTTAATGTTGCGAATTTTTCTATTACATATACAGTGTATGTGTTGTCATGTTTTGTAAGCACAAAAATAGATGCATTCGATTCCTGAATGGCAATTGCATGGCCTTTTAGTTTTATGTGGCGGATTTTTCCTGTCTTTACGTCAACTATTCCAAGGTCATCTGCTGTTGCAAAATAGGCAGTTGAATCATCTTTGCTGAATTTTACAAGTTTCTGTGTCGGTTCGTTTGAATTAAGGAATTCATGTGCTGTGATTTTTGTCTGATTTTCAGATCTTTTTGCAAGAACGAATCTCTGACGGTTCTGTCCTGAAACAACGGCAATATATTCTCCGCTGGAAGAAATTGCAGCTCCTAAAATTACATTGTAGTCGCTTCCACCCGGGGTAAAACGCTGAATAAGGTTTCCGGTTGTATTGAATTGGCAGATGTTTCCGTCGGCAAATCCGATTACAACTCCGCTTTTTGAAGAGTCAAACGCTGTAATAGGAACGGTTCCGCCGTATTCCCATTCTTTCTGGCCGTCTTCGCTGCATTTTACAAAAGAAGCGCCGCCTGGAAGAAAGACAAAGATTCTGTCTTCGTCAATCATAGGAAAGCCTGTTACGTTTATTGTTCCGGCAAGTTTTCCATCCGGAGAATAGTATTTTGCCTGAGTGTTGTTTGAGTTGTAGCAGGTATAATAAGCTTTTGAAATTGATGCTTTCTGAGGAAACGTTACGAACTGGGTAATTTTTCCGTCTGGAGTAAAGTATCCGAGGGTCTGTCCCAGTTTAAACGGGAGTTTTTTATCTCCCTCCTCTGCGGCTGTTACAGTTGGATTTGTTGCGTCAATTTTCCATTCTGGAAGCATCTGATATTCTGTTTCCAACGGTTTGATTGCAAAAAGTATGTAGAGTACACAGAATACAAAAGAAATTAATATATAGAAAGAAATGCTTTTTTTTATTTTCATAGTTAATCTGATGATATATAAATTGTTATTCTAGGTCAATCAATGAATTAGAGGCTGGAAAGTCTCTGTCGTCCTTAAATGGAAAATATGATTATGAAATCCTTGTAATTTTTCGCAAATAAAGACAAATATTGACAAAAAAAAGTAAATAATGCAAACTGAAAATATCGTAAGGGCGGAGAATAAATTCTGCATTATGCATGAAAACTTCGTTCCGGTGTACTTACTATGTAAAATTGGAGTTTATGATGGAAGAGGATATCCTTACTATCGAAGAGGTTGCAAAGTACCTGCGTGTTTCTGACAGAACAGTTTATGACTGGGCTCAGAAAGGTGAAATTCCTGCAGGAAAAATTGGAACCGTCTGGCGATTCAAAAAATCTGAAATAGAAAAATGGGTTAACGAACGTCTTTCTTCTGGGGCTTCTCAGAAGGTTGAGTCAGAAATCCAGGTAAAAAATATATTGTCCCCTGACAGGGTTGTTTTTATTGATCAGGCTTCTAAGCATGACGCTCTTGTTGAGCTTGCAGAAGTTCTTGCAAAGGCTCCTCAGGTAAAAAATGAAAGCGAACTTGTTTCTGAAATCTTAAAGAGGGAAGAACTTATGTCAACAGCCGTTGGCCGCGGACTTGCAATTCCTCATGTGCGCCTTTCTTCTGTTACTGATCTTGTAATGGCTGTCGGCGTATGCAAAAAGCCTCTTGAAGATTTTCAGACAATTGATGATCAGCCGGTAAATCTTCTTTTTATGATTGCAGCTGCATACAACCAGCATGCATATTACCTTAAGACAATTTCTTATTTCAGCGGAAAGCTTAAGGGTAATGAACTTAGGGAAGCGCTCCTTAAAGCGGAAGATATAAGAAGCGTCTATAATCTGCTTATAAGCTAGAAGATACTAAAAAAGGGCTGTTTGATAAGTTTGAATTTATCGCTCAGCCCCTTTTTTTTAGAGTACTTTTTTTTACGGCAACAGTACTGGAATCCATTTTTCGGTATCGCTCATGTCTTTTGCCATTAACCCCGGTTTTACGCCTTTTGCGGTTGTTTCATTCAAAAGAAATTCTGTACCGTTTACTTCAATTTTTGCACCGGGCAGATTCAGGTCTAGCCCGTAAACTGCGTGTGAATATTCCCGGCTTATAAAAAGTTCAGGTTTAATTCCAAGGTGAGCCATTATGCAGCAGAGAAGCATGCTTCTGCTGTCACAGTCGCTTCCTTTTCCTGCCAAAATATCCGGGATGTTTGTAAAGTCGGATTTTTTCTGATCTTTTGCCCGTTCATATGGAAAATTCTGAACCCATGAAAGAAGGATTTCGTTTATTACAGCTTCAGGATTTTCAGGATTCTTCTTTTTTGCGTAACCTATGAACTGAGTCTTTATGTCAAATGCTGCTTTCTGAACGCGTGAATGGCTGTCGCGGTAAATTGCCCTGTAATAGCGTGTCCACGCTTCCTTCCACTTAGGATCTGATGCATACAGCCTTAAAACAGCATATTCACAGTCAATTACAAACTGGTTCGCCTCTGCATCTTCTTCGTCAATTGAAGTCTGAACTGTTTTTCCGTTTATTAAAAGCTGAATGTTGCGGATTTTTGAACCGCTGTATGCATAGCTTGTAATGATTCCCGGAGTTTTGTTTCCGTCTTCTCCAATGCAGAGTGAATTAATAGAAGAAATGATGAACTGTTCGCAGTCATTTGCCTTGTCGCTGTCTGCATAGCACAAAAGGACAAGGACTGTTTCTCCGTCCATTAAAGGAACTCCGGTTGCCCAGCCTTTAGAACCTTTCTCCGAAGTTGCCCTGGAAGAAAATGTTGTAATTGCACAGATTCTGTCGTTCCAGGTAAAGGTTCCGATTCCTTCATATGTTGCAGAAAGTTTTTTTAATGTTGCGGCAAGCACTTTGTTTGCAGGAACTGTTTCTTCGTAGTTGTAAAGTTTCATTACAAAATCAACAGGCAGTCTGTCATGCCTGAACTGATATGACATTCCGTCCGGAGTATAGCCTGCAACCTTGAATCCTTCCGGCAGGTCTAGGGTGAAATTAAAATCATTGTCAGTTATTTCTTCTGCATTAACTGCAACTGGCAGAAATATTGTAAGAAGAAATATAAATGTAGCGGAAATGATTGTAATCAGTCTGTTTTTCATGTTAAGTTCCCCGTACTGTACTTTTTTGAATGTAAAATCATTGTGAACGTTTCTGTTGATTGAACAACAGTGCATTTTATGTCTATTATCTTATCGGATGAAAGAAATACCTGTTTTATATGAAAATGAAGAAATCCTCGTAATTAATAAGCCTTCCGGAGTTGCAGTGCAGGGAGGACCTGGAATTGCCCATCCTTTGGATAAGGAACTTCCTGTACAGGTCGGACATCCCGTATATCTGGTGCACAGACTGGATCGTGACACAAGTGGCCTTATGATTGTTGCAAAATCTCCTCTGGCAGCTGCAAAGTGGACAAAGCTGATTACCGGAAAACTTGTCCGCAAGGAATATACTGCAGTTTGCGCCGGGATTCTTAATCCTAAAAAAGGGACTATAAGGTCTGCCGTTATTCAGCATGGAGATGAAAAGCCCGCCGTAACCCATTATCAGGTAGTTGGTGAGCAGGAAATTGAATTTGAATCGGAAAAAATTATTCTTTCTACGGTTAGGCTTCAGCTTGAAACAGGACGCATGCACCAGATCCGCATTCATCTTGCCAAAAACGGCTGTCCTATTGCAGGAGACGACAAGCACGGAAACTTTAAGGTTAATAAAATCTTAAGGAAAGCAGCCGGAATAAAAACACTTCAGCTTTCTGCAACGTCGCTTTCTTTGCCGATAGATGGAAAAGAAAAGGTATTTACTATCTGATAAATTCTTCTGATTGCTTGACTATTATATTGATAAAATGCTATAGTAACAGTGTACATTTTAATTTTCTTTTAAAGTGGACTCGTCAGTGCGACGAGTCTTTTTTTATGCTTTTGAAGAAAATAAAGTGGAGGGGAAAAATTGGATTACGAACCGTTAGATTCAATGCCGTACTATAAGGACTGTTCACCTCTTGTAGAAGGCTTGGGCTATACGCTTGTTGAACTGCATGTTGCTCCTCAGAAGGGAACTGTAAGAATCAGCGCTGTAATTGCGTCAAAAGATCCTTCTGTAGATATCGGTGTAAACGACTGCTCAAAAGTTCATCATGCGCTGCTTCCTCGTTTAGAGGCAATTCTTGGAACAGATGATACTTATATGGAACTTACATCGCCAGGAATGGAACGCAACATAAAAAATGCTGCAGAATTTTCCGTATTCATTGGCCGCGAAGTTCGCGTGTGGGATAAAACTGTAACTGATTGGGTTGGTGGAAAAATCGTTTCTGCTGACGATAAAACTGTAACTCTGGAAAAGGATGGTGAAAACCGTGTCTTTTCTTTTGAAAATATAGCGAAAGCAAAATTTATTCATTTATAATTATTGGGGGCTTAAAATGTCAGAAATGGCAGAAGCTATTCGTGCTCTGATCGATGAAAAAGGTTACTCGGTCGAGTCAGTTAAGCAGACTATTGAAAATGCTCTTAAGGCAGCTTACAAACGTACTTATGGAAATTCAGACAATGCAATCGTAAAATTTGCAGATGATATGTCTGATGTAGCAATCTATTCTAGAAAGGTTGTTGTAGACGGTGTTTACGACCCTGTTACAGAAATTGAACTGGAAGATGCAAAGAAACTCAGTGACGATGTAGAAATCGGTGATGAGATTGATATCCTTGAAGATCCAAAATCTTTTGACCGTTCTGCAGTATCTACAGGTAAACAGACAGCTCACCAGGGCTTGAATGAAACTATAAAGGATTCTCTTTACAACCAGTACAAGGATAAGGTTGGAGAACTCATCAACGGATATTATCAGCGCGAACGCAACGGAAATATCTATGTTGATCTTGGAAATGCTGGCCGCATCGAAGGTGTACTTCCTGTTAAGTATCAGTCTCCTCGCGAAACATACGAACAGGGTGACAGGATTAAGGCTATCATTGCAGACCTTAAGAAAACTTCAAGCGGACTTCAGATTGTGCTTTCACGCTCTGATCCTCGCCTTGTTGAAATCACAATGGAAATGGAAATTCCTGAAATTGCAGATGGAACTGTAAAAATCGAAAAGTGTGTCCGCGATGCAGGTTACCGCACAAAGATGGCAGTTTCTACTCACAGGGAAGAAATTGATCCTGTAGGTGCATGTGTTGGTGCAAAGGGTGTGCGCATTCAGAATGTAATCCGCGAAATCCTTGGAGAAAAAATTGATGTTCTCCGCTACGATCCAAATCCTGTTGAATTCATTAAAAATGCCCTTTCTCCTGCACAGGTTTCAAGGGTTGTTATTCTTGACGAAGAAAAGCGTCAGGCACTTGCAATTGTAGATGATTCACAGTTCAGCCTTGCAATCGGTAAGCAGGGACAGAACGTTCGACTTGCAAACCGTCTCTGTGACTGGTCAATTGACGTTAAGACAGAAGAGCAGTGCGAAGGAATCGATCTTAGCGAAAAGGCAACTACACAGGCTGCGCTTAATCTCTTTAATGACGAACAGGTTGAATCTGAAGAAGTTTCAACAGTTGCAGAACTTGAAGGCGTTACAGAACGTGTTGCAGAAATCCTCAAGTCAAATGGAATTGAAGATATCGTTCAGTTCATTGAGGCATACAACAACGGTTCTGTACAGAAAATCGACGGACTTACAGCTGATGAAGTTGAAGCTGTATATAACATCATAAAAGAAACAGTTGATATCGTAGAGGAAGATTCCGGTAACAGTGCTGAGGTTCCGGCAGAAGAAGAATCAGCTGCAGAAGAAAAGTATTATTGCCCTGAATGTGGCGCTGAAATTACACTCGACATGACTCATTGTCCAAAGTGTGGTGTTGAGTTTGAATTTACAGAGGACGAGGAATAGGATATAGAATGGCTGAAGAATCTGAAAAAAAACAGGCGTTTGTAGTTCATAAAAGACAACCAGAAGAAGGAGCTGCATCTCAGTCTGCTCCAAAAAAGAAGATTGTCGTTGTGAAGAAAAAGCCTGTTGCAACTGGAAGTGCAGCACAGGCTCCTCAGGGAGCATCAAAAAAAGTTGTTGTTAAAAAGGCCGATCAGAAAGGTGATTTTGACAAAACTGAAGATCAGAAGGCTGCAGCCAGACGTCCGGATCAGAAAAATGATTCAGAAAGATCTGACGAACAGAAAAATACTGCTCCAAGAGCAGAAAATAAAGAAAGAAATGAGCGTGGGGATTTCCGTCCTCAGCAGCGCCGTTCTTTTGAGGTAAATCCTGCAAGACCTAATGTAAAGGCAGGAAACCTGTCTGATTACGGTCGCCGTGACAGAAACGGAAACGGCTATAACCGCGGCGGATACAATAATAACGGCGGTTATAACAATGGCGGTTACAGACAGAACCGAGAAGGCGGCGGATTTACTGGTGCACAGGCACGACAGGGATATCAGAACCGCGAACGCGACGGAAATCGCCAGGGTGGATATAACAACGGCGGATTTAACCGTAACGGCGGACAGGGCGGATTCCAGGGTAACCGTAACGGCGGATTTGCTCCTAGAAATAACGGTCAGGGCGGCGGCTTTAACAGAGGCGGTGCTCCACGTTTTGGCGGCGGAGCTCCAAGTGCCGTACCACCAATGCTTCAGAATCGTGCACCTGCCAAGCCAGCATTTAAAGGTAAGAAGCAGGTTTATAAACGCAAGGATGAAGAACAGTACGATGATAATCTCTTTGAAAGCAAGAAGAAGGTAGAAACACCGGCTTCAGTTGTTCCAAAGTCAATTGAAATCATGGAAACTGTTTCTGTTTCAGATCTTGCAAGAAAGATGAACCTTAAGGCAAGCGAAGTAATCGGAAAACTCATGGGAATGGGTATGATGGTTACAATTACTCAGTCTATTGATTCTGATACAGCTACTCTTCTTGCTGCAGAATACGGCTGTGAAGTTAAGCTTATCAGCCTTTATGATGAAACTGTAATTCAGGGTGACGCAGATATTGAAGAAAATATGAAGCCGCGCCCGCCAATCGTTACAGTAATGGGACACGTAGACCACGGTAAGACAAAGACTCTTGACGCAATCCGCAATGCTCACGTTGCAGAAGGCGAAGCCGGTGGTATTACACAGGCAATTGGTGCTTACTCGGTAACAACTCCAAAAGGAAAGATTACCTTCCTTGATACACCAGGTCACGAAGCATTTACAATGATGCGTGCACGCGGTGCTCAGGTTACAGACGTTGTAGTTCTTGTTGTTGCTGCTGATGATGGCGTTATGCCTCAGACACTTGAAGCTATTGCCCATGCAAAAGACGCAAAGGTTCCTATTATTGTAGCAGTAAACAAGATTGATAAACCGGAAGCAAATCCGGACCGTGTAAAGACACAGCTTTCTGAACACGGACTTACACCAGAAGAATGGGGTGGAGACACTCAGTACGTTCATATTTCTGCAAAACAGAAAATGGGTATTGATGATCTTCTTGACGCTATTCTTCTTCAGGCAGAAATGCTTGAACTTAAGGCAACTTATGACTGCCGTGCAGAAGGTAAGATCCTTGAAAGCCGCATCGATCAGGGACGCGGTGTAGTTTCTTCTGTAGTTATTCAGCGCGGTACTCTGCATCAGGGAGATCCTTTTGTTGCAGGTATCTATTCTGGTCGTGTTCGTGCCATGTTTGATGACCGCGGACACAGAATCCAGGAAGCAGGTCCTTCTACACCGGTAGAAGTTCTTGGTATGGAAGAAATGCCAAATGCCGGCGATCCGTTCCAGGTAACAGAAGACGACAAGGAAGCACGCGCAATTTCTACAAAGCGCCAGGAACTTAAGCGTTTTGAAGCTGCCAAGGCTGTTAAGAAAACAACTCTTGAAACTCTCTTTACAGATATTGAATCTCATGAGGTTCAGGAACTTAAAGTTATCATCAAGGCTGACCTTCAGGGATCGGCAGAAGCCCTTAAGACTTCACTTGAAAAACTTTCTACAAAAGATATCCGCCTGAACGTTATCCACAGTTCTGCGGGTGCCATCAACGAATCGGATGTTACACTTGCCGCTGCTGACAGCAATGCAATCATCATCGGATTTAATGTTCGTCCTACACCAAAGGCAAAGGCACTTGCTGACACAGAAAAGGTTGATATCAGAAAGTACAATATCATCTATAAGTGTGTTGAAGAAATTCAGGCCGCTATGGAAGGTATGCTCCGACCGGATACAAAAGAACAGACAATCGGTGATGTTGAAGTTCGCAATACATTCAAGGTTCCAAAAGTTGGTACAATTGCCGGTTGTTATGTTACAGACGGTGTTGTTAAACGCAATGCAATGGTTAACCTTATCCGTGACGGAATCGTTAAGTATACAGGTAAGATTGCTTCCCTCAAACGCTTTAAGGACGATGCAAAAGAAGTTGCAACCGGCTTTGAATGTGGTCTTAGCCTTGAAAACTGGCAGGACATTCAGGTTGGCGACCACCTTGAAGTATTTGAATACATTGAAGTTGCCCGCAAGCTTGGAGACGAGCTTCATGATGACCGCGCAGAAAACGAACGCAAGGCAAAAGAAGCTGCTGAACGTGCTCTTGCAGAAGCAGAGGCAGAAAAAGCTGCCGAAGCAGAAGCACTTGCTGCTGAAAAAGCTGCCGGAAAAGCAAAGAAAGCTGCAAAGGCAAAAGATCGTGGAACTATGTTCCCGGGAGATGCTGAATAATGGGACAGTACCGTATGGAACGCCTGAACGTTCAGCTTCGTGATGAAATATCACAGCTGATCCTTCGGGGAGAAATTCGTGATCCTAGGGTAACTGGCCGCAAAGGCGGGGCACAGGCCAGGACAGAGGTTGCGCCCTTCCTTTCAATAAATAGAGTTGAAGTCAGCCAGGATCTCAGCTATGCAAAGGTTTATGTATCAAGTTTTGCAAGCGATTCTATGCTGGACAAGGGTGTGGATGGATTGAATAATGCCGCTGGTTTTATTCAATCTTCCATTGCTAAAAAACTCCGTATCCGTAAATTTCCTAAGCTGACTTTTATAGTTGACTCAGGAATGAAGGAAGGCTTTAGAATGGTTCGCAAGCTTAATGAACTTGAGGAAGAATCAAAAGCTCTTGAAGCAGAAAAGCAGGCAGACCCTTCGAACGAATAAAACTTTTATAAAATGTGGAAGTCCGTAAAACCGGCTGATTCAGCAGATTTCGGACTGGCTTTAGAATATGCTGCAGGCGGCAGAAAAATCTGTTTGCCTGCAGCAATTTTTTCATTATGGCAGAAACAAAAAATCCAGATAAAATCATATTGTTCGCAAAACGTCCGGGGCAGACAAGTTTCGCCTCTCTTTTTACAATCAAGCACGCATTGAATACTCAGAAAGTAGGGCACACAGGAACTTTAGACAGTTTTGCATGCGGCCTGCTTGTTGTGTGCACCGGCGCATTAACCAGACTTTGCGGCCGTATTACCGAATTTGACAAGACTTATGAAGCGGTAATTGAATTTGGAAAAGAAACAGACACTCTTGAATGTACCGGAAATGTAATCCGTACAGCAGAACTTCCGGAACTTGAAAAATTAAAGGAAGCGCTGTCGCATTTTTCCGGTACCTATAGTCAGGTTCCGCCTGCATTCAGCGCAATACATGTAAACGGTAAGCGCGCAAGCGACATTGTACGCAGCGGAAAAACTGCCGAAATTCCCGCCCGTTTGGTGACCGTTTACGAATCTGAATTAAAGGAAACAGATATAGAAGTTTCGGAAAACGGAACCCAAAAAGTGCGTGCCGCAAGAATTTTATTTACGGTTTCAAAAGGAACTTACATCCGCTCTCTTGCCCGCGACATAGCAGATTACTGCGGTTCTGCCGCAACCCTTACAGGTCTTCTTCGTACAAGAGTCGGCAATTTTGAACTTAAAGACAGTGCAGGCTATTCGCTTTTAGACGATTTTACAATTGAATCTGCTCGAAAAAACGCGCTTCTTACGGTTCAAAAAGAACTGGAACACCGGCTTGAAGCCCAGAATAAAGAAAAATCTGCCGGTCAGAAAAACCGCTCAAAAAAATATGAACCTTCAGAAGAAGAACTTAACTTGCAGCGGGAAGTTTTAGAAAAAGCGCTTCCAATGACAGAAGAAATTGCCTTGCAATGCGGCTTTGCCGTACTTCATATAAAAGACGATTTTCTTCCGCTTTTTAAAAACGGCGGAAAACTTCATTCCGACTGGTTTACAGTTTCTCCGTTTTCCATTGATAATGAATTTGCGGCAGTTTTTTCGGCAGATTCACAGTTGTGTGGTCTTTTGCAGAAAAACGCATCCGGCTATTTTCAATATAGTTTTGTAATAAATTAACCTTGTGCGGAAATTATAAAGAAGAAACAGATGATGCCTTACTCCATACTTCATGCTGCTGGTATTTATCTAGGGCAGCAGACGGAACCCTCAGTGAAAAACTGAATTTGTAGTTTGTGTCTGAACTTTCAGAATCCGAAGTACTACTAGTTGTTGAATAGAAAGAACTTTTTTCAATCTCCGGCGGTTCAACGGCAAGGCATGTAACAGTGCTTATAGTTGAGCATTTTTCGAAAGCACCTGCAGAAATCTTTTTAATTCCTTCTCCTAAATAAAGCGTCTTTATTGAAGTTGAACCGGAAAAAACGTCCGAACCGATTTCCACAAGTCCGTTTCCAGTGCTGAACGAAGTAATTCCTGTACAGTCAGAAAAAGCCTTTGTTCCCAAAGATTTTACGTTGTCAGGAAGCGTAATTTCCGTTAAAGCCGTACATCCGGAAAATGCCGCAGCCTCAATTACGCTTACTTTTTTACCTATCGTAATCTCCGTAAGCGCTGTACAGCCAGAAAAAGTACTGTTCAAAATCGTATTTACATTGTCCGAAACCGTAATTTTTTCTATAGTCGTACATCCAGTTAAAAGCGGAAAAACAACAAGAGTTTTTGGAAATGTAATTTCTGTTAAATTTGTACAGCCCGCAAGACTGTCAATTACAAGAATTCCTTCTGGAAAATCTGCAACGTATAAATCTGTTTTGTCATCCGCATCGGCAAGCATTACGCGCAGGACTTTATATCCCAGAACAGATTCAGGAACCTTAAGCCAAAATGGAACTGACGAATAATAAAGGCATACACCTTCAGTCCCGCTGTAATTTTCAATTCTAGCTTCTGCATTTACAGAACTTGTAAAAGTTAATTTTGTAAATCCTGGATCATCACAGGAAAAAAATGTCAGAGAAAAAAGACAGAGCAGGGCAGCAATAAAAAATCTGTTCTTCATTATAAACTCCACGGAATGTTTACAGAAATTCCGGCTGTAAACTGCTGCGGATAAATCCATTCAATATCACTATTGCCGGTCGTAACCATCCAGGTGTGCGGATGAATTTCATATTCTGCAAAAAGACCAAAATATTCTGTCAACGAATAATTCAGTCCGGTATAAATGCTGTACCCGTATGAATGAATTGTTGTCGTAAAACTTACGTTGTTGGATTCTTCCTTTGCAATGTACCAGTTCTGATAAAATCCGCCACCGGCATAAGGCAGAAGATTCTTAAATTTATATCCAAAACAAATGTCCGGTACGCAAAGTCCCAGTGAATAAAGTGAATCCCCGGAACTGTATCCGTATGCAAGAGCTGCCGAAGAAGAAACGGAAAAATTTCCGAAAACGCCTTCCGCAATTACTGCCTTTAATTTTACAACAGGAAAACTTCTTTCTGATGAACTTTCGTAACCGCCGGAAAGCTCAAAATCTGTGTAAAGCGCTGCTTTTTTAGCGTCAAAAAACATTCTATTCGGCCCCATTTCCTTTTTAGGCCTTGCACTTGCAGAGAACAAAACTAATGTGAGCATTAAAAAAATCAGTATGCTTTTCATGAGCATTTTATTATAACTATATGGAAAGAAATAAACAATATTCAGTTTTTTTTTCTTTTTTGGCGCAGGCTGTTTTGTAACTCGCCTTCCGGGTTCCGCTACGCTCAGCCGCTTCATTCGTTCACTCATTTCGCGGCCGCCTCCGGCGCCCTCCACGCTCGGCGCAGTTTTTTCAGACTTTGCATGCGTTTGCACTCTAATGAAATTGACTTGAAATTGATTAATAGGGTAAAATAAAACTATGTTTGACGTAAAGGAATCTGACTTTTTTGACCTTGAAGACGAAGCGTTTGATACAGTAATGGAACCGGGAATCAAATTTACCGGAAGCATCCGCTTTGTAAAACCGTTTATGATATGCTGTACAGTAAACGGAAAAATCGATGCAACAAGTGATCTTGTTGTCGATAAAAATGCCGAAGTAAATGCAGATATAAATGCGGCAAGAGTTCTTATAAAAGGCCGAGTGCATGGCAATATAAACGCAAAAGACTTAATATTCATATCTTCCAGTGGAACAGTAGACGGAGACATCTCTTCAAAGCAGGTTGTTCTTGAACCTGGCAGTACTTTTACTGGAAAATGCACAATGATCAGGGAAAGCAAATGAGTAACAGAATAAAGCTTATTTTTTCTATTTTTGTACTTACATTTCAGTTTCTGGCTTTAAATGCACAGGGTAACCTCAAGCAGGATGCCCTTGTACTTTATAACAACGGCCGCTATGCAGAATCAATTGCTGTCTGCGAGCAGGAAATCAACGAAAATCCTAAGCGCGTAGAATCATATGTAGTAATGTGCTGGGCGCTTATCAGGAACAAGCAGTATTCAGAAGCTGAACAGCGTTCTCTTGCCGGCCTTGCAGTAAGTCCGTATGACTTAAGACTTACTGAAGTTCTTGGCGAAGCACGCTATTATCTTGGAAAAAATAACGGTGCAATGGAACAGTTTCAGAAATACGTTGCAAATGCGCCAGAAAGCGGAAGTCGTGTCGGTACAGCCTATTATTTTATGGGTGAAATTTTTATTCGCCAAGGAAAATTTAATCACGCTGATATAGCTCTTACAACAGCTGTAAAAAAAGAACCAACTTTAGTATCTTGGTGGATTCGCTTAGGCTATGCTAGAGAAATGG
>JBGVIP010000076.1:0-20624 GCA_045123335.1 Treponema sp.
CCCCCCGACCGTGAGGGGAGCCCTGAAACGCCGGTTGCGGAGGAATTGGCCTGAAAAAAAAAAGAAAAAAAACTAAAGTTCGGCTTCTTCTTTCTGACCGAATTCACAGAGGGCGGTGGAAATCTGAGCGTGCTCAATCAGTTCAAGGTTACGGTGGATTTTTTTGTAGAGGCGGATTTCGCCTGTTCCTGTACCGCCTACAAGTTTTTTAATGGTACGGCGTTCGCCTTCTGGAAGTTCGGCAGAGCGAACAAACATGAGCTGAGCCGGACAGAAAACGTCTATGTCTACTACATATTTTGAGTTATGAACGCTTACCGTCCAGTGAAGCTTTTCCTGATCTCCGTTTTCGGGCATCTGGCTGAAATCCCAGTGAGATTCAAATGAACGGCGGCCTTTTTGTGCCTGAAAGACAACTTCTGATCCTTCCAGATTTACAATGAGCGAAATGCGGTCATTATAGACTCCCTGAATTACAAAAGCTGAATTCTGAAGGGTTTTGCCCGAAATTATGCTTGTAAGATTTGAAGAAGAAAGATGTACATAAGGAAAATCGTAGGATTTTCCGTAAAAACGGTCTATATAACCGAAAGATTTTTTTGGAAAGACTGTATAAACTTTTCCGTCGATTGTAAATGTTCCTGAAAAAGAAGTCTGAGCGCCAACAGGACTCCAGAAAATATTTTTTCCAATATAGCCTTCTGAAAAATCGCGGCGAATATCAAAGCGGAGATCCCAGTTTAAGATTCCCGAGTCACACATGTATTCCGGGTGTGTCTGAAGGTCTGAAGGAGAAACTGCTATTCGACCGGAAAGGGCTTCATCTGTAAAAGAACAGCCGCAGGCAGAAAATTCAAACGGGCGGTTATGAACGGCAGTCTGTGAAAGGCTTGTGTAGGCACAGACTTCTTTTGCGCCGGAGCCAAGCTGTCCGGCTTTTACACAGACATATGAAGGCACGGCTATTTCTTCGCTTTGAAGTTTCTGTGCAGAAATTGTTCCTGCAAGAACGTTCTGAAGATCTTCAGGTTTGATTGACGTGCGGTTTTTAAAGCCAAGAACGGGTTCATCCGGAGCAACTGCAGGATTAAGCATTATAAATTCAACGAAAAACCTGCGTTCCATTCCTGTTGTGTTTTCTACACCAGAGAAAAAGAACCGCCAGGTACAGAATCCACTTTTTCGTACTGCACCAGTCGGAATAAGCCGGAATACTTTCTGACTCTTTTTTGAAATAGCCATTATAAAAAAATCCCCTCTTTAAACAAAAAACAATCTAATCCTATATCGGCAGAAAGAGAATTTTTTGTTAGGAATCTTTTCCTTATTTGAGCAACTTATCGAGTTTTTTTGTTACGTCTGACTGCTCTGTAGGGAAATTTGCATCCAGATATTCAAAACAGGCAACAGCTGCTGACTGAGCATGCTCATACCAGATTGAATAAAGTTCGCGATCAATATCTTCTCCCGGATAAGGAGCACCCTGTACATCAGATACAAGTTGACGCAACATTTCTACGCACTGCTTTACTTTCTTGTCCATATAAATCATCCTCATTTTAGACAGTCCCTAATATGTAAAATTATAAAGGCAATTCTATAATAATGCCAGTATTTTTTAAATCTTTATTTCCAACAATAACTTTTCTAGTTGAATCTTCCTGAGAAAGGATTCGTTCTGCAGCTTTTTTAAGTTCTTCCGGAGTAACTTTTAAGAGCATTTCCAGTTTTTTGCGCCGATCTTCGTCGCTTATGCAGTAAAGGGTGCGGAAAAAGCCTATTGTTCCCCTGCCGTTTGGTGAGCGGGGCTGAACTTCATCGCCGTAAGTTCCCGTTATATTGCGGCCGCATTCATCCTGATCCAGCTGTATCTGTGAAAAATCCTTAAGGCATTCTGCAAAGACTTCCATTGATTTTGACGGAGACGGATCACGGAATGTAGAAAAACAGAAAAGTCCGCTTAAATTCTGGCTTGAAGAATATGCTCCGTAAGCGCCGCCTGCAGTACGGATTCGTTCCCAAAGGGAATTACCGGAAAGCCAGTGTGACAAAACCAATTCAGGAGGATTATTTTCGGAACCGAAGCGGCTTCCCTTAAACGCCCTGGAAGCAAAGCCAACCTGCGATTTTATGGCAAAAAATTCTTCGTCCGGAACCCTGTCTTTTTCCCCCGGAAGCAAAAGATAGCGGTAAAGTTCATCTTCTGAAGGCGGAGCCGGAGGCTCAAGAGGCTTAATTCCGGCAGAAACAATAAAATCCGGAAGTGCCGGCTTAAGAAGCTTAAGGGACTCTTCATCGGCAATTACATGAAGGACTGCTCCCGAAGAAAAAAGTTTTTGTGTAATGCGTTCGAATCTCTCTGCCAGAAAATCAGGCTTTTCTTTTACAAGGGAATTAAGCGTAAAAAGCTGTGTAAGGCCATTCCAGATTTCATCAACCATTCCGCTTCTTGTCTGCGTACACTGAACGCGCTTTGCTGCATAGCGGTTTCCTTTTGGAACCACTGAAGATTTTATTGCAGATGCGGCTTCCCCTAAAAGAGTCTGGAGCCGTTTTTTATCTGTAAAATGGAAGGTAGAAAGGCTTTCTGCAAAAAGGGCTGTTGCCTGCGGAAGCATTTCCTTTATAAAGCGGGCTGTAAAAATAAGCCATTCCCGGTCCGTGCATTTGTATTCTTCAAGTTCCTTTCGTAATTTCTGAGCATTCGGAGTGTCTGAACCGTTAGCAGAAAGAAGGCGCGTATAGATTCCGCCTGTAAGGACTGCTGTTTCTGAAGCACAGTCTGCCCATGACTTACCGTTCCAGCCGACATTTGTTGCACAGTAAGAATAAAGCGGAAGATACGGATAGTCTTCTGCTGGGAGGGAATCTACAGGAAATGCTACGGACATATAGATAATGCCGTTTGTGCTTTCTTCATTTGTAAAGCAGGCAATATTTCCGGAAGACGACATGATGAATTCCTTCCCAGTCTGAATGTGGTCAACATCCGTCTTTAAATCATTTAAATTTAAGACAGGCATACAGGAAAGTTCTTCAGAAGTTTCATGATGACTCTGATATACATGCATCTTTTCTAAATCTAATCCAATTTGAGCCATAGAGGTCTGCGCAGAAAGATTTTTTACAAGTTTTTTTTCTTCCTTATTTCGCAGTGCAAGATATTTTTTTGACGGCTTAACAACTACATAACTGCGCTTTGTGTTTTTAATAAGATATTTTTCTATTAATTCAGTTATGTAATGAGGATTTTCGGAAACATTTACCCGAATTTTTTCTATAGAATCGCGGACAAAAAGCATTTCTGCAGGGCTTCTGCCGTAATTCCAGCCGTTTAATGCACGGTCTAAAAGGACAAGGGAATAAGGACCGCCAGAACGAAGTATTTCTCTTGTGGAAAATTCTGCGCTCATCAGGGCTGCGTCTATATCTTTCTGGTCAATTCCCTTCTCTGCAAGCTCTTTAAGAGTTTTTTCTATAAGTGCAAAAACTTTTTTAGAAGCGCGGGCTTTTACACCGTGAAGTCCAAAAGAAATGATAAAATAACGAGTTTCATTCATTGCCCCTGTAAGAGGAGAAATATCGTCTCCAAGGTCTGAGTCTATAAGAACTTTGGTAAGTGGCGAACCGTCGTGGCCGGCAAGCACTTCTGAAAGGAATGCACACTCCATATAACTCTGAAGGTCTGATGTATTGCCGCAAAGCCAGTTTATTGAAACCGTTGAACCGGTAGCGCCGGTATCAGGAGCAGTTTCTGTAATTTTTAATGGAGAAACGATTTCTTTCGGGGTCTCAAGTTCTATAAATTCAGCAGGAACATCCGGCGATTTACTTTCTGAAGAAAATTTTTTTTCTGAAGGTTCCAGACGGTCCAGAATATTTTCCTGAATGAAGTCCAACTGTTCTTCTGTAGGAATATTTCCATACAAAAATACAAGGCAGTTTTCCGGCCTGTAATATTTTTTATGAAAATCCTTGAAATCCTGATAAGAAAGAGACGGAACTTCAAGCGGGTCACCGCCTGAATCATACTGATAGTTAGAATCTGGAAAAAGGGAACGCAACTGAATGTCGTTTGCAACAGATTCAAAAGAAGAATAATTTCCCTTCATCTCGTTATAAACGACACCTTGCAGGGAAAACAGAGTTTTCTTGCCGTTCTGGACAGGCTCTAGCCGGTGACCTTCCTGTAAAAAAGCTTCGTGCTTTAACAAAGGGAAAAATACTGCATCACCATATACGTCCATAAGGTTAAAATAATCTTTTCTGTTCATTGAACTTGCAGGATATACAGTTTTATCTGAATACGTAAGCGCATTTAAAAATGTGTTTACGCTTTGGTTCATAAGAGTTGTAAACGGTTCTTTAAGTGGAAATTTTTCGGAACCGCAGAAAACGGAATGCTCCATTATGTGAGCGGCACCCGTTGAATTTTTTATTGGAGTCCTAAAAGCAAAGGCGAACAGATTTTCTTCATCTGAATTTAAAAGATGAAATACCTCTAAGCCTGTTTTTTCATGACGAAGATATATTCCTTCTGAATCACAGTCCGGAATTTTATGTTTAGAAATCAGTTTGAAATCTTTATACGATTCTTTTATGCCCATATATGTACTATAGCGAATTTCTGCATAAAACTCACTATAGTTTTAAAAGATTTAATGAGTTCGAAAATGATGTTTATACAAAAACATCGTCATTACGTCCCTTTATAATCAACTTTCCGTCTTCAAAGGCACGTCGCAGAATAGAAAAGAATTTATTTGAAACTTTTTCGCAGTCTGATTTTCTGAACGGAGCATTAATTTTCTGTTCCTCAAGGACTTCGGCCCTTCTTCCTGCCGAAATACAGCTTAAAATCTTTTCTGTAAAATTATCCGGCTTTGCTGCTATAAGCATGGCGATTTCATTTTCCGTCATTTTTCTGAGTTCTTCCTGAACGAACCTGTCGTCAGAAGCAACGATATCCTCAATTGTAAACAGACGGCTGCGCAAATCCTGTCCAAGTTCCGGATCGTCATCCGCAAGATTAGAAAGAATGGAATTTTCTGCATCCGGAGACATTTTTTTAAGAATCATTGCAAGAACATTTCTTCCGTCTACGTTTTCTGCCTTTTCTGTTGTCTGGGCAAGGGATTTTTCGTGCATTGCCTGGTCAACGCGCCTTAGAACTTCAGGATGAACAGGTTCCATCTTTGCAAGACGGTGCACAACCTGCTTTTTCTGTTCCGGTTCCATAAGGTTTATTACGCCGGCCGCTTTTTTGGGTTCAAGATGAGAAAGAACAAGAGCCTTAATCTGGTCACTTTCATCAGCAAGAAGGAAAAGAATCCGCTCAGTATCTGCATCATTTAGATAGTCAAATGGTTTTGCGCCATGAAAAGGCGCCGCCTTATCCAGAAGCTGTTTTGCGCGCTCTGGACCGTAAGCTTTTTCAAGAATTTCCCGGGCGGTATCCATTCCGCCGGATTCCCGTGACTTTTCCATAAGGTTCTGGAATTCTTCCAGAATTACGCTTGCTTCTTCCGGAGAAACGGAACGGATTGAGGCAATTTCCGGGATTATTTTTTCTGTCTGCTCGGCACTTAAATGAGGAAGTATTTTTGCCGCTTCATCAACTCCAATGAGCAGAAGAAATTTTGCAACGCGCCTGTAAACAGAATCCGAACCGTCCTTTTCTTTCTGGCTTACAGGAACCTTTATAAGTCCGCCGGATTTTAGATAGTCAGTCGTTGAATTTTCAAGAATTTTTCCAACTTCTCTGTTTACATCGCGGAAAATAGGTTTTTCCGGCTGTTTTTCAGACGCTTTTGCTGTCTGTTTTGTAAAATTTGTACTTTCATTCTGTGAAGTCTGCTCAAAATTCTGCTGTTCTGAAGCATTTTTTTGAATCCGCGGAGGAATAAAAGGTTTCGGTTCGCTTTTTGAGCCTTTATTCTGAGAAGAACCGTTGTTATTTTGCATTGAGCCGTAAGCTTTTGAACGAAGATCATTTAAATTCATAGCAGCATTTCAATACAGAAGGCATATAGCCTTTTAGAACTGTATATTCTCCTCTTCTGAAGGTCCAACCACAGCAAACCATCTGCCGGGATTTTTTACCCAGTAAATATCAAAAACCCGCTCAACATCTGTTACTGTAATTTTTTTAACTTCTTCGTTCTTTTTGTCGGAAGCAGCTACATCGCCGTAAAGCAAAAGGCTTGAAGCAAGCCGGGAAGCAACTCCGCAGACCGTAGCCTGCGAAGAATACCGGGAAGTTATAAAACTGTTTATATAACCTTCAAGCCGATTTTCAAGAGGTTCAAGGACATAAGTTCCGTCCGGATTGATTGAACTGATTGTTTTACCGGAACGCATTATACTGCGGCATTCATCCAAAGCTTTTGTAAAGCCAGAAAGCGCTGTTGCATTACAAAGAATCTCAAATCCATAAGGAGCTTCCGACGAAGTCACCTGACTTATCGGTGTATAGCACATTCCGTTTTTTTCGCGGACAATATTGTAAATTATATCGGAATAAATTTTTGCCGTAATGCAGGCTGTAAGATAATCCGGGTCAGAGATAGCAGGGGAAGCAAACGCCCTTAAAATCTGTGCGGCACCGGAAGCATTCTGATTGACAAGAACAACCGGCTCTCCTTCTATCGAAATTTTTGGAATGCGTACCGTCTTTAAAGGTTCTGTTCCTGCCGGAATTCCGCCGAATGCATTTTCAAGCGAGGCAAGCAGTTTTGAATTGTCAAAAACACCGCTCGCTACAATTGAAATTCGTCTTGAATCAATAAGAGTTTTGTAATAAGAAACAATAGCATCATAAGTGATGTTTTCAAGCGATTCCTGCGTTACAGAAGTTTTTGCACTGTAAGGATGATTTTCGTAGAGCATCATTCCCATATAATAAAGCAGCATGGAAGAAGGATCATTTAAAGATTCCTGAACCTGCTGACGAAGATCATTTACAAGCAGATTATATTCATCCTGCGAAAAAACCGGAGAAAGAACGGCTTCTGTATAACGTGAAAAAGTTTCGTCAAAATAGCGGCTCAAGCAGTTCATTCCAAATACAGAACCTGGATTGACTGAATACCAGTCAAAAGAACCGTGAGTTTCATAAAAAAATTTTTTAATTTCTGCTTTTGTATAAGACTTGCTGCCTTTTGAAATCATTGAAAAGACAGAGTTTTCAAGCCCGCTGGTTTCTTTTGTAAGATAATTTACGCCGCCCTTAAAAACCATAAAAACAGAGCAGAAATCTCCGTTACCGGAATTCTTAATGTATACAGGAATTCCATTGGAAAGTTTTTCCGTAATGATTTTTGATTCCGACTTTGCCGCAAAAACATTGGAAACTGAAGCTGCAATAAAAAGTGCCGTAAAAAATATTTTCTTAAAACATCTGTTCATAAAAATTCCTGTCATTCATATAAAAGATTGAATCCGTTGCGTTCAAACTGAGCTTTGATTTTTTCATAAACTTCCGGATTTACCAGCACCGTTATCAGAGGATTTTTATTTTCAAAATACCTGACCGCAAAATCAGAAAGATCTGCCTGAGTAACGGAAAAAAGTTTATCATTATACGTATAATAATACCCTTCGTCGGCAACAAGCCATAAATATCTTAATGTAGTAACAAGTGAAACGGCTGTCTGAGATTCTATAATGCGAGAATCCTCCAGACGGCGGCGAAACAGTTCAAAATCACTGTCAGTTAAAGATTCTGCAATATTTTTCATTGTTTCTGGAATTATCTGAGCAAAATAAATAGCCCGCTCTGCTATGTCGCTTTCCGGGTTTACAAATGTTGCACCAAGAGAAAAAAGTCCTGTAGTTTTTGCGGTCGGATATCCGCCGTATACATAACTTGTATCAGGAATACCTAAAAGAGGATTCTGAACCATGTAAGATTTATAATATCCCTGAGGATCATAAAGTGCCTGACAGAAAACATCTGCAATATAGGTATCGTTCAAATCATATTCTGTATCCGGTCCGCGGAATGTTACTGTAACATCTGCAAGGTCCGGTGAAATCTGATCATAAGGCTGAACCCTTAATTCCGGTTTTGAAAAAGGAGTTTTTGTATGGCGTACACAGCCATTTTCAAAAGGATTCGGCCCTTTTTCCCAGGATCCGAAAATCTTTTTTACCATTTTATGAACTTCTGCAGGATCAACATCGCCTGCAACAAAAACTGCCGCATTATTTGGAATGTAGTAAGTTTTTAACATGTCTCGAAGCTGCTGAACCGTTGCACTTTTTACAGATTCTTCTGTTCCTATCCCGTCTGTAGTTATAGTATTTTCTGGAAAAAGCAGATTATAACGTGAACGGTAAATTTTATAACCGGATTCACCAGACTTTCCGTTTATTTCTGCTATTACGACTTTCTTTTCGTTTTCAAGCTCTTTTTCATCAAGATTTGGAAATCTGATTGCCGCATTCCAGAATTCAAGTCCTCGCTCTGTAAGATGAGAAGGAACTGTAAAGAAATAATTTACATATTCTGTGCTTGTACAGCCGTTTCTGTCAGAAACTCCCATATCCCGGGTTGCTTTATCTACTTCTGCCGCTGTTTTATAAAGGGAATTTCCCTTGAACATCATGTGTTCATAAAGATGAAAAAGTCCAACAGTATCCGCTTTCTGTGTATAAGCACCGCAGCGGACTGCAATTTCTATATATGTCAATGGAACTGAATGGTTTTCTGCAACAAAGAGAGAAAGACCATTTTTCAGTTTATAGGAATACAGTGATTTTACGGGCGTTTTTTCTCCGTAGCAAACAAAAACCCAAACAAAAAAAAAAAAAACCATACAAAAGAACATATTAAAAATGAAGATATTATATCAGCAATATGAAGAAATTTACAGATTATTTTTGAATTAATTAAAATCTGCCACGCCGTTAAGATCGAGTGTTGCAAACAAATCTTCTACTGTTTCGCGGCGGCGGATTTCTTTATAAGAACCGTCTTCCCGCATCAGGATTTCGCCAGCGCGGAGTTTTCCGTTGTAGTTGAATCCCATTGCGCGTCCATGAGCACCTGCATCGTGAACAATTACAAGGTCGCCCATGTCGATTTTTGGAAGAGGCCGCTGAACTGCAAATTTATCGCAGTTTTCACAAAGGCTTCCGACAACATCGTAAATTTCTGTTTTTGGAGCATGTTCTTTTCCGCTAACTGTAACTTCATGATATGCACCGTACATACCTGGGCGCATAAGATCTGCCATACAGCTGTCAAGAGCGATGTAATCGCGGTAAATATGCTTTTCGTGGATTGCAGTAGAAACAAGCCAGCCGTAAGGACCAGTAATTGGTCGGCCGCATTCCCAGTAAATTCCAAGAGGATCAAGACCGGCTGGAACAATAATCTGATCGTAAAGAGCGCGGATTTTCTGAGCAACTTCGTTGTAGTCAACTTTTTTCTGATCCGGCTTGTATGGAATACCAAGACCACCGCCAAGGTCAGTAAATTCGATTCTTACACCAACCTTTTCCTTGAGTTCAACGCAGAGCTCAAACAGGATTTTTGCTGTTTCAGCAAATGAATCAGGATTAAGTTCGTTTGAAGCAACCATTGTATGAAGTCCAAAGTGCTTTACGCCTTCTTTTTTGCAAATTGAATATGCTTCAAGAATCTGTTCGCGGGTAAGGCCGTATTTTGCTTCTTCAGGTTTACCGATAATTGCGTTTACCCCGCCCTGCTTCAAAGAACCCGGGTTGTAGCGGAAACAGATTGTTTCAGGAAGTTTTCCGCCGAGCGCTTTCTTTAAATATTCAATATGAGTGATATCGTCAAGGTTGATAATGTTTCCCTGTTTGTATGCAAGCTGATATTCAGAAGCTGGAGTTTCGTTACTTGTAAAAATAACGTGATCAGCTTTTATGCCGCTCATTTCGCTCAGCATAAGTTCTGGCGCACTTGAACAGTCTGCACCACAGCCTTCGCTTGCAAGGATTTTTAAGATGTACGGATTAGGACAAGCCTTTACCGCAAAATGTTCCCTGAAAATCGGAAAGATGCTGAACGCTTTTGTAAATTCGCGCATATTCTGGCGGATTGCTTTTTCATCATACAGATAAAAAGGTGTCGGGAATTTTTTTACAAGTTCCTTAAGCTGTTCGTTATTAAGTGGAAAATTATCAGACATTATAAACCTCTTTTTTCTACGCTTTGCTGTCTTATAAAAGCGCACACCGGACGGGCACGCTCAAGATATGTATATAATAAAGAATATTACACCATTTGCGCAATCAACTGAACGAATTTTCCACTGCTGAAACTACTTTTCCAGCGCAATATCATGATCGTAAATGAATATTTTGAATCCGTTGAATTCATCGCATTCAGAAGGGGTGCCGAATTTGGAGAGGACATTGCTTTCTTTTAATCCGTACATTTCTGAAGTATCTGGAGAAAGCACAACGAAATAACAAGGTTCAGAAAACCATTCAAACTTTGCAAACCACTGATGTTTCTTTATTTCAAAATCAGAATAAAAATCGCCATAAATTGGACGAACCGTAGATTTTTCATGACTATATACAGAAATAATTGATGCGGTCCAAAAATCACTATAACCATTTTTTAAATTACGTTTTTCCAGATATCTTGCAAGTTCCAGTCGCTCCTGTTTATAGCATTCTTTTTCCCGAATATCCTTGTTATACGCAATTCTAAGATCTGTTTTTCTCAAATAATTTAAAACCATAATTGATGACAGAACAATTAAAATAATACTGCCGGCTTTTTTTGCCCTGAGTGAAAAACACGATGTATCACAGCACAGAAGCTGTCTTATAACAACTATCCCAAACATAACAGGAAAAGAACCAAAATATCTGCCGCAATCCGATCCTTTCGATAATAATGTTATTACAGTTACAATTGAAATAAAAACAATACCTAAGCTTAAAGTTGAACTGATAAAATCGTAATCATTTTTCTTAAACAAATCAAAAATTGATTTTATTACAAAAACAAATCCAATAATAACAAATATAAATCTTACAAAATAGAAGAATGACGATGCCCACAAAACAGGTTTACCGGCAAAATTTACATTAAACATATCCATAACTGCATATAAATATGAGCAAATATGTTCGCCTGCACTTTCAAAAGTTATAAACTTTAAATCAGAAATAAAAGCATTTTTTTCCGAACCATTCAAAAGGAAAAACAGTTTTTCGGATGCAAATGTAATTACAGCAACAGCAAGAAAAACAGAACCCATCACATAAAATCGTTTTTCAACAGAGTTATTTTTTTCAAAACAAAAGGCTTTTAAGAATTCAACACCTTCTATAAAGATTACAGGAAGAATAAAAAGAATAAGTACAGAAGAATCTCCTGCAAAAGCAAGAAGATAAAGAATTCCTGAAAAAACAAGATGTTTTGTTTTGCCGCAGTTTCTCCACTCATTATAAAAATAAAGGGCAAAAAGGCAGTAAACTGCAGCAGGAGTATGAGCCCAAAGAGCCGTTATGGCTCCAGACTCAGGAAGCATAGAAAATGCTATATAAGCAGTAAAAAGAATCCATGGAAATTTTTTATCTTTTACTTTAAGAAGAAAAGTACCGGCAAAAGCAATCATAAAGCACATTAATGCAGTTGCAAGCACAAATGTAAAATTATCAACTCCAAAAAAAAGATAAGAAATTACATAATACAATAAATCTGTTGTATAGAACGTTATGCCTGTAAAATAGCGGTTGCTTAAAAGCACGTCGCCGCTCCAAAAATCCTTTGCTTCAAGAATCAGATTAGAAAAATCAGAATTTATGGGTACCCTTGCAGTATTTAAAAACAATATAAAAAAATACAATAAAGAAAATAATACAATGAACGAAATTTTTAAAACTTTTTTATTCATACAGTCTCCGCGCATTCTTTTATTATATACTCTGCAAAAAAAAAATCAATCGTTCCCCTCCACACAGACTTTATGTAAAACCTGCCCGCACACAAATCTAAACCGCTGGACTTTAAAAATCTGACTGTTATACTTAATAGCATGAAGAAAATTGCAATCATTACAGGGGCATCTTCCGGAATGGGAAAAGATTTTGCCATCCAGCTCTCTCAAGAATACCAGTATTTGAATATTGATGAAATCTGGCTTATTGCACGCCGCGAAGACAGGCTTAAAGAAGTTGAAGAAATTATCTCTTCAATAGAAGGACATCCGGTTACAAAGTGTATTCCAATGGATATATGCGGAAAAGAAGGCTGCCATAAATTCAGCACACTTTTACAGGATGAAAAAAATGCTTCCGGTGATTTTGAAATTACAGTCCTCATAAATAATGCTGGTTTTGGAACTTACGGGCCTTTTGAAGAAACACCTGTAGAAAAAGAAATGGAAATGATAGAACTAAACTGCACCACCCTTACGGGCATTACAGGCTATTCACTTCCCTTTATGAACGAAAATTCATTTATCATTAATACAGCCAGCATGGCCGCATTTGCACCGCTGGGCAATTTTGCAGTATACGGCGGAACAAAAGCCTACGTTCTAAGCTATTCGCTTGCACTAGCAGCAGAATTAAAACCGAGGGGAATTTCTGTCTGCGCGTTATGTCCGGGCTCTGTCAGCACTGAATTTGCAAATGTAGCAAGCAACGGAGCAAGAAAAGAAGTCCTTCACGGATATTCCAGCGAAAAAACCGTCCGCCACTGCCTAAAGAAAGCCTTTTCTGGCAAGCATATTGCCATATTACGCTTAAAATGGAAACTTCAGGCAATTGGAAGCATGTTTGCAGATAAATATACAGTTGCAGATTTTACATTCAGGTATTCAAAACGACCTTTTAAAAAAGACTGAAAACAAAATAAACAGCCGTCTATTTATCTTTTTAAAGATTTAATTTAGTATGAAACGCAAGGGGTTCAAATGAAGAATAATTTTTCAAGCAATGCACTGTTTACTGATTTTTACGAACTGACAATGGCTCAGGGATATTGGAAAGAAAACATGAATCAGAAGGTCGTATTTGACATGTTCTTCCGAAGAAACCCTTTTGACGGTGGATTTTCTGTTCTTTCAGGGAACGAAACGCTGCTCGATTCTATAACAGAGTTTTCTTTTTCAAAAGATGACATAGACTTCCTTAGAAAACAGGGGATTTTTGAAGAAGATTTTCTTGAATACCTTAAAAACTGGCATTTCAGCGGAGACCTTTACACAATGGATGAAGGTTCTGTTGTTTTTCCGCAGGAACCTCTTGTTCGCATACATGCAAACCTTATAGAAGCACAGATTCTTGAAGGTCTCATACTAAACATAGTTAATTTCCAGAGTCTTATAGCAACTAAAACTGCAAGAGTGTGGCTTGCTGCAAAAGGAGCCCCGATAATGGAATTCGGCTTAAGACGTGCACAGGGACCGGACGGAGCAATGAGCGCAACGCGTGCCGCTTTTATCGGTGGAGCAGCAGGAACATCAAATACTCTTGCCGCAAAACTTTACGGAATTCCTGCAATGGGAACAATGGCACATTCCTGGATAATGAGTCATTCTTCCGAACTAGAAGCATTCAGGGAATACGCAAAAATATATCCGACAAACGCAGTTTTTCTTATTGATACATACGACACGCTCAAATCCGGCATTAAAAACGCAATCAAAGCAGGAAGCGAACTTGTAGAAAAAGGCTATAACTTTGGAGTTCGCCTTGATTCCGGAGACATTTCTTACCTCACAAGAGAAGTTCGCAAGGAACTGGATAAAGCCGGATTCCCGCAGGCAAAAATCAGCGTTTCTAACGAACTTACGGAAGAAATTATCTCTACTCTAGTTGCTTCAAAAGCACCAATAGATAGTTGGGGAGTCGGAACTCATATGGTCACAGGTGGAAACGAATCTTCATTTACAGGTGTATACAAACTTTCCGCAAGACATGATAAAGAAACAGACCAGATGGTGCCGGCAATGAAATTCAGTGACAATCCTGCCAAAACCACTAACCCTGGAATAAAAAACGTATTCCGCCTTTATGATGAAAACGGAATGGCAGTTGCAGACGTACTTGCACTGGAATCAGAAACTATAAAAGACGGAGAAGAATACAGATTCTATCATCCGATGGTAGATTACAGACAGTTTTCATGCAAAATATTCAAAGCAGAACCATTGCTTAAATGCAGGCTAAAAGACGGAAAAAGAACAGTTCCAAGACGACCGGATGCAGAACAGCTAAGGCTTTCAAGAGAAACCCTTCAGAAACAGCTTGCAAGTCTTGATGAAAGCTACAAGCGCATTCTGAATCCGCATATTTATAAGGTTTCAATGACAGAAGAACTTAAAAACCTTAAGCTCGACTTTATAAAAAAGAACATCAGATAAATATTACGGAAGATATTCTAAATTTACGTTTTTTAAAGCCGTCATGAGGCGCATCTTTTTCTTCTGATCCCCGTCTGTCAGAATTTCAAGTTTTTTTCTGGCTGACTTGCGGTCACTGTTATCCTGATAAGTGCAGGTACAGGTATATCCGTAATACCCCTGCTTTTTAGCGTGCTCAACAATGACTTCTACAGGTGCGTAACACAAAGGCCGGATTATCGTCACGGGAAATTTATCATATTTAAGACGGGGAATCATTGTGCTTAAAACACCCTTCTGAAGAGCATTCATAATGACTGTTTCAAGAATGTCATCAAGATGATGCCCAAGGGCAACCTTATTAAAACCGTTTTCTGCTGCATAACGGTTCAATTCAAGACGCCGCTGACTGGAACACCAGTAACAGCTCATTTTTTTTCCTTCTTTCAGACGCTCAAGAGTATTAACATCCAGAACCCTGAAGTCAACATTCCACTTTTTAAATGATTCAAGAATTCCTTCCGGAAGAGGAGAAGCAAAATCAGTATGAATGTATAAAGCCGTAAAAGTAAAATTGCAGTCCGGGCGACGCATTCTGTTTGCAAAATATTCAATCAGGGCAGTAGAATCTTTTCCGCCGCTTGCTCCTATAAGGATTTTATCACCCGGCTCAATAAGTTTATAATCATAAATTGCTTTATCAATAAGCGAATAGAGACGATTTTTTTCCATAAATGTCAAAGTCCTGAACAAAGATACGAACCGCTTACTGCAGCAACATTATTCATTTCCTTATATTCAGATTCATTTTTTTCATTTATTCCGCCGCTTACAATAAAATTTATTTCCGGGTACGGACCGGAAAGCGCTTTTAGATAAGAAGTTCCGCCCAATACAGATACCGGGAAAATTTTCAAAAGTTTAAGTCCAAACGACATAGCCTGTTCAATTTCACCGGGAACTGCAATTCCCGGATAAACAGGAAAATTTTTTCTTACACAATACAATACAGTTTTTGGATTAAACCCTGCAGACAGAATGAACTGAGCACCGGCCTTTATTGCCCTTCGTGCAAGTTTTGGAGATGTAACTGTTGCGGCCCCAATAAGCATTTCCGGTACGCTTTCCCGGACGGCACGAATACATTCATCGGAACCGTCCAGATTTTCAAGATCGCGGTATGCAATTTCCATTGCTTTTACATTATTTTTCAAAAGTTCCTTTGCAATGTATACAGCCTGAGCCGGAAGCGAAGTCTGAACTACAGCAATTGCACCTGAAGAAACAATCAAGTCGTCCATTATATACTGTTTTTTCATATCTACCTCTGAATTCTTCCTGTTGCGTTTCCCTTCATAAGCAATTCAACTTCTGATTTTGAGGCTAAATTAAAATCACCGTTAATTGAATGCTTAAGACAGCTTGCAGCCGCCGCAAATTCAAGGGCATACGATTCTTTATTTTCTTTTATATCTGTATTCGTAAGGGCGAAAATCAGACCGGCAGCAAAACTGTCTCCAGCACCAACCCTTTCGACAATATTTTCTATATCATAAACTGCACCTTCATAAAAACCAGACTCTCCGTGAAGGACAGCGCCCCAGCCGTTACGGTCAGCAGAATAACTTCTTCTAAGGGTTACTGCAACGATTTTTACATTCGGGAACGATTTTTTTACGGATTCACACAAATGCCGGTAACTTTCTGCAGGAGTTGCATAATTTCCCAATGGAATTCCAAGACAGTTCTGAATATCTTCCTCATTTGCAATAAGAACATCGGCTTTCTGTGCAAGCAAAGTCATTACTTCATTGGCAGTTTTTCCGTATTTCCAGAGTTTACTTCTATAATTTAAATCCAGCGATACAAGGGCACCTGCCTTTTTTGCTTCATCCATTGCACGCATAACAGAACGGCACGCAGGAGCACTTACGGCAGGACTTACACCAGAAACATGAAACCATTCTGCATCATCAAAGGCATTTTTCCAGTCATATTCATCCGGTTCAGAAAGATAAAAACAGCTTCCGATCCTGTCGTAAATTACCTGACTGGGACGCTGACATGCTCCTGTTTCCAAAAAATATATTCCAAGACGTCCTTCTTTTTTTAAGGCATTAACTTCTACGCCATAATAACGGAGGGAAGATTCTGCGGCTTCTCCAATGGCATTGTCAGGAAGGCTTGTAACGTATCGTGCCGGCTTTCCAAGTTTTGACAGACTTACAGCAACATTTGCTTCGCTTCCGCCAAAAACAGCCTCAAAACCAGGTGTCTGAAAAAATCTGTTTTTTCCTTCTGGCTTCAGACGGAGCATAAGTTCTCCAAATAAAACTACTTTTCCCATATAAATCTGTCCATGTACATAAATTAGTATAAAGGGGCATTACTGCCCTGCAAGTTAAATTTAACAGAGTTTTTGCACTGCTACAACACAAATCAGCAGCAAATGATGATTTACTGCGCAAGAAAAAAGCGTCGGAAAATCCGACGCTTTTTTAATTTGCTGTTTATCAAAGAATGCCGTTAGAGAGCGATCCGATAGAAAAAGGAAATCCCTAAAACGACCCTTCCGGCTCGTTTTTTAACGGGATTTTCGATTAATCAACGGCCGCCTCTACCGGTCGGCCTTTCTTACCATTTAACTTCGATAACGTCGCAGATGTTCTTTTCGCCTTCTTCCATAGAGAAGAATTTTGCTTTTTCCATGTTTGGAACAACGTTGATTGTATCGCCAAGACGGAATTCTGCATTTGCGTTTGTTTTTGCGATAAGCTGCTGGCCCTTGTTAGAAACAAGATACAGGTGAGTTTCAGCTCCAAGAGGTTCCTTGTTGATAATCTTCATCTGCATATTGTCTTTTCCAACTGGCTGTGCTGAGTATACAACATCTTCTGGACGGATACCGAATGAAACTTCTTTACCGATGTAATCTTTAAGGCATGCAGCCTGAGCTTCTGTTGGAGCAATTTCAAAAGAACCTTCATCACAAACGATTTTTCCGCCGCGTTCAAGAACTTTTACAGTCATGAAGTTCATCGGAGGTGTTCCGATAAATCCTGCAACGAATTTGTTGATTGGGTTATTGTAAAGGTACAATGGAGCACCAATCTGCTGAACGAAACCGTCCTTCATTACAACGATTTTTGTACCCAATGTCATGGCTTCTGTCTGGTCATGAGTTACATAAATCATTGTTTTCTGCTGTGTATTGTGAAGGTTTGCAATTTCAGCGCGCATAGTAACGCGGAGCTTTGCATCAAGGTTAGAAAGAGGTTCATCGAACAAGAATACTTTTGGTTCACGAACGATAGCACGACCTACAGCTACACGCTGACGCTGTCCACCAGAAAGAGCCTTTGGCTTTCTCTGAAGATACTGTGTAAGACCAAGCTGTTTTGCAGCTTCTTTTACTTTGCGGTCGATTTCTGCCTTGTCAACTTTGCGGAGCTTAAGTCCGAAAGCCATGTTATCATATACAGACATATGAGGATAAAGGGCATAGTTCTGGAATACCATGGCAATATCGCGATCCTTTGGCGGAACATCGTTCATTTCGATACCGTCAATGTACAGTTTACCTTCTGAAATTTCTTCCAGTCCGGCAATCATACGAAGTGTAGTTGATTTACCACATCCAGATGGACCTACGAATACGCAGAATTCCTTGTCTTCAATTGTGATGTTTGCGTTTGTTACAGCGCGAACACCGCCGTCATAATCTTTGCAGATGCCCTTAAGCTCTACTTTTGCCATTTTTCTGGCCTCCTTATAGAAACCGGCCTACCAGTTTCATTTATGATGATAAAAACATGCAGATTCCTGCCTGCCCTTATCATAGGGTTATATTATACATTCTATTTTACAGTTCATGGTTCAGAATGTCAAATTTTAAATTAAAACTTTATTTAGAGTTTTCCTGAACGCGCCTTGAATCATGACAGGCAAAATAAAGTACCTGCCTATCCTTTGCAATTGAGGCGACAATTTTTCCGGCATTTGCAATTTTATCTTCATCAAGATTTACAAACGGGTCATCCAGAATAACAACGGGCTGTTCTTCCGTAAACATTGCGCTTACAAGTGCAATTCGCGTACAAAAATTTACAAGATCCTTATAGCCTTCGCTCAGATAATCAGAACCGTAAAGGGAACCTTCTCCTTCAACCTTTACATCCATATTCCTGTCTATAAGGATTGAGCGGCTGCTTCCGGCAATTTTCATGCATTCAGTAAATGCCGCTTCCATTTTTCCCATATAGCGATCCGAAAGAGATTCATAGGCTGTCTTTAAAAGATTTTTCGCCAATGTCAGGTCGTCTGCCCTTTCTTTTGCCGCTGCAAGTTTTTCTTCCAGTACACTAATTTCGTTTTCATAATCAGATTTTTTATCCATTTCAAGCTCATATTCACTTATGCGCCCGGCATAGTCATTTATTGTTCTTTCTGTCTGAAGCAATTTTTCAGAAGCAGAAGAATAATCCTGATTAACCTGTTCATGCGTAAGGGACGGTTTTGAAGCGGAATTTATTTTTTCCATGTCATTTTCGGATTCAAATTTTTGAACCGCTGCTTTTTCTGCCGGCAGATTTTCGCGAATATTTTCAAGTGCAAGCAGAGTTTTCTGAACCAGAGTTACCTTTGCATTTGCATCACCCGCTATATCAAGCTTCCATTTAGAAAGGGTTTCATTAAGCTGTTTTTTTACAGAATCCATTTCCTTTGCAGATGCTTCTATAATAACCATTCGTTTTGAATAATCCCTGTACGGCTGAAGACGCTGACTTAGCATTGCAAGCACGCCTGCCGGCTCCGAAGTTTTACAGCGGGATTCATATCGGATTGTAAATGCACCAATGGATTCTGTAAGTTCTGAAAGCCTTGGATTATTTTTTGAAGCCGAATCATGCAGAGTTTTTTTCTGCAGCAGTTCTCCATACATCTGCCAATCGCTTTCTATTTTGCTTAACTCATACTGCGGATTTTCCTGATTAAATCCGGGATGAATCTGATTTATAAAACCGGCATAAGAATTTTTTAGAGAATTATAGCGGTTTTCTGCTTCCTGAATTTGAGAATCAAGGCTTAAAAGCAGATCTGAAGCAGACTTTATTTTTTTTGAATCAGAAGGCAAAAGAAGCCCTGTACAAAGGAAACATACGGCAAAGCCTGTAAAAACAGAAGGGACAAGAATTCCAATTGAAAGAACAAAAAAGCTGACGGCTGCCAAAGCAGTCAAAACCGCAAAAAGTGAAATCCCAATGGCTCGCACAATCATTTTATTTTTTGAAGCAGCCTCTTCCATCGATTTTTTCTGATCTCCAAGAACCTGCTGCTTATAGCGCATTTCGTTCAGTTTCTGCTGAATTTCTTCAGCAGAAGAAATCTCTTCAAGATGTGCGGCAATTATTTCTGGAGAAACTTCTGTGCTGCCAAACTGATTTTCCAGCACTTCAAGCCGGCGCATTTCCTGTTCCGAAAGGGATGCAGAATCAATTTTATGAAGCAAGTCTTTCTTTTCATCAAGTTCTGAGCGGCATTTTTCAATCTGCTCTACAGACGGAACATCGCCTGCAAAAAAATCCTTAAGTTCCGAATAATTAAGTTTTTCTTCCGGCGAAAGTTCATTGCGGCTTATTTCCATTTCAAGCTGCGAAATCCTATTATTCAGATTAAGGCACTCAGAAATTTCATTTTCTGCAGGAATTTGACCGTTAAAAAAATCCGTATACTGCTTTTCCATAGAGATTTTTTCTTCAAGAGATTTCTTCATGGATTCATAAAGCCTGTGTTTTTCGTAAAGATTTATATTTTCCTTTTCTGCTTCAAGTTCAATCAGACGTTCTTTTACAGTCTTTTTTTTCTGAGCTTCAGCATCCATAAAAGCAGAAAGCTGAGCAACAGTTTTTTCCATAGAACTAATTTTATTCAAATTTTCCTTGCATCGTTCTATATCTGATTCAAGAGTCCTTATTACGGCATCTTTTGCTCGTGGAGCCTGCAGCAAAGAAATTGCAGAACTTAAAATTCTGTCCGCAGATTCATAATTTCCAACGTCATCAGAATCGTCTAGCAGGCCGTTAAGCTTTGCGTTTATATTGTCACTTAAAGCCGGAAGTTTTTCTTTATCAAGATTGACAAAGCAGCTTCGCTCAAATGAGTCTCTGTCAATTCCAAAAAGCTGAATTCCAAGTTCTTCGCTGTCAGAAAATTCCTGAGCCTTTAAGCCGGAACCTAAATCCCAGATTTCGCGTGAATCAAGTTCTTTCTTTTTTGTGTCAAAAA
>JBGVIP010000077.1:0-8247 GCA_045123335.1 Treponema sp.
TTTATGGATTTTCCGGTATAATTGGAAAAACTGATGAAAAAATTAGAAAAATAAAGGGACGCTCTGAAACTAAGCCTTTTATTGTTCTTATTTCAACTCCGGAAGATCTTTCTTCCATTTCGGATGACATTATCCCAGAAAGACTTCTTTCTTACTGGCCGGGACCTCTTACTCTTATCGTAAAAAAAAGAAATTCTGATCAGACTGTAGCTGTCCGCTGTCCCGGCGATCAGTGGCTTCGTTCTGTAATTAAAGCTGCCGGTAGTCCTGTTTATTCAACAAGTGTAAACAGAAGCGGTTCTCCTGTGCTTACTGAAATTTCTAAAATAAAGGCTGAATTTGAATCTGAAGTTTCCCTTATTGTTGATGACGGTGATTCCGAATCTTCTGTTCCGTCTACAATTGTTAAAGTAGAAGATGGAAAATATTCTGTTGTAAGGGAAGGTGCAGTTCGCCTTTAAGTGTTCATTAGTTTGGTTTTGTCCATTTTGCAGGGACTGTTGCAGGTTGTACGGAATCTCCCTGCTGTATGAGAGTCTTTTTTGTTCCTTCAAGAATGCCGTCTGCGCTCATTAAAAGGGTCCATTCAATAGGCTCTGCGTTTACAGCGGCTTCCATTGCAAGCCGTCTTTCTATATCTGGAAAAAACGAAGCGTTTGGACTGCTTGTCTGAGTTACTACAAAGCGGGAACTGCCGTCATCCTGTTTTTGAATTTGAACGCTTATGTTCATTGTTGCTCCGTTCCTGAATACAATAAAGCCTCGTCCGCCTCTCATTATTACAATCTTGCTGATTGAATCTTCGCCTGTCCATGAACCTGCAATTGAATCTGTTGTTGCCTGAGCTGTGTTTTTTACTTCTGGTTTTGCAGTTTCTGCTGCAGATTTGTTTTCCATAAGGTCAGAAAGAATGTTTTTTAGAGTGGTTTTTGATTCCATAAGGATTTTGTAGTAGGAGTCATATTCTCTTGAAAATGTTTTTGTCGCCTTTTTTGCCTGGTTCCGCATGTTGATGTTGCAGCTCCAACGTGAATCAGGGAGTTTTTTGATTTCTGCATAAAAAACGTAATCGCTGTCAATTGCATCAAAAAACGATTCGCTGAAACCGTTTTCCTTTAATATGCTTTTTTCATTTCTTTGGTCTTTTACAGAAACGTTCATGTCGGAAAGCTGCCTGTAAAAAAGGTCTTCCGTCATACTTAGCATGTTTGCTTCTGCGTCGCTTGATTCAATTCCGTAAAATGAAACTGATTCCTGCGCAGGTGCATAAAAACACGCCAGAATGAGAAGAATTAAGAAAAGTGCAGTCTTTCCGTTTTTTATCAACTGTTCAGCTCCTTTCGGAATTCGCGCTGTATGTCCCTCTGTACATCCCTGTCTTTTATTGTTGCACGCTTGTCAAATTGTTTTTTACCGCGGCACACGCCTAAAGTCATTTTTACCCTGCCGTTTTTAAGGTAAAAGTCTATTGGAATCAGAGTGTAGCCTTTTGCTTCGACTCTGCGTTCAATTCTTTTAATTTCTTCCCTGTGGAGCAGCAGTTTTTTTGGTCTGTCCGGGTCGTGATTAAAAATTGAAGAATAAGAGTATTCTGTTATATGAAAATTCTTTACGTAAATTTCTCCATTGATAATTTCTGCAAATGCGTCTGGGAATGAGATGCTTCCGTTTTTTACAGATTTTACTTCTGTTCCTAAAAGTTCCAGTCCGCATTCATAAGTTTCTTCGATGAAATAATCAAAGCGGGCTTTTCTGTTTTCTGCAATTATTTTTTTACCTTCTGACATATATAAAGTATAGAATATAGTTTATTTGGTTGCAAGTTAAGCCTTGTTTGTGTTAGTTTATATATATGAATAAAGAGTTGTATGAGTTGTCCTATTCTCTGAAAAAGGATTTTGAACGTAAAGTTTTTGTTGTAGTTTTATTTGTTGTCGGAATTTTTGCCTTTATAAATTTTTTGCTTGGTTTTGTAGTTTATCCGGTAAGACAGGTTTCTGTTTCTATGCAGCCTGATTTTGTTAAAAATTCATGTGTGCTTTTTACGCCTCTTTATAAAAATGTAGAAAGAGGGGATGTTGTTCTTCTTGAACCGGAAAATACAGAATCTGTTCCTGCGGTAACAAAAGTTGCTGCAATGTTTGTTTCTTTTTTTACTGCACGTCAGGTAAATATACTTAATCTTGGTCACCGAATGGGTAATGAATCTCAGGTGCGCAGGGTAATCGGTATGCCGGGCGATGAAGTTTATATGCGGGATTACGTAATGTATATAAAACCTGCTGGAGAAAAATATTTTCTTACGGAATTTGAGCTTGTAAAAAAGCCGTACAATGTAAGCATTAATGCTGCTCCTGCTCTTTGGGATACTTCAATCGGAATTGTTGGTTCTTTTGATTCCTTTGTTCTTGGAGAAAATGAATATTTTGTTCTTGGGGATTCAAGAAATGCTTCTGTTGATTCAAGGCTCTGGGGTGCTGTAAAGGCAGGTCAAATAAAGGCTCATGCCTTGCTGCAGTATTTTCCTTTAAATAAATTTAAACTGTTTTGAGTTCTTCTGCTTCTATTTACATCCATATTCCATTTTGCCGCACCCGCTGTTCATACTGTGATTTTTTTAGTACTGCGTGCGGAAAAAACGGCGTTCCTGACTCGTATGTTTCTGCCCTGTGCAGGGATATTCAGTTCAGGTTTGAGCTTTCCGGCTGTTCTTCTGTTCGTACAGTTTATATTGGCGGCGGAACTCCAAGCCTTTTGACGCCTGAACAGTTAAAAAAAATTTCTGATTCAATTTATTCTCTGTCCGGCGCCTCTTCCATTAAAGAATTCTCAATTGAAGTAAATCCTGATGATGTCAGCCGGGCTTTTATTCAGTCTGCAGCTGATTCTGGAATTACAAGGCTTTCCTGCGGAATTCAGGCTTTTGAAGATTCTGTGCTTTTCGGTGTAAAAAGACGCAGTTCCAGTAAACGGGTTTTGGAGGCTCTAGACTGTATATCTGAACAGTGGAAAGGTGATTTTTCTGTAGACATGATTGCAGCGCTGCCTGGTCAGACGGAGGAGGGGTTGTGCAACGGATTAAAGAGGCTTTCTCAATATCCTGTTGATCATGTTTCTTTATATTCGCTTACAATTGAGCCGGAAACACCTCTTGGCCGTCAGGTAGAAAGCGGCGGGCTTTTTTACGATTTTGAAAAGGCAGACAGGATGTGGCTTAGCGGCAGAGATGTTCTTGAATCAATGGGGTTCAGGCAGTACGAGGTTTCTAATTTCTGCAGGCCGGAAAAAGAATGCCTTCATAATCTTGTCTACTGGAATTTGGATGATTATCTTGGCTGCGGCGCCGGTGCAACGGGTACGCTCTATGGAAAAAATGCAGTTCGCTTTACGGGTACAACAGATATTCAGGAATATACGGATTTCTGGCTTTCTGAAAATGCCTGTGTTCAAAATGCTCCGGGAGAAAGGGAAGAACTTTCCTGGGAAGTTCAGTCTTTTGAGTTTTTTATGATGGGACTCCGTACTCTTGGCGGCGTTTCCCTAGATGAATACCGCCGCCGTTTTAACCGGGATGTTCCTGAAAAAATCCGCTCAGAAATGAATGGTTGGGAAAAGCGCGGTGCTGCTCGTTTTTATAAAAGCGGACAGGATTTGTATTTTTCACTAAATTCAAAGGGAATTCTTTATCTAAATGATTTTTTGCGCAGCATAATTTAGCAGAAAACCTGTTTTATCCGCTGTAAATTTAAAAACTCTTTCTTTAGCCTTAGAAAATATGTAGAAAAAAAAACAGAATGGTGTTATTCTTTTAATTGGATTCTTTTAATTGGATTCCGATAATTAAAAAGGCGGGCAGTTTAAGAATGATAGAAGTTAACCGGTTGGACGGAAAAGTCTATTGGGTTAATCCCCATATGATAGAAAGTATGGAGTCTAATCCAGATCTTACTCTCACAATGATGTCCGGCAAAAAAATCGTTGTAAGGAATTCTCCTGAAGACGTAATAGAAAAAATTATCGCATACAGAAAAAAAATTGGTATAAATTCTCAAGAGGTCTTATAAATGGATATAGCAACAATAATTGGTTTTGTTGGTGGTGCAGCACTTATCGTCATGTCTGTATTAACTTCCGGTGGTTCCCTTATGGGTATTATCGATATTCCGTCTGTATTCATGACTATCGGCGGTTCTTATATGGCCATCTTTATTATGGCTCCTGTTTCAAAGGCGGTAGGTGTATTTAAGATTGTAGGCAAATCATTTAAGATTCCTGATTTTGGAGAAAAAACGCTTATTTCCAAACTTATGGATCTTTCCAATAAGGCCCGCCGCGAAGGTATTCTTGCCCTTGAAGACGGTCTTGATGATCTTGATGATGCATTCATGCGCAACGGACTTCGCCTTGTTGTCGACGGTACTGATGGTGCGGTAATCCGTACAATTATGGAAAATGAGATGAGTCAGTGTGAAGCCCGTCATATGGAATGGGTAAACATTATCAACCAGTGGGCTGGATTTGCTCCTGGTTTCGGAATGATGGGTACTGTATTGGGTCTTATCGGTATGTTGAATAACCTCGAAGACAAGTCATCCCTCGGTCCTAACATGGCCGTTGCCTTGATTACAACTCTTTATGGATCCATGATGGCTAACTGGATTCTTACTCCAATGGGTCAGAACCTTATTGCACAGAACTCAATGGAAATGCGTTCAAAAGAAATGGTTATAGAAGGCGTTCTTGCTATTCAGGCCGGTGAAAACCCTCGTATTATGGGTCAGAAACTGCTTACATATCTTGATCCTGTAACAAGAAAAGCTATTGAAGCAGACGTACTTAAGGACTAATTTTTAAGGAATAGAAGATGGCAAAGGAAAAGAAGGAACCTGAGAAACCGTCAACCGCGTGGCAGGGTACGTATGGTGACATGATTACGCTGATGCTCTGCTTCTTCGTAATGCTCTACGATCCTACAGAAATAGATGTTACTCAGCTTGCAACAATTACTCAGTCGCTGCAGATGAACGAAACTGAATCTGTAAACGGCGGTATGTCTCTTTCTACTGGTAAACTTTCTGATCTTGGAAATATGATTAACTCTCTGCCTGCTGTAGAAAAGGGCCGCTCTCTTGGTCTTGCAAAGAAAAAGGCAGTAAGTCTTTTTGCTCCTGACGTAAAATCAAACCGCATTACAATTACAAGTGATGAACGCGGGCTTGTAATTACACTCGTTTCTGATAATTTTTTTGATGAAGGCAGTGCAGACCTTAATATTGACGAAACAAGGGAAACTCTTTTAAGACTTTCTGATTTCTTTAAGTCTTCTGAACTTAATAATAGACGTTTTAGAATAGAAGGACATACCGATAATACGCCTGTTGCTCCTGATTCTAAATTTTTAAGCAACTGGGAACTTTCTGCCAGCCGCGCAATGAACGTACTTCATTATCTTGCGGATTACGGTGTAGATGAAAACCGCTTTTCTATAGCTGGATACGCAGATACCAGACCAAAATTTTCAAACGACAGTCCTGTATCCAGGGCGTATAATAGACGTGTAGATATAATTATTCTAGACGAGGGACATTTTTAAGTGTATACTAAAATGTCAATTTAATAAACTTTGTTTTTCCGGGAGGGAAAGATGGCAGACGATGGTCTTGACGGATTGGAAGAAAACGGAGCTTCGTTCTCGGCTTCTAAAAAAGGTGGCATTGGAGGAGCGCTTCCAGGTCTCTTAAAATGGGTTGCAATTGCATTAGGTGCAATTATTCTTATAGTAGTAATCGTTGTTGTTACATATAATATAATGTCTAAAAATACTCCTGGAACACCAAGTATTCCTATCAGTGATGAATATGTTACTCAGAGGGAAATCCTTGACTGGTACACATCTCTTGGAGCAATTAGAACAAAGACAAGTGATGATATTTCGGCAAGCGTTATTGTTGATATAGCTTTGGGCTATAAAAAAGACGATAAGGCAACTTCTACAGAAATTACGCAAAGAAATATTGAATTAAAAGACTTTTTGCGCCGATATTTTACAGAGAAGACTATAGCAGAACTTAAGCCTCAGAATGAGCAGAAGCTTAAGATTGAACTTCGTAATGCTATAAATGACGAAATTCTTAGTACGTCGAAGATTAAGGATATTTCTTTCCTTCAGTTAGACGTTCTGGAACAGTAGTTTCTTCTTAAAAAAATATAATAAGGTGGAAGAGATAGATGACTGAAGTTCTGTCACAGGATGAAATTGACCAGCTCCTTACAGCCATCAGTTCAGGTGATTCTGATACTGATGATTTCAAACCTGTCAGTGATACCAGAAAAATAAAGATTTATGACTTCAAGCGTCCTGATAAATTCTCAAAGGAACAGCTGCGTACGGTTTCTAATATGCACGAAACCTTTGCGCGTTTAACAACGACATCTCTGTCTGCTCAGCTTCGTTCCCTTGTTCACGTACACGTTGCGTCTGTAGACCAGCTTACATATGAGGAATTTATCCGTTCTATTCCGACTCCTACAACTCTTGCAGTTGTAAATATGGATCCATTAAAGGGTAATGCAATTCTTGAAATTGACCCTGCAATTACTTTCTGTATTATCGATCGCCTCTTTGGTGGTCGCGGAATTACAGGTTCAAATAAAAACCGCGATCTTACAGATATCGAACAGTCTGTAATGGAAGGCATTATCGTTCGAATTCTTGCAAACATGCGTGAAGCCTGGACTCAGGTAATTGACCTGCGTCCTCGACTTGGTCAGATTGAAACAAACCCTCAGTTTGCGCAGATTGTACCTCCGTCAGAAATGGTCGTACTTATCACATTGGAAACAAAGGTAGGTGATGAAGAAGGAATGATGAACTTCTGTATCCCGTACCTCACAATAGAACCTATTATTTCTAAACTTTCCAGTCAGTTCTGGTTCTCTTCTGTCCGAAGAAGTACAACGACCCAGTATCTGTCAACTTTGAAAGAAAAACTTTCTACAGTTGATATGGAAGTTGTTGCAGAAGTTGGCTCTATAAATCTTAGTGTAAGGGAAGTTCTTTCTCTTGCTATAGGCGACGTTGTACGCCTTTCTAATACTAAAGTCGGCGATCCTCTGACTCTTAGTGTTGAAAATAAAAAAAAGTTTTTGTGTCAGCCTGGTATTGTAGGAAAAAAGATGGCAGTGCAGGTTACGGGCAAACTTGAAGATATTGCTGCGGAGGATTTTGAAGAGCTTTCCGTAGAAGGAGATGATTCATTATGAGTGATGGTGCTATTTCTCAGGATGAAATTGATGCATTGCTTTCGGGTGTTTCTGTTGATGGACTTAATTCTTCTGGTCATGTATCGTCTGGAGGATCTTCTGTTCATATTGATGCCGAGGCTCTTTCAAAATTTGCGGAAAGTTTAAAGGATCCGCTTACTGAAAAACTTAACGGAATGACAGGCGCTGAATTTTCTGCTGGTACACCAACTGTTGATGTATTGGATCGCGACGGCCTGCTTGGAAAAATTCCAGAAGTTGTTGTTTCTGTTGCCTGCAACTATTCTTCCGGCATGATGGGCGATCACATGTATCTCCTTGCTCCGGAATTTGCGCAGAAACTTGTTAATTTGATTACAAAAGAAGATAATGCTGATTTTGACGAAATGGCTTTGTCCTGCATTTCCGATGTAGTGCAGACTCATTCCGGTTCTGAAATTCAGGAACTTGATAAAACCGGTAAATTCCCTGGCCTTGCTTGTAATCCTCCGGAAGCTGCCAGCAATCCTAAGGCAATGATTAGCATTCCTCAGAATAAGTTTGCATTTATTTCTTATCCGCTTACACTTGATGGACAGAACTATAATCTTTGGGAATGTATTGGCGGTGAGCCTGCAGAACAGATCAGCAATGCATACGGCGGCGGTACAGCTGAACTTGAATCCCTTGGTGCGATTGACGGTGCTATGCCTGCCGGTGGAGCCGCTGCCGGAATGCAGCAGCCGCAGATGGGTATGCCTAATATGGGCATGCAGCAGATGGGTGCTATGCCAAATATGGGCGGAATGCAGCAGCCTCAGATGGGATATGCAATGCCTAATATGGGTATGCCTCAGATGGGATACGCAATGCCTAATATGGGAATGCCTATGGGACAGAACATGGGTATGAATGTACCTAACGTACAGGCACTTCAGTATCCTAATCTTCAGGGAATGAACGGCAGCTCAGAACAGGGAAACATCAGTCTTATTATGGACGTTC
>JBGVIP010000078.1:0-11559 GCA_045123335.1 Treponema sp.
GTATTATCGATGAACCTAAAAAATTGCACTGTCGTACAATTTTTTTTAACGGTTCTTCGATTTTAGGCATGTGCGGTTGCTGTTGCAGGTAGTTTCTAATTCTACTTAAAATAATATGAGAGCTCCGTGAATAAACGGAGCTCTTTTTTTATAACCGCACATGCTACTGCAAGCCGTAGCCGCCGCTCGCTAGTCTCGCGGCGAACCATTTTGAGGATGAACCTAAAAAATTGCGCTGTCGCACAATTTTTTTTAACGGTTCCTCGATTGTAGGTATGCGCTGTAGCTGTAGCTGGTAGCTTCTAGGTTTGTTTCTGAAATGAAAAATGCACTCAGTTTTTCTGGGTGCATTTTTTTGCGCACGCACCAGCAAGCCGTTGCCGTCGCTCGCAAGTCTCGCTCCGAGCCGTATTATCGATGAACCTAAAAAATTGCACTGTCGTACAATTTTTTTTAACGGTTCTTCGATTTTAGGCTTGTGCCGTTGCTGTTGCAGGTAGTTTCTAATAAATCATAATGGTGGTTGAGCTTGCCGAAACCACCGTGTAAAAAGACATCTCCATTCGGGGGTGTCTTTGTTTAATTTTCTATCTCTTGAAATATCAAAATTATCTGTTATACTTTAGTAGTATGCAAGTTTCACAGTTTTTTCAAAAACTCAATTTTTATCGTAAAGTACTTGACAGAAAACTAAGCGAACTGTCAGCATTCAGCATTCAGCATTCAGCATTCAGCATTCAGCATTCAGCATTCAGCATTCAGCATTCAGCATTCAGCATTCAGCATTCAGGACGCAAGCTGTCGCTTGCTTACCGAGTTTACTTCGTAAACTCGCGAATAGAAACTTTTATAAATCCCGAAACAGTTTTTCGGGCTACACGCATTTTAAATCACAACAATTCAACCGATGTTTGCAACTCAAACTCGTTAAGCAACCGAAAGGTTGCGGCATTCTCACAATGGAAAACTGCCCATGAAAACTGTGCGGTGATTGAGCTTGTCGAAATTACGCCTTGCAATATGGGCTTTTTATATTTTAAACATTGTTTCGGAGGAATAAAATGAAACACTTATCTAAATTTGCCGCACTCGCGCTAAGTGCGGCTCTGGTTCTGGGCTTTGCATCGTGCAAGGCGAATGTTGAAACGGAATATGTGACTGTTGAAAAGAAAGTACCTACCGACATGACAAGCCACGATGCCGTTGCCGTGTACCACTGGAAGCAGAACACGAGCGGAGTTGGTTACGGAAAAGTAACTTACGAGGAAAACGAGGACGGCACGGTCAAAAAAGATGATTCTGGCAACTTTGTCGCCATAGAGACGGCAGAAACCGTTGCGGCAGGAACAAAGCTTGCAAACCTTGCAAAGACCTTCTACGGCTGTAAGGCAAAAGGTCTTGTAGAAAGCCTTCAGGCTGACGGAACTTATGCTGTAAATGTCTATTATGACAGAAACCTTGTTAAAGTCACCGTTACAGGAGGCGTTTCGGCAGAACTTACGGGACTTTACGGAAGTGCCATCGATTTGTCCAGCGTGAACGCAAAACTTTCAAGCGGCTCGTTCATCTCTTCAACTGACATTCCAGCCACATATCCTGCGGAAGATAAATCATACACAGTCACTCTAGGTACAACAACCGTAGACAACACCGACGGCTTTGTAAAGATTGCAAAAGGCTCATTCAAGCGAGCTTCTTCAGCAAGTGAAACTGCATACAACATCACTTTAAGCAAAGATTTTTATGTGTGCGACCATCAGGTTACTCAGGGCGAGTGGGAAAAATATATGACCTACTACGGCGAGGTAATTTCAAGCGACTCATACCGTCCAGTAGAATCTTACGGAAAAGGCGAAAACTATCCTGTGTACTATGTATGCTGGTATGAAGCCGTAATCTACTGCAACCTTTTGAGCAAGGCAAACAACCTTACTCCGGCATATTACATTACGGTTGACGGGGAGAAAAAGACTGACCCTGCCGACTGGGTAAACTCAGAAAGCCTAACAACAAACATCAAAAAGACTGATGACGGAAAATATTACTATGACAGCACTTCATTCAATTCACTCCTTGATTATAAAGGCGACAGTGATACAGATGGTGGCATCCAGTTAGAAAGTTCTGCAAACGGCTACCGCCTGCCCACAGAGGCTGAATGGGAATACGCCGCCCTCGGAAGCTTCAAGGACAGCGAAAACTGGAACGGCTACGGCGACAGCTCTGCCCCAAGTGCTTATGTGTTTGCGGGATACGACGGAACGAACGCCGATGACATAGGAAAATATGCGTGGTATAATAGCAACGCAAACAGCAAGACCCATGCGGTAAAGGGAAAACTGCCGAACAGCTACGGTCTTTACGACATGAGCGGAAACGTGTGGGAATTGTGCCATGACTGGAATGATTCGTATGCGTCAGAAGATGCGACCGACCCGTCCGGCTCGGCTAACGGCTTTTCCCGCATCATTCGCGGCGGTTCTTGGATCTACGACGCTTCTTACTGCACCGTGTCTTTCCGGTACGGCTACTCCCAGTATAACCGCGGCAACTACATTGGTTTCCGTGTTGTGCGTTCCAGTTCTAATTAAGTAAAAAAAGGTTGCTTTTAAAGAGCCGCCTAAGGGCGGCGAAAGAAAGCAACCGGGAATTCCGAGCGTAGATCGGTCGATAAAAATTGAAATTTGAGGAAAATAAAATATGGCAGAAAAATTTGAATTAGAAAATAATTTGTCCGTTTCTGTAGAAAAGGAATCAGATGGTATTGAAATAAAATATAAATTCATTTTTACAGACGGCAATACTAATCAAAGTGGAACAATATCAATAACTGTAAATCATTTTGAATCGGTAGATTTTGATGATTACACTGCTCTTGATATTGCCGCAGAAAACTGTTCGAAGTCATTTGATGATTTTTTTGCGACTTTAAAAGATGTTTCCAAAATTGGAGATTACAAGAATATTGCTAAATTCTTGCCAATTGCAATAACAGAATTTAGAAATATGCAAAAGAGAAAATAGTTTTTTAGGCACAAGCCCAACAAACAAGGTATGACCGGCTCGGCTTCCGGCTCTAACCGCGTCAAACGTGGCGGTTCTTGGAACAACAATGCTTCTAACTGTGCCGTTTCTAACCGGAACAACAACAACCCGTACAACCGCAACAACAACTATGGTTTGCGACATGTACTGTAGCTTGTGCAGTTGCTGGTTCATTCTAAGTTTAACTGAAGTTTTGCTTATAAAAGTACGATATGTCTTAGGATGGAGCGTATTTTTTTAGGATTAATTGATTTGAAAAGGTTCCTTTTTGTATTCGTTCTGCTTGTTTTTCCTCATTTTAACATTTTTTCTTCAGGTGCGGGCCTGCGTCTTTCTCCGGATGTGAGTTCGGAAATGCTGGATGCAGGGTTCTGGATTTCGAGGTCTGAGAATGCGGAAAAGGTAATGCTGAACCCTGAAGAAATTGCGGAACTTAATAAAAAATCAATGGAAATCCAGAGGAATGATAAAAAAACAATCCTGTTTAATCTTGCAGGCTTTGCGCCTCTTTTTGAATCTGATTTATATAAGTTTTTTTCTCCGGAAAGTTCTGGAAGAAACTGGTACAGAAAAAATATTCTTGAAGAGTCAATTTATTGTACTCCTGAATATTGGGATTCTCTGTTTGAAAAAGTCGGGGTAAATGCTCTTAAAGATTCTGAAATTCCTGTTGAACTAGAAACAGCCGTATGTACAAAACGTTCAGATATGAGAATCGTTCCGTCTGACGAAGTATTTTCTGCAAACGGCTCTGACTGGTACGATGATGCAAATCAGGAAAGTGCGCTTTTGTTCAATGATCCAGTACTTTTGTTGTTTCGTTCTAAAGATGAACTCTGGTGCTTTGTCTGTTCTGAATATGATTATGGCTGGGTAAAGTCTGATTCGATTGCCCTGTGTTCTGATAAGGATTTTGAAAGGCGCCTGGATTTTTTTAGGGCGGGAACCAGTTCTTTTGTTACTGTTACGGAAAGCCTCTATGTAATTACCTCTGATGATATAACTTTGCCAGAAGACGGAGAAACAGTCTACGATGAATTAAGGATGGGGGAGCGTTTTTTCTGTGCTGACTGGGAAACTGCTCAAGATTATTTTTCGGAAGAACGTTTTCCGTTCTGTTCATATGCAGTTGAAATTCCATTTAGAAAAGAAGACGGAACTTTAGGAAACGTATATGCTTCTGTTCCTGTAAGCGCTGTCTGCATAGGATTTTTACCGTATACCGTGAAAAATATTCTTACGCTTGCCTTTAAAAGTCTGGGGCAGGGATACAGTTGGGGAGGGAAGAACGGGCTTCGCGACTGTTCTTCATTTTTAATGGAATGTTACAGATGTGTCGGAATTCAGCTTCCTCGTAATTCTTCTGAACAGGCTCTTTTTCCGGCAAAAAAAATTAATCTGAATCCTGATTTTTCAATTGAATATAGAAACAGAATTTTAAGTTCTGCTGTACCCGGAGCTTTGCTGAAGATTCCGTCTCACATAATGATGTATCTTGGAGAATATGAAGGCAGGCATTACGTAATTCATTCAACATATGGATATTATGAAACCCAGGAAGATATTTATGCCGGAAGAATAATGAAAGTAAACAGCGTGAATATAAACACTCTGGATGTTTTGAGAGGAAACGGCAGGTCTCTGCTTGAATCTGTTTCTTCTGTACTGTTCTATTAGTTCTCTCTTTTAATTTTTTTTTATCGTTTTTAAATTTGCTGTTTGCAGAAAGTTTTATTATTATTGTTAATATAATATTTGCTGGAGGACATATGAAAAAAAATCTTTTGTGTTTGTGTCTGGTCTTTTTGTCTTTTTTAGGTTTTGCGCAGAAAAAAAATGCGGTTAAATTTACTTCTGTTGATTTGAACGGAAATTCTGTTTCGGAAAAAATTTTTGCTTCGAATAAAATTACAATGCTTAATGTATGGGGAACATTCTGTCCTCCTTGTATTAGGGAAATGCCGGAACTGGCTTCTCTTGACAGAAATAATAAAGAAAAAGGCGTTGCGGTTATTGGAATTCCTGTTGATATTACGGACGGAACCGGTAAACTTATTCCGGAACTTAAGGCTGATGCTGAAAAAATTATTAAGACTACCGGTGCTGATTATGTGCATATTGTACCTTCCAGGGAGATGTTTTCCGGATTTTTAAGGAATGTACAGGCTGTGCCGGCAACTTTTTTTATTGATTCAGACGGAAACATAGTTGGAAAAATGTATCTTGGTGCAAGGTCTGAAAAAGACTGGCAGAAGATTATTGATAAAATTCTTGAAGGTCAGAAATGAATCCGGAAATCAGAAAACGGCTGGTTATTGCTGGCTGCGGGATATTTTTAGCTTTGATTCTGGTGTTGCTTGGAATCTTTAGGGGTGAAGTTCCTGTTGTATTTGAAAAGGCTTCCAGAATCTGCATGGAGTGCATCGGTATTGGCTAAATTAAAGAGGGAATCGATTCGTTTTATAGTTCAGGCTTTTGCCGCTGCATTTTCCAACGGATATGTAAAGGGATTTGCAGAAGGCAGGATATTTCAGGGAACTTCTAAATCTGTTTGCGTTCCCGGATTGAACTGTTATTCATGTCCTGGGGCTCTTGGTGCATGCCCGATAGGTTCATTGCAGGCTGTAATCGGTTCAAGAAATTTTAATCTGTCTCTTTATGTTTTGGGGCTTCTTACTTTATTTGGAAGTGTATTCGGGCGTTTTGTATGCGGTTTTTTATGTCCGTTCGGATTTATTCAGGATTTGCTGAATAAAATTCCTTTATTCAAAAAAATCCGAAGGCTCCCCGGTGAAAAATTTCTTTCGAAAATCCGTTTTCTGATTCTTGCTGTTTTTGTCATTATTCTGCCGTTGGTTTTTGTTGACGTTACAGGTTTGGGAGAGCCGTGGTTTTGCAAATATATTTGTCCGGCGGGTACTCTGGAAGGCGGAATTCCTTTGGTACTGCTTAATCCTGCAATGCGCGAGGCGGCAGGCTTTTTATTCCGCTGGAAGTTTTTTATCCTTGCAGTAGTCCTCTTCCTTTCTGTTGTAATTTACCGGCCGTTCTGCCGCTATATTTGTCCGCTGGGTGCATTCTATTCTTTTTTCAATAAATTTGCAGTGTACAGGATTAAGGTTGATCAGGAAAAATGCGTTAAATGCGATGTGTGCCGGAACTCTTGCGGCTTTGATATAAAGGTATATGAAAAGCCTGACGCCGGAGAATGCATCCGCTGCGGTAAATGTGCTTCTGCATGTCCGAGTCAGGCTATTCAGATTGGATTTTTTGCTAGTTCAAAGCCTTTTTCAAAACTTCAAGGTTCTGAGTCATAATTCCAAGGTAGTTTGCGCCTTTCTTTACGTCTAGACTTGTTGTTGCCTGCATTGAGTCCATTGTGAGAACAGAAATATTTCCTGATTTTGAATTCTTTATGATTGTAGCAGGAAGTTTTCCGTTTCCGCTTTCAATCTGAAGAATGCATGGAAGATTAAGTTCATCAACTTTGTTAGAAAGGAAGATTACAGTCTTAAAGCTAGCTTCTGTTTCTGCAGAACAGCCTGTGAATGCTGCATAGTATTTGATGCCATAGTCGTCAGTAAGATAGCGGAACGGGAATCTGTCTCCAAAAAGAACTGTATTTCTCTTTGATTTTTTTACACATTCGCTGTATGAACTGTCAAGCTTGGCAAGTTTTTCAGAGTATTCGGCAAGATTCTTTTTGTAAGTATCGGCATTGGCAGAATCCTTGCTGCAGAGTGCGTCTGTAATTGCTTCGCATAGAATCTTTGCATTTCTTAAAGAAAGCCATACGTGTTCATCATATTCAATTTCATCCTCATCATCATCGTCGTCATGGTGATGATGGTGTTCTGCTTCTTCATGGTGGTGATGGTCATGTTCATCGTGTTCTGCTTCTCCATGATGATGTTCGTGCTCTTCTTCTTCAGCTTCGTCATCATGATGGTGTTCGTGTTCCATTCCTTCTACTGTTTCTTCTTCGTGAACTCTGTCTCCAAGCACTTCTAGAAGATTGATTGCTACGAGTTTTTTATTTTTTGCGTTTTTAAGTACACCTTTTACCCAGCCGTCGCTTTCTCCGCCGACATAGATGAAGATGTCTGCGTTTCCGACTGTGGCAATGTCTTTTACGCTTGGCTGGAAGCTGTGAAGGTCAACTCCGTTATCCAGAAGAAGCTTAACGTCTACATTAGAGTTTTTTTCTCCTGCAATCTGTCTTACCCAGTCATATTCAGGGAAGATTGTAGCAACGATTTTTGTTTTTGCTGAAACTGCCATGGCAAGGCAGAGCATGAGTACTTCAAGAACGATGATTTTCTTTGTTTTCATTTTATTATCCTTTCCTTGTAATGTAATTTAAGATTTATGCAATTGCACTGCTGTCGAGCAGAGAGTCCAGTTCAGATTTGATTTTTTTCTGATCAAGGCCTTTTCCGATAAATACAATCTGATTTAGTCTGTCTCCGAATTCTTCATCCCAGCTTTCCTTTACGTCAGGATTCTCTTCAAGGTAAGCCTGTTTCTGTTCTTCTACAAGTGCATCAATCCAGTAAGAAACTTCGCTTACAGAAGAGTTACGGCCAGCCTGTTCAAAAAGCTGAATGTCTGCATCTGCGTCAGAAAACCAGATATAGCCTTTTGCCCTGATAAGGGATTTTGGATATGAAGTCTTGATGTAATCCATGAATTTTTTTCTGTTGAACGGACGCTTTTCTTCAAATACAAATGAGCTGATTCCGTATTCATCAACGCAGCCCTTGTTGTTTTCGTTAAGACTGTTGATTGCCTTCTGAATTGCAGAAGATGAATCAACCATTTCAAAGTCAAATTTTTCTGTAGAAAGAATCTGGTCAGGATCAACATTTCCGTTTACAGAGCGGATTAACGGAGCCTTTTTCTGGAAGTCCCTGATGCAGTTTTCTACGGCTTTAAGCTGTTCTTCATTCAAAAGGTCACATTTGTTCATTACAATGTGATTGCAGAATTCCATCTGATCAACGATTAAGGTTGTAATGTCCTGTTCGTCAGTTGATTCTTCATCGTAAGATGATAGGTCTTTCAGGAATTCACGGTAGATTCGGTCTGCATCTACGACTGTAACAATTGAGCTGAGGTAAACATTTGTGTCCGGGTTGTCTTCTTCATAAGCAAGGAAGCTTGCTGCAATTGCTCCAGGGTCACTTATTCCTGAAGCCTCTACGAATACTGCTTCCGCGGTATTTTCGTTTGAGATTTCTTCCATTTTCTGAATGAACTCATCACGCAAAGTACAGCAGATACAGCCGTTCTGAAGTTCGTACATAGAAGCCTGTGCAACTCTTGATCCCTGTTTTTTAAGGATTTCTGCATCAATGTTAATGCTTCCCATGTCGTTTACAATAAGGGCAACCTGTCGTTTTTCCTGACGGAGCAGATTGTTTAAAAGTGTTGTTTTTCCTGAACCAAGGTATCCGGTAATAAGGATTATAGGTTTTTTAGCTTTACTCATTTTTTTTCCTCTAAACTAAATTAAGATTTGATTTACGCTTAGAGTATGTCAGTTGTTCAGCCTTACTTTCTGTTTGATGAGCGAACTGTCTGCAATGCTTATTGAACAGAAAGCAATAAAAAAATAAAGGATTTGTAAATTAACTGATAGCGGTTCTCCAAGTCCGGCGGGAATAATTGTCTTAAGCTGATTTTTAATGATTGAAATTAAAAGGCATACAGGACATTCTTCTTCAGTGCAGTGATGAATTGCGTGAACTGGCTCGAAGAAAATTAAAGAACAGATAGAAAAAAGCATTATAACAAAAATTAATAGAGATGCTTTTTTTACATAATCTGCGTATCTGTTCATAAAAATAAAATTCATTTTATATCCTGTTTTTTTTGCACCGTCTGCTGCTTTTTATGAAATTGAAGAAGTTTTGTTTTCTTTAATTTCCGAGTCTGAATTCATGCTTTTTCCTTCTAAATCTTTTTTACCGCATGATTTACAGATTCCGTACAAAACTGTCCTGAACGGATTTAAAAGAAATCCGTGCTCGTTCTGTAAATGGCTGATAATTTCTGTAATTTCTTCGCATTCAACGTGGAACAGTTCTCCGCACTTTTCGCACTTAAGGTGAAAGTGCGGTTCCGTTCCGTCCGCAGAACTTTCTCCGGTGTATTCAAAACAAGAGGCTGAATGTTCGTCTATAAAATATTTTTGAACCTGTCCTTCCGAAACAAGTTTTTCCAGCTGTCTGTAGATTGTAGCAACGCCTAAAGTAATGTTTTTTTCTGCAAAATGCCGGCGTATGTCTTCTGCCGTAAAATGAATTCCTTTTGTTTCCCTCAAATATGAAAGAAGAAGTTCCTGCTGTTTGGTTTTATAGGCTGCTTTTATCATTGTAGTCCTCAATTTGATAACGTTTATCAAATTAACGATTTCAGGATGCAATGTCAATATGAAAACGGTTTTCAAATTGAAAAAAATCATTCTTCCGGAAATCATTAGTTTTTTCATATTAATTGCCTCTTTTTCTTATTGCGACATGATTTATGAACTGATATACTTGATTTATGAATACTGTAAACATTAAATTTGTCGCAAAAGAAGGCGTTTTAGTTCCTGCATATAAAACTTCTGGTGCTGCCGGTGCAGACGTATGTGCATATCTTGATAAACCGGTTACTATAAAAAAAGGTACCAGAGCAATGATTCCTACCGGTCTGTTTTGTGCAATTCCTGAAGGATACGAAATTCAGGTTCGTCCTAGAAGCGGGTTGGCTGCAAAAAACGGTGTAACAGTTTTGAATACTCCGGGAACAATTGACAGTGATTACCGCGGCGAAATATGTGTAATCCTTATAAATCTTGGAGACGAAGATTTTACTGTACAGAATGGTGACCGCATTGCGCAGCTTGTTGTTGCTCCTGTAACTCAGGGTATTTTTGTACGCGCAGAGCAGCTTGATGAAACAGAGCGCGGTGCCGGAGGATTTGGCTCTACAGGAGTTAAGGCTTGAATTTATTCAAGTACATTCAAAAATTAATAGATTTATACAATTTTTCTCTTGATTGGGCTGAAAATAAAGTCCGTCTGCTTTACGACTGTCTTTATGACCGTTATGACATGTATTTGCGACCGGAAGTTGAAAAGATTCTGGCAAAGATTGAACATTTTCGCGTAAAGTATTTAGGAAAAGGCCAGCTTGGAGACCACGTACTTATCAGATATCTCTGTAAGGAACTTATGCTTTATTTTGGCGTTTCGTTCCTATTTTTCTTTATGATTTTCTTTGTAAATCAGATTCTTCTTTTGATAGGAGAGCTTCTTAAGCAGAGGGTTCCGTTCAGTGATGCGTACCGCCTTATGATTTATACACTTCCGTTTGTAATTTCACAGTCGGCTCCTTTTTCTACTCTTGTAGGATTTCTTATGTGTCTTGGGCGCATTATGAGTGACAACGAGGTCCTTATAATTCGTGCATCCGGACAAAGTTATATTATGATAATGGTTCCTGTTTTTATTCTGGGAATCCTTATATCAGTTGCATCTTTTTTCGTAAACGATTATCTGCTTCCAATAGGAACAATCAAGTATAACCAGCTGTATAGAAAGATTCTTACTTCAAATCCGTCAGTCCAGCTCGAACCTAACTCAATTAAATTTTTCAACAAGTCAATCCTTATAACGGGAGATGTAAAGGATACAAGTGTAAGCGACCTTATCTTTTTTGATGAAAAGGGCGATACTCAGCGGATTATTGTATCCGGTAAATCAAACCTTATTTCTGCCAGGGAAGAGGGCGTTTTAATGCAGATGAATATGTCTGATTCTGTAGTTGCTTCTCTTGATTCTTCTAAAAAAGGCGATTACGAAGTTCTAGACGCAAGTTCTATGACTATGAATATATTTGATTCTGCCATTTTGAATACAAATGCGCGTACAACTCCGCGCGAGATGACTTCTTTTGACCTTGGACGACAGGTTAAACAGATGAAAAAAATGGAAAATCTGGATAAACGTATTTTAAATCATTACCGGATGGAATATTACAAGAAATTTTCCAGTCCGTTCGGTTCTATATTTTTTGCGATTCTTGCGCTTCCTCTTGCGTTCCTGTTTGGAAAGCATAACGGTCAGACTATAGGACTTATATTTGGTCTTGTAATCTGTGTAATCTATTGGGCAATGATGATTATAGGACAGATGTTCTCTATAAGAATTGGAATTGACGCATTTGTTGCCATGTGGTTACCCGATACGATAATCGGTGTAACGGGCGGTCTCTTGTATTTTACACTTAAAAGAAAATGAAATTAGTATTTTATCTTTTCAGAAGATTTATTCCGATATTTTTAGGTGCTCTCGGTTTCTTTTCGCTGGTTCTTATTCTTGTAGACCTTCTTATGAATCTTACAAATTATCTTCAGAATGGGGCAAGCGCTACTCAGGTTTCTCAAGTTATGCTTTTGTATTTTCCTAAAACCTGCTGGTACGCCATGCCTCTGGGGGTTCTGTTTGCAGTTGCTTATACGCT
>JBGVIP010000079.1:0-17295 GCA_045123335.1 Treponema sp.
GTCCGCAAGGAACCTCTGCTTGAAAAATGGTGGATTCGCCTTGGCTATGCCCGCGAAATGGCAGGAAACTATTATCAGGCTGTAGAAGCGTATGACGAAGCTTTAAGGCTTAATTCTTCATCTGTTGATGCAGAGCGCGGAAGAACACGTGTTTCTGCAAAACTTCAGTAGATTCAGGTAAGCCTGTCTTGAACGTACGTTTTGAAACTACCGGCTGCCGCCTTAATCAGATAGAAAGTGAAAGTGCAGCCCATTCTTTTTTAGAAAAAAATTTTAACGTAATCATTTCTCCTCTGGCTTCTAGAAGTCCTGCCGATGAAGATACTGTGCTCTGCGTAATAAATACCTGTGCAGTAACCCAAAAAGCAGAGCAGAAAGACCGTCGTATAATACGCCTTGTCCTTGAAAAATGTCCGCGAGCGGCTGTAATTGTTACGGGTTGCTATGCCCAGCTTTCTTCAAAAGACATAAATGCCATGGACGAACGCATTGCCTGTCTTCCCGGTCAATTAAAGAGCCGTCTTTCCGAGGTTCCTGAACTGTTAAAAAAGAGGCTTGAAGCAGGTAATTTTAATGCTGTGGCATTTGCAAAAGAACTTAACGGAGGAATTTTTGTCCGCGAAACAGAAAAAAAAGGTTTCAGCGAAAATGCATTCCGGCTTTCTACAGATTCGTTCCTTGCACATTCAAGGTCTTCCATAAAAATTCAGGACGGCTGCAATAATAACTGCACTTACTGTACAATAAATATTGCACGCGGTCATTCTGTTTCGCTCGATGTTCAGACTGTCATAGACCGCGTAGTGCAGCTTGAAAAAGCTGGTCAGGCAGAAGTAGTGTTTACCAGCGTAAATATCGGTCAGTACCGGGGAAAATATGGCGATTCATACCTTGATTTTTCGCATCTTCTGGAACTGTGCTTAAAGAATACTTCAAGAATTGCAATGAGAATTTCAAGCCTTTATCCAGAAGTTGTAGATGACTATTTCTGTAAGGTTATTTCTGATCCGCGCGTAAGGCCGCATTTTCATATTTCAGTTCAGAGCGGAAGTGATTCTGTGCTTTCTGCTATGGCTCGTCGCTACAAGGCCTGTGACGTTATTGAAGCCTGCAGAAAATTAAAGGCGGTAAAGGAAAATCCCTTCCTTGCCTGCGATATTATAACCGGCTTTCCGGGGGAAACCGCAGAAGATTTTGAAAAGTCTCTTGAACTTTGCAGAGATTGCGGTTTTGCATGGGTTCATGTATTCCCGTTCAGTGCGCGTCCGGGAACCGTTGCCGCATCCATGAAAAACAAGGTTCCGCAGTCTGTAAGCGGGGAGCGTGCATCCCGGCTTTCTGCATGGGCTTCAGAAAGCAAAAAAAATTATATTTCTTCATATTCTGGCAAAACTCTTAAAGCTGTTGTTGAAACTGTAAAAAAGCCTAAGCTGCTTTCTGCTACCTCCGGTGCAACGGAATATCATGCCGTTACAGAAAATTTCCTGCACTGCTGCATAAGTGTTCCAGCCGGATTTAAGGCTCCTCTTCCTGGTTCAGAAGTTTCAGTGCGCATTCTTGGAGAAATTCCAGCGGGCGTTAAAAAGGGCGGCGAAGTTGACTGCTTTGCAGAATTCGTATAAAAAATTATTTTTTTATAAAAAAAAAGCCTTTTAGTACTTGAACAAAGTTTTGTATTAGTATATATTCTTAATCACGCAACGGGATGTAGCGCAGCTGGTAGCGCGTTTGGTTTGGGACCAAAATGTCGCAGGTTCAAATCCTGTCATCCCGACTTAAAGCTCTAGAGAAATCTAGAGCTTTTTTTTGCCTGGCCATTGCGGTTCTCGAAATGAACGCTTTATACGTTCTATCTTAATTAATCTGAATCACCTGCATCAGAAGCTGCTGGTTCTTCTTTCTTTTCTACAAGCATTTCTGCATCTTCGCGTCCCTGAAAAGAAGCCCATTTTTTATAGTCCGACTTTTTCTTTGTTCCGGAAATCTGAGTGTGATGGAAATTCTGTTTTCTCATAAGGCTGTAGTATTCGTTGTCATCCATAATGTTTTTCCTATAAAAAAAGCTTCAGCATTGCTGAAGCTTTTTTAGTGGAGATGGGGGGAATTGAACCCCCGTCCGAGTGCGTAGTCCAAATACATCTACATGTTTAGTTATGCGAGGTAGTTGTCGGGAAAAGGTAGCAGCATAACAAGCGTCTTTTCCGTATTTCGGCTAAAAGTCCCTTCCGCATGCCGAACGCTACGAAAAGCAAGTCCCTGTTGGCGTCAGAACATTACAAAGTTAGGAACAGCACCCTGTAAGTTCCGTGCACTGCTTACGCAGCGAGTGCAAACTGTTCTTCAGAAGAATCTTCTTCTTCTTTTCTGTTGAAGATTGCAGTTATTTTTTTTGTCAGCTTAAGGCGCCTTCACACCTACATGCAGTAAATGCGCTCCCGCATCCGTCGAAACCGGTGCACCCCCGGTTATGCCGCACATGCAACTACCGCTAATATACTGATGAATCTGCTTATTGTCAAATAAAATCAATTGTTTTGCTTTTATGCTGAGTTGATTTTTTGCTATTCCATTGTTAAACTGAATCTTGAGGTTATAAATGAAAAGAATCGTACTGTTTGTGCTTGCGGCTTTTATGCTTGCTTCATGTAATAAAGATTATGAAGAAAAAAACTGGATTATCTTTAATGAATATTCTGAAGATGTATCTGTTTCTATAAATAATGTCAATTATACTTTAAAGGCAAATTCTACGGCAATTGCAAATGCCCTTATAGGGGAGTTTACAGATTCTCCTGTGTTCAAGATTAATACTGATGCACATCTGAAATATGATCAGAGCTGGTATTATCATTCAGGAAATACATGGCATCTCTGTACAATAAAAGAGCAGGGAATTGTAAATTATGTTGTCTATTACGACGGTTCTGCTGATGATGTTGTCATTGTTTCAGGTCTTTTTAAAAATGATGAAGGAAAATATAAACGTCTCGTTTATACTTCAAATGACAGTTTAAAAAACAATGATGCAAAGGTAACGCTTTCTGACACTTATGTTTTTGCTTCTCAGACTGTATATGAAAATGAACTTCCGACTTATTTATTTTATAAATTTAATGATGATGCTACTGCCGTTGACCGTGAAAATATAAAGAAACTTGATTATCTTGATCCGTCAGAATATAAGTTCCTTTCCATGATGTATCCAGCAATACGAAAGGATGATGCTTCTGATACCTACTACGAATTTGTAAAATCTTTATAACGATGAAAAGCCTGAATTCTTTTGTTTCAGGCTTTTTTTTTTTGTTGCATTTTTTTTGTTTTCTATAGAAGAGATTTATTGCCTAATAATATTCAGAACGCTATACTAATAGTATTAATTTTTAAAAATTAGAAGGTGAATTAAATGGAAAACGAAAAATTACAGACAATCAGACACAGTTGTGCTCACGTGATGGCAGAAGCTATCCTCAAATTGTACCCGGGAACAAAAATCGCAATCGGTCCTGCTATTGATAACGGTTTTTACTATGATTTCGATTTTCCAACCACCACCAAATTCACCGAAACCGATTTCCCTGCTGTAGAAAAAGAAATGCGCCGCATTATTGCCGGTAATAACGATTTTATCCGCAAGGAAGTTTCTAAGGAAGAAGCCCTTAAACTTTTTGCCGGACAGGATTATAAGATTGAACTTATAAATGACCTTCCGGAAGGCGAAACGATTACAACTTATGAACAGGATGGTTATCTTGACCTTTGCCGCGGACCACACGTAGCAAATACAAAAGAAATTAACGGACAGGCATTTAAAATCAATAAGATTGCAGGTGCTTACTGGCGCGGTGATTCTAACCGCCCTATGCTTACACGTGTTTATGCGCTTTGTTTTGAAAAGCCTAATGAACTTAAAGATTACCTTACAATGCTTGCAGAAGCAGAAAAACGTGATCACCGTAAGCTCGGCGTAGAAATGGATCTGTTCCACCTTGATCCGGAAAATCCTGGTCAGATTTACTGGCATCCGAACGGATGGACTATTTACACTGTAATCCAGGATTACATGCGTGTAAAAGTCCGCAGAGACGGATATCAGGAAGTAAATACTCCTGCAATCATGCCTCGTTCTCTTTGGGAAAAGAGCGGTCACTGGGGTCACTACCAGAAGAACATGTTTATTACAGAATCAGAAAAGCGTCTCTTTGCAATTAAGCCTATGAACTGTCCTGGCGCCCTTGAAATTTTTAAGAGTCGTGTACGCTCATATAAAGACCTCCCTCTTCGTCTTGCAGAATTTGGTCATGACGTAAGAAACGAACCAAGCGGAACACTTCATGGAATCATGCGTGTACGCGGATTTGTTCAGGATGATGCTCATATCATCTGTAGGGAAGATCAGGTTGCAGAAGAAGTTGCAAAGTTCTGTAAGCTTCTTAAAGTTGTTTACCATGACTTTGGTTTTGATGACCTTGTTGTAAAATTCTCTACAATGCCAGAAGATCATGTTGGAGACCTTGAAACATGGGCACGTGCAGAAAAAGCTCTTGCAGATGCATGTCATGAAGCAGGACTTGAATACGAAATTCAGCCGGGTGAAGGTGCATTCTACGGTCCAAAACTTGAATTTAAGCTTTACGACTGTCTCGGACGCGAATGGCAGTGCGGTACAATTCAGGCCGATTTCCAGCTTCCTAGCGCAGAACGCCTTGATGCTACTTATATTGGCGCAGACAACCAGAAACATCATCCAGTTATGCTTCACCGCGCAATCCTTGGTTCTATTGAACGCTTCCTTGGAATCCTTGTAGAAAACTTTGCAGGTGCATTCCCTACATGGCTTGCTTTTGAACAGGCTGCAGTTGTACCTGTAAATGATTCATTTGCTGACTATGCAAAAGAAGTAAATGATCTTCTTGTTGCTTCAGACATACGTTCAAATGCTTACCTTTCTGATGACAACATGCGTCAGAAGATTAAGGTTATTACAAAGGAACATAAAACTCCTTACATTCTTGTAGTTGGCGAAAACGAAAAGAACGAAAGGACTGTAACTGTGCGCTTCCGCCAGTCAAGCGGACTTGAACAGAAGACAATGAAGATTGAAGAATTCATCGCTTATGTTCAGGATAAAGTTAATAACCATGTAATCGGCATCTGATAAGTCATTTGCTGTTGGTATTTTCGGGATTTGCAGATTTTCCTGTGAATCTTGGTTTTTGTTCATTTTTTGTGGATTGACTTTTGCCCGAATTCCTTCTGGAAGGTCGGGCATTTTTTTAGGAGCGTTAAAATATGAAAAAGGTTGAAATAACAGACAGGGAACTTACGGAACATCTTTCATCAATTTTGCCGGATGAAATGGCGGTTTTTGTAATGGCAGACGGAAGAATCCGCGGAGCAATTTTTAACGGCTCAAATTTTGTAAACCAGCTTCGCGCTCAGCATGGGCTGGGAATTCTTGAAACAATGGTGCTTGGACAGGCCTGTCTTGGCGGAGCAATGATGATTCCTATGATGAAAGGCGAGGAGCATGTTACTGTCCGCTACGAAACAGACGGACCTGCAAAAGGTTTTTCTGTAGAAGCTGATTCAAAGGGAACTGTGCGCGGCTATCTTTTTAATGAACGCATTCCTGTTGATAAGCCTCTTGAAAACTGGAATTTAAAGCCGTTTTTGGGAAGCGGAACAATGACTGTTTCTACGCTTCATAAGGAAGATCGTGAACCGTTTGTAAGTTCTGTAACAGTTGATTCCGGAAATATTGCAGAAGACCTTGCATGGTATTACAGGCAGTCTGAACAGATTTCAACTGCGTTCTCTACATCAATTCAGATGGACAAAAAAGGACGTGTTGTAGGGGCTGGAGGAATGTTCCTTCAGGTAATGCCGGAAACCGGCGGAAAACGCTCTTCTGGAGCTGCAAAATCCAGCTCGGCAGATGTTAAAAGCGATGATGAACTTTTGTCCAGAGCAGAATTGGCATTTAAAACCTGTCCGTCACTTGGTCAGTGGTTTAGTGAAAAGGGTAATTTTGAAGATTTGATTTACGGTCTTTTCCGCGAGTTTAAGCCTTCTATTGCGCTAAAAAGAAAAGTCCGCTATGACTGCCCTTGCAATGAAGAATCTTTTTTGAATTATCTGCGTTCGCTTCCAAAGGCAGAACAGGAAGATATAAAGAAAAACGGTCCGGATCCTCTTGAAATTACATGCAGGAACTGTGGAAGTGTATATAAAATTTCAACTGAGGCAATTTAAAATTGACCTTATCTGAAATTGTTATTATTATTAAGATATATGTTTAATTTTTTGAACATATATTGAGCTTTAACAGGCTCGCGATAAATCAAGAAAAGGTGAGTAGGTTATGATTTCTCGGTTTTTTAGACAGCGTTGGACAATTATTATTGCATGTGCAGTAATAACAGTTTTTTTTGCATTGCAGCTTCCTAAACTTAAGATTGAAAATGATGCAATGTTCGAATATCTTCCGCATACTACGGTAGATTACAAGCGTCTTGCTGAAGCAGAAGAAAATTTCGGCAGTGTATATTCTATCGGTGTCGCTCTTGAAACTGACGAGGAATCTTTCTTTACAAAAGAAAACCTTTCGATTGCAAACAGAATTACTCAGAAGCTTGAAGTTCTTGATAATGTTGACAGTGTAGATTCCATTACAAGTATTGATTATGTATGTGCGGAAGACGGAAGTCTTGTTGCTAAAAATCTTATTCCAGAAGAACTGTTCCAAAAGGATGAAAACGGAGTAGAACAGTTTGTCGGTACAGAAGATGATCTGTCTGAACTGCTTGTAAAAATCGGTTCATGGGCAGACATGTATGACCGCGTTATAATTTCAGATGACAGAAAGGCTACTCAGCTTGCAATTCGTTATGTAAATAAAAAGCCGGATGCCAACGGTGAAATGAAGCGCCTTTGTGGAGAAGACAGGCTTCAGACTCTTGCAGAAATTGAAGAAATCGTTTCTTCTGAAATCAAGGGCTCTAATTTAAGATATACAATTTACGGCGATCCTGTAATCTCTAAGAATTCCCGCGCTTTCATGCTTAAGGATATTTTCTGCCTTATTCCGCTTGTCGTTCTGGTTGTAATTATAAGCCTTTTTGTTTCGTTTAAGACTTTTGATGGAACTGTACTTCCGCTTCTTACTGTCCTTATGGCGGCAATATGGTCGTGCGGTCTTATGGCCCTTCTGCATATTCAGTTTTCCATCATATCAAGTGTAATTCCAGTTGCCCTTATTGCTGTAGATTCTGCATACGGGATTCATGTTCTAACTCATTATTACATTGCCTTGGAAAAAATTAAGGGTGAACTTACTACGGAAAAGCACTGCATGGCAATTGCAACAGGATTAAAGGAAGTTTCTCAGGCAGTTCTTCTTGCCGGCATTACAACTATCGTTGGTTTTATTTCCCTTATTACATCACCATTGCAGCCGCTTCACAGTTTTGCAGTATTTACATCACTCGGTGTTCTTATTGCCCTTGTCCTTTCCGTTGTGTTTATTCCGGCAATGCTTATGGTAAAGCCGCTTGATCGTGTAGGACAGAAATCTGAAAAGATGGAAGCCCTTATAAACAAGACTAAACGCAAACTGGAAAAAATCCGTGAACGCCATATGAGTAAGAATTCACGCTTTGAAAGCGGTTCTACTCTGTTTAAGATTTTCCACTTCTTTGCAGGAACTGTACCTAGACTTTCTCTTTTCTGTGCGATTATAGTTATTGCTTCAGCTCTTGGTCTTAAGCGCCTTGTTATTGATACATCTTTTATCAATTACTTCCCTGAATCAAGTAAGCCTAGACAGGACGTAAATTACGTAAATGACCGTTTTGCAGGTACTGCAACTGTATACATGCTTGTAAAAGCGCCTGAAGAAAAGGCTGCGGAGCCTGCTGCCGCTTCAGATTCAGAAAGCGAACTTCCTTCTTTTGATGATTTTTCATCATTTGAAGATGAGCTTCCTTCGTTTGACGATTTTTCAAGTTTCTCTGATGCTTCGGAAAGCAGTCCTGCTGCTCCGGCTCCTGCTGCAAAGAATATGACGAATGTCGAACTTCTTTACAATCTGGAAAATCTTCAGGAATACCTTATGCTTCATAACCCGGATATTGGAAAGATTGTTTCATTTACAACATTCCTTAAGCGTATGAATCAGGTTATGAATGCACCTGCTCCTGGTTCTGATGCAATTTCTACAACTCAGTATATGGACGACTTGAAAAATTCTGTAACTTTTGAGGAAGTTGTAAAGCTTTTCTCTGATTCAATTGTTGAAGCCGGCGGTTCATCCGCTACTGCAGAAGGTATTGTAAACGCACTTGAACGAAAGCTTAATTACAATGGCGCTGCATATTACGAAGTTCCTTATAATGTAAAAAAATATCCTGTTGCTACAAGGGAAGAACTTAATGATCTTGTTTCACAGTATATCATGCTTTTAGGCGGTGATTCTCTAGATCGCTTTGCAATTCCTGTAGGTTCGTTTACACCTACCCAGCTTAGGGTACAGATTCAGATTAGAAAGAACAGTACAATCTTTGTTGGAAAAGTAATCCGCGATGCTCAGGCATATGTTGAAAAATACTTTCCTGAAGGCTATACAGTTGAATTTACAGGTTCCGGTCAGATGGAATATGTAATGACAAATATGATTGTTTCCAGCCAGATGACAAGTCTTCTCCTTTCTCTCTTGAGTGTATTCATCATCATTTCGATTTCATTTAGGTCGGGATGGGCTGGACTTCTTGGTGCAATTCCACTTGCGTTTACAATTCTTTTGAATTACATGGTAATGGGATTTGCCGGAATTAATCTTGATTTGATTACAAGCATTATTGCTTCGGTTGCAATTGGTGTCGGAATTGACTATACAATTCACTTCCTTGAGACATTCAGAAACGAAAGGGCTGTAGAAGATGATGTTGATCAGGCACTTAAGAATACATTTACAAAAACTGGAAGCGGAATAGTAACAAATGCGCTTGCTATTGGACTTGGATTCCTTGTCCTCTGCTTCAGTCAGTTTGTTGTATTAAGATATATCGGTATTTTGGTTGCAATCGTAATGTTCTCCAGCTCTATGCTTGCAATGACTGTAATTCCGGGAGTTCTTAGAATTGCAGATCCAAAATTCATGAAGAAAAAGTCATCAGGAAAGTAAACGCTTTCTTATGCCTGTAAAAATAATTCAGCCTGAAAATCAGGCTAATAGGAGATGTATATGAAAAGTATTTCAATGTTAAAAGGTACTGCCTGTGCTGTTTTGCTTTCATTGGGCTTTGCTGCACATGCAGTAGATGCCAGAGAAGTAGTGCAGATGGCTCATGATGTTGAGAAGCCTATGTACACAATGGCTCGTGTTCAGATGGATCTTATCGGTAAAAACGGTGCAATCGAAGAAAGCCGAATTGTAACTGAATATGGAAAGGATATCAATGATCTTTCTTCTATCGTAATGATTTTTAATACTCCTGCTTCAGTAAAAGATACACGCTTTCTTCAGATAGAAAACAAAGATAAGGATGATGATAAATTTATCTTCCTTCCTTCTTTGAAATCTACACGAAGAATTGCCGCAAGCGAAGGTTCAAAGTCATTTATGGGTACAGATGCAACGTACGATGATATGTCTACACGCGAAGTTGACGAAGATACTCACGAAATGGTTAATGAAAAAGAAGAAAAGAACGGATATACATGCTGGGTTGTAAAGTCTGTTCCAAAAGATGAAAAATCTTCTCAGTATTCTTTCAGAATCAACTGGATTGATCAGAAAACTCATTATCCTGTTTATTCAGAAATGTACGACAAGAAGGGTAAGCTTCTTAAGACACTTACACTTGAAAAACTTGAAGAAAAGACTGGTGAAACAGGTAAAACTTACAACATTCCTATGCAGGAATATATGAAGAACGTTCAGACTGGTCATTCTACAAGACTTATAATTCAGCAGCTTAAACTTGATTCAAAAGTTCCGGAAAGTGTATTCACACAGAACTTCCTTAATACAGGAAAGATTTCTAAATAAAGTTTAAGAAGGTTAAGAAAGGCAGACTTGTTAAAGTCTGCCTTTTCTTTTTGGAAAGATAATTTTCTAAAATCAGATATATAAAAAAAAGTCCGGTCTTTATAACCGGACTTTTTTCTTAATCTTTAATTAGTGTTTTGCCTGAAAGCGTTTAAGCATTGCAACGGCATTTCTTTTTCCGTTGTATACAAATCCACCGTTCCAGTATTCAAGAGCTGCAAAGAGGGCATTACCGCCGTCCTGCGCATCAGATTCTTTTGTCTTGAATGAAACATAGTTTGCAAGTTCTTCAAAGTTATTTGCATGAAGACATGAAAGTCTCTTACGGTTGAATTCATTCCATTTTTCAAGGTCTTTAAAGCCTTCGCCTTCATCCTGAACAATTACATGTGCATGTGTTGGACTAAATGAATACCATACAGTTACTTTCTTGTTGATATCGCAGTGATTACCATGTTTTACACCATTCTTGATTACTTCACTGATCTGCTGTTCAAGAAGGTTAAGCTCTTTAATTTCTGACGGTGCAGACTGTACTATCAAAAGAGTAAAGTATCTGATCTGTCTGAAATCTGAAGGGAATTCCTTCTTGAGCATATTTGTTTTATCGAATAACGGATCGTTATCATCTGCGCGTAATTCTTTTATTGCCTGTTCATCCATTGTAGTCTCCTTTTCAAGTTGAATTAAAAAGTCTGAATTTATTCCTTAACCATGAGCAATGCTTCTTCTACGCTGTTTGCAATAGGGAAGTAGCCCATAAGTTTAGTCAGCTCAATAACTTTTTTTACGGATCCATGAATATTTGAAATAGCAAGCTTCAAATTCATCTTCTTGATTGTTGAGCAAATGTAAATCAATGCACCGATTCCAGACGAGTCAATGTAATCAACCTGTTCAAGATTGATAATAAAGATCTTTACATTCTTCTCAATCATCTTCATTACAAGTTCTTTGAGTTTATAGGAGTTGTAGAGATCCATTTCTCCGTTTACATCGATAATATAAACGTCACCATTTTTTCTGATTTTAAGTTCCATAAGGTCGCTCCTTATCCTTGTATTTTAATAACCAAAAGACTTTGATCATCGTATTGCTGTGTATTGCCACAGAACTTTTTTATATTGTCTTTAACCTTTGCAGCAATGTCTTTCCCATTCAACATGCAGTTGGCTTTAATAACCTTAGATAAATTTTCGAGTGAATATTGTACACCACTTTCATTAAGACATTCAAGTAGCCCGTCGGTACAAGTTACAAGAATATCACCAGCATTGAGTGAAATGTCAACATTCTTGAATTGTGTTGATTTTTCAACACCAATCGGTTCACAACTTGTAGAAACCTTTGTAATTGAACCTGTTTCTGCAGAGTAGAGCAGAACAGGATTCATTCCGCTGGAAGCAATCTGTGCAGTATTATCGATACTGTTGTAGTTTATAAGGGAAACGCTGGCAAAATGATCCATACTGTTTTTTTCTGAACAGATTGCCTTGTTCACCCATTCCAAAATTGTTGCGGCCGTCTGATTTGTGTTTGCAAGCAGGCGGAGCATAGCCCTTACCATAATCATTACAACAAGGGAATTCATTCCTTTTCCTGCAACATCAGACATAATGAACGTAATCCTGTCTTTTCTTGAAGGAATTATGTCATAGTAGTCACCGCAGACATTTTCAATCTGTGTTTCGTACTTACCGATTGAAAGCTTGCTGATTGCAGGAATTTTTTCCGGAACAAGAGTTTTCTGGAATTTTGTTGCAATATCGCCTTCCTTTGTAAGTTCGGCATGTTCTGCATATGCAAGGAAACTGTTAAGCGGTACAAGAGCTGTTGCAAGCGCATTGGACAGATTTTCTGCAGTTTCAAATTCTTCGTTAGAGAACGGTTCTGAATCCGGTTTTCTTGCAAGACAGATTAAAGAAGTTGGTTCTCCAGACTGTTTTACAGGAATAAAGATATAAGGACCTACGCGAAGGAAATCTTCCGGACCGTTCTGGAAGATGCGGTGATCCTTTATTGGATTTGTAATGTTTACAGGTTCGCCGGCTGTAAAAATATCGCCGAATGCATTTCCGCTAAGATTAAAATTTGAATAGCGGAAGTTTGTTTCTACGCGGATAGCTTTGTGCGGAAGATCTTCTGGAAGTTTGTATGGAGGAGGAAATGTTCCTGAAACCGACTTGACTGCCAGAATATTGTCGAATTCATCCAGTACAAGAATTGCACATCCGTCTGCGTTTGTCTGTTCTGTAATGAGTTTATTGAAATTTTCCAGAAATGCAGTAAGGGAATCTTCTTCCTTAAAATACTGGGAAGCCTTTTCTACCATGTCCTGGTTTGTTTTAAGAAGTTTACTGAATTTTTCTGCCTGCTTTGCAAGGGCTTCTGTATTTACTTCTTCCGGATTTTGTGTTTCCTGCTGCTGCTTTTTATGTTTCTTTTCTGCAATTTTTTCAGGATCAGATACGGCAAGAACAAATGCATATGCAATGAAAAGTGTTTCTATAAGAATGAATATTATTGCCAGATAGAATATTTTCGGGTCAAAGGCAGAAATTAAAGTTCCTGCAACAAAAATACCTATAATAGGAAAATAAACAAAACTGATTGTCGCTGTTTTTCTGATTTTAGCAATGAGAAGCAGGATGAATAAAACAAGACCGGCTGCTGCGGATATCAGAAGCGGTGTCTGTACGAACGAATCAATTGTACCCATATTTTATAAATTTCTCCTTTAGGCTGCTACGCAGTCAGATCACTTTTTGCCCTTTTACGGCATTTTTTAGATCATCAATTATATTAATATTATCATTGAAATATTCTGTCGTCAATTTAATTTTATATGCCGAACTGTTTCAATGTTCATTTTTTTGAACTGTCCTTTTTTGTTTTTCGAGATTTTATCTTGAGCTTAATTTTCTGGATTATGTTTGTAAGTTTTTTCTCTATAGGAGGTTTCCTTTCTTCCTTTATGTCATAAATGATCTGATCAAGCTGAACTTCTTCCCCGAATTTTTTCTTTAATTCGTCAAAGAAGTTGATAATAAAGATGTAAAGTTCGCTTACAGTGTTGTTTTTAAAGTATTTCATTATCTTTGATTTTTCGATTGCACATACAACCGGCATATACACTGTATCAAACCAGGATTTTACGGCTTCTTCCATGGAAATTTCCTGCGGCTTGGACAGATTTATAAAATATTTGTGCGTAAGTATGTGCTGGTAGATTACGTCGTACTGTCCGGCAGTTTTAAAATCCAGACACCAGTAGTCGGTAATGTCACCGAAACTTGTTTCCATATAGAAATTGCGTTTTTCGTAGCTGATAATCTGCTTTATCATGCCCTGAAGCGTTCTTACCGGGGAAAGCCTGATTTCCGTCTGAAGGGAAGTAACTTCTGCATCTATAAATTCAACTCCTTTTGCCTTTGCTACAGAAACCCTGTGATTTCCGTCGCGTACAAAATAAAGTCCTCCCAATTCATAGACTTTTATAGGCGGCAGAACAATATTGTTGATTACGGCTTCGTCTACGTGTTCCCATCTTTCTTTAATGATTGATTTTTTAGGGAAGAACTGATTGTCAAAATCTTTATAGCGGCCTTCGCTTCCGATAATCTGAGAAATAGGTACGACCTGCATTCCTACATAGGTTTCTGTTTCCGGTTTTAAAAGCTTTTTTACAGCCTTTAAGGAAATCATCTTTGCTTCTTCGGGATTAAGGAAATGCTGTATTTCATTGAATAATGCTTTGTTTCTTGCTTTTGCAAAGTCGTTTTCTGCTTCCTGTAACATGTTTAATCTCCGTTTTTGTTGTTTTCAAAAGTAACTACGTGATGTGCGTAAGCATTTACGACGGTAGTCTGCTCATAAACTGAAACTCTTTCTTCTCTAAGGTCATACAGATGTATGTGTCCGTGAATCATGTATGCCGGTTTGAATTTTTTTACAAACCAGTTGAATGCCTTGAATCCAACGTGACAAGGATCTTTATGATCGTGTACATTGTATGGCGTTGCATGGGTAAGAAAAATGTCCAGGTATCTTCCGTAACGGATTTTATTCAGAAGAAGTCCTGGAACAAGTCTTAGAAGGTGTAGCATCATCTCTGTTTCTGTGTACTGGCAGAGTCCGTTGTTATAGCGGATTGAACCTGAAATTCCAGTCATAAGAAGGGGTGTTTCTTTGTCCTTTTTGTTTTTTACGCTGAAATTTTTAAGTACAAGATTTTTGAATCCTGCGTAAACAGCTCCATGATGATGATTTTTATATTCACTTTTTTGAAATTCTGTTACTGCCATTGCAGCCGCATTCTGCGCAGATGTTGCTGCACTTGCCGGGGCTGGCTGCTGTCCATGGTAAAATTTATATTCATTAAGGTTGTGGTTTCCGAATACAAAATAGGTCGGCTTGTTAAAAACCGTAACGATAAAGTCTATGTAATCCATCGGTAAATCTCCGGCGCAGAGAATAAGGTCTATATCCGGAAAATTTTTTGAGGCGTTGGGATTGTAAATCATAGGATCAATCTGATCGGAAACGCAGAGAATTTTCATTAACTGCTGGCCTTGGACAGCATGTTCTGCAGTTTTTCTTTGCCTATAAGTTCTATAGGGCGGTTTTCTGCAAACTGCTGTGCCGGGCGTGTAAAGCCAGAACTTGCAAGGATAAGGGTTTTTGCACAGTTGGAAGACTTCGCTTTATCCAGTGCTTCTCTGACAGGTGCGTCTTCAAGCGGTTCCGGCTCCCTGTAGAAACGGATAAGGTACATCTGCTTCCTCATGTTCATCCAGTCTCCGCTTGCTGTATCTGTTGCCATAAATTCGCAGCCGAATTTTTTTGATTCAGCCTGCTGGGCTGTCATATTCATTGTTTTTGTGATTACAGACTTGCAGATTTCAATGAATTCTGTGTCTGAGCATGTAAGGTAGTCCTTCATGTTGTCGTTTGACTGAAGGTCCTTGTATTCCTGAAGTTTGTTTGCAACATCCCTAAATGAACGGTTCTTATTATAGATAAGATCCCACTGTTCAATTGCTTTTTCAATTTTTCTTGTCTTTTCAAAACATGCGGCAAGGAAGTAGCGTGCGTAAAGCGTATCGTTGCTGGTTCCGTCCTTATCAAGTTCTATTGCGCGCTGAAGGTCAATCTGAGCGTTGTCCAGACGGTTTGCCATCATGTAGCAGGTTGCGCGTTCAATAAGGGCTTTCTGCTTGAATTCGCTGTCGCGCTGTGCTTTGTCGAATGCCTTTACAGCTGCACCAAAATCCTTTGCTTCTTTAAGAAGTTTTCCAAGGTAATAATAGCATGAATAAGTTTCCGGATTAAGTCTGATTGCAAGGTCAAGTTCTTTTTTTGCTTCGTTAAGCTGCTTTGCTTGAAACAGAATGTAACCTACAGAAGCGTGGGCCTTTGCGTTTTTTGGATCAAGGGCGAGACATTTTTTGTATACGGAAAGGGCAAGGTCCTTGCGGTTCTGTTTTTCGTATATTTCGCCTGTGCGGAAAAAGTTTTCGGCTGTATGAGGATCCATTTTTGTAAGGAGAAGGTATTCGCGCAAAGCTCCGTCCAGCTGATTGAATTTTAACTGCAGGGATGCAAATTCTCTTCTGAAAGGAATCTCCTGAAGCTGATTGTCGAAGAGGGCGTGTTCGTTTACGAATTTAAATTCGATGAGGGCAAGTTCTCCGCGGTTATCTGCAAGATAGGCTTTCCCAAGATAGTAATGCGCAAGCGAATTTGAAGGTTCTTTTGCAACAATCTGTTTAGCAAGTTTTGCTGCTGCCTGATTTTTTCCTGCTTTAAGGAGTTTTCGTACGTTGTCGACTTTTTTTGGCGATGCAATTGATTTTATTACGACAATTATAAGAGAAACCAGTACAACGAATATTACTGCAAAAATAATTAACATTACTAACACCTCTACGAAATACTTATTCATTATACAGTATATTTTTAAAATGTAAACGACCGTTGTTTTTTGTTCGTCAATGTCCGTCTGAAATGTACATTTCTAATCTTTGATTTTTTTGTGCCGATAAGGGAGTTATGAAGAAGACTTTTTTTCGATTTGGATGTATTTTTATCTATATGACCGCTTTTTCCGGGCTGTGCATGGCTCAGGGAGAAGGAGAAAAATTTTTTAAGGAAAATAATCCTGCGCAGGCAATTCCGCTGCTTGAAGAGGATATTAAAAATCAGGCGGTAACTCCTGATACATATAATTTTCTGGGACTGGCATATTTTCAGACCGGGGACAATGAAAAGGCTGTTGATGCTTTTGACCGCGGAATGAAAAGCGGGAGCGCCGGCAGAAAAAGACTTCTGTTCAATAAGGGAACCGTCCTTATGGCAATGGGAAATTATTCTGCAGCGGAAAACTGCTTTAGCCTTGCCCTTGCTGCGGATTCCGGATATCATTCCGCTCTGCTGAACCGCGCCAACTCAAGGCTGTACCTGAAAAAGTATTCAGAAGCGTCTGCTGACTACAGGGCTTATGTTTCAGCTCTGCCGGATGATCCGCAGGCAGAATCTATAAGAACGCTCATCGGGTACCTTGACCAGGAAATTGAAAACCAAAAGGTTGAAGCTGAGCGTATTGCGGAAGAAAACCGTCTTATGGAAGAAGAAAATCAGCGGCTTCAGGAAGAACTTGCCCGCCAGGAGGCAGAGCGTAAGGCTGCAGAAGAAGCCCGGCTTGCAGAAGAAGCTGAGCGCCGCAGAAAACTTCTTGAAGATGTTGCAAATTCACTTCAGCAGACGGATACAACAAACATGACTGCCGGTGCAGAAGACGTACTTGATTATGAGTACGAAAGTGAGCTTGAATAAATACAGTAAATAACAGTGAAGGGTTGACCTTGCGGTTAGCTTTTTATGGGAGAAATTATGAACGCCACAAATGAAACAAAGAAAAAATTTGATGACAGAAAAAAGAAGGCTGCTGTTGTGGCATTGATTGCTGTTTTGCTTTTTTCTGCCGGTATTGCAGGAGGCCGTCTTATAGTTTCCGGCGGTTCATCTTCAAGAGGAAAAACAAAAAACAATACAGTTTCTCTGGTAAACCTTTATTATGAAAAAGGTGAATATGACAGGGCACTGGATAAACTTGAATCACTTTTGCTTGAAAATCCTAATGATCCGGACGCACTTGCTCTTATGGAAAAAATACTTAAGGCAAAGGAAATGTCTGCATCTGAAAAAGAGTCGGGCATGGGCATCGGAAATTCCAGCGTAAATGT
>JBGVIP010000080.1:0-18321 GCA_045123335.1 Treponema sp.
CAAGCCATATAACATTGAAACTAAAATTGAACGCATGAAGCTTTAAAAGCCGACTGCAGATATGCTGCCAATATGTTGATAAAACTTTCAGTATTCATATAATATTCTACAGAGGTTTTAGAATGACAGCATATTTTGCCAGTGTATGTTCATCTGCACTATCATTTATTTTTATTGTTTTTGCCATCGGTGCCATCGGTTACCTTGTTGGCGGAATTAAGGTAAAAGGAATTGAACTGGGAACCGCAGGTGTTCTTCTTGTTGCCCTTATCTATGGAGTTGTAACACATTTTATTCCAAGTTTTACAATTAAATGGACAGCATCAGAACTTGTTGACGGAGTTCAGACAGTAGTTGAAAAATCAAAGGAAATATTCCTTTTTAATGCAAAAATCAAAGGAAATTTCGGCATTGTTTCCAACATTGGTACTGCTCTTTTTGTAACAGCAGTCGGACTTATTGCCGGACCTAAATTTTTCCGCAGCTTCAACAGAAGCACATTGGCTTATATCTGCATTGGATTTATTGTAATTGCTCTTGGTGCGCTTACAGCAGTCATCTTTACAGTTCTTGATAAAAACATGTCAGCTTCTATGGCTGTAGGTCTTCTTACAGGCGGACTTACTTCTACACCGGGCTTTAGTGCCGGAAAAGAAGTTGCAACAGCACTGGACGAACTTGCAAAAGCTTCTGGTTCTGTAACAAACTTTGAAGCTGACGTTACAGCAGGTTACGGAATTGCCTATACATTCGGTGTTCTTGGCGTAGTTCTTTTTGTACAGCTTGTTCCAAAAGTTCTTAAAATCAACCTTCCTGAAGAAGTTGCCCACTTCCAGGCTGCAAACCAGATTAAAGTTCCAGAGCCAAAAGGAAAGCTTACAGCAATGGATCCGTTTGGTTTCTTTGCTTTCTTTGCAGCAGTTGCAATCGGTTGTCTTATCGGAGCTGTAAAAATTCCTGTAATCAACTTCTCTCTTGGAAATTCTGGCGGATGTCTTATCGGAGGTCTTATCATCGGACACTTTGCGCACATTGGAAACATTGACTGCCGCATTAAAAAAGAAACATTGAATTTTGCCCGCGAACTTGGTCTTGTACTATTCCTTATTGGTGCCGGTGTTCCTGGCGGCGTAAACTTTATTGATAAATTCCGCTGGACATACTTTATCTACGGTGCCGTTATGACTACAGTTCCTATGATTGTAGGCTATATCATTGCACGCTACGTATTCAAGCTCAGCATTTTGAACAACCTTGGTTCTATTACAGGCGGTATGACTTCTACTCCTGCTCTTGGAACTTTGATTGCTACTGCCGGAACAGATGAAGTTTCTGCAGCATATGCGGCAACTTATCCGTTTGCACTTGTATCTATTGTACTTGCTGCAAAAATCATAATTATGATTCTGTAATTTTATAATAGAAAAATAAACTGTCTGAAAGCATCCGGCCCTAAAATTATACGACCGGATTTGAATCAGACAGTTTTTTTATTTAGAAAGGATTTTAGAAAGACCTTCAATTTTTTCAGTATTAACGGCCGCAGCTGCAGTATTTTCAGATTTTATGGCATTAAATACTTCCTGTCTGAAAACTTTTACGTTTCTTGGAGCTTCTACGCCAATTTTTACCTGATCACCGTGTATATCAATTATTGTAATTGTAATGTCTTCGCCAATTTTTATCTGCTGGTCAGTTTTTCGGGACAGAATTAACATGCTTACTCTCCCTTCTTCTTTAAAGACTCAATGATATCAAATTTTGTTGTCCAGCGGTTATCTGTAAGAATTACCTGCATGCATTTATTATTCTTACGGTTAATTACAATTGGACCCAAAAAATTTGCCGTAATGGCAGAACCGTCTGTCGGGATTGTAACAATTGTCATTACAACCAGATCTTCTGGCGATTCAATTCCAATCTGAGCTAAAGAAGCGTCATCAATATCGGCTTCGTAATCACTGCAGATAAGGAACGGATCTACAAGAAGAAAAGCAAGGCTGCTTTTATCAAGCGACTGAAGCCAAATAAAAGGCTCATATTCCGAATTTATAAGGGCGTACTTCTTAAAAGATTCAAACCCCATTATACCGTCCGGGAAAGTTACAATCTGTTTTTCTTCAACTTCAACACGTCCTTTTGTTTTTGTCAAAACTTCCATGTCATTCCTCTTTTATTAAAAAGGATTCCGGTTATAGATTTCCGGAATCCAAATTTTTTAGCGCATATAATTTAAAAGTGTGCTGCTGTACATTTTTCCGGCATTGCTGAGCGTTGCCTGGTATGCGTAATCAAGCATTTTCATGTCTGTAACTGCTTTTGTAAAATCAAGGTCACCTTCGCGACTTATCTGCTGGGTAACGGCAAGAGCAGTAGATGAATTTCTCTGTACGTTAAGCTGTGCCCTTTCGTATTCAGAGCCTGATTTAGCAATTCTTGTTACAAGATTACTGATTCCGTTATCAAGGGCACCAAGAACGCGGCTTCCGATTGATTCATGATCACCCTTTAAAAGAGCATTTCTGAATGCAATTACAGTATCAAACATTGATCCGCCTGCAAGACGCACACTGTCTCCGATATTGTACGGAGGCTTCTGGCTTGAATCCTTGATGATTCCAAGTTCATTAAGGGCAGCCCCCTTTACATCCTGAAGCCACAACTGACGTGCATCTGTAGTTTCAAGATTAAGGCCGTTTGTTACAGGATCGATTGAAGCACGAACCGCAGCACCGGAATCATTGATTTTTGCAGCAAGCGCATATACATTGTCTCCTGCATTAACTGCAATCTGAACTCCATCTACGCTGATTATACTGTCAGAAGCAGCCTGCCAGCCAGTTGCATCACGTCCGCCGTAAATACTCTGCTGTTCAGCCCAGAATGTTCTGTTTCCAGCATTATCTACTTCAAGATATTTGTTTTCATCAACTTCTACTCTGTTGGCATCTACATTTCCGTTGTAGCGTACGTTTTCAATAAGGGGAACGCCAGAACCTTCTACATTTCCCATTTCTACTTCAAATGCAGTTGATTTTGTATTTGTTCCGCCAAAAATTGAATTTCCGTCTGAAGAAATGGCATTTGCATTCTGAACAAGTTCCTTCAAAAGTTCATCAACTTCTGTTGCCATATTCTTTAAATCATCTTTTGTATAAATTCCGTTTGCACCAGTAACAGCAAGTTCCCTTACACGCTGCATGATTTCAAGGGAATTGTTCATATAGCCTTCCCTTAAGGCATACTGATCAGTTAAAGTTGCGGCATTTTTTTCAAATGTATTTACACGGTCAAGATAAGACTGATAGCGTACAAGATGACCGGCAGCAATAGGATCGTCTCTAAGCTGCTGTATTCTCTGCTGGCTTCCTATCTGATTATTAGCCTTGTTAAGACGGCTTTCCTGAATGCGCAGATTACTCTGTGTATCTACATTATTCATACTTGAACTGATTCTATGCATAGAACACCTCTAAAATTCAAAGCATTAAGACAGCATGAAATCATGAGTCTGCTATATTTTATGTATCGGCATTTCAAGTTTTAACATAAGAGAATTAACGATTATTTTTCAAAAAAAAGGACTGAGACTGCGGCATTAGAGCCGCAGTTCATTATACGCCAAGACGGTTTATTACTGTATCCAGAAGACTGTCCCAGACAGTAACAAATTTTGCAGCCGCATTGTATCCATGCTGGAATTTTATGATGTCTGCAAGTTCTTCATCAATGTTTACGCCACTTATTGAATCACGCAGATTTCTAAGGTCGTTCATCATTGCAGTATGACTGTTAAAGTTTGTTTCTGCCTGTTCACCCTTAAGCCCAACGTTTGTAACTGAATCGGCAAAATAATCATCAAGAGTACGTTCGTGACCGATCATTACTTTTGTATTGCGGATGGCAGCAATTTCTACAGCAGCGCGACCGTCACCGTTATTAACGTTTCCTGCATTATCTTTGAATGCAGCGGCAACGCTGAGTACATCATTTTTAATTGCCTTGTTGATCTGAATGTATCCGGCAGGATTTGCAACAGGGCTTACAGCAAACTGAGCATCATTAAGTGCATTTACTGCATCTGCCTGAGCATAATCATACGCACCGGCTGCACCGCTTGCACCAAGAATTCCTGTATAACCTGTAAGGAAGAAACCTGAATCTTCTACATGACGGATTACAAAATCAGGATTTTCAATTGCCTGAGCTGTAGTTCCCTTAAGAACAAGATTGTTGTTGCGGTCAAGGTACGCTTTTACTTCACCGTTTGCATCATTTATTCTATTTATAACCGTTTCTACTGTATCTGTAGGATGGTATGCAACCTTAACGTTTCCTTCAGGACCACTTAAAGTCATAACGCCTTCAAGGCCAATCTGTTCCTGTGGATTAAGACGGGTTGTTCCTGTAAATCTGAATACATAGGAATGATCAAGCTGACCATCGCCGTCACGGTCAAAGTTTCCGTTTACATTTTCAACAAAAGAACGCTGAGTAAAGAAATCAAGGCCTGTAACATTATTTGCTCCGTATGCATTTCTGTGTACGTCATTTACAAGGTCTGCAAAGTTCATTGTCATTGTATTTAAAGACTGAATTTCACTGCGGATATCAGAATCCCTGAGTTCAATAAGGGCGCCAAGCTTACCACCAGAAACGTATGCATCATCACCTGTATCTCTCCAGACAAGTTTGTCATAGCCATTATTATCTAAAACAGTTTCAAGGCTGAAGTTGCGGGCAATATTTCCCTGAACAAGAATGTTTCCGTCAAGATGAACCATAAATTCATCTGCATCGCGGCGGTCTGTAGAAATATTTGCAAGTTTAGAAAGTTTGTCTACAAGAAGATCTCGGCGGTCAAGCAGATCATTAGGATTGTCACCCATTGCTTTAGAACGCACGATTTCTCCGTTGATTGCGGCAATCTGATTTGCGTAGTCATTTACCTGTCTTACAGTTGCTTCAATATCGCTGTTAAGAAGATTTCCCACTCCCATAAGGTTTTCCCACTTGGAAGTAATCGAATCAACAAGAGAATCTCCGCGGCTTACAACTGCCTGACGAGCCGCCTGGCTTTCTGGATGTACGGAAAGTTCCTGCCAGCTCTGCCAGAATTTATCCATATTTGAGCGGATTGAAACATCATCCGGCTCATTATAAATCTGTTCAATCATTGTGTAATAATTGCTTCGTGTTTCCCAGTAAGATTCAGAATGCTGGCTTTCTGTAATGCGGTTATCAAGCATTTCATCACGAACGCGTTCTACGCTCTGAACATCAATTCCCTGTCCGATCATTCCAGGGCGTTCTGGACGTTCAAGATCCGGTTTATAAAGAGGATCAAATTCCTTGAGCTGAACACGCTGTCTTGAATAGCCTTCTGTGTTTGCATTTGAAATATTGTGACCTGCAGTTGTGATGGCATCTGTATGAGCCATAATGCTGCGTTTTCCTAATTCAATTCCTGAAAATGTTGATCCCATATTATCCTTCCTCTTGCAATCCGATTAAATCTCTAAAGCAAAGCATTCAGAACTACGCTGTGCGGCTTATTCTGAACAATATTACCGTTTCGGGAATAAACTTTTGCTTTACTCTGCGGCAAAGCTTCATCAATTATTCCCTTTACAAAGTTTCTTGTTATATTTATGTAATCGCTTAAAGCCTTGTTTTCTGCCCGGCATTTTACAAGAAGGCCGCGTACTTCTGTAAGAATAGAAGAAACTTCTGCATCTCCTGATTTTTCTGAAACTGCAAGTTCTTCACGCTCTTCATCAAGGCGATTAAATCTGTCCATAGAAATATTTACTGCCGACATATGCTTCATAAGTTCTGTCCAGTTCTTATCATTTATTGCCTTACGCACAGATTTTTGAGTCAAAAGAACATTTTCCAAAATTGATTTTTCTTCTGACAACACAGCTGCATAACGATTCATTGTTTCATTCATAAAAATCTCCAGATAAGACTGCAGAAAAAACTTTTCCAGCCTTCATTATCTTATCGGCAGCGAAAAAACAAACTTAAGGAAAAGAGATGATTTTTTTCTATATAAAAAGGATTTAGACAAAAAAAAAGACATCCGAAGTTATTCGGATGTCTTTGGGTTGAGCCATGCAGGGATCGAACCTGCGACCCACAGATTAAGAGTCTGTTGCTCTACCAGCTGAGCTAATGGCCCATATTTTTTTATTGCGTCCGACAGGATTCGAACCTGCTACAACCGGATTCGAAGTCCGGGACTCTATCCAGATGAGCTACGGGCGCAATTTCCGCAAACTCATTGGAGTTCGTCGGATCGGGTGCCTGGTGGGGATTGAACCCACGACAACCAGATCCACAATCTGGCGCTCTACCACTGAACTACAGGCACCAAGTTATGTCGTGAGAATAATATACATAATTTCCGCATTTTGTGTCAACACCTAAAATCATTTTTTTTAAAATTTTTTTATTTTTTTTATTGGACGTAAAAAAGCAATGCACTTATAATTTTTACAGAGGCTAATCAAATGGAACAGAAACTTTTAATCATCGGAAAAGACAACCAGCTGCTCTCTTCTGTCTATGAAGCAATAGGCGTAGACTTTAAGATTATGACGTCTTCTGTAATACTTCAGGATATTGCAACTCACATAGTAATGTATTCTCCTGACCTCATAATCTGCTGTACTGAAAAACTCTACGACAGGGAAATCACCTCACTGGATGAACTTGAAGTTTCGCTTTCTGAAAGAAAAATTCCATTTATTCTTTTAGGCAAAAAAAAAGAATGCGAACATTTTGCAGAAACAACAAAACTAAGCGTTTATAAATCAATTGAATACAGCGAAGGCCAGAACGAACTCTTACCTCTCATTAAAGAAGTTATTGAAGACATAAAAACTTCAGAGCCGGCAGAGCCTGTTGAACTTCCAGTTCCAGATGAAACCGACAAAGCACAAAATCAAAATACAGAAGACTCATCTACCCCGGCCACAGCTTCTTCAGATGACGATGAAGATGACTGCGCAAATGATGCAAATAAAAAACACATTCTTGTTGTCGATGACAACACTATGATGCTAAAAATAATTCAGCAGCAGCTTAAGGGCTCATATAATGTAGCTACTGCAATCAGCGGTTCAGTTGCCCTCCGCTTTCTTGAAAAAAAACGCACAGACCTAATCCTACTTGATTATGAAATGCCGCTTATGAACGGTGCACAGGTTCTTCATAAAATTCGCGCAGACCTTAGAACCCGCATGATCCCAGTTGTATTCCTTACAGGCACAAAAGACAGGGAAAAAGTTCAGGAAGCCTTAAAACAAAAGCCGCAGGGCTATCTTTTAAAACCGATAGACAACGAAAAACTTCTGAAAATGATAAAATCCCTGATCGGTACGTAAACCGCCTATGACACAAGACATCAAGCTTTCTGACCTTATAGACATAAAGACCCTTCAGACAATACAGGATCAGTTCTCTAAAATGACAGGGATGGCAGCCCTGACCACAGATGAAAATGGAACGCCCGTTACAAAGCCTTCTAACTTTACAAAATTCTGTATGATGACAAGAAATTCCAAAACCGGCTGCAGACGCTGCATTCAATGCGATTCATTCAGTGCAAAAAACGCACTTGAAGAAGGAGATGCCAAAGCTTACGTCTGCCACGCAGGAATAAAGGAATTTTCCGCCCCCATTATTGCAAACGGAAAACTAATCGGCTGCTTTTTAGGCGGACAGGTACTTACTGAACCGGCAGATTCAGAAGCATTTAAAGTTATTGCCGCAGAAATAAATACCGACCCGGAAGAATATTCAAAAGCCGCTGGCGAAGTAAAAGTCATAAGCGAACAGCAGCTTCAGAATTCCGCAGAATTCCTTTTTACAATTGGAAACATCCTTTCTGACATGGCCTACGGAAAATACATTGCAATTCAGGCAGGCTACGAAATTCAGCGGGCAGCCCAGCTTAAGACAGACTTTCTTGCAAACATGAGCCACGAAATCCGTACGCCGATGAATGCCGTAATCGGAATGGCAGAACTTGCACTCCGCGAAGAAATTTCACCGCAGGCCGTAAACTACATTCAGCAGATAAAATCCTCCGGAAAAAGCCTTCTTTCCATAATCAACGACATTCTGGATTTTTCAAAAATTGAATCCGGCAAGCTGGACATCATCAAGGAAGAATATGAGCCTCTTACTCTCTTTAACGAAGTTGCTTCCATCATAATGACAAGACTGGAAAACAAAAGCGTTGAACTTATAATGGACTTAAACCCGGACATACCGCAAAAACTGACCGGCGACAGTCTGAGAATAAGGCAGATTCTAATCAACATAATGAACAACGCCGCAAAGTTTACTTCTAAAGGACATATAAAGGTAAGCGTAGATTTTGAAGATTCAGAATTTGACGAAATAATCCTTCAGGTATGCGTGGAAGATACAGGAATCGGAATAAAGAGCGAAGATTTAAGCAGAATTTTTAATTCTTTCCAGCAACTTGACAGTAAGAGAAACAGAAATCTTGAAGGAACCGGGCTCGGGCTTACGATTTCAAAGCAGCTGCTTTCACTCATGGACGGAAAAATCTGGGTAGAAAGCGAATACAAAAAAGGAAGCCGCTTTTACTTCTGGATTCCGCAGGAAGTTTCTGCACGCAGAAAGAGCCTTAAAATTTCAGAGTCAGACAACCTTACAGTCTGTGCACAGATATCAAATCCGGACATTAAAGAGCAGTTCATAAAAGACATGATCCGCCTGAAAGTTCCGTACAAAGTGCTAAAAAAAGAATTTTCCCTAAAAAAAGGACTGGAAGCAATCAGAAAAACGAAGGAAAGCGGACACGTTTATTTTTTCATTCAAAAAGAAAAACTTACTGAAGAAGACAAAATGCTTCTTGAACAGAATGAAAACGTTACAGGCGTGCTTTTTACAGATTTTTTCAGCGCAGAAAAATACAGCGTAAAAAACCTTATAACCGTAAAAAAGCCGGTTTCCGCAATAACTGCAGCACTTATATTGAATCATAAACTCTCCGTAGAAGACAAAAACACAGATTCAGATTTTGGATTTACAGCGCCAGAAGCAAAAATCCTTGTAGTTGATGACAATTCAATCAACATCTCTGTTACAAAAGGACTTCTAGAACCGATTAAAATGCAGATTGACTGCGTACTGAGCGGAAAAGCGGCCCTGCAGAAAATCGAAAAAGAAAAATATGACCTTATTTTTATGGATCACATGATGCCGGAAATGGACGGAGTTGAAACAACTCTTGCCATAAGGCAGCTGCACCCAGAATACGATTCAGTTCCTATAATTGCGCTTACTGCAAATGCCGTCGGAAACGTAAGGGATTTATTCATCAGATCGGGAATGAATGATTTTGTTGCAAAACCTATAGAATTGAGGCTTATTACGGCAAAAGTACGGCAATGGCTTCCGGCATCCAAAATAATACGTCAGACACTTTCCAAAGAGAATTCAGAAAAAGAATCTCCTCTTCCAATCCTTGGAGATTTAGACGTTAAGCGTGCTGTAAAACTTTTGGGCAGCAAGACACTTTTTGATACAATCATAAAAGAGTTTTTCAGGACAATAAATGCAAAAGCACAGGCAATAAAGGAATACGAAAAAAACGAAGACTGGACAGCCTACACTATAGAAGTTCACGCTTTAAAAAGTACGACAAAACAGATCGGAGCATATTCTCTTTCTGAAAAAGCCGCTGCGCTTGAAAAAGCCGGAAACCAGAAAGATTCCGTTATGATTCACATGTATACGGATGCCCTTTTAAGACAGTACGGAGCCTACATTTCTGTACTTGCCCCTTACTGCAACCCAGGCTCTGCCAAAAAGACAGACAAAAAAGAAATGAGCAGGGAAAAATTACTTGAATGCCTGAAAAAAATCAAAACGCTTTCCGAAGACCTTAACATTGACAGGATTGAAAGAATCGCACACGAACTGGAAGACTACAGATTTTCAGAAAACGAGACTTCGTTGCTAAGAAAACTTCTTGAAGCCACTCAAAATTACGACGTTACAGAGATAGAAAAAATCATTGATGAATGGAAAAATATTCTGAATTAAAGGTTTTATCGCTTGACATAAAAAACAGATTTCTATATAGTCTTAAACATCGCTGAACACTGTTGCTCAATAACAGACAGGTTCAAAGCTAGCGAAAGTGGTGAAATTGGCAGACACGCTAGACTTAGGATCTAGTGCTTCGGCGTGAGGGTTCAAGTCCCTCCTTTCGCAAAATCAGGTTGTTGATTTTGTAATAATATGCGGAAATAGCTCAGTGGTAGAGCGCCACCTTGCCAAGGTGGATGTCGCGGGTCCGACTCCCGTTTTCCGCTCTACTATAAAATGGCCGGTAAACGCCAAACTTTTGCGGAAATAGCTCAGTGGTAGAGCGCCACCTTGCCAAGGTGGATGTCGCGGGTCCGACTCCCGTTTTCCGCTCTAATTCAAAAAGCGATTAAGGCAACTTAATCGCTTTTTTTTTAATTTTGTTTTAAGGAGCTCAAAGTGAAACTCACCACAGAATTCACTAGTCTTGAAAAATCTGCTGTAAAATTGACAGTAACAATCGCAAAGAAAGATGTACAGGATTCCTACAACTCAATCGTAGGAAAGTACGTAAAGAACGCTCAGATCCCTGGTTTCCGCAAGGGACACGTACCTGCAAACGTTCTGGAACGCAAATACGGTGATGCAATCAAGGCTGACGCTTTGAGCGAAATTATTGACAGTTCATTGAACGAAATTTTTGAAAAAGAAACAGAAAACCGCCCTCTTCCATACCAGCAGCCGGTAATGGACACAGTTCCTGAATTCGACACAACAAAAGACCTTGTTTACTCTGTTACATACGACGTATTCCCAAAAGTTGAAGTAAAAGACATGAAAGGAATCGAAGTAAAGGAACCTCAGGTTACTGTAGGCGACAAGGAAATCGATGACGAACTTAAGGCTATCCAGGAACGCAATGCAATCGTTATGGATAAAAAAGCTGATGAAAAGGCAGAAAAAGACAACATCGTAACAATCAACTATGTTGAACTCGGCGAAAACGGTGAAGAAACAACAAAGCGTGACGGATATGTATTTACAATCGGTGCAGGCGATGATGTTTACGGAATCGACGACGAAGTAACAGGAATGAAAAAAGGCGACACAAAAGAATTCACAAAGGATTCTAAAAAAATCAAGGTTACAGTAAATGCAATCAAAACACGCCAGCTTCCTGCTATTGACGACGACCTTGCTCAGGATGTAAGCGAAAAATTCAAGACTTTGGACGACCTTAAGGCTGACATCAAGAGAAACATTGAAGTTGCAAAGAACCGCAAAATCGCAGAAATTAAGAGCCAGTCACTTCTTGAACAGCTTGTAGAAAAGAATCCGTTTGACATTCCTGCATCTATGCTTGCTGCAGAACTTGACGGACGCTGGAGAATGATGGCTCAGCAGTTCCAGACAAGCCCTGAACAGCTTGAAAAAATGATTACTGCTTCCGGTCAGACAAAAGAAGCTATGCTTACACAGTGGACTGGCGACAGCGAAAAAATGCTTAAGAGCAGAATCATCGTAGACAGTCTTCTTAGAGCAAAGAACATTTCTGTAACTCCAGAAGAAATCGAAGCAAAATACAAGGAAATTGCAGAAGAAGGCGGAATGGATATTGAAGAAGTAAAGAAACACTATTCAGATCCACGCTCAAAAGAATGGCTCATTGACGATACAAAAGAACAGAAACTTTACGAAGAACTTTACAAAGAAGTTAAAGTTTCTAAAGGCGACAAAGTTTCATTCGCAGATCTTTTTGCTGCAAAATAAAACTGTTTAAGCGACAAAAAGGGAATGTACGCTGTACGTTCCCTTTTTTTTTGACATTCTGCCCATAAAACCATTATATTAGTAATATAAGGAATTTATATGAACGAACAGATGAATACATTAGTGCCGTACGTTATAGAAAGAAGCGGAAACGGCGAACGCTCTTATGACATTTTTTCACGTCTTTTGAAGGACAGAATTATTTTTGTAGACGGAGAAATAAACGATGCAACAGCAGATTTAGTTGTTGCTCAGATTCTTTATCTTGAATCAGAAAACCCGGAAAAAGATATAAGCATATATATCAACTCACCGGGAGGCTCTGTAACAGCAGGGCTGGCAATTTATGACACAATGCAGTACGTAAAATGCCCTATTCAGACAATCTGTCTTGGACAGGCAGCCAGCATGGGCGCATTCCTGCTTGCAGGCGGCTCAAAAGGAAAGCGTTTTGCCCTTCCTTCTTCACGCGTAATGATTCATCAGCCTTGGGGCGGAGTTGAAGGCCAGGAAACTGACATTGCAATTCATGCAAAAGAAATCAAGCGCCTTAAGGAACTTACAATCCGCCATTTTGCAGAACATACCGGAAAACCATACGAAAAAGTTGCAGAAGACATGGAACGCGACTTCTTTATGACAGCAGATGAAGCGCTTGAATACGGAATCGTTGATAAAGTAATGAACGGGAGAAAGAAATAATGAGAAGATTTGGCAGTGATACACCTTACTGTTCTTTCTGCGGAAAACCTGCAGATCAAACAAGAAGACTGGTAGCAGCTCCATCTGGAAACATCCACATCTGCAATAACTGTATTGCAGTATGTCAGGACATACTCAGACAGGAAGAAGATGAACTTGCTCCAATCTCTCTTACAGACGTTCCTACTCCAAAGGAATTTAAGGACTACCTTGATCAGTATGTAATCGGTCAGGACGAAGCAAAAAAAGTTCTTTCTGTTGCCGTATACAACCACTACAAGAGAATGTCCATTCCTAAAATTGAACAGAAAACCGGTGATGTCAGAATTGAAAAATCAAACATTCTGCTTATCGGACCGACTGGTTCAGGAAAAACACTCCTTGCAAAAACTCTTGCAGAACGACTTAAGGTTCCGTTTGCAATTGCGGACGCAACAACACTTACAGAAGCAGGATACGTTGGTGAAGACGTTGAAAACGTACTTCTTAAGCTTATCAATGCAGCAGACGGAGACGTTGCGGCAGCAGAACGCGGAATCATCTTTATTGATGAAATCGATAAGATTGCAAGAAAGAGCGAAAACACTTCGATTACACGCGATGTAAGCGGAGAAGGCGTTCAGCAGGCTCTTCTAAAGATAATTGAAGGAACACAGGCAAGCGTACCTCCTCAGGGCGGAAGAAAACACCCTAACCAGGAAATGATTCAGATTGATACAACAAACATTCTGTTCATTCTTGGCGGTGCTTTTGTAGGTCTTGATAAAATTATTGAACAGCGTACAGCAGAACATTCTATGGGATTCGGTTCTAACGTAGGTCAGCTTACACCGGAACAGCAGAGGGAACTTCTTTCACTCTGCACTTCTGACGACCTTGTAAAATTCGGAATCATTCCAGAACTTATCGGCCGTATGCCAATGCATGTAGCACTTAAGGAACTTACAAAAGATGACCTTGTAAACATCCTTACAGAACCAAAGAACGCAATAACAAAGCAGTTCAAAGCTTCTTTTGCAATGGATAACCTTGACCTTGAGTTTACACAGGATGCAATTGAGGAAATTGCAAACGAAGCTATCAGACAGAAAACTGGTGCCCGCGGTTTGCGCTCAATTGTAGAAAAATTCCTTACTGATACAATGTATGAAATACCTAGCATCAAGGGACACAAAAAACTTGTAATTACAAAGGAATTTGTAAACAAAAACGGAAAAATTGACCTTTCAAAATATATTGAAATGGATACAAAGGAAGCGCTTTCGTCATAAAAGCGGCTGACATACAAAAAAAACTACGGTGCTTATCGAAAGCACCGTAGTTTTTTTTATTTAACTAAACCTTCTGCTATTTTAATTGTCTGGGAAACCGTATTTTCCCAGCTGAACATTGCAGAACGTTCTAGACCTTTCTTCTCTAAAGAAGAACGAAGTTCACTGTCTGAAGCGAGTTTTTCAAGCACAGCGGCAAATTCTGACGGATTGTTCGGATCAAACAAAAGGGCTGCATCACCGGCTATTTCCGGCAGGGCACCGGAATTACTGCACGCAACAGGAACACCTGTTGCCATTGCTTCAAGGACAGGGAGCCCTACACCTTCATTTTCTGCCGGAAATATAAGGGCTTCTGCACCGGAATAAAGCTGCGGGAAACTTTCGTGCGGGAAATACCCCGTAAGGAAAATATCTGACGCATACGGCGATTCAAAAGCAGCTTTATGAACCATAGCGGAATAATCTCCGTCGCTTCCGGCAAGAACAAGTCTGTGCGGAAGTCCCGTCTTCTTTTTAAATTCAGAAAATGCAGAAATAAGCTCGACATGCTTTTTTTCAGGTCCTGCAAGACGTGAGCCGTATATAAAATAAGGTTTCCTAATTGAAAACGGCTTAATGGAAACTTCTTCATCATCAAGATTCATCTGCGGGAAAAACAGCTTGTGGTCAATTCCGTTGTATACAACTTCAATCTTTTCGCTGTCAATTCCATGTGAAATCAAATCCTGACGTATATATTCGCTTGCCGCAATAATTTTCTGAACCTTATAAAGCCCGCGTTTTATCTGAATTTTCTGAATCCAGTCTTTTTTTCCTTCTACAAGGGCAGAAAGCACAGAATTTACAACCGCAATTCCCGGAACCTTATAGCTGATCGGAAGAACCCTCTCTGGAGCCGGATAAAGCACTACATCATATTTCTGATTAACTGAAAATTTATTTGAAGAAGTAAAATGCCATGTACGCTGTGCACTAAGACTGTCTGCAACAGGAACTGCCGTAAATCCAATATCCTGTCCGGAAGTATAAGTAAATCTGTCTATTTCTGCACCAAAAAGTTCAAATTCAGCCGGTTCAGAACCAGTCAGACATGAAGCAAAAGACAGCAAATATGTTCCCAAGCCGGATCTGGCATGGTCACAGCCAAAAGTATCAATACCAATTTTCATATCCGCAATTATAGCACAAAAAAAATCAACATGCTATAATTTTTATATGAACGAAACAAACTCATTTTCCATGCTCCCGGAACAGCTTTTAATAAAACTAAAAGAACTTAATATTTCTGCACCGACAAAAGTTCAGGAAAAAATCATTCCTCAAATTCTTGAAGGCAAAAACATAATTTTTCAGTCAGAAACAGGAACAGGAAAAACTTTTGCTTATCTTCTTCCGATTTTAAAAAAGATTATGGAACTGCCGGTTCCTTCAAATCCTTCAGACGTATTTGTAAAGGCTGTAATCGCAGCCCCTACTTTTGAGCTTGCTTCGCAGATAAACCAGAGCGTAAAAAGCATAAGCGGCATTAAAACAGCACTTTTTTTAGGCGGCGCTCCAATAAAACGACAGCTGGAAACGCTTAAAGAAAAGCCGGAAATTGTAATCGGAACAGAAAGCCGTCTTGTAGAATTAATAAGGCTTAAAAAACTTAAAATCTCAAAAATTCTGTTTGCGGTATTTGATGAAGCCGATCGTCTTGTAAAAAAAGAGATGAAGGCCGAAACACTTGCCCTGAAGAATGAAATTCCAGAAGGAACGCAGATAATTGCCTGTACAGCGACAATTGATAAAGATACAAAAAAATTCTTTTCGGATTTTGAAACAGAAATTCTTCCTGAAGAGGATGTGCTTAAAAGAAGTATAAGCCATTGGGCCGTCTATGCAGAATACCGGGACAAAATTGATACACTGAGGAAATTTCTTCTTGCAGAAAATCCAGGAAAAGCGCTTGTTTTTACAAGCCGCGCTGATCAGGTAGAAAATATCTGCTCAAAACTGCGGTACAAAAAACTCGACTGTATGGCTCTTCATGCAAAGGCAGATAAGGTTCAGCGCAAAGCCGCAATAGACAGATTCAGAAGCGGAAAAGCAAAAATCCTTATTACGAGCGATCTTTCTGCCCGTGGACTAGACATTCAGAACATTACACACGTAATTCAGATGGATTTGCCGCAGGACAGGGACTTTTTTATTCATCGTGCCGGAAGAACAGCGCGTGCCGGAAAAACAGGAATCAATGTTGTAATCGGAGACGAATACGAAATGAGGCAGTTTGCACTTCTCGAAAAAAAACTTGGAATTACGGTTTATCCAAAAGAAATCCGAGAAGGAAAAGTCGTTTCCCCGGAACTGTAATTTCATCTATGACAGGTTCCTGCGCAGTCCATTGTCATAGATACTTTATTTCATTATAATTGTAAGACAATGCAAAATTGGGTTCTTTGTTTATATAAAAGAACTCAGATGAGGTTTCTGTGTTTTTAAAAAGTCTAGACATATTTGGTTTTAAATCTTTCGCTGACCGCACACATATTGATTTTGCAGATGGAATCACTGCCCTTCTGGGACCTAACGGATGTGGAAAAAGTAACGTAGTAGATGCCATAAAATGGGTTCTTGCAGAAAATAAAGTAAAAAATCTTCGTGCCGCAGAAAAAACAGACGTAATTTTTAACGGAACAGAACGCCGTCCTGCACTTAACGTTGCAGAAGTAACTTTAACAATGAGCAACGAAAACGGTCTTCTTCCAATGGAAGAATCTGAAATTGCCATAAAGCGCCGCCTCTATCGTTCCGGAGAACAGCAGTATTTTATTAATAACCGCGAAGTAAGCGGACGCGACATCATCAAACTCTTTATGGATACTGGTGTCGGTAAGTCATCTTACTCAATCATGGAACAGGGACAGGTAAGCCAGATTCTTTCTTCTAAACCGGAAGACCGCCGCTATATTTTTGAAGAAGCAGCCGGAATCAGCCGTTCCAAGGCAGAAGTTGCAATTGCAGAACGTGAACTTGAACAGACTCGCCAGAACATGCAGCAGATTGAAGTTGCAATGGCAGAAATCAAACGTTCTTACGACAGCCTTAAAATTCAGGCAGAAAAAACAATAAAATACCGCAAAGTCAAGGAAGACATTTTTAATTACGAACTTGACATTGCCCTTTTAAGGCTTAAATCTTTTATTACAGATAAAGACCGCCACGAAAAAGAACTTGAAGAAGTAACAAAAAAGCGCGACCTTATCCGCAAAGAAATTGAAGAAATTCAGAATACAATTTCTGAAAACACAGACAAAGTTCAGGAAATGCAGAGACAGGTCTACGAAATGCAGACTGAACTTATTAAGATTCAGACAGAAAAGAACGGAAAACTTGATCTTGCAAACAAATACAATGCAGACGCACGCAATTTAAAGGAAAAGATTTCTACAATCGAAATCCGCATCCGTACAATTGAAGAAAGCATAGACAATCTTCAGGATGAAATTGACGAACAGGAAGCAGACCTTCATTCAAAGGAAAAGCAGATTGCAGAAGCGGAAAAAAACATTTCTGACTTTAATGATAACATTAATGCATGCGGAATCCAGATTAATCAGAACAACAAAAAAACTCAGGACAACAAGGCTCTTGCCGCAGAACTTGATGAAGCGCGAAAAGAACTTCAGAAAGAACTTGCATCCCTTACAGAAGACATTGTTACAATGCTTGATTCAAAGCTTAAAAGTGCAGGATTCAGCGAAGAAGCAATGTCAAAGGCAAAGGCAAATCTTGAAGAAGCTTTTTCAAAACTTAAGATTCATGCAGAGGGACGCAAAAACGTATACAACGATTATGCGGCTGCAAAGCACGAAAATGATGACGCTGTAAAAACCGTAAAGGAAGCGGCTGACGCATTTGAAGAAACAGAAGCGCTTATCAAAAATATTGAAGAAGCCTTTTCTGAATACGAAAAAGCAAGTCCTGCATTCATTACAGAATTCCTTAGTCCAGAAGGAATCATGACAAAGAAACGAGCAGTTGACCAGAAAATCACTGAAAATCAGGAAAAGATTGCTTCCCTTTCTAAGGAAAACGACCGCCTGCAGGAAGAAAATGCTGATCTAGCTGCAAAAATAGAAGAATACAAGGAAACTTTAAGCAAGCTTAGGGAAAACAAGGCGCGCATGGAAACACAGATTCAGGCCGCAATGCAGCAGGCAAGCCTCTTAAGACGAAGCCTTGTTTCTGAACAGAATGCCCTTAGAACTGCAAATGAAGAACTTGACGAACAGAACAAGCAGTCGGAAGAGCTTAACGAAAAAATTATTGAAATTCAGGAAGAACTTGCAGAAATAGAACACCGCGGCCGAAAGCTTGCAGACGAGCTTAAGGAACTTGACGCAAAAATTGCAGAAAGCAATTCCAGCGTAAGCGGAAAGAAAAACAAGCTCATCAAAATGCAGGAAGACCAGATGAAGTGCCAGTCGCAGTTTGAGCGACTGGCACTTTCACTCAA
>JBGVIP010000081.1:0-25354 GCA_045123335.1 Treponema sp.
TTCAGAAGAAAGCTATTGAAGATGCAAAAAAAATGCTGGTAAAAAATTATCCATTTAGTGATATCTGCGAAATAACAGACCTGTCTCAAAAACAAGTAAAGGAATTGTATGATGAACTTCATAAAGAATAAATTCTCCAAAAAACAAACTTTCCTCTGTGCCAAATACGACTATAAGATGGATATTGCAGTAAAGCAGGAAGAAGCGATTCAACGAAAAGCTAAAGACTAAATCAAAACTGCTCAAAAAAAATCCCGTCTGGTGTGCCAGACGGGATAATCGTTTTAAATATTACGGAGCAACAATTGCGTATTGCCCCGTTTCGTAACCCAGTATTATTTTTTTATATATGCCTTTTCGTAGAACTGATCACTCATGTAACCAAGTACTACAGTCTTAGAATAGGTTCCGCTAGTAGGAACACCACCGCAGACAGTTGCGTCAACAGGTATGTTTTCTGTTGGAATTGTCATACATTCCCAGGCACCGGTAAATTTGTCGCTAAGGGCACCGTCACGAAGAGTTGTCATATCATTGAGCCATGCAACCTTGATTGAGTTTGGTGTCTGATTAGCAGAAGCATTGTAGTAATAAATATACGGAACATACTTACCGTTTTCAAGACGTGTGTTTACCGTAATATTTGTACCTACAGAAAGGTATGAGTCTACCGTTACTGCATCTGTTGGTGTTGCATTATACTTTGAAAGGTAAACATACTTTAAGTCACCTTTTGCACTGTTGTAATATGCAATATGAATACCGCCCTCATCATCTACTGCAAGGTCTACGTACCAACCAGTATATTTTCCATCAAGATATTTGGCATTTGTCTGCCATGCTCCGCCAACAACAGGACTGTCAAGATTATCATTCCATGAATAGCAAACCTTGCGGACACTTGCGTCATACCATGCAACGATACCTACATTATTTTCTGTACCAGCCTTCGCAGCAGGAACTATACCAACAGCTGTGTAAGCACCGCCTTTAAATGTAGTGTTGTCGCTTGCGATGATGTGATAATCCTTATATGAAGAGTCTGTTTTTGTAGGATTATTAGACTCTGTTGTTACTACATTTCTCTGAATTTTATTAGTATATGTTCCTATTGAACCAGAAATTCCTCCACTAATTCTTTCTCCATCTCTATATCCAAATCGAGCTTTTACAGGATTAATAGTATTATTTCCATCAAAATAAGACATACCAATATAAGTACTAGAATCCTTTGTATACGATGCGAGTTTTGGCATTTTTACTCTATTTATGTCATAAACTCCAGTAGTGCTATTATAAGCCAATTCAAGATGACGTTTTGAATCCCTTTCAGTTGAATATTCATAACCAGTATCTGTTATTTCAGTTGGTAATTGATTATTCTGGGCTGCACTATACGGAGTATAGAATACAAATCTTGAAGATTGATCATATACACGGTCTGTATTTGTAGCAACCGCATAAAGATTTCCATTGTCATCAAAGATTACATTTGTATTATGAAATTTGTTAAAACTTCCATCAACAGAATGAGCAGTATTATTTTTTCGTACATACATATACGGAACCCCATAGCCATAACTCATGTAGTAATTACCAGATTTATCCATCTTCATCATCGGACTTGTAATATTTGTATCATAGAAAGTTCCAAATCCGTGAATATCCCATACATAAAGCGAAACATCGTCATTAAGACGGTTATTTGTAATGCCGTTTGCCTGGCAGTTGTATTCTGCAAAAGTAACAGTATCATTTACCAAAGACTTGAATTCCGGATTTGCATTCTTATTGTTCAAACTTTCAATACTATTAACAGTTACAGAAAGATCTCCAGAAACCGTAGCTTTACCTACATCAAATGTATAGTAATAATGTCCATTGTCATCTGTATCACCAGCACTTAAGTTAATGGTAGAACTGCCAATCTTCACAGCTCCTGTACCAGCTTTTAAGTTAAAGCCGTACAGTCTTACAGTTTCAGTCATGTCATCAGTCCACATTTTGTATTCAGAACTATAAGTTCTATAATGACCTCGAACAACATACTTTCCGTTCGCAGAACGCGCAAATTCCTCACCGGCAGTTTCTGAAATTGATGTATAAAGTTTTGTAATATACGGAACAATATCCATCTTATACACCGGAGAATTACCCGTCTCATCATTCTTTAACTGAGAACTTGCTTTTACAGTAGATGCCTCTCCATTTGCAGCACCGCGGTCTTTTGCCTGAACTTTAAGTTCAACATCCATTCTTGCAACATCTTTGATTTTTGATGTATCAATTGCAAGCTTAAATTTAACTATATTGTATTCTGAATCGTCATAATCATCTGAAAGTTCAACAACTTCAACTCCCTGTTGATCAAGAGAAATACCAGATACTTTTGAAATTACACCGCCTGTTCGACTTGCAAATGAAACAAATCCAGAACTGAAACTTGGATTTGCAGATTCAGCAAGCCAAGGGAAACTTAAAGTAAGTTCGTTAATCATTACATTATCTTTTGCCTGACCTTCAAGATAAATAATTCCCGAAACCTTAGGATCCCTGTCATTTACACCGGTACCGCCATCTGTAAATGTAGAAGGTAAATCGTCTTCAAGTTCAATATGCCCCTGAATTACGCTTTGAGTTTCTTCATCAACTGTCTCGTCTTTATAGTAAACGCTGTTATTGCCGTCTCCGCTTGCATTCCAGTAGAACGGAGTAAGCTTTACTGTTGGCTCTATTCCGTCATACAAAGCAACATTCATGCGCAACAGGATTTCTGCACTGTTACTGTCTGTTCCTGGTGTAGTTCCGTCCGTAGAATCCCAGATAGTAAACCTGAAGTCTTTTTCTCCATCAGCAGCAATCTTTTCCATCAACTGAGTAGCAGAAAGTTCAATTGTTGTTGTACTTGTATCGCGGACAGATTCATCACCACCATGATTTGAATTCAATGTTGCATAATCAGAATTATCTGCAAAATCTGCATCCGTAGTCTCTTTTACTGCATAAGTATAGCCGACACCGTTGTTACCGCCCACAATTTCCGGAACAATATAAGTAAGCCCCTTTATAGTCATTACGGAATCTCCGTTTAATGTTTCATAATCAGAACCATTATTTGGAACTGCAAGTTTGTAAACCTTATTTCCATTTGGCCGCTGTCCGTTTACAGTTACACCGGAAACTTTATGTAAACCGTTAGCTGCAAAAAGACCTGAATAAGTTTTTACATATTCGTCTGTTGCTATGCTGTCATCTCCGTTTCGGTCTGTAGCAAAACTTACACCGGCAATTCTTGGACGGTTATTGGAAACCAAACCATCATAGGAAGCTTTTGAAGGATTACCAGCCTGATCAAATGCTGTAAAGTTAATCTTTACCAAACCGTCTTTTATGTTCTTTGAATTAATCGAACAAAGCCACTGAGAATTTGAATCAAGGTAATAGTCAACCATCTTATCACCGTCATCATTGTCAATGCTGTTATCTGAATCATCAAAAGTTGTAGTATTACCGACTTCCTTAACAGTGTTATCAATTACCTGAGCAATTGCAAAATATACATCAACTGTTGAGCCTGTTTCACCACCAGCGTATGTCGGCAGTTCTTTTTTTACATAAACCTTTGAACCGGATACGCTTTCTATGCGGTAAATTGCTCCGTCAACTTTACACAAACCGCCTGTACGTACATTTGCAGGAGCAGTAGAACCAGAAAGGCTGATTTCTTTTCCGCTTGTTGTACAACCTGTTTCCTTACGCCAGTAAAGTCCATCTGTAGAGTCCTGAACAACTTTTACATCATCACTGTAGTCAGTTCCAATTTCGTATACATTGGCATCACCGGTCGAACCTTGAGAAATCATTGGATCAACAATATAAGTTTTTCCGCCAGAAGTTTTTGTAATGCTGAATGCAATGCGTTCAAATCCACTCTGGTTTCCGCTGGCAGAAGAATCTTCTCTTAATGTTCCCCTTATTTCATAAGTTCCATCCGACTGAACAATAGAGTTAGTTTTTTCAGATTCAAGCGTTGTACAGTCAAATACAGGAGGCTTATTATCATAATTCAAAGTAATTGTAATTGGCGTAGATTTATTGTCTTCAGCACCTTCATACGCTGTAATTTCATAAATTTCTGTACCAAATTTATCTGTTTCATCCGTACCAACAGGCATCTTTAATGTTTTATTCTTATAAGTTCCATCAGAAGGTTCTGACGTATCTTCTATATATGAAGCGTCAATATTACCGGCTGTTCCTCCATTCTTAGCAACTGTAACCTGCTTAATACCACTGTCATCTTCAATGCTTCCTTCAAGCCACCATTTTCCAGAAATCCACATATTTTCTGTATAAAGGCGTGATGCTTTTACACCGCCCGTTCTGGCATCATTATTCTTATACTGAACAAGTTTTAAAGGCTCTTTGTTACCAAATACAGGAGAACCCGGATCAAGTGTAAACGTAACAACTTTAGGATTTCCGGCTTTTTTGTAAGTTGCATTATTTACAGCATAAACCCGGATTGCCATCTCTCGGTTTTTATCCTTTCCGTCAGCATCTTTAAGGTTAAATTCCTTGTATTTGTTGATAGGAAGATTCCAGCTGTTTGTACCAGTAGCTTTTATACCGCAGATTGTTGTTCCGTCTCCCAGCGTAACTTCTGTTATTGGATATTCAGCTTCTAGAGTTGTTTTCAAATCTCCCGAATTATTGATAAGGGCTGTTAACTCATCTTCCCAAGATTCATTAAATGCTGTTTCATAAGAAAGGTCTATCTGAATAAGAATGGCTTCAATCGAAACAGAAGTATCCGCTATGCTTGCAGACCCCGTTACACGTACAGTTCCACCAACCGTACCGCCTTCATCTGGGTAAGAAACTTCATCAATAGATGGAATATCTCCCTGTGTATAGATATTAATCTTCCTTACAGAAACAGGAGTACCACTGTTACCAAGAGAATCTTTTGCGTATGCCCAGATATACAAAGGAGCCTCTGTTACATTAGAAGGTATTGTATCTCCATATCCCCATACAGTTTTTACAAAACTGTTGTATTCTTCCATGTGAGAATAATCGGTTGCCGTAGAAGTTTTGCCGTCAAAATTGATTATCCAAGAACTTGCAGACAAAGTAGTTGCAGAAGAACCGTCTCTTGAAGAAAGAATATCTGTATAAGAAGATGGAGATGGTGCATCCGTATCATTCTTAGAGAATCCCAAATATACAGACTGCACAGAAGAATCATCATCTGTCGCACCCATAATTGAATTTGAAGCCGTTCCGTAGAAATAATTTCCATCAGAATTAGGTGACTTAATTTCTACTGTCGGAGCTTTATTATCAACTGTAACATTCTGTACCTTAGAAACCTGACGTGTTGCAGTATCATAAACAGAAAGCTGAACGTCAATTTTCTGATATTTGTTTTCATACGCAGCCGTAGAGAAATCTAACTTATAAAGACCGTAGATATACTTACTGTCAGAATCTTTCTTTGTCTTTATAGCAGTCAGTTCAGAACCTGCAGCCTTAAGTTCCAGTTTATCAATTGATGTAGTATCGTATCCACATGCAAGAAGATAAACAGTCTTATTTGAGCCTCCAAATACAGAAGCCAGACTTATATCCGACCAGCCTGCAAGCTCCGAATTATCTGTGCCGGCAGCTGTAACAAGTTTTCCAAACGCTTCATCGGTTATTGAACCAAGAGTGTAAGAATAATCAGTTGATGCACCTATTTTTTCTTTTGCTATTGTCTGAGCATCTGTTACAGTAAATGCAAAACGTTTAAGTTCAGGATTTATCATATCTACGCTTGCATAAAGAATCGTTGACTGCTCACTTGTTTCAAATTTTACAGTTTTATACTGCAATTTTGGTGAAGTAAGATAATTTGCAGCAACAGCAGAAACAAAAGGTGTCTCTTCTGCATCTACGACTTTGAAGTAAATATCCTTTTCGCCGTCCAGAGAACCATCAGAAGGGAATGTGTATGACCACAAAGAACTGCTTGAATCATAGATTGATGTTCCCCATGCAGAATCTGTATCAGAAAGTGATGCTCCCTTATCCAATACCTGAATGTATACAGCAGAAACAGCACCGTCTGAATCAGTTACAGTACCTGTAATCTGATTATTTTTTATCATCTTTCTACTTGAAGATGACATAGTCGATTCCAACTCAACGTTAGAGAAAATTATTACCGGCCTGTCGTTATCCTGGCTTACGTGAATTGTATGAGTTGAAGAAGAATAAGCGGTTGCGTTTCCAGCCTTATCTGTAAAGACAACGGCAATGTCATAGTCTTTTTCGTCGTCGTATTTTTCTGTATCGAATTTAAGCGACCAGTCGCCGGCGCTGTAAGTTCGATTGCTTACAGAATCATCCGAAGCTTTTGCCCATGAACCGGAAGTCTTTTCTTTTATCCAGAGTACCGGCGATTCAGAAGCATCAAGATTTGAATCCTGAACGGTTCCGCTTATTGTAATCTTCTTGTCTACAGTTTTACCGGTAACAGGAGAAGCGATTGTAACTTTTGGAGCAGTTTTGTCTACTACAAAGGCTGCAGCTTCTTCCCCGGTAGAAAGGTTTCCGGCAACATCTTCTGCGCGTACGTAAAGTGTATAGCTTCCATCGTCAAGAGAAGATCCTACGGTAAACGTATAAACATTTGAAGCATCTTCAAGTTCGCTTGCTGTAACCGTTGCAATTGCAGAACTTGAATCAACCGAAGCAGATGTTCCAATATAAACCTTAGAAATACCACTGGTCATTTCTGAATCAGTAGGATTAGTAGGATTATCTGCAGCAGTTATGTTAAGTTTAATTACTCCGCTAGCACCAAGAACTGTTCCGGCTTCAAATTCTGTTGTTCCGTCTGCTTTTTTAGCTTTTACGCTTACAGTCGGAGCGTTTGTATCTACATAGAGTGCATAGAAACCAGAAGACGGCAAACTTACACTGTTACCGGCTTCATCCAGAGCAGTAAGAGTAAACGTATTCTGACCGTTAACAAAACTTTCAGAGAATGCAAAGTTTTTGTTCAACTGAGTACTTTCATTTCCACCATGACTAAGCGTTACGCTCTTAAGGTTTGTTTCTTCTACTTCTCCAGTAACTGTAAGCTGAGTCTGATTGAACCAGTTTACAGGTTTTGAAGCAGAATCAACTGCACTGATTGAATAACCGGCATCACCTGCATCAACAAAATACTTAGAACCGCCGTTAATAATCAGCTTTGTAACATCAGCTTTTACATGCTTTGTATTGTCATCAGCAGTATAAGCTTTAAATACAGGCGCAGTTGTATCTACACGGTAACTTACCTCAATTGAAGCACTGCGTCCGTATCTGTCAGTTACTTCGTAAGTTCGCTTATAATAGCCTTCACCATTTGATGTTGTAAATTTCCATACATTAGAAATAGAATCCCCACCAATAGTTGCAGTAGCAGTCCATGTTCCTGCTTTTTCTGCAGTCGGCAAAGTTTGTGCTGTATAAGAACCGGAATTACCTGTCGAACTCTTTGATATTCCCTTGCACTCAATAGAAAGATTCTTTCCGTTTTCTGAATCAGAAGAATCTGCAATCGCAATATAGATATCAAATTCGCTCTTTCCCCACATATTGCTTGAATAGCTTGAGTCATTGCACTTTACAACTTCAATAGAAGGAGAATCATTGTCATAAGCAAAATAAGTTCCGTTTACAGAATCGCTGTTTGTTGCGTAAGAAGTTTCATTCTTTATGTCTGTAACTGTAATGTAAAGTTTATGCTCTCCCGCTGTAAGACTTGCAAAATTAGAAAGATCTAATGCAATAGAGGCACTTGTAGCTCCGCCAGCAGATTCTGTCTTATTAATCACAGAACCGTCATCGACTTTAATATTAATGGAAGCAATTCCATCATCATCGCTTACATTTCCGTAGATTATGTTGCTTCCCATTCCAAGAAGGTTTGTATCCTTGGCGTCTTCATTATATTCTGTTACGGATGCGTCAAGACTTGTAAGATTAAGTGCAGGCTTATCCGTACTCTGCTTAATAATCAAATCTTCTGTTTTGTAAGTTTTGTTTCCGGCTTCATCTTCTGCAACAGCAAGAAGTTTTACCGTAGAACCATCTGTATATTTTGTTGTATCAATTGTTGCAGACCAGTTGTATTCAGTAGAAGTCGAATCCTGCTCAATCTTATAGTAAGTTGCAGAACTGTAGGTAATTTCGTCAACATCGCCTGCATCAGTTGCTTTTGCACCAGTATAAAGAGTAACAGATTTAAGTGCATTTCCGTCGCTTGCAGTTCCAGAAACTTTTACTTTTCCGTTTACGTTTTCACCAACTTTTGGAGTAACATTTACAATATCAAGATTTGGAGCATCCTTATCAATTACAACCGTTGCAATATTTGTGTAACTTTCGTTTCCGTCGCCGTCGTTTGCAGCATCTTTTGCAGTTACCTTAATTATGTAGTTTCCGCTTTCAAGCGTTGCAAGATAAGACTGATTAATCGTTACGCTATAATATGCTTTCTTTGAACTTGCATCCGGATATTCTGTTGTTGCTTCAAGTATATTTGTAACCGTACCTACAGTACCAGTAACAGCGATCCCGTTAATCGTTGCTGAAACAGGTCCTTCAGTCGGATCTTCGTTTTCTGAACCAGGAATAAATCCAGCCCCGGAATCTGTAACATAGTAATCTGAACCAGAAACAGTTATATCAGCTTCTGCATTTGTCAGTTTTTCAACAGACGCAACCAATTTAAATACAGGCGCAGTTGTATCAACATTCAATGTTTTTTCTTCGACCGCACTGACGTTTCCAACATTATCAACTGCAACAAGACGGAGCTTATTTGAATCTGTAGCTGAGCTTTCTTTAAATCCGCTCAAATTTACCTTGAACACATTTGAATAAGAAACAGTAGAAGCAGTATCTGACTCATTTTCTTTTATTGTAAAGTCTTTAGTAGAACTTGCTTCAAATTTTCCAGTTGCCTTGGATTCATAATTTGAGTCGTCCATCAAAACCGTAGAACTGCTAGAGCCAGTAGGAATAATCTGGTAATAAACTGCCTTTATTCCACTTCCAGTTTCGTTATAGCAGCCTTCTATTTCCATCATTGTGCTCTTTCCGAACGTACCAACCTTGTATTTTCCGGTATTAATAAGGAAAAGCATATCCTTGCCCTTCCAGTTCAGGAAAGTATTCAATGCAGGTTTTAAAGTATCAAATTTAACCGTAACAGTTTGAACCGCAGAAGCATTTCCAGCCACGTCAGAAGCTGTAATTTCAACTGTAGCAGTTGTACTGTCTGTCCATACTGTAGAATCAGAGAAGTCCAGATCAACTGACCAAGCAGAATCTGTAAGAGTTGAAGAAGTTATTTCTGTAGTACCATTTTTAACAGTAACAACAGTTTTTTCTACAGCATAAGTATCTGTTGTAGTTCCGCTAAGAGTATAAGTTCCAGATTTTACATAGAATACACCGGATGTTTTTTCATAACTGTCAGCAAGGCTTAACCCAGAAATCACTGGAGGAGTTAAATCTTTTACGATTACTACGCTAACTGTATCAGACATCTGACCAGCTAAATCTTCAGCAGTAAAGCCAAAAGTCTTTCTTCCCGCAGATGCAGAATCTACTGTATAAGTAAACGGTGTCTTACCAGTTGATTCATCGTATGTACCCAGAACTACAGTTGCGTCATTCAAAGAACATGTTACAGACTTAAGGTTCTTTTCCGTAACAGTTCCTTTTATAATAATTCCGTCATTCGTGTAGTAAACTTCATCTTTTTCTGCAAGAGCCGTTCCAGCAGAGTTTGTAACACTAGTAATTTCAACAACAGGTGCCGCAGTATCAACTACAACCTGGTATGAAACAACAGAAGAAGGAAGACTACCGCCGTCTTCTGCATAGAATTCAATGGAAGCAGCATCTTCATATGGATTATTACTGCTATCGCGAAGTTCAATATTTGCAGACCATGAAACAGTACCGTTCGCAGTACCCCTGGTAATTTCATCTCCATTTGAATCTTTTACAACATAAATAACACCGGAAATATCGCTTGCATCTACATGTTTATAGGCATCAAGGGCAGAAGGAGGCAACTCTGAATAAGCCGCAAGTTTTATTGGTGTTCCATCGGCAATCTTTACATATTTAGGATCTTCTGCAGTTCCTCTGAACGAAGCAATATATGGAGAACCTACGTAAATTTTAGCAGCCGTAGTTGGGCTTGTTACATCAATTAAAGGATTTACAGTGTCAATCTGATAAGAGAAAAGAAGTTTTGTTGTGCGGCCAAAAATGTCTTCCGCAATATAGGCAAATTCATCGCCGTTATCAGTTGCAGAAATAGTATCAGTCCAGTCTTTAGAAGAAATTCCGGCTGCATTTTCAAAAATAACATGAGGAGAAGAAACAGTACCGTACTCGCTTGTTTTAGAAGCATTTCGAGTATTATCTGTAGAATAACGGTAGATTTTTACTACACCGTTTCCGTCAGAAACAGTACCCTGAATTTCCTTATCCGCATACTTACCAATAAGTTCTCCGCTTGCAGTAGTAATAGACATGGTTGGAGCACCGTTATCAACTGCAAGACAAATTGCACTACTTGATTTTGATACAGAATCAGAACCGCCGTCCTTATCGGTAACCGTATATCTAATCTGCCAGAAACCTTCTGCAAGAGCAGTTGTATTGCTCAACCCCTGCTGCAAAGCCGCACTCAAATTGTAAGTTACATAATTTTCAGAAGAAGTAAAATCTTTGCGGAAGAATTCTTTCCATTCAGAAGAATTCAACGGCGCATATTCAAATACTATAGAATTAAGTCTGTCATCATCTGTAACAGTTCCCAGAATCTTATTGCTTCCAGTCTGTCCAAAGAGGTTTGCATTTTCACCGACCGCAGCTTTTTCTGTAATGCTTTCATCAAGATTACTAAAATTAATCTCCGGTTTATCAGTGTTCTGGTCAACCTTAATCGTGTGTGAATAATTCTGTTTGTTTCCAGCCTTATCTACACATTCAAAGTCTACCAGAAGATCGTAAACCGGCATACCGTCAATCACAGTATTAATATTCTTAAGTTCAATTGCAAAATCTGTAAGACGGGTACCCTGAATTGTACGTTTTGTTGTACCGTCCATATAGTAAATCTCATAGTTTGTTTCGTAGAACTCGTAGTTGTCACTAACGTTTGCAGAAATTGTAATTGTTCCGTTTACAGTAGGAACCTTTGTAGAAGCATCAATCGAATAATATGGCGAAACAGATATAGCGCTCATTGTAGGCTTAGCTGTATCAACATGAACCCTGACAGACACAGATGAACCGTCAGAGAAATCTTCGCTGTAGCCGGCAATAAACTGAACCGTACACATATAAAGAGCATCAGTAGTAAGGCCTGCATTTGTAAACAAAGTTGCCGGCAAAGAAAGCGACCATGTTCCGTCGTCTTTAACATCCATAACACCGGAAGCAATACTATGTTCCGTCTCAGAAGAATCCTTTTCATTTTTTGCAGTTACAACGTATTTTGTGTAAACATGATCTTCATCATAAGTAAGCGTTCCTTCAAATTCAAAATCATAAGTATTCTGAACGCTCAAATCTTCTGGAGAAGAAGTAATAGTAATTACCGGCGGCTTAGAAACAGATTCAACAAGGAATCCGTAGATATTTCCATCGCTATTTTCAATCGGGTTACCGTCAAGGTCGCATCCTTCTACGCATACAACATAGTAATTCTTAGCCTTGCGCTTACCAATAGAAGTAACAATTTTAATCGTATCGCCGGTAGAAAGAGCCTGATCCCTTACGTTCTTAGCAGCTGCACGCTCTGCAGCATCTTCAATCTTTTCAATATTTTCAAGCGATTCAACAAGCACAACTTCATCTTCATCAGAAAGAACGCCAGACGAATCACACTGCTTAAGCACAAGCCTGATAGTCTTTTCCTTAAGGCTAATCTGGTCGCGTCCAGGAGAAACAGTAACAGTAATCTTAGATTCATTTGAAATAGAACTGAATCCGTTTTCGTATTTATATCCGCTGACTTCAAAATATGGAGAGTTTGCAGGATTCAGGTTAAATGCAGAAACTTTGTCCGCAGACAATTCTGTTCCCGAAGTATCCATGCAATTTTCAGAAAGATAAGTCTTAACCAGAGCCGCCTTATCAGTGTCCGTATAAGTTCCGTTCATAATCGAAACAAGGTCGCTGTTAGTAAGCCTGTAGCTGTTGGAATTGCTTTCAGAATAAATTGAATCGTAAATTACATCGTAAATATAGTAGCTTGTAGAAAGGTTTCCGGTCGGAGTAAATCCGCTTTCTGTATAAGTGTTGCCCGCAGCCTTTCTGATAATGCTGCTTCCCGGCTTGTATTCCTTGGCAGAATCCGCAACTTCAACAACACAGTAGATTTTTGCCGTATCCTCGCCGTCAGCCCTTGTGTTGTACATTAAATTATAAAGTTCAGTCAGTTTCTTTTCTGCTTCAGTAGTAGGATTGTCGTATTTTTTAGCAACAATCAAATCTAGACCAACACCAGAAATATTTCCCTGGCGGATAGTCGTAATTTTTTCCAGCTCATTCTGACTGTTCATCTTGTATGCAGTAAAATAAAGGGAACTTAAAGTATTGGCATCCGCAATATCACCAGTCAACTTAATGGTTTTACCATAAGAATCGTCTGCATCCGGACGCTTAAGGACAACAACCGGGGCTGTGTTGTCAATCTTATACACTCGGGATTTAGTTGTAGTTCGACCAACCTTATCCATTGCAGTTACAGAGAAAGTATATTCACCGTCAGGAATATCAAAATAATAAGAGCCGTCTGCCGCAGTATGCCTGTTGTTTATAGAACAGCTCCATGAAGAATGAAGCGTATCTACACTGCCATTATAACTGGCAACTTGTGCACCAGTAGAGGTTGAATTGACTTTTATTGAAATAAAAACAAAAAGCTTATCATCAGAAGTTGAACCGGACATGGTAAAATTATTCATTATGATGCTACCATCTTCTGGAGAAGAAATTTCCAGACTCGGAGCCATAACGTCTACGGATTCACCCAAACCAACTTCGCACGAGAGAAATAACAAGCCTGCCAAACATCCAATTAATCCTAAAACCTTTTTAATCATAAGAACACCCCGTATAAAACCAAAGAACCAAACTCTACTTCTCTTTTATACTTTCTTTTTTATGACTAACTTTTTTTTTAAGAACTTTTTTGAATTTTATTTTACTTGCTACTTTACTATCGGCAATATTAAGCTATAGGTTTAAATTTTTCAACTTTTTTCTTATGTAGCTTGAATTATGACAGTGAATGTGATGGGGGAAGCAAGTTTTGCAAACTTTCGATTTTAATCGAATGCAAAACTCGGTAGCGAAGCGACTCTCCCCCCGCTGTATATAAATTGCGCAAGCAATTTCCAATAAGGGGGTTGCGAAGGGGGAAGACTCCCCCTCGTCGGCACTGCGTTGCCTCCTACCCCCTCTCCTAAGGGGTTCCCCCTTAAAAACCCTAAATTAACCGGCAGGAAAATCCAGGATTTATTTTCTAATGCAAACTATGCATTTCTTTCAGATTTTATCTTTTCAATTTCCTCTACACTTAAACCTGTAAGTTTTACAATCTGTTCTATCGGAAAATTCTCAGCAAGCATATTTTCTGCAACTTCCAACTTTCCTTCCCGCATCTTGTCATAGTCATGTATATTCATTTCTATGTACTCCGTTTTATTTGCTTCCCGCTGCTTAATCTGAGTAATCAGATCCTGAAGGCGCTCTGTAAAATTATCTGTTGGTTCACTAGAACCAACAAAATTCAACAGAGCCCTCAATTCTTCATTCTCTTCCTTGTCAGCACTGCCCGCATTGTAAAAGATTTTTTTTGTTCCGTCATCCAAAACAAGCTCCGGACACTCTTCACACACGTTTTCAAATGTATAAACCGGCAATCCCTCCTCAAAAGGATCTTCCAGACAAATAAAAAGAATATAAGAATCAGGCAGTTCATCATAACTTGCACCCTTCATAAGGCAGTCCACATCAATCATAGACTGATAATAGCGCGCCCTAAGTCCAAGATCCGAAAGAGGATTTGCCTGCATCTCCACATTAAATACTTTGTCAGAGTCCTTTACATAAACATCAAGCCGTACCCCCTTTGCAGTGTAATACGGCATGATAGTTTTCTGTAATTCAGGATACTCAATGTGGTCAACTTTTATCGAAAGCAACCTTTCAATAACTCCCTTACATGCCTCCTGATTCTGCATGACCTTATAAAAAATAAAGTCATCTTTAAACTCCAGTTCTTCAAACGGTTTAATCTTATAACTCATAAAAGCTCCTTTTTGCATATATATACGCAAAAAGGAGCTTAAAAATGCATTTCCCGAATATTTTTTTTATTTTCCGATGCGGGCTAATGAAACTGTAATATTATCCAGATCTTCCTTTTCTTTAGAAGAAGAAGGATCTGAAGAATACCCTTCTGCCGCTACATCAACCATACAAGGATCCCATGGCAAGCAGTCCATTGTAGAAGCACCGTATGTAGAGAAACATCCTACGCTGATACCTGTACTCTCAATATAATCTTTTGTTATATCAATAGAAGCCAACGGAATTGTAACCTGATAAGAACTCATATTCTTACCGGCTGCAAGATAATCCATATAAGAATATGTAGACATATCTGTGCTGCTCTTATTTCCCCAGTTACCATCTTCATCAGTTACAGCAGCCCACATGTTTGAACTTACACACTTATTAAAGTAAACTTCACGAGTAACTCCAGCAGTTTCAAATCCAATACAATACTTTTTATTTGCAGCTACCGCTACAGTAGACTCATAAGTAAATGTTCCGTCTGACTGTGTTTTGAAAATACTTGGCTCACCAATTCCTAGACGAGGATGGAACATAAGCATAGTATCAATACCATTTTCCCATGTATAAAGTTTACTTCCCTGCCATACACTATTACCATTATCGAGAGTACCGTTTCCAGCAGTACGTTTACCAGTATTCAAAACAATACCCATTGGAAGGAACTGTGAACCAGCATAACATTTATCATTGTCTACAGCATCAGCATCATCAACATTTGGAATTTCAATCAAAAGATAAAGATTTGTATCATCCCATGCCGCAAACATTGCATAAAGATCAGGATCAGGATATTCATGTCCGCCAAGCCAGCATCTAGGAGTATCACATGCAACACCCTGAATAATCTTATCACTTTCTGACCAGCTTGAGAAACCAGAAATTGTCTTATTTGTACCGTAAGCGCCATTCTTGTTTGTCCAATAATACTCAGGTGTATCAACCTTTGTATAACTAACAGTCAAAGTATAAGTTGCAGTTTTTGTTCCATTTGTAACAGTGATTGTAAATGATTTTGAACCGCCGTTAGAAACTGTTTCTGTTGTTGCGCTGTACGAAACTGTTGCATTTGAATCGACAGCAGTTGCAACAATAGAAGAAATTGTAAGGCTGTCATCCGAACCGCTTGCGCTAAGAGTTGCAGATGTTCCGCTGATGCTTGCAGCCTTTCCGTTTACAGTAATAGAAGCCAAAGTTGTGTCATTTTCTGCGGCACGTTTTACTGTTACAGTGTAAGTCTTTGTTGTTCCGTCTTCTGCTGTTACTGTAATTGTAAAATCTTTTGAAGCTCCCTCTGCAATTGAAGCAGAACCGCTTGGACTAACGCTTACTGTTGCCGCACTGTCTTCTGAAACAGCAGTTACAGTAGCACTTGTTGTTCCTGCAGAAATAGAACTTGTATAAGAAGTTGTACCCGAAGCAAAACCAGAAATTGCAGTTCCGTTTACGCTTATAGATGCAAGATTTGCATTGTTAGAAAGCTGATTTTCTGTAGGGTCAGAATCATAGATTTCTCCGGCAGTACCGCAAGTTCCTGCAGCATCGTACCAGAATGTGGCAGTCTTACCAGTTTCAACATTAGCATCATCATTAAGCTTTATCTTGAATGCAATGCCTTCTGTATAATGACATCCATTTGCAGTAAGGTCATACATATACCAGCCGTTATTATTGCACATACCATCAGCAGCAGCCATTGTAGGACGATTGTCCCACACACAACCAAGAACGTCTTTTCCCTCAGTATAACTTCCGCTAACCTGCCAAATCCAAAGGCGAGGTGCGCTTGCGGCAGATACATAAACAACCATATGTCCGCTGTATGCATTTCCAATCGTTACATCATTATTTCCAGCATCAACTTTGATTGTCTTTACTTTTTCCCCGTCTGCATAAACATTCCATGAACCCGGAAGAACATTGCTGAATGTCAAAGTTGAACCGTCTACGCCGGCAGTCTGAGCCTCGCTTGCAGGGTCGCCAATCTGAATTGACTTTCCGCTGTAGCCGTAAACGGTAGCTGTTACAGTTCCAGCTTCAATTTTATAAGAAGAAGCAGAACCCAATCCGCTTGCTTCGCCAGCTTTATAATCACTTGCAATTTTTTCAGCATTTACAAAACTTGCATGAACATCAGTTGGAATTGCGCTTGAAAAGACACTTGAATCAATTTCAGAAACATCAACGCCAGCCTTAATAAGATAGTAATAAATTGAACCAAGAACTGTTGTATCCCATGTTACTTTTTCAATCGTATTAATTCCAGATTTTACTTCAGGAATAAGTTCACGGATTACAGCTTTTCCAGAAACAATCGAAATTACCCTGTTTTTACCTGTTGTAACTTTTTCGACCGTTACCTTACCACTTGTTTTTCCCGAATCAGAAGTTACCGTTCCAGTTACATCGTCCATACCGTAACCGCTTACAGTTGCAGTCAAATTTGTTAAATCAGAAACAGCGATTTTCCTTGAATCAGAATCGCTTACAATAATTGTTCCATATCCTGAATTTGAATCTGATGAATGCAACAAAAGCAGATTTTTAGAGTCAGTCAAATCATTCGAACAGGAAAAAAACGACAAAAGACACATTGCCGACGCAATGCATGACAAAAACTTTTTCATATGTCCCCCAAACTTTTTTAACAGAACTTTTATAAAAAATTGATAAAAAAAAGCGCCCCTACTTTTCCCAACCTAGAAGCGCAATTTTCCTACCTTATCTAGTTAAAAGTATAAGGGCTATTTTCTATAAGTCAAACAAAAAATGAACGACAGTCCCCTTATATTATGTAAAATTTTGCCTGCCGGATTCACTTTTCGTTCATTTTACAAAAAAAAGCGCTTCCGTTTTCCCCCCGGAAGCGCCAAACTCTCTAACCTATATATCCTTATTTTGATAAGTATCTATATAAAGTAAACAGTTTTTAATTATTTATTTTACAAGAATAAATCTTGCACTATATCCATCTACAGATGCAGAACCACTTACCGATTCACCTGTAATCAAATCTTTACCTGTTGCACTAAATGTTACTGAAGAAGAACTGTTATTAATTGCAAATATAATCGTTTCTCCACCACCAACTTTTTTACCAACATATAAATTTCCATTCGTACTTATATCACTTGAAGTTCCATTCCAAAGAGCTTCATGCTCACTACGCATTGCCATAAGTTTTTTTGCATATGAAAGAAGATCACTTTCATTAGAATTAAAGCCGCTGATTTTTCCTGTTGAGCGAGAAGCATTGTCATTATATGCATCTAATGCTCCTGGGCCTGTATAACCATCTACATAAGCACCCCATTCATCACCGTAATAGATTGTTATAGGACCAGTATATGCTGCCATAATTGCAAGAGAAAGCTTATGACGTTTCCAATAATTTGATGAATCTGGAGTTTCTCCATGTTTCCAATTTATAAGATTACCAAGACGAACAAGGTCATGATTAGTAATAAACAAATTAGGATAATAACCCTCTGGATGTGTATATCCCTTTCCATGGTAATCTTTATATACATATGAAAGAGATGATCCCATGCTATTTCCACCAGCATCACTTTCTGCCTTAGCAATAGCATTTACAATATTATAACGAGATGGGAAATCAAAGCATGATTTCAAACCATAACCACCTGCATAACCAGGATTAACAGAGCCTTTTTGAATTTCTGATTGTCCATCCCAATGCTCTCCTACCATATAGCCCAAAGTACCCCAGTTTTCACCCTTTGTTCCATTTCCAGCAGCGGCATTTTCAACTACCTTACGAATATCATACCAATAATTGTGTCCACCGGTATTACACTCATCTCCATTTCCTTTTTTACCCAAGCCAACCTGATAACACTGATCCAGACGCCAACCATCAATTCTATAATTCTTAATCCAATATTCAGCAACTTCCTTATAGAAATTCTGGGTATTTGTATCAGTATAATTAACCGGGTTTTTACCGCTTACATTATATCCGCTAGGAGAATTTGCGACAGAACCACCATGATGTCCAAATACGCCATCAAGAATAACGTTAATTCCTGCATTATGATAAACTTCTACAAGTTCAGCGAATTTTTCATTTGTTCCAAAATGATAATCAATATTAAAATAATCAGAACAGAAATATCCTGTTGAATCAAGCTGTCCATTTCCAGCAGATTGGAAAATTGGAGTCATCCACAAAGCATTACATCCAAGAGACTTTATGTAGTCAACCGCATTGATAATACCCTGCAAATCACCTCCAGTAAGTTGTCCTCTCGGTCCATAAGCTGTTGAATATCCAATATTAGGATCCCCATCCTGGAAAGAAGAAACCATTACCTGATAAATCCTCAGTTCATTAGGATTTGTTACATGCTGACTTGCTTTCGTTGTTGTAAGCGTAACACTATCTGTACCTGTTCCAACACTGTTTGTAACACTTGCACTTACTTTTACAGTAGCACCTTCGCTTGTAATTCCCATTTCAGAAAGAGATTTTGACCATGTACCGGCTGTTGTACCCATGTCGTATTCTTTGCCGTTTACAGTAACTTTTGCAGAAGTAATCGTATCATTTCCGTTTGTAAACTGAACAGAAATTGAACCGTTTACAGCAATCTGACTTCCATCAACCGGAGAAATTGTTACAGTTGGAGCAACAGGCACTTCAGGATTATGATCATACCAGGTTCCTGTTGGTTTAGAACCACTGTCCCCAATGAACCACCATTCACCGGCAGTTCTTGTAAGATTTCCAGTCTGACCATTCCAAGTATCTTTTGTTGTCTTAAAGATGAGTTTTGCACTGGTTACATTCAATGTATAAGTATACCAGCCATTACCTTCAGAAGTCATATCATAAGAATCTGTACTAATTCCATCAGTTTGATAGATGTAAATTCCAGTATATCCCTTAGCATGAACAATAATTTTATCTGTAATAACAGGAGTTCCTAAAGTTACAGTTGCAGTTTCTCCACCAGTCACAGCTACACTCTTAGTTGTTTTTACAGTTCCATCAGAAGCCAAAACATAAAGCGTCCACGTTCCCGGAGCAACGTTAGAAATTGTTACGACAGAACCTTTTACAGCAGTTCCTTTAGAAGAAACCGGGTCATTAACCTGCAATGTGCAGCCGTCGTAATCGTTGCATGTAACCTTTACAGTTCCTGCTGTCAGTTTGTAAGAAGAAGAGGATTTAAGAGAACCGGCCTTATAATCGGAAGCAATCGAACTTGCATCAATCAAAGCAGCATGAATATCTGTAGGAATTGCACCAGCAATAGAAGATTTCTGAGTATCTGTAAGGGTATTTGTATTTACGCCGGCTTTAATCAAGGCAGCATAAACGTTTCCTTCTTTAGAAGTATTCCATGATACGGTTGCAGAATTATTTTCACCCTGATTTATATCAACACGCTGAGTTATTACAATTCCATCTAAATTAACTATGCCCTTATCATCAGCATAAGCCTTTACAGTTACAACTGCATTTTTACATACAGGAATAGAAGAAACTGGTATTCCCGAGCCTTTACCGCTGGAAACACTTACAAGAGGACTTTCTTTAGAAAAAGCTTTACCTGTGTAATCAAAGCCTTCTACAATAGCTTTTGCAGATTGAATATCTGAAACATAAATTGCACGCGAAGCCGAATCCAAAACTTCTGCAGAAACAGAAAGATTTGCAACAGGTCCTGAATAGGTATTACCCTTAATCAATTGTGCAAGGATTAACGATGAATTGTCTACGTCATTAGAACAGCCGAAAAGCACAAAAAAAGACAATATCATTGCTGACATTGAAAGAAAAAACTTTTTCATAATCGCCTTCTTACTTTTATAAATTCTTCAATTTTATGGTAAGGGCAGATTATGAATCTGTCAAATTTTTTCTTTTAAAATTTTAATTTTTTCAAGCAATTTACGAAAAGCGACTTAGCCAAGATTTTCCATTGCAGATTCCCAGTCTTCGGTAAGTTTTTCAAGCCGCATGGCAATTTCGTTTATTTTTGTCTGAATTTCTTTTGCCTTTGCACCGTTTGAATACACTTCCGGCAGGCTTAACTTTGCTTCCAGCACGGATTTTTCTTCTTCGGTTTTGGAAATTTCTTCTTCAATTTTTGCAACTGCGCGTTCTGCCTTGCGGCGTTCAGCATCCAGACGTTTCTGCTCTTCCCAGCTACGCTTTCCTTCGCTCTTTACAGGTTCCGGAACAGGCTTTTCTTTTGCTCCTGGAGCTTCAACCTGACCAAGCGCTTCTGCTTCCATGCGCTCCATGTAATACTTATAGTCACCTGGGAATTCACGATGTTGACCTGGCTTAAGTTCCAAAACCCTAGTTGCAAGACCTTCTATAAATCCGCGGTCATGGCTTACAAAGATTACAGTTCCGCCAAAATCCTTAAGGGCATTCATAAGAACGTCCTTTGAATGCATATCCAGATGGTTTGTAGGTTCGTCCAGAATAAGCAGGTTGTTCGGCGAAAGCAAAAGCTGAAGCAGGGCAATACGGCTCTTTTCTCCACCACTAAGAACGTTCAGCGGCTTAAACACGTCATCTCCGCGGAAAAGGAATGAGCCTAGCATGTCGCGCACTTTTGGAATAAGTTCAGTCGGTGCGCGACTTTCTATATAATCCAGAATAGATTCAGTTCCGCAGATAGTTTCTGCGTTGTCCTGGCTAAAGTAACCGATTTTTACGCCCGCTCCCGGAATTATTTCTCCGTCACTTGTCCAGTCAACTCCAGCAAGCATCCTTAAAAGAGTAGATTTTCCGGCGCCGTTTCTTCCGGCAACAACAAGCATTTCGCCGTTTTCAACAACTAAATCAAGGTCTTTAATGATATATTTCTGACCGTCATAAGTTTTAGAAAGCCCCTTTGTACGCATCACAAGATTTCCTGCGTGCGGAGCCTGCGGAAACTTAAAGTGAATTTTCTTAAGGCTTTCAGGAATTTCTATTTTCTGCGCAAGGATCTTGTCCAGCTGCTTCTGGCGCTCCTGTGCCTGTGCCGCTTTTGTAGCCTGTACACCAAAACGGCGTATAAAATCCTGAAGTTTTTCTATTTCATCCTGCTGCTTTTCGTATTCTGCAATCAATGTTTTAAGTTCAAGCTCACGAATCTGTTCATAATGAGTAAAGTTTCCCTTGTAGCGCTTAAGGTCTCCGCCAAAAAGCTCAAAAACCTCGTTTACTGTTACGTCCAGAAAATAGCGGTCATGACTTACAAGAAGGAATGCACCTTTATAATTAACAAGGAATTTTTCAAGCCAGTCACGGGCTTCTATATCAAGGTAGTTTGTAGGTTCGTCCAAAAGCAGAATGTCTGGATTCTGCATAAGCGCCTTTGCAAGCGCAATACGCATCTGCCATCCGCCGGAAAATTCTTCTGTCTGGCGCGATAAATCTTCATGCGAAAATCCAAGTCCAAGAAGAACGCTTTCCGCAGTTGCTTCCCTTCTGTGCCACCCGCTTTCTTCAAGCCTTGCAATCAATTCAGCCTGCTTAATAAGAAGATTTTCTGCCGAATCCGGATTTTTTGCAGCCTGCTCGCCCATTTCATCAATCTGCTTCTGAAGTTCATACCCAAAGGCAAAAGCCCGGTCCGCTTCTTCCTTAAGCGTGCAGCCATGGTGAGTCAAACCGCTCTGCGGCAGATATGCAATGCGCGTATCTTTCTGGCAGGAATAGGTTCCGCTGTCCGGCTGAATCAAACCCGCCATTACTTTTATCAATGTGGATTTTCCGGCACCGTTCGCTCCTGTTAAAGCAGCCTTTGTTCCAGTCATTAAGTTTACTGAAACGTTTTTTAAAATATCCCGGTCGCCAAAAGCTAAAGAAACCTGTGAAAACTGAACGAATGCCATATTTTATTCCCGAAAAAGATTAAAATGTCATATTTTTACGGTGTTTTGGATGCTTCGACAGGCTCAGCAACCTCAAACACAATCACCGTAAACTTTATGAGTTAGTTCTGTTTGCTGAAGAACATTACAAGAGGAGAAATTCCGCGCTCTGTAACAGTGTTTGTCTTGTCGATTGTAGCACCTGTTGCATCTTCAAAGCGGATTCCGTTTTCTTCCATCTTATAGAGGAAGTTTACGCTCTTGTTCATACCGTTAAACTTGAATGTAAGAACTCCGTCGTACAGCTGATACATTGATTTGTTCAGGAAGTACTTTATGCTTACTGTTCCAGATGTTCCGGCAGAAGAACTGATTACTGCTGAAGAAATCAAAAGTTTATTGTTTGTCCATTCAAATGTTCCGTCTTCATTAAACGTAAGGTTTCCGTAGCTTCCGCTCTTAAATGAAGGTCCGTACATGTAAATGTGCTCATATTCTGTTTCGCGGCGTTCAACTTCGGCCGCAATAATTTCTTCAAGCTGACCGTCTATAAGGACAAGATTAAAGTCTTCTGGTTTTCCGCTTTCGCCGGTATAGCGTACAACAATGTAACTGTCATAACGAACAGTAACAACGATCGGAATATCTGTAAGCTGATATGTGTTTGGTCCTGTAAGTACTGCGCCGTTATAGTCCCAGCTTTTATCAATTCCCGGCATGCGGAACGAAAGGCGTTTTGTCTCATCATCAAGATGAAAATTATATGAAGGAATGCACTTTGCAGGATCAACACGCTTTGAATCAATCATTGCCTTATACGAATCCGGGTACCATACGTTAAGCAGGCGAAGGTCAAAATCCGCATTTGGATTAACTTCCTGAATTTCGTCACCGCCTCCAACGCGCTGTCCGGTAATGTCTGTTTCAAAACTGCGAAGATTATAGCTGAAGCAGCAGCCCGAAGTTCCATCTTCAGTAAGAATTCTGTACCAGTTTCCTTCAAGCGGTTTTCCGCCGGTCATCGGAGCCTGTCCGCGAACCTTATACAAAAGCTTTACGACTTCATTTTTTCTAAGACGATAAACCTGTTTTGCTGTATTTACTGCTTCTGCACGCATAGGAAGTCCGTCCAGAGCAACCGAAGCGTACACATGGCGGCATTCTGCATAACGAGCCTGAACTTTCTTTATCTTGAATTTTGAAACAGGCTCTGTAAGCTGCCAGAGCGGCACTTCTACTTTCCCCTTTGAAGTTCCAATTACATAAACATGAGAAATATTTGATTTAATATATACAGGAACTATATCGCCGTCCTGCAGCTGATTTTCCGGCAAGTTCCACAAAAGGACGCTGTATCCCATAACCTTTGAACAGGATGAAAAACAAAAAAGACTAAGAACGATTAAAAATACCAAACTTATTTTTCGCATGCTTCCAATTTAGCAAAAAATCATCTTCCTTTCTACTATATTAATAGCAAACGCATTATAAAGTTTAGTCTTAAAATCTAATGTTTAATCAGCAAAAAAATTGCTCCCAGTCGCAAAGCGAAATAAAAAAGCGCCCGCTAGCGGGCTAGACGTCCCCTATTGTCTCAATATGCATGATTTTGATATTCTAAAAAAAAGGAAGGTACGCCATGAAAAAGATTTTATGCATTGTTTTTTCTGCACTTATGCTTTCAGGAACTTTATTCGCAAAAGACAGTTCAATAGAAGAAACTGTAAGCGATGCCGCAGAAGCCGTTGCTGACACAGCAAAAGAAATTGCCGAAGATGTTTCAAAGGAAGCTAAAAAAATCGGTAAGAACGTAAAAAAAGAAGCCAAAAAGATAAAGAAAGACGTTTCTAAAAGCGCAAAAAAGACAAAGAAAAATATCGATAAAAAACTTAAATAAAATTAGTGGCATTGACGCTGACTAAAAAGTTCTATTAGCGGTGGTTGAGCGAGTCGAAGGGCTCAATGAACGTGTGTAGTAAACTTATTAGTCAGCTGTAGCAAATCAGAATGTTTCTGAAAACTTTTATCTCCCTCCCGATATTTTTTTATCAATTCCAATACAAATCTACTCCACAATCTCTATCTCTATAGGACAGTGATCACTTCCGGTTACGTCGGCAAGTATTTTTGAATATTTTACGTTTCCAATAAAATCCGGGTTTACACACTGATAGTCAATGCGCCACCCGATGTTCTTTTCGCGGGCATGAAAGCGGTAGCTCCACCATGTGTACTGCTTTGGTTCGCTGCAAAAATGACGGAAAGTGTCCACATAGCCTGCAGCGGTAAATTCATCCATCCAGGCGCGTTCTTCTGGAAGATAGCCGGCGTTGTGCTCATTTGATTTTGGATTTGCAAGGTCAATCGGTTTGTGCGCAATATTGTAGTCGCCGCACAGCACAATATTAAATCCCTGGCTTACAAGTTCGTTGCATTTTTTTAGCATTGCATCACAGAACGCAAGCTTATAATCTAGTCTGGCACCTGCATCCTGGCTGTTCGGAAAATACGCAGAAATAATGGCTGTTTTCCCGAATTTTGCAATTGTAACACGGCCTTCATCATCAAATCGGTCGTCGCCCATTGTTTCTACGCTGTCCGGTGCAGTCTTTGAATAAATTGCTGTACCGGAATAACCGGCTTTTTTTGCACTTGAAAAATATGATTTATAGGAAACGCTTCCATCTTCAGAAGCCGGATTCAAAAGAGTTTCCGAAAGCTGCGCAGGATTAGCCTTTGTTTCCTGAATGCACACAACATCAGAATCACTTTTTAAAAGCCAGTCAACAAAACCTTTTTTTTCTACGGCACGAATACCGTTCACATTCCACGAAATAATCTTCATAAAAAAAGAATAGCATGATATGCGGGCATAAACAATACGAAGCGGAAGGACAAAGGGATTATATAAATTTCCTATAATCCCTTTGTCCTACCGCACATACACTTAACCCAGAAAAAATCAGTTTCTGAGCTTCAAACTGATGACTTTTATCTGAACATTGATTATAATAGAAGAATCTGCGAGCTACGCAATTTTTGAAACTTTATTTTTGAGGTTATATATTATGTTAATGAC